>JBAYKX010000014.1:0-102546 GCA_041664345.1 Salinivirgaceae bacterium
AAAAACCACCAACAAAGCCTTCTCTTAAATTAAAAAGAGCAGCCAAACTTTGTAAAAATTCACAAGAACGAAGATTAAACAGAAATTACCGTTAGTGTAATTTTCAATTTAGAAATTTAGGTAATATATAAATCTATTAAAAACAAAATTTTCCTCAATTTGAACTTCAATTTGTATATGAAAAATGCACTTTTATTCTTTACCGTAATTATTGCTTTGCTAACGTTTAATTATTCAAATGCCCAAAATGATTATAAAAAAGGTTATATAATTACCTTTTCCAATGATACTATTTATGGCTCTATTAATCTAAAATCGAATACCCAAAACAGTAAAGAATGTGAATTTAAAAAATCGTTGGAAGCAAGCTCTGAAATATTCTCACCTGAGGATTTACTAGCTTATCGAATTGAAGAAAGCAAATATTATGTCTCAAAAAACATTCAACTCGATAGCACTTTGAGAAAAGTGTTTTTAGAGTTTTTGCTCGATGGCATAGTTGATCTTTACTATTATAAGGAATCTCAAAAAGAATACTTCTTTTTAGAAAAAGATGGCACCCTTTATCGGTTAAACAACAACAAAAAAGAAATTTATCGAAAAGAAGGAGTATATGTGCAAAACTCAAATCAATATATTGGAGTCTTGAACTATACTTTTCAGGATAGTCCGGAAATGAGTGATAAAATAAAAAATACAAATTTTGATTACAAATCGCTTATAAATATTACAAAAGACTATCACGAAAGCGTTTGCAATGACTATGAATGCATTGATTATTCCCGATCTACTAAACGACATATTTATATTGAACCAACCTTAGGAATTATTAATTCTTGGATGGGTATTCAAACATCAAATGACTATTCAATGGATACAAAACCTGTGGTTGGGGTTAATTTCCGATTTTCATCAATAATTAGCCGCGCAGCATGGAACTACACAATAGGAGCCAATTATTCTACCAATGATTTTTATGGCGATTATACTAACGGTTTATTTTACGAGGGCATAAGTCGCATTGATATGAACTATTCCATTCTTCGCATTCCATTGATTGTGGATTTTACTTTTCCTGGAAGTAAATTTCATCCCTTGATTTCTCTTGGATACAATAATGTGATTATTATAAATCCAAGCTACAAAATTCACAATATTGTTTCTTTTATTTCTGATGGTGAACTGGTTAAAACTGAAACCTCTGAAATTCGCAGCAATTTCAGGACTTATCAATATGGGTTTATGGTTGGTACCGGATTCCGGTATAGTATCAATCAGCGTTCACAGCTCACAATGAAAGCTGATTTTGAATACCGTATGCCTTCATCAAAATATGGCTACTTTTTAGATTATCATTATGTCTTATCTATGATGTTAAATTTGGGTTATAGTTATAGCCTATAGTTGTTGAAAGTTTAGTTTTTCTTGAAACAATTCTTCCAATCCTTCTTTTGAGTTTGATTTGAAATGGCACTTATAGTATCCTAAATTCCAAAAATTCAGATAAATAGTATAACCTGAAAATAAAAGCGTAACTTGCCAGAAATTCAGATTTAAGAATTTGCGCTTATATTTACTAATATCCCTCTCTCTTTTAGTTCATCACGGCTCACCTTTTTAAATCATACTATTAATCTACCGAATGAAAAATTGATTGCTAACTAACAGGAAAGAGTACAAAAAAGAAGTAAATGCGGCAGCTAAAAATTACAAAACAAATAACCAATCGTTCCGAAGATTCTATTAATCGCTATTTTCAGGAGATTAACAAATATCCGATGATTACAGCCGAAGAGGAAGCCGAATTAGCGGAACGTATCAGGGGTGGCGATACTACTGCTCTTAATAAACTGGTTGTTGCAAACTTGCGCTTTGTAGTTTCGGTAGCTAAACATTTTCAAAATCAGGGGTTGCCTTTTTCCGATTTAATTAATGAAGGGAATTGTGGTCTGGTAAAAGCAGCCAGCAAATTTGACGAAACCCGCGGTTTTAAATTCATCTCCTATGCCGTGTGGTGGATCCGCCAGTCAATAATTCAAGCGCTTTCTGAACAAACCCGTATTGTGCGTTTGCCGCTAAACCGACTTTCATCGATTAATAAAATTACCAGGGCTATTCCTTATTTAGAACAGGAATATGAAAGAGAACCAACCGATGATGAAATTGCCGCTTATCTTGAATTGGGTAACGAAGAGGTAAAAATAGCCAATGACATAAAAAAACGTCATGTCTCTTTTGATATGCCCCTTTCATCAGATAGCGATAATGAGTTCAATTTGTACGATGTTATTCAAACAGGAAATATACCAGCACCGGATAACCACAGTTTGAATGAGTCGCTATCAACTAATGTATTTAGGGCTTTAGGCAAGTTGAGTTTGCGGGAAGCCGAAATATTGACCATGTCGTTTGGATTGTGCAGTACTCCCATGTATTCGTTACACGACATTGCCATAAAATACGATATGTCATCGGAGCGCATCCGACAAATAAAGAGTCGCAGTTTATTGAAATTAAAACACTTATTGCACGGAAAACACACATTTTTAGAATATTAATAGGCAACTAATTGGTATAATAATTAACAACTAAACAAAAATAAAGCTATGGGTAGATCTCAAGAATCATTTAACAAAAAAGAAGTCAAAAACAAAAAAGACAAAAAAAGAAAAGAAAAAGAAAAGAAAAAATTGGCCCGGAAAGACAATGAGAAAAAAGGTGGCCTGGAAGATAATTATGCTTATGTTGATGAAAACGGAATGCTTACCTCAACGCCTCCTGATCCTAAACTGAAGCAGGATATTAAATTGGAAGATATTGTAATTAGTATCCCTAAACGCGATGCCTCTGAAAAAGCCGACCCCATAAGAAAAGGGGTAGTGACCTTTTTTAACGATTCAAAAGGGTTTGGTTTTATTCGCGATATGGAAACACAGGAAAGTGTTTTTGTACACGTGAACAACTTATTGGAAGAAATTAAGGAAAACAACATGGTTACCTTTGAAGTAGTGCCCGGACAAAAAGGTCCAACGGCCGTTCAAGTAAAGCTTTTTAAGAAACCCGAAGCAGTTAAAGTTACCCCCCAAATAGTTGTTGACGAAAAAGTAGCCGACGCTACTGATACTGAAATTGACCCTAGTTAATTGCTTTTGTTTTTTGTCAACTTCCTTGTAGTAAAAACCAGGATGCATTTAGAATCAGATTTATACTGATTTAAATGCATCCTGATATTTTTCGTTGGTGTATTTCGATAAATACATCTTAAAAAATCCTTATATTTATACACCGATTATCCGCAAGTCAGGGTTTGACTTATTGAAAAACAGCACATTGACGAAAAAGGCAGAAATTAGTCAAGCCCTGACTAACATATACTCTGACTAAATTCATTTTTTATGATAGATTTTAAAGCACTGTTTAAAATTACATACGGACTTTATGTGGTAAGCTCCGGCGACAAAATCCGTGGAAACGGGTTTATTTCAAATACCGTGTTTCAGGTTACATCAGAACCCGCCGTTTTTGCGGCCAGTTGCAATAAAAAGAACTTTACCTGTCAATTGATTGAAAAGACGGGACGTTTTGCAGTTACAGTGTTGCACCCGCAAACCGACCCTGAAATAATCAGTAAGTTTGGCTATAAAAGTGGCTCCGATTTCAACAAACTTTCCGGTATGGACGTCAAATATGGTGAAACGGGTGTTCCCATCATCCTTAATGGAGGCATAGCCTATTTGGAATGCAACGTAATTCAAAAAATAGATGTGGGAACCCATTGGCTCTTTATTGGTGAATTAATGAATGCTCAGCTATTGGATGATTCAAAAGACCCTTTGACTTACGCATTTTATCGGCAGGTTTTAAAAGGAGTGGCACCCAAAAATGCCCCAACCTACATTGACCCATCGAAATTTGAAACCAAACAGGAACCCACCAAATCGGGTCGGCACCGGTGCACCCTTTGCGGACATATTCACGATGATTCTGTTGAAGACACAAAATTTGACGATTTACCCAAGAATTGGGTTTGTCCGGTCTGCTCTGCTGAAAAAGAATTCTTTACTGAAATTTAACCTTATAAAATAATATACATCATGTTAAAAACAATAAAAGGATCAAAAACAGAGCAAAACTTATTAAAAGCTTTTGCCGGCGAATCGCAAGCCAGGAACCGTTATGAGTTTTTTGCTAGTGTTGCAAAAAAAGAAGGTTACGAACAAATTGCCGCTATTTTTCAGGAAACAGCCAATCAAGAAAAAGAACACGCCAAACGGTTTTTTAAATTTTTGGAAGGTGGAATGACTGAAATAACAGCCAGTTATCCGGCTGGAATTATTGGCACCACCGCCGAAAACCTTAAGGCTGCCGCCGAAGGTGAAAACGAAGAGTGGACTGCCCTGTATCCCGAGTTTTCAGAAATAGCCAAAGAAGAAGGTTTCCCTGAAGTAGCTGTTGCATTTAAAATGATTGCCAAAGTAGAAGCAGAGCATGAACGCCGGTATTTAAAACTTTTGCAGAATATATCGGAAGATAAAGTGTTTATGAAAGACGGTAAAGTGTGGTGGAAATGCTTGAATTGTGGATATGTTTACGAATCGGTTAAAGCTTTGGAAACCTGCCCAGCCTGTTTGCACCCAAAAGCTTTTATGCAATTGAAGGAAGAGAATTATTAACGCACTAGATATTTTATTTTAATGGAGCCCAGTAATGCATCTGGGCTTTTTTTTTTTTGTGATGGCCTACTACTTAAAAAATAGTTGCTTTAATTCTTCCAGATTTTCCGTTTTGCTGTATAAAGATAAATAGTTATCACCACAAAAATTAGATTTACAATACCCAGTACTCCATATTCATCGTACTTTTGAGATAATGCTTTGCCTATTAAATCCGATGAATTTCCAGCAAATAAAAACACCAAAATTACCATGAATGCTATATAAATTGGCCTTGGATAAACAGTTAACTGAAAAATAAGCATTGCCAAAATTGGCAATGAAAACAAAAAGTGCTCCGTATCGGTGCCTAAACAACTTGGAACTAATGCTACTAAAATAAAAATATTCATCACCATCCACGATAATCCATCGTTGGTATTAACCTCCTTTTTTTGAGCGCGCTGGTGCATCCAAAATATTAGACCTGATAGAATCAGCGATATACCAAAAAACATATAAATATTTACCGAAGCTTTTAACTCAACCCCAAAGTAGAGGTGTAGTAACCCTATGATATCATAATTTACATACCAATTTGATGAATGAAGGAAAAGTGTTTGCATCCATTCGGAATATAATCCAAAACCTTTTTCAAAGCCAAATACAAAAAAGGAAATAATTATTAAAACTGCCCCGGTAATAAACCCACTAATGATTACTTTATATTGCTTAAAAAACAATAATGGAATAAAGGAAATTACAAAATAAGGTTTTGTTAATATAACCAAAGCTATTACAACTCCGGCAGTTATTTCCTTCTTTTCGAATAAAAGTTTCGATGCATAAATTATTAACATCAATAAAATCATATTTGTGTTGCCAAGGTGCAATTCGCGTCCAAGAAGAATCAAAATGCTAAGAAATACAGCAACCAGAGGTAGAATCTTTTTCGTGTTATATTCAATATATTTCTCATTTACCATTTGCCTTAACATTAATATTGCTGCAATGGTACTAATTGATATAATTATATATTGCAATATGGCAGCAACCTGAAATGAAAAAAGCTGAAATGGCATGAAAAAGAAGAGTGTAACAGGCGAATATTTATAAAAACCTCCTTCTAATCCAAAAGCCACACCATATACCTGTTCATTGTTTAATAATGCTTTTGCAGCCAAATAAAATACCTTAAAATCATTTAACCAAAACCGCCCGTTATTAAGCTCCGCCGCCAGAAAAGCACCTAAAATAAATGACACAATTACAATAAACCAACGTGCAGTCCTATCTTTTAAAAAATGAATGTTCATGGTATTTTTTTTTCAAAGATATTAATTTTCGTTACATCTGTACCAAGTGTTGTTTCGTGCTACAGTACAAACGCATTTAAAAAAATCCTGAAAGGATTTAACATGAATAGCCCCGGCTTTTAAGCCGGGGTATATGAATTTGCAGTATAAAATCGGCGCAAGCAGTTTAGATTTATTGAAATGATGTACAATACATGCGCCGAGAATGGTATTTCAAATTTCGGTTCTTAAATGCAGTTGCCCTGTTTCGTGACCATTATCAAAAAGAGATACCAAACCAAACCTATTTGGTAAATAATATGTACGTGCAAACCTCCAACTGGCTTACCCTCAACCCAAATTGCACTCCGAACCGTAATACAATTTACAATCAGAACCCAGTTCCGCAAGGATGATGAAAGTCAGAGTAAGAGTAGAACATGAACGCCGTTATTTAAAACTCTTGCAGAATATATTGGAAGATAAAGTGTTTATGAAAGACGGCAATATATAGTGGAAATGTTTAAATTGCGGGTATGTGTACCAATCGGTTAAGGCTTTGTAAATATGCCCTGCCTGGTTGAACCTTAAAGCTTTTATGCAAATGAAGGAAGATAATTATTTATATGTAATGAAAATCTGATACTCCTTTATAGCTCAGTAATATATCTGGGCTCTTTTTTAGCTAAGAATAATCAATAAACTCATTATTTTCATGTCGCAAAAACGGAAAATCCCCCACACATTTGTCATCATTTTTGCATTAATAGTTATAGCCGCAGTCGCATCATGGTTTGTTCAAGGTGGTGAATTCACCCGGGTTCAGAAGGTATTACCCGATGGTAGTTCAAAAACCATAATTGAACCCGATTCCTATCAAATAGTTGGAAATCAGCCGCAGACCTGGCAAATATTTTCTGCCTTGTTCGAAGGTTTTGTCGATAAGGCCGACATCATCATCTTTATTTTATTAATTGGCGGTGCTTTTTGGATTATGAATGAAAGCAAAGCCATTGATGTTTCCATTATAGCGTTTCTGAATTTAACCAAAAAACTGGAACGGATTAGGTGGTTAAAAAAAATCGGGGTTAACAACATCATCATGATTTTGATTATGATTGTTTTCAGTCTTTTTGGCTCTGTATTTGGCATGAGCGAAGAAACCATTGCGTTTATTATTATTTTTGTTCCGTTGGCTATTAGCATGGGTTACGATTCCATTGTAGGCGTAAGCTTGTGTTTTATTGCAGCTGGACTGGGTTTTGCCGGAGCTACCTTGAATCCTTTTACCATTGGTATTGCACAGGGTTTATCCGATGTTCCTCTGTTTTCTGGCATTGAATACCGTTTGTTTAGCTGGGTGGTGATTTCAGCCGTGGGCATTTTCTTTATTTTGCGGTATGCCGCTAAAATTAAAAAAGACCCCACCAAATCATTGGTTTATGAAGATGATGCTTACTGGCGCCATAAAAATTCGACGGATGAGAGTAAAATCAATTATGAAACACCAAAATCCGCATGGGTTACTTTTGGAATACTTGTTTTAGTTATGGGATTGTTTTCATTTTATCATCCCAAGTCCATCATGAGCATTGGTCAGGCCAAATTGGTAATGCCCATAGTTCCTTTCTTAACCGTACTGTTTGCATTTTCAAGTTATATGGCACTTCGTAAATCGGTTCATTTTTTTATCCTGAACTTATTCGTTTTTACCATTTTGTATTTGATTGTGGGTGTTATGGGCTATCATTGGTATGTGATGGAAATTGCCACCCTGTTTTTTGGTATGGGCATAGCCAGTGGTATTGCCATGAATTATTCGCCCAATAAAATTACTGATCTGTTTTTAGCAGGAGTTAAAGATATTCTTTCGGCAGCATTAATAGTTGGACTAGCAGGAGGAATTATTGTTGTTCTCCAGAATGGTAAGGTAATTGATCCCATGCTTCACAGTATAGCCGGAACCATGCAGAATGTTGGAAAATATGCCTCTTTAAGTATTATGTATGGTATTCAAACCCTCATTAATTTAGTAATGCCATCCGGTTCGGCCAAAGCGGCGTTAACCATGCCCATTATGGCTCCCTTTTCCGATTTAATAGGAGTTTCGCGTCAGGCTACCATTATGGCTTATCAGTTCGGCGATGGTTTTACCAACATGATTACACCCACATCCGCTGTACTGATGGGTGTTTTGGGTGTTGCTAAAATACCGTTCGAGAAATGGGTTCGTTGGGTTTGGCCGTTGATATTGATTTTATTCTTTTTGGGATTCTTACTGCTGATACCAACCGTTGTAATGAATTTGAACGGGTTTTAAGAAAGAGGCACCTGTATTAATTGAAATGGCACTATGAACGTTCCCACCAAATCGGGTATTGGCGTGGAAGTAACTATGAAAATGCTGCAAAAACTAACCTTACGGAGCGAAGTGTTTAAAATTTAACAGTTATTTTATCAACGTTTATTTGCATCCAGTAAATCCATGCTATATAAATTGTAATTCTTTATCTTTTTTAACTAATTTTGCGCCGAAATATAAACCTAATTGTGAGATGGAAAATAATCGTTTTGAGCTGAATGCTCAGCTTGCGCAGATGTTAAAAGGAGGGGTGATAATGGATGTAACAAACCCTGAACAAGCAAAGATTGCCGAGGAAGCGGGAGCTGTGGCTGTGATGGCGCTGGAGCGCGTTCCGGCCGATATTCGCGCCAATGGAGGTGTTGCCCGTATGTCGGATCCTGAAATGATCGCTCAAATTCAGGCAACGGTTTCTATTCCGGTAATGGCCAAAGCCCGTATTGGACATTTTGTAGAAGCTCAAATTTTGGAAGCATTAAAAATTGACTATATCGACGAGAGTGAAGTGCTAACTCCCGCCGACGATGAAAATCATATCGATAAATCGAAATTCAAGGTACCATTTGTTTGCGGAGCCCGCAATTTGGGTGAAGCTGCACGTAGGATTGCCGAAGGAGCTGCCATGATTCGTACTAAAGGCGAAGCCGGAACCGGCGACGTAGTAGAAGCTGTGCGTCACATGCGCCAGATGAATAGCGACATACGCATCCTTTGTGGTTTGGACGAAGCTGAAGTAATGCCTTTCTGTAAAAACAATGGTATTCCATACCACATTGCACAGCAAGTGCGCAAACTAGGTCGTTTACCAGTAGTAAATTTTGCTGCGGGAGGTATTGCTACCCCTGCCGATGCTGCTTTGATGATGCAATTGGGTTGCGATGGGGTATTTGTGGGTTCTGGTATATTCAAATCAGGCGATCCGGCAATGAGAGCCCGTGCCATTGTAAAAGCTACCGCTTATTTTAACGACCCCATTAAGGTAATGGAAGCTTCAAAAGGTATTGGCGAACCAATGGTAGGCATTGGTATTTCAACCATGAAAGAAGAAGATAAAATTGCCAAACGCGGTTGGTAAATCTTAACAATTATAATTTAACATATTTGAAAACCTGATGGAATTTAATTACTGTCAGGTTTTTTTCGATAAACATTAAATGGAAATACGAAAAAAAATAGGAATTTTGGATTTGCAAGGAGGTGTACATGAACATGCATTTCACTTGCAGGCACTAGGCATTGAGCCCGTAAGGGTAAAAGTAGCGGAACAATTGGACGACTTGGCTGGATTAATCCTTCCCGGTGGTGAAAGTACCTGCTTAATCCGGCTACTTAACATTTTTGATATTACTCCAAAATTAAAAGCCGCTTATTCCGATGGCATGAAAATATGGGGAACCTGTGCCGGAGCAATTCTAATTGCAAAGCATATTGAAGGCGACCAACCTCAATTAGGACTTATGGATATTACTGTTGCCCGCAATGCTTTTGGTTACCAAATTGATAGTTTCAATACTCAGGTTAATATTCCGAAGGTATCAAAAATGGACATGGAACTCACATTTATACGTGCCCCAAAAATAACCGATGTCGGGAAAGGGGTGGATGCATTGCTCCATATTGATGATTACATTGCTGCTGCCGAAAGCGACCAATGCTTGGCAACCGTTTTCCATCCGGAATTAACTCCATCGCTGGCTTTTCATAAGTATTTTGCTGAAAAATGTGGAATTAATGTTACATCGGAATTAACCGAACTGCCCGAACGCACCAGTTGGATGCAGTTTGCCCGAATTGCCAACCCTTCGAAATAAAAAAAAGGGAGCAACAAACTCCCTATAAAAGTGAGGGCTTGACTAAAACTTACATTTTTTCTAAAATTCTCGTTTTCAAGGAGTCAAACCCTCACTATATGAATTATTGTGGTCTAATACCGGTAATGATCCGATTTATACGGTCCTTCAATAGGAATTCCCAAATAGTTTGCTTGATCGGGAGTCAACTGGGTTAACTTAACACCTAATTTATCGAGATGCAACCGAGCTACTTTTTCATCGAGATGCTTGGGCAAGGTATAAACCTGATTTTGGTATTTACCTTTTTGTGAGTGCAATTCAATTTGAGCCAATACTTGGTTTGTAAATGAAGCCGACATTACAAAACTTGGATGACCGGTGGCACAACCCAAGTTCAGTAACCTTCCTTCGGCCAGAATTAGAACGCTGTGACCGTCTTTAAACGTCCATTTGTCGTATTGGGGCTTAATATTGGTACGAACAATTCCAGGTATTTTTGCTAACTGAGCCATTTGAATCTCATTGTCAAAATGGCCAATATTGCCCACAATAGCCATATTCTTCATTTGGCTCATGTGTTTTGCAGTAATAATATCTTTATTGCCAGTAGTTGTTACAAAAATATCGGCATAAGTTACCACATCTTCCACGGTTTTCACTTCAAAACCTTCCATGGCAGCTTGTAATGCGCAAATCGGGTCAATTTCAGTAATAATTACCCGGGCTCCTTGTCCACGAAGTGATTGTGCACTTCCTTTTCCCACATCTCCATAACCACAAACTACTGCTACTTTTCCGGCAAGCATCACATCCGAAGCACGCATAATGCCATCAGTTAGAGAATGGCGACATCCGTAAAGGTTATCAAATTTCGATTTGGTTACCGAATCATTAACATTGATTGCCGGGAAAGGCAGTTTGCCTTGCTCAGCCATTTGATATAACCGATGAACACCAGTAGTTGTTTCTTCCGATACTCCACGGATTTGGCTCCTCATTTTAGTCCAGCAATTGGGTTCTTTAGCCATTACCTTACGGCACAAAGCCAAGAATACTCCCCATTCCTCTGAATCTTTTTCGGGATTAAATGCCGGAACTTTTCCTTCAGTTTCAAATTCAGCACCCTTAACTACTAACATAGTTGCATCGCCTCCATCATCAAGAATCAGGTTTGGACCGGTTCCATCAGGCCAGTGTAATGCCTGCTCGGTACACCACCAATATTCTTCAAGGTTTTCGCCTTTCCAAGCGTAAACAGGTGTTCCTTTAGGGTTATCAATAGTTCCATTTTTTCCTACAACCACAGCTGCCGCCGCATGATCCTGAGTTGAAAAAATATTGCACGAAACCCAGCGGACATCGGCACCTAATTCAACCAACGTTTCAATAAGAATGGCTGTTTGAACGGTCATGTGCAACGACCCCATAATTTTTGCTCCGGCCAAAGGTTTTTTTCCTTTATATTCTTGTCGCAAAGCCATTAATCCCGGCATTTCAATTTCAGCTAAATCAAGCTCTTTTCTTCCCCATTCGGCTAACTTAATGTCCGCAATTTTAAAAGGGACTGTTGATTTTAAAACTTCTGTCATATTGTTTTTTTATAATTAATTTTTAATTAAACGTATTCCTTCCAGTAAGGTTTTATCAATTTCCTGAATGATGGGATAAAACCCTTCATTGTCAAGAATATTGCGGGCAATTAATGCTTTTAATTGATAATTAATGATGTTACCCGATATTTTGAGCCCTTCCTGATCCTTTGACAACCCATGACTCGAAGCAAAGGAAACAAATTGCGAAAGTATTTCTTCTTTATCAAGATAAACTGAAATTTCCTGTGCCGTTCTAAATTTCGATAACAAATTTCTATGGGTATCGGTATATTCAAAACAGAATTGATATTCTAACCCTTTGCGACTCAATTTAGTGTAATATTCGGAATAACCGGTAGTATCAGCAGCCACAAACACATCGGGCATTATTCCTCCTCCACCATATACCACACGTCCGCTTGATGTATAATATTTCAACGAATCAAGTAATGGAATGCTATCCTTTTCTTCGAACTCACCGTTTACATACCGTTGATGAATGTCTTCGTAATATTTTTCCTGACCATCGCTGTATGATTTTTGAATGCACCTTCCGGCAGGTGTATAATAGCGGGCAATGGTAAGTCTTATTGACGATCCATCGGTAAACATTACGGGTTCTTGTACCAACCCTTTTCCAAACGATCTTCTACCTATAATTTGTCCCCTATCGTTATCTTGAATAGCGCCAGCAACAATTTCAGAGGCCGATGCCGACCATTCATCAATTAAAACAACCAAACCCAAATCAGCACAGGAAGCTCGGTGTGTGGAGTAATAACTATTTCGCGGCCTAGCTTTACCTTGTGTATATACTATCAGCTTACCTTCTGGCAAAAATTCGTCAGCAATGTTAACGGCAGCATCCATATATCCTCCGCTGTTTCCTCGCAAATCGAAAACCAGTTTTGTCATTCCCTTGGCTTTCAATTTAGCCACGGCTTCCAAAAATTCATTGTAGGTAGTGCGGGCAAATTTTGAAAGTTTAATATATCCGGTACTATCATTAATCATGTATGAAACATCTACACTATATAAAGGTATTGCATCTCGGGTAATGGTAAAGTTTACTAAATTGGCTTCATCTCTTCGCAAAATGCTCACATTAACCTTGGTATTCTTTTTCCCTCTGAGTAGTTTCATTACTTTTTCATTGGTAATACCCACGCCGGCAATTAATGAATCATTGACTTTTACAATTCTATCGCCATCACGAATCCCAACTTTTTCAGAGGGTCCACCTTCAATAACTTTTATTACAGAAACGGTATCTTTTTGAATGTTAAATTGTACTCCAATACCATCAAAATTTCCTTCAAGTGGTTCATTCATCGCCTGCAAATCAACAGCTGGAATATAAATTGAATGTGGATCGAGTTCTTCTAAAACTTTAGGGATGGTATTTTCAATAATCTGCGAAATATTTATCGTATCAACATATTCTTTTTCAACATATTCCAATACAGCGTCAATTTTATTGCCCGCCTGAATGGATGAATTGTTTCCCTTAAATTTTCTTAAATCGATATTATGTTGAATATACATTCCCAAAATAATAGCAATTGCAATTATCAAAGGCATTCCCACCCTTGATATTTTATTTAACGTACTCATAATTTATAAACTTTCAACTTGTTTTATTTCTATCGCTGCTCTGGTCAATAATTCAATCCCGTCCTGTAATCGGTATGCATCAGAAAAGACTACCCGTTTTATTCCTGCCTGAATAATTAGTTTTGCACATTCCAAACAAGGCGAAGTAGTGATATATAACGTTGCTCCTTCACTGCTATTGTTTGATTTTGCAACTTTTGTTATAGCATTGGCCTCAGCGTGCAAAACATAGGGCTTGGTTTTATCGTTTTCGTCTTCACATTTGTTTTCAAAACCCGATGGAGTGCCATTGTATCCATCTGATATTATCATCCGGTCTTTAACCAGCAGAGCTCCTACTTTGCGTCTGTCGCAGTATGAGTTTTCAGCCCAAATACGGGCCATTTGCAAATATCGCAAATCGAGAAGGTGTTGTTTTTGGTTTGATGCAATGGAACCTCCAGAGGTCATATACAATTGGGTTTTAAAAAACTAGGTTTGAGGGTTTTGGCATTCGGAACTGTGAAAAATACAATGTATTAAAATTTAGTTTCTCCATTCATTTAAAATGGTGCACAAAGTAAATAAAAAAAACCCATAAACTAAAATTGTTATTGCCACTAGGGAATGAGGTATTGTAGAATTGGCTTAATGGGTTTTTTGTTAATTCCTTACGGGGAAAACAGGAACTAAATGTTCAATGCCAAACAAACAATTATCAATATTCAAGTAATGGAATTTGCAAAATACTTGTTTATCCCATTTCTTTCGGTATCGATATTCTTTTCTTCCTTTTTTTACTTGTTCATTGTACATTGGGTATTTGACATTGTTCATTATTCTCTTTCTACCATTCGTCATTTGTACCTGAGTAGTTACATGCTTTCATCGTTATTATAGTACCAAAACAAAGAGAGGATAATCCTATTAAGAATATCCTCTCTTTAACAATTTCAATTAAAACAAACCATTACTCCACTTTCACAAAAATAGGAATTGAACGGGTATTCATGTTTACATCAACTAAAGTAAGCACCAATTTATGATATGATTGGGTGTACTTTATGGATGAACCATCATTGTAATAATAGGTTTCAATCCAAGGGGTTGTAACCGCATCAACAGGTACAGTAATTTGGGCGGTGAATGTGTAACTTTGCGGGGTTAAAGGTATGTCGCCTTCGGGGTTGGCAAAGTTAATGTATTTTGAATACAGCCACGGCGAATAGCTCAATTCAGCCGTTTTCAACGCCTCATTGTCGCTAATTATTACACTGATATCGACTGTGGAGCCGGCAGTAGCAGTTATGGTAGGTAAACTTATTGTTTCGAGGTTTATTTGTGGAACAACACCCCACAACATTTTAGTAACAATGGCATCGTCAATTACTTTGGTTTGCCCATTTGCGGTAAGGGTAAGCGTTGTACATGTGGGAACCTCGTGATCAAAATTTTTGCTTATTTCATCGGAAGACTCGCACGAAAATAACCCAACCATCAAAAACAAAACGGCAACAGTTAATATATTCTTCATTTCTAATTTATTACGTTCGTTAATCAAAAAAAATGTTTTATATTAATCCCAACCTGGATTTTGCACTATGGTTTTCCCGGCAGTTTGGTATTTTAAAATTTCATTTCGGGGAATGGGATACCAGTACAATTTAGGATCGAACACACGCGAATCGGCTTCAAATTCAGAATAGGTATAGGTACCGTCACTAGCCAAATTAATTCTCATGCCTTTTACGGGTTTATTCAGCTCCACTTCAGCATCTTTCCACCGGCGTAAATCCCAAAAACGGTGCTCCTCGAAAGCTAATTCCAAACGCCGTTCCAATTTAATGTACTTGCGCATTTCATCTTGGTTTTGTAATAATGTTTTATCGGCTGCACTAAAAGGTCGAAGGTTAGCGCGGTTTCTAAGTATATCTAAAATACTGGTAATCTGGGCAAAGTTTGAAACATTATCATATTCGTTGAGTGCCTCGGCATAATTCAGTAAAATTTCGGCATACCGCATAAATACCCAGCCACGCGGGCTTTCCTCTCCTTTAACAATATCTAACGCCGGATCCATAAATTTGCTCAAATAATACCCTGTTTTAGTAGCTGTTGACGATGAGAATAATCCGTCTTTACCTCCAACATAAGACTCAACCACGGTATCTTTTAATCGACTCCCATTGTAATAAACAGTATATCTTAACCTATCTTCCCTTTTTTTTGTATTAACAAGCGAGTATGGATCGTTTGGATCATAATCGATAAAACGGCCGGTATAGGTTTTGGAGGCCATGCCATAAGATTGCACCAAATCTTCAGTTGGATTTAAATATCCCGCTCCCTGATAACTTACCGGATAGTTATATTTTTCAATATTGTTGCGTTTAAATGCCGCCGCAGCAAAAATAATTTCGCTATTGTAAGGCGAAGTGAATATTGAGGATAAGGATGTGAGAGTGTATTTTTTCGAATCAACTATAACTTTGGCGGCTTCTGCGGCACGCAACCACTTGGAAAAATCGTTGCCGGGGTTGTTGAGTGGACTTGCAGCATAAAGCAATACCCTTGATTTAAAAGCCAGTGGTGTCGAACTTATGGGCCGGCCTCTATAGCTTGTATCGGGTAGTGCCCCCGGCATTAATACAGCAGCAGAATCAAAGTCGGCAACAATTTTTTCAACGGCCTGGTCGAAAGTAATCTGTTCCTCGGAAAAGACTTCCTCGTCATTTAACGGATCAATAACCTTGGTTATGTAAAAAATGTTTCCGTAGCGTTTCAACAATTCAAAATGAAAAAAACCACGCAGAAACAAGGCCTGTCCTTTATAATAATCTTTATCATCTTCATCTGGAATGCTCTTGCTTTTTGTAATGATACCATCGGGTTCCAATTCTTTTAAAAAAATGTTGCATTTGCGGATACCGCTGTACATTCCGCTCCAAACATCATCGGGATTATTTGATGCATTGATTGCATTCTTGTTGAACAAGTTAATGGAAGCACCTGCATTGGAACACACAGCTTCGTCGCAAGCCTCGGCCAGCATAGCGCCATCAAAACGCGAATAACCATCGGGCAAATTATTGTAAATGTTATTTAAGAACCCGGGGGCATAATGCACATCGGAGAAAATCTCTTGGTAGGTTAACTGGGTGTCAACTTCCGGATCTTTATCCAGATAATCCTCGCATGATACGGTAAGTAAAACAATAATTGCCAAAAATGCTATGCTTATTATATTCTTCATGTTCGTTCTTTTTTAAAAGTTCATGCTTGCACCAATGTTTGTAACCTTAATTTCGGGATACATAGTAACTCCCGCATCAGGTACCTCGGCACTTAGGTTGTATTTCCTTAATTTGTCGAATGAAAACAAATTATAGCCATTGACAAAAAACCTGACTTCGTTAATATTAGCTTTGTTTGTTACCTTTTTAGGCAAGGTGTAACCAATTTCAACGGTTTGTACCCTCAGGTAAGCCACATTCTTTTGCCAAAGCGACGAAGGTTGATAATTATGTGTGTTTACCTCTGTAGTTAAACGTGGATATAACGGATTGGAATTCACACCCCAGGCATTTTCAGCCACTTCGTAAGTAATGTTGCTATTATCCTGCAAACCAAGGAACACATTGTTGGCGATGAAAAGGCTCCGGTTGGCAACTCCTATAAGCAGGATGTTGAAATCGAACCCTTTGTACCCACAACCCAGGTTCAGCCCAAAATTCCACTCGGGTATCCAGGGGCTGCCCAAAGGAATATAATCCTGTCCATCGATAATGTTATCGGCGTTTTGGTCCACATATTTTACATCACCGGGCTGTACTGATCCATACGATGATTTGGCCCAACTATCGATATCGGCTTGATCGCTAAAAAACCGGTCATCGCTAACTTGAAGCCCCCATTTTTGTGAAACAGATTGACCAGAATGATATTCCCAAGAATTGAGGCCTGCAACTTCGTCCATGGAAGTAACTTGGTTGTTTGCATACGATAGGGTACCCTTTATTAAATAGGAGAATTCACCTACTTTGTTCTGATGGATTGCCGATACCTCAAACCCTTTGCTCAACACCGAACCGTTGTTTTCGTAGGGTAAATCCTGACCTATAAATACTGGTAATGTATTCCAACGCCCGGTAATAATTTGTTGGCGGTTGTTTCGAAAAATATCTACAACAAGGCTAACTTTTTTAACCAATTCTATTTCAAAGCCTAAGTTTGTACAAAGAGCTTCTTCCCAAGTTATATAAGGATTCGCAATTCTACCTTCGGATGAACCGTCGGACCATGCTGTTCCAAAATAATAGCCTCCGCCGCTGTTGAATTTTTGTTCATAAGGAAACCTGCCTTCGATACCAATATTTGAATTTCCTGTTTTACCTATTGAACCCCTGATTTTCAAATAACTTAAAATCGGGTTCCCGGCTAAGAACGCTTCTTGTGAAGCAACCCAGCCTGCCGATAAGGTAGGGAAAAACCCAAAACGGCTCCCATTTACAAAATCTTCTGACCCGTTATAGGCAAAACCCAGTTCGGCTGTATATCGTTTATCGAAAGAATAGGTTGCACGGCCAAAAACACCTTGGTTGCGAAAATCGGGATTATCGCCTACCACTGTTTCGTTCGATTGCATGTACTTCACATCGGCGGCAATGTGGTTGACACCAAAATTGCGGTCATAAGCAAAGCCGAACATGTAATTCATCATTAAACCAAAATCGTCGCCCCAGCCTGAAAAGGCCAAATCAAGGCTGGTGGATTCACCGTATTGCGTATAGCTTCCATCTACATTTTGCTGATAACGCGCAAATGTTTGGGATTTTGAACGTGCATAACTTTTATTAACATCAAAACCAAAAAGGCCATTTACAGAAAGACCTGCAAGCAATTCATCCAATTTCCAGTCGATAGTAGTAGTACCTTCAACGTACCGGGAATACCGATCCTGAAAACCGGTTTTTGCAATCAAACCATAGGAGTTGTTATATATTGCTGTACCTGCAATTGAGCTATTTGCATTAAAAATAGGCATTGAAGCTGGGTTTTTTGAAAGGGAAGATATTATGTTCCCAGCCCCGGTACTTGGAACATGCCTGTTTTCAACCCGGCCACCCAGGTTAACCCCTATCTTTAAATTTTCAGTCAGTTTAACATCCACCGATGAGCGGAAATTATAACGCGAAAACTTGTTTTGTGTCGAAAATCCGGGGTTTTCATCTGTGTATTGGTATAACCCTTGTTGATTTAATGCTCCAAGCAAAACGTAGTATTGTGCTATGGCATTTCCACCACGGAACGACAATTTGTAGGACTGTTGAGGGGCAACCGATTTTAAAAATGAATCGTACCAATTGGTATTGGGATATAAATAAGGATCGCTACCATTATAGTTATCCGGATTGTTTTTAGGATCGCTCATGAAAAGCGCATTAAACTCGTCATCAGTCAACTCATTGTGATCGTTTCTGAGTGCCATGTTTCTATAGGTCACGTAATCAGGTGCATTAACATATTCAGGTAGGCGTGTTGGCGATTGTAACCCGTATTGTGCTTTAAATGAAATAATCGGTTTGCCCACGAACCCTTTTTTGGTAGTCACCAAAATAACGCCATTACCTCCCCGCATTCCATACATGGCAGTAGCTGCAGCATCTTTTAAAATGGAAAACGATTCAATTTCTTCAGGATCGAGCTGTGTAAAATCCCGTTCAACATTATCAACAAGTACCAAGGGCTGATAACCGCCACCAAAGGTTTGAATCCCCCGGATAAAAATCATTGGGTTATCCCAACCTGGTTCGGAACCTAAAGTACGTATTACGGATAACCCGGAACCAAAACCCTGAATGGCATTCCCCAAAGTTGCTACCGGAACTTTTCCCAAATCGTCAGCCGATATGGTAGAAACGGCCGCTGTTAATTCCGATCTAGAACGAGTACCATAAGCCACTTGAAATATTTGTTCATCATACTCATTTTCAAGTGTTATAGCAACTGTTTCATTCTGTTTTGGTTTATAAGTTTGTTGCTTATATCCCAATTTACTAAACAGCAGTGTTTTATCGGGGTCAGTTGATATGGTAAATTCCCCATTACTATTGGTTACCACTAGTGTGAATTCATCCAGGACCGATACAGTTACATTTTCCACCGGATTTCCCAAAATGTCAGTTACTTTCCCATTTATGGTATAACTGTACTGTGCCATGGCAACCCCCCTGATTATGACAGAAAGTATCAGAACCAGTAGTATCGACTTCATATTATTGTTTATCATAGTTTTCGTTTTTCGCTGATAACTGAAAAGAGTTAATAACCCGGGTTTTGAACGAGCAAAGGATTCTTGTTCATCTCAGATATTGGAATCTGGTACAAGTTGTTGCGAGGTTGGAAAATACGGGTATAAAAAGACTCCCTGCTATAGGATACATTGTTTCCGTCTTTCGAGACCACCATTTTTTCCATGGAGTCGCCAAACCAGTTGGTTGCAAGTTCACCTTCGTCACCGGTACTCCAGCGCCGTGCATCCCACCACCGGTGTTCCTCGAAGCAAAGCTCTATGGCCCGTTCGCGCTGAATGCGATTACGCATTGATTTCATGTCGGAAGTTAAGTCAACCGGAAGATCGACTACCCCGGAACGGGACCGAACAGCATTAACTGCATCGCGCACAGTTTGTGTAGGACCTTCTACTTCGTTCATGGCCTCGGCATAATTCAAATACATTTCGGCCAACCGGAAGTATATCCAGTTGTGGTATGCCGTTGCTGAAGAGTTCAGCTTTACCTCTTCGGGTAAATATTTACGTACGAAATACCCGGTTAAAAAAGTACCTGCAGCAAACTGAAGCGAAGCAGATGAAAAATCCAACGTTTGTCCTTGCCAACTGCTTCCCTGGTGGATAATGATTTGGTTGAATCTAGGATCGCGATTTGTATAAGGATCGTTTTCGTTGTATCCTGAACCCGATTCATTGATATATCTTCCGTTCGACATTTCGAACAAATCTACAAAATTTTGGGTAGGTTGTACCGCACCTGCACCACCAAAGATAGCACCGGTTGGCATCCAAACGCTTATTTCATCCGTTTTAAAACCCACGGGAGCTGCATGTCGGTAAAAAATTACCTCGTTGTTGCCGTGTTCGCGACGGTTGAAGAATAGTTGCCCATAATCGTCGGCCTTATTTGCAGCCCCGGTCTGGTATAATTGATAAGCCAAAGCTCCATCCTCATCGGTTAAATTAATCACATCCATGGCCGCTTCGGCTGCCTTAAGCCACCAAGTTTTTCCATCATTTTCATACCAGTCATCAGTTTTTCCATCCATTCCCCACAAACCTCCATTTTGGCTAAAAAGCGGACTGGCCGAATACAACAACACTCGGGCTTTTAAAGCCATGGCAGCGCCTTTGGTGGCCCGCCCATACTCATTGGTATTGAGAGTTGCAGGCAGCATTCCAATGGCATTTTTCAGGTCGTCCATAATAAATGCAAAGCACTCACGGTAGGTGTTGCGTGGCCGCATCAAATCATCGCCCGGCACTAACAGGTCATTTTCGGTAAGAATGGGCATTCCGCCAAAACGCTTCAGCATTTCAGTATAATAAAATGCACGTAGAAAATATACCTCACCCAACATTTTATCCTTTGATTGAGCGTTGGGGAAAGGAATCATGTATGCATTCTTCAGAAACAAATTTGCTTTACGTATAGCGGTATAATAATGGTTGATGTTGGCATCGTTTCCATCATAAACACCCATATTAAACCCCCGGGTTCCGTGGTAACCGGCATTCGATTCCGATTCATCGGCAGCCGACGATAAGGGAACCGGTTGATAATCGCCAACTGCGTTGAACCGGTTTTGGAGCCCACTGTAAATATCGGCCTGAAAAGCCGAAGCATTTACAAAATTTGAAAATACTTCCTCTTCATCAAGATTATTATCGGGTGCACGTTCTAGAAAGTCGTCGCAGGAAATGAAGCTTAATAAAAGAAGAAAGATATATAGTGTATTTCTCATAACAATTTCATTTAAAAGGTTACATTCACACCTAGGTTGAAAGCACGGGTAGCGGGCATTTTACCGCCACGGGTATCTCGGTTATCGGGATCGATATATTGTTCAACAGACCACATGTAAAGGTTATTTGAAGATAAATAGATGCGGGCACTGCTCATTTTAATCCGATTGATTAGTGTTTCAGGCAAGGTATATCCTAGCTCAAGGGTTTTTATGCGGATATAGGTACCCGAACCAGCCTCGTAGGTTGAATAATACCGTTCGTTATTTATCCATGTTTTTCCGTAGAAACGCGTAAACTCGGCTTGGTCGGCAATTTCGGGCGCCCAATAATTGTTGTGCTTATCGAACACGTTGGCATTGTTTGAGAATGCCCACATAAGTTCCCATTGTTTCATGAACAAGGCATGTGTGGATCCTTGAACCAGCATCGAAAAATCAAAGGATTTCCAGCTACCTCCAATAGTCACACCATACTGTATCTCGGGAACATCTCCATAACCTTGCCGGTAAGCATCGGCTTGATTGATTACACCATCGTGATTAAAATCTTCGAATTTAAGATCACCAGGAACCACTTCACTGTTACCGGAGAGGCCATTGTTTACCCCAATTTGCGATGGGCTGTTCTGGATATCTTCGTAACTTGTGAAATAACCTATACAGTTCCACATATTAGGAGTGCCTATTGAATAGCCTTCCTCTTTTTGGTAGGGCAATAACCCCAAGGGATCGGCTTTGGTTATGATTTTGTTTTTGTTGTAGGTAAAATTGCCATTAACGAAATAAGTAAAATTGCTTGATATCTTATTTGTGTGGCTTAATTCCAGTTCAATACCCTGATTTTGCGTTTCGCCAACGTTGGCAGGTTTAAATTCAGCACCCACGTAGTCAGGTTTTACATTCGCTATATCGGTTAGTATTTTATTCCGGTAATCAAAAAAATAGTCGAAATTCAAACTAAATAATCCGTTGAAGAAAGCGGTTTCAAATCCTATGTTTTGTTTTCGGGCTACTTCCCACGAAACATCCTGATTAGCAATATCGCCTTGTTGAATCCCTTCATAGAAATTGTCGCCGGTACCGAATGTATATCCCCCGGTGTGATTGAATTCCTGAAGATAAAGAAAACGTACCGGTTTATTAGGATCATTGTTTTCATTATATTTATCGTTTCCAACCCAACCCAACGATGCGCGTAGCTTTAGTTTTGAAACAACAGGGGCAAGCAATTTCATAAACGCCTCTTCGCTAACCATCCAGCCAACCGCAAATGCAGGGAAAAAGCCGTAACGCGATTCTTTTGGAAAATTCTCGGAACCATTATAGCCCACATTCACTTCGGCAAAATACTTTTTATCAAAATCGTAAGTTACACGCCCAACAAGGCCTTGGTCGGCAAAAGCTACTTCGGCATTGCGGATTAACTCATTACGGTTGGCAAGGAACAACCCTGTTAAAGATTGCCTCCCAAATGTGCGGTTGTAATTGAGACCCCCTTCCATGTAAACCTTATACCAATTGTCGTTTTTAACCACACCACCATACGAAAGAGGACGCTCTTCGATAGTCTGTTGATAGGTATCAGTGGCCATATCGTACACATATTCTGCCGTAGAATTTGTCCACTGGCGCCCAACTTTACCTTGGGTGTCGAACGATATTTGTGCTTTGGCCGAAAGCCCTTCGGTAATAAAATTGAGCTTCTGATTCAAGCTAAAACTGGATTCAAGGGTACTGGTCACATCTTTATAAACGGCTGCTTCATTTAAATTTTTCACAATGTTACTGCCTGATCCACTGTATGAACCATCGGGATTGTATATTGGATATACCCGGCCATCATAAGAGAAAGCAGCGCGATAAATGTCCCAACTGCTCCAAATGGTATTGTTGGGAGAATTCAATTTTTCGACCCGTGCGCCAACGCTCAATGATGCGGTTAAGTTTTTTGAAACTTCGGCATCAAGGTTACTTCTAAAGTTAAACCGGGAGTATTTTGTAAGATCGTCGTTTTTGTAAAAACCATTTTGGTTTAAATAACCTCCCGATATAAAATATTTTACCGCCTTGGTACCGCCCGAAACATTTATATTGTATTGCTGCTGTGTAGAATATTTTTTCATAACCTCATCCACCCAATCAACATCGGGATGCGTCCATGGCGAAGCGCCAGTTCTCCACAAAGCCAGATCATAGCCAGTTGTACCACCTTTTACCTGAGGTGTACGCTTGTTGAATTGCCCCCAATCGGCTAAATACCTTAGCGACATGGCATCATAAGCACCTAATGGCTGAGGGATATTTATTGGTTGGGTAACAGCACTTTGAACGGTGAATGAAATCTTAGGTTTTCCAAGTGTTCCGCGTTTGGTTGTAATAATAATAACCCCATTCGCTCCTTTTACCCCATAAACGGCTGTAGCAGAAGCATCTTTCAATATGCTAATGGATGCTATTTCGTTAGGATCAATTTTAGCAAATTCGGCACGTACAATACCATCTACTACATAGATTGGTGTAGCATCGTTCCAAGTAGCCATTCCGCGTATATACACATCGGCCACATCGCCCCCAACTTCGCCTGAGCTTTGTACTACCTGCACACCTGGCAACTTTCCGGTTAGTGACTGCGATATGTTTGTAACCGGCGATGATACCAATGTTTTATTGTCAATGGTAGCAATTGACCCTACCACTGATTCCTTTTTTTGTGCACCATAGCCAACTACTACAACATCGTCCAATAGCTGGGTTTCCTCCTCCATTTCAACATCAATAACTTTACGGCCTGCAATTTTTTCCTCTCTCGTTTTGTAGCCCATAAAACTAAATCGAAGTATCTGGCCTTCGGCATCAGATATTTTCATAGAATACTCACCATTGTAATCGGTTACAGTACCAATGGTAGTACCTTTTACTATTACGGTTATACCTATAATGCCTTCTTTTGATTTAGAATCGGTTACTTTACCACTTACTTGCACATCCTGCTGCGCTTGTAAGTGCGACCCTAATGCCAAATTAATAATTAGAATAAGAAGTATGATTTTATTCATAAGAGTATCTTAATTGGTTATCAATAATTTTCGCGCCTGAACGTGAAAACATACGTTTTCAGTGTTTGAAACTCCTTACGGATTATCCAATAGTTGTTGTCGGTAACCAATTTGGGGCTGTAAGAACCGTCAGTTGTTGTTGAGGTTTTTATTTCGATAAAGTCTTCAGGATCGGGGGCAAACAAAAATGCATATTTCTTTTCGCCCACAAAGGTTTTTAACCGTATCTCCATTACGTCGCCGGTTAATTGCAGTATGGTAAACCTTGATTGAATGTGGTACCGGTTCCATTGTTTTTTTACGCTAGCTGTTGTATCAATGGTACCATCGGTATAGGAGACTATTACTTTGCTGCTGTCGCTGGTTAATGAAGGAACAAATTGCCATTTGTCGGTTGTAAGGTTTAGCCATTCACCGTCGAGCATGCTCCAGGTTCCATAAAATGTTGTTGGGCCTGCACCATTTGCGTAACTCATGAATGCCTGATGGTAATAACGGCATATTCCGTTAGCCTCAATCAGTATTTTACAGGTTTCCTGTTCAGGGGCAAGTACCATTTCAGTGCCATCTTCGGTAACTGAAACCTGTTTCCAAAGACCAATTGCTGAACCGGCATCAAATTCCTCTTTTTTACACGATGAAAGAATAACCACGGGTAAAAATAGGATAAGGAGTAATTTATATATGTTCATTATAATTTTTGATTATTCTTGTCCAATATTTGCAATTCTCTTAAAATTAAGACTGGTTTTAGCAATGGTCCCGTCCTGTTTAAAACCGATGCACTCCATACCAAGTTCACTATCGGTTGCTGTTACAGTCCATGAAACCGGTAAATCCACCGCTATATTCAACAATCCACTATTGTAGCTCCATCCTGAGCGGATTAGTACTTTATTAGCACTTATTGCGGTATATGATGAATCGTAAAGTACACATATACTGTTATTGTTAATTTGTATCACCAACCGTGTACTGTCAAGTATTGTTGGGGTACCATCTACTGTTCTTGATGTCTGCTCCCAGGTTCCTACCAGTTTCGCAGATTCATTATCCTCTGAATCATCGTTGCATGAGTAAGCAACTAATAGACTTATTATAGAGGTAACCAGAAATAGAAATTTTCTTAATCTTCTGGACTTTAAAGCTGATTCCATATAGAGCTGTTTTCTGTATTAATTTATACTACCATAATGTAATATAATAAACATGCTAGTGTAAGGCATGAATAAAGGGGAGAGCAAATTACTCTCCCCAATTGAGACAATAGAACACTAACTATTATTTAACTAAAACTTTTGTTGTTGAAATAGTATTATCTTTTTGGATAGTACGTACTAAGTAAACACCGGTATGATTCATTGGAATGCATGTTTTTGATTCTTGTGCTACGTAACTTCCTACTTTGCTACCAATAACGTTATACACTTCAATAACAGCAACCTCACCATCAACCATTATGTTTTTGTTTGCAGCAAATACACTAACATTCGACAGTTCTTTAGAAGTTACATCAGTTCCAAAGCTGCGTTGTTCTGCGTTACCATTTATTACCAAATCATCGAGGTAAAATTTACCTTTAGGTGACTTAATGTAAGCATCTTGGTCATTTTTACGAACATCAAAACGTACCTGAAATTCTGCAACATAACTCAACGATGTAACATCCATTACCATATCAACCCATGTTCCAGAATCATCGGACCAGTATTTGAGTAAATCGCCACTGTCAAGTTGGTTGCCGGCAAAGTCTTTTGCATTTAATTGCACCACGTAGTAGTCTTTGGCCACTTCCATTGAATCAATATTTACAAAAACATGTAAATAAGAAGAACCTGTTGTTCCAACATGTAACGATCCGTTTAACACAAATCGGGGGCCACCTGCCCACCAGTCTGAGGTATCTTTGCGGAATTTCATAATGTTATCAAATGGAGCCACAGTAGAAAAATCAGTAAACGGATTGGCAACTATTTCTGCACTATTTCCTGAATATCGCAAATCGGTGGTGCCTACCCATTTATTGGTAGAGGTTTCATTACCCAAATCGATGCTTAACTCAGTTTCAGCAAAAATATTGAGGCCGCGCGGCAAATTACTGTTGTTAAGTACAATCTCATCCATATAGTAATTGGTTGGGTCTTCGGCATCGCCACCCCAGTTCATGTCCATCAGCATCCCAACGGCATCAAGAGGTGTTGCATTTTCAATGTACCAATGCAAATCAACTACACAATCTTCCCATACGCCGGGTTTTTTAAGATTCATATCCCAGCGTTTGTTTCCTTTATCAGCATCTTCTGGCAGGGTTACGTTACCAGTATAGATACTGAAACCCTTATTAAGGTTTTCGCGATAATGGAACACATGAAGGTAACGTGTTGCTTCGGTAATGGTAATAGGTTCAGTTAGTTGCATAATTAAAAAGTCGGGCCACCAGCTATGGCCTTTAGTTGTAGCCATGTGTAGTGCCTTGTCGGTAGTGTTGAGCCCAGTTTTAACAGGGTTGGTACCAACTTCGGTAAATGCAGGTGCTTCTGCTGTTCCAAAATTGATATAATACCCATTTGTTAAAGTTTCGCCCATGGCCCAATCAATGATGTCCATTCTGGAAAACTTACTGGTAGTAATATCCCCAGTAAATAAAGTGTCCTGTGCATTTGTAAACAACGACAAGGAACAAAACGACATTGAGAGTAAAATTAGTTTTTTCATAAATTTAGATTTTAGTTATCAAAAATTTTAATTACCACAAATTTCATAAAGAATCCTTACTTGGTATTTCACTATTGTAACAATCTGTTTCGCTATTGTATCAACCCCCTATTTTTGGGCAATTTCAGTTTGAAACCACTACTTTTTTTGTTATTTTTTTATTACCAACATTCGTGTGTATCAAATAAATGCCGTTTTTAAGATTGAATTGGCTTGTGCCTTGACCCGGGATGTGATTTTTTGTTTCCACCAATTGCCCTACAACAGTATAAATGGCAACCGAAATGGAATTTACCTCCGGAAAATTGGTATAAAGTGTGGTGCCCGAATAGTATATATCTCCTTTGATTTCATTTAATTCATTGGCCGATGTTCCCTGATTGATAGGAATAATAAAGGTTGCCACCGATTCCGATAGGGCATCGTAATTAAAGGAATTACCGGTAATGGTAAACCGGTCTTCTGAATTTTTGACTCCGAGCGATTCCAAGGCACGTGTGCGGAATTGCACTACTTTTCCAAAATTAGAATATTTTGATAAATCAACGGTATAGTTTTGGGTGTAAAGCTTGCTGTTACTAATTATCACGATAAGTTCTTTTTCATCGGGACTGATGGCTGCAATACTATTATTTGCCGAAGATTTAATAATGGTATATCCGGCTTTAAGAAACCGGCTGAATTGTATGCGCAGGTAATAGTTTGTGTTGCGTGCAATTGGATTCAGATTATCGTCATAATTGCTCACTATTTGCGCCCAAGAATTGGATAGGTCGCCTGTGCCACCAAGCTGCCAGTCGCACCAGCCGGTACATTTTAAATCGCGCAGGTCGGTAATAATGCGGTCGGTCATAATCATTACTTGCGATTCGTAAGTAGTACCTACATACAACGGCCCTGATTCCGATTGCCAAAGCTTTATATTGTTGTTTTGTGCCCAGTTGGCTAACCCTACCCGGCTATTGCCTCCATAACTGTGGGCCGAAACCAGTCCTAATTTGGATACAATGTCGCCAGCAGAGCTATACGCATTTAACGCATTTAATCCGTTGTCTAAATTGTTGGCATCATTGGCATTAATTTGGCAATACGAAAGCATATTTTTCTCTTCCAATTTTTGATAAAGCTCCCGGATCATGGTCATTTGTTGTGCATTTGAAAAATAACAACCTTCTTGTCCACCAAGGGCTTTCCACCAATTTGCATCGGGTTCGTTAAAGGGTTCAATGTAGTTGAAGGTTATCCCCAAATCATCGTGATAATGCCGGGTTACATCGGTGAGGTAATCGGCAAAATCGTCGAACATATCCGACTTCAGGTTACACACGTTTCCCTCAACACTCCCTGCCGAGCAACCGCTAACGGTCATCCAGTGAGGAGGTGAATTGGAAAAGCCTATCAACTGAATATCGTTTACCCCGGCTTTTTCAATCCGCGAGGCAATTAACTGTTGAAGTATTTTCCGTTGGTTGGCATCCTGAGCCCAATCGTAATCGGCTGTTGCCGACAATCTATACCCGGGCATATCACCTCCATCGCTCCTCATGTGGTTATGATCCGGAGCGTCGCCGCCACCAATATTGAAACGGAAAATGTTCATGTTAAGTCCTTTAGCCGGATCAGTAATCCAATCGCATACGGTTTTGACTTTAACATCGGAAAAACCTCCCATAACATTGGCCCACCAACAGAGTGAGGCACCCCAACCTTCAAGTATCTGTTGTTCTAACAAAGGGTCAATGGCAATGGTAATAGGCGATACCGAAGCGCCCTCACTGGAAAGTAAAATCTGGTCGAAGTAGTAATCACCTACATCATCGGCTATTTTTATTGAAAAGGTTTTCAACTTGGTTCCCACAGGAATTGCCAACATATAGTCAATCCAGGCACCCGTAGTGGAATTGGTTTGCCAATCATCACTACTTTGGCTTCCCGATTCCGGGGTATATGTTAAGGCAATTCTTGAATCGGTGTTTTTAAAAACCAATACATGTAAAAACTGGTTTGCCGAAGTAATAGAGATTGAATTGGCCAAAGTGACCTCTAAGCCTGTCCAGTAAGGGTCTTGGCCCGATTTTACAATTTTGTAACAACCCGTGGTGCCATTGATTGCATCGGTACCTGGATTAGGAGCAGCCCAAGAACTGGCCGAGGTTCCTGTTTTTGAATAGTTCACCCATGAACTCACTGATACCGGTACTGTAGCCGATTCAAAATCGAGCAGTACGGTTTCTGTCGCAAAAAGATGCGATGTTATTGCGATTAAACAAGTTATTAATAGGTATTTTATCATTTTTATCTCCTTATTATTCGGTTACTTCAATTTTTACTTCTGCATTTTTCAACCACGGCGACGAGAACTTAACAGTTAACGTTCCGGCTTGTCCGGTTGTTTGTATATATGCCAACAAACGTCCGTGGAATGAGCGTTGTACGTTATCGGAATAATTGCCCATGTTGGAGTTGTTGCTGGCTTCGAGCCCTAACAGTTCACCAGGGCCTTCAACCACACACGTTATTTCATCGTCGGCAAGCATTACCGGAATCCCGTTTTCATCAACAACCTGAACAATTACATGCGCCATTCCATTCTCTTTTTTCAGGGTTTTTGCATCGGCATTAGCCGTTAATGCAACCGGCCTTGCCGATGTTTGGAGTGTATAGTTACAACTAGTTTTAGCGCTGGCATCCATTCCAACAATTTCTAGGGTTCCGGCCTCATATGCGACATCCCAGAAAATAACACCGGTTTTGTCGTCAAGCGGTTTAACATCGCCAACTTGTTTGCCATTCAGCAGAAGTTTCGATTGTGGAGTATTGGTATAACCCACTATCCTAATTGTTTCGCCGGCATTGTAATTCCAAATTGGCCAGGCATCGGTTGACAGGTTATTTTTGTCCTTAGGTACCGGATATGTTCCAATGTAGGTTACCGGTTTTTCGCTCCACAGTGCCTGACGGAAATGGCCGCGGGGTTTCAGGAAGCCTCCAAAATCGAGGAACCCGGAATGGAATCCGCGCGATGGCCATTCGTTCGATTCACCTAAATAGTCAATTCCTGTCCATATAAATTGCGCGAAGATGTATTCGTTGTCACGGACAGCTTTCCATGATTCCATGCTGTGGCCGTTTTCGCTGCCAAAAATCACACGGTTGGGATACTTTTCGTGGTCAATGGTGTAACGGTCTTCGGTGTAATTGTAGCCGCAAATGTCCAGTGTATATGGATATTCCGTTTCATTCGACATAACAACACCGGCCAATGCTGCGGTAACCGGGCGCGAAGTATCTAGGCCGCGGACTACGGTAGTTAGCCGTTTTGCAATTCCGCCTAGCCGCTCTGCTTTTGGGCTATCGGGTTTGTAGCCGCCATGCATGGGCTGGTTAATTTTTGTTCCGTCTAAAATCGGGTGTGAATATGGGTCGTTTGGATAATCAACTTCGTTGGCAATGCTCCACATAATGATGGAAGCATGGTTGCGGTCGCGGAGAATCATATCGGCAAGGTCGCGGCTGCTCCACTCCTCAAAAAAGTCGTACGAGCCTTCAAATCCAGGTGTTCCAACATTCCAGCCTTCAAGCCATTTCCGTTTGGGGAATTCCCATTCGTCGAACGCTTCGTCCATCACCACTAAGCCAATTTCGTCGCAAAGCTCGTACAAATCGGACGATTGCGGGTTGTGGCTGGTGCGGATGGCGTTACAGCCCATCTCCTTCAAGGTACGCAACCGGCGTTCCCACGCTTGGCGTGGAACAGCTGAACCGAGTGTTCCACCATCGTGATGCAGGCAAACACCTTTCAGTTTAGTCCATTGGTTGTTCAGCGCAAAACCTTTGTTTGGGTCGAAGGTAAGCGTGCGCAGACCCAATTTCTGTTCGTTCTGCTCGGTTACTTTTCCATCTTGTTTAATAATGGTGCGTACAGTATATAAGTTAGGTTGTTCCAGCGACCACCTTTTGGCGTTGTTAATTGCAACAACTTGGGTTGTGGTGGCATTTTTACCAGCTTCAATGGTTTGTTTTTTTGATGCGGTTGCCACAACTTTTCCTGTTGATGGGTCAATTATTTCATGGGTTATTTGCAGGGTAACACCTTTTGGTTGCTCGTTATTGATGGTTGTTTCAATTGAAACTTCGGCTTTAGTATCGGTAATGCCGGTAGCCTTGAAAAAAACTCCCCACAGTCCGATGTGAGCGGGTGGTGCATAAACCAAATACGCATCGCGGTAAATTCCCGAACCGGAATACCAGCGCGAATCGCGTTCCTGCGAGTGGTCAACTTTTACCGAAATCACATTCTCTTTCCCAAATTGGAGGGACGGGGTAAGGTCGTACATGAACGAAATGTAACCGTTGGGGCGTTTTCCAACCGATGTGCCATTAATGAATACCTCGCTGCGGTTATAAACCCCTTCAAAATAGATATATACTTTTTCGCCTTTACGGTTTTCGGGAACAACAAACGATTTACGGTACCAGCCAATGCCACCGGGCAGAAAGCCAGTGCAGCTTGCACGATCGGGGCTGTAGGTTCCTTTCACGGTCCAATCGTGCGGCAGGTTCAATGTTTGCCACTTTGAGTCGTCGAAAGTTGACGCTGCTGCCTCTTTTACATCGGCAAGCTGAAACTTCCAGTTTTTATTGAACAGTTCGGCTTGGCCAAATTGTGGTTTTGCCTGAGTGGTGGTTGCTGCCAGCGTAATTGCCATAGCTCCCAGAATGGTTCTAATTTTCATATTTTTTATAGTTTAGTTTTTCAATATTATCAAAAAGACAGTTATTACTACAGAGCAACCGCATTTAAGAACCGAAATTTGAAATTCTCATTTTCGGCGCATGGTTTCCATATATTTTCAATTTAAACACAGTGCTTGCGCCGATTCTATACCTGAAATACTTAATCCCCGAGTTGAAGCTCGGGGCTATTCATATTAAATCCCTAAAGGGATTTAAAAATGCGTTTGCCCTGAAAGGATTACCAGATAATTTGCATATTTTAGGTTTTTAAAAATACTAAGTGATGATTTCCAATACGATAAATTTTGTTTTGCGTCTCATATCTCACGTCTTGTGTCTCATATCTCCTTTGTATTCAATTCACGAAAATTTTCCTCGAACTTGCTGTAGCATTGTCATAAATAGTGCGTTCAATGTATATCCACTGGTTCAGGTTGTCGTTTTTTTTTACCTGTTTACCATCAACCTGGTAATATTCTGTGGAAATGATTTTACCTTTTTTTTTTCGTTGGGATTGATTAATTCGTTTAAGCCGTCAGGAATTCCGCCAACTTTAACAGGGGCAATTCCCTGAACGTTAGGTATTACCTTTTTCACCGAACCATCGGTATTAAATTCCAGCTTATCGATGCACACTTCGCGGAAATACCCGGCTGAGTCGCCCTGCATGGTAATTCCCTTTGGGCGGGTAAAGCGGTGGTAAACTATGTACCACTCATCGCGGCCGGGAATCTGTACCACCGAGTTATGCCCGGGCCCATAAATGCCTGATGTAGCATCTTTGGCCAGAATCAGGTTGTTCGCCGGTACGGTAATAGGGCCCAATGGCGAGGTTGAAGTCCCGTAACGCACGCGGTAATCGGGGCTCCGAGTGTCATTTTCGGACCAAAAGAAATAGTACGTCCCATTCCGTTGAATCACATAAACCCCTTCGCGGAATGTTCCACCCGATGGGGTAATGGTGCGTTTTGTCGATTCGTTGATGGAAACCATATCGTCATTCAGTTCCGCAGCATAAAGTGTTGAGTTTCCCCAGTACAAATAACTTTTACCGGTAAGGGTATCGGAATACACATCGGGGTCAATATTATCGGCCAATTTTTTGCCCGAATCAACAAAGGGTCCGGTGGGCTCATCGGCTACCGCCACACCTACATTTCCGGCTGCCACAAAGTAGTAGAAATATTTATAAACTCCATCCACTTTCTTTTCGGTAATGCTGGGTGCCCAAGCGTTGAAAGTTCCCCAACTTACATCGGTATGCAGGTTGAGTATGGTGCCCTCATCGGTCCAGTTCACCAAATCGGGCGACGAAAACGGTTTAAAGTAGTAGCCTGCCCAGCCTACAAAGCCATCGGTGGTTGGATACAAATAAAATTTCTTTTCTTTATAGGAATACAGAATTTCCGGGTCGGCATAGTAACCTTCCAAAACAGGGTTGTTGTTAACTTCAACGGTAACAGCATAGGTTTTGGAGCCTAGCCCGTTAATGGAAGCCGTGTAATTTACCGCTCCTTTTGAAAAATCCTGCCCACTTGATGGTGTAACCGTGCAACCGGCATTTGCCAAAAATTGAGGATTAAAGTTGGTGATATCGGTTCCGTACCGAACAGGAAGGTAAATGGTTTTTGCTGTTTGATTGAAGCTCACATTGTTCTTTTTTATTGCGCCTGATGCGGAAGATTGAATGTAGATATCCGAAACATTGCCCCATTTCTTCATCAGGGCAGCCGCCTCATTGTTGGTAATTGGGATAATGGTACCATGACGCGGGGTAAAATTGAACTGCACCGGCTGGGTTACTACCGAAAAGTTTTCCAAATCGGTGCTTTCGGTAAATTGGTAGGCCCCGCTGGTGTACATGTCGTACATCAGTATCCAGGTGTCGGTATCGTACATTCGGAACACACAACCGCCTTCAACAGCATTGGTGGTACTTTGCAGGTACTTGTCGTACATCACGTAATTACCTGTCAAGCTATCCGAAACCGCTTTTTTGATTCCAAAACCTTCTCCTTCGGTTTTAAAGAACAGGTGATACTGTTCGTCTTTATAAACTATATCCGCATCAATGGTAGAACCTCCATTTGGATTCTGGAACAAGATTTTTGGTTCACCCTCAAGTGCCGAAAAATCGCTGTTGGCGTAGGCATAGTATATCTTATCGGGTTCAGTACCAATTTGCATGGCCCAATAGACCATGTATTTTCCTTGTTTTGGGTCGTAAATGGTTTGTGGCGCCCAAACCCGATGGAGCTCACTGTATCCGGGGTAAGTGGTTTGGATATTCACTACATGGGTTTGCCAATCAACCAGGTTACTTGATTTCATCAGGATCATGGCCCTGTTAGAGTTCCAACCATTTGCCGAAACCATGTCGGTGGCAACCATGTAATATGATTGTCCGTCTTTGCCCCGTAAAATGTGCGGGTCGCGGATTCCACCCGTTGAGCTTATTGCTGTGGAACTAAGAACCGGGTTATTGTTGTTCAGTGCTTTGTATGTAAACCCGTCGTTGCTGATGGCAAACCGGAGGGCTTCGTCGCTCAGCGAGTTGCCCGTGAAGTAGGCAAACAGGTAAGCTGAAAAGCCTTCTTTTTCGGCCACATAAATATCATATAGGCGGGTCACACTTGAGCCACCCTTTGCAATGGTTGCTGTTAGCACCACTTTTGTTTTACCGGTTCCTTTTTCAGGAAGGTAATTCAGATGGCCTACGTTGGTAAGCAAGTCAGGTACACTGGAACTCCAGCCGATGGTTGATCCTTCGAAACCTGATGCCGGCAAAACTAGACTCGAACGTAAATTATCCAAACTTCCTTTTAAATTAATGTGTTCGGTATCGTAAGTTACTGCTTCCGAATCAGTCAGCGAAGGAATAACAATCAACCGGAAGGTTTTAACAGCGGTAATGCCCTCTTTAACCGCAGTTGCGGTAAGCATAACTTCTTTGGGGTTGGAGCCACTCGCGGGGCGCACCACTTCGCCGGAATTTGAAATGGTTGCCGGATCCGATGAATTCCAAGTTATAGTTATCTCGTTTTCGGACGTTGGCAGGGCAATGTCGGCATTTATAAGTTGTCCATCGGTAAAGGCTATGGAGCTTAGAAAATTATTGATTTGCAATTGATACCAGGCAGCATTCATTTCAGGCAACGCTGCTCCAAGCTCAACAATGCGGCTACTGGGCAGGGCAACGTTGTAAACCCGGAATTCATCAATCAGGGTTTTTTGTAAATAGGCATCACCATTTAACGCGTACGACGATTTACCAATGAAGTTGTATGCTGGTGTGCCCAATGCTTTTGGAGACAGAGTAACTTCTGTTGAAGAGGCAACCTCTACCCCATTTATATATATTTTTACGGTTTTTGAATTTGCATTATAGCTTATAGCCAAGTGTTTCCACTTTCCCTGTTCCATAGCTTGGTTGGTACCTAATGCTTGTTCGGCAGACCAATTGGTTAAACTGATGGCGTATTGGGTACTTTTGGCCGAAAAAAACATGCACCCATTGGCATCGGTGGCTATTTGTTCCGAATTCCCGAACGAAAATATAAAGTTCCCGTTATTGGTAATTATGGCATCATTTGAAATACAGATATAGGTTGCTAGGGTAAAATCGTCTAAAGTATTCAACAACTGGGTTCCAAACGCGGCGCCCAAATCGAGGAACCCATTGTTGGAACCTAAATTCAACACCCCGTCAATTCCGCCTTTGGCAGCTATGGTGGCCTCATTTTTAAGTGTTGCCACAAAATTGTTTCCGCTGTTATTGGTTATCACTGTTGAAGGTGCATCGTAACTATTGAAGTTAAACCACACCTTCAGGGTTGAATCGGTTTTTTCCTGAGCATTCACCAAAGTGTAGCCTGTCAGGATAAGTATGAATAAAATATGTTTTAATTGTTGTCTCATAATTTAAATTTTGTTTTTATTCATGCCTAATTTCAAAAGTCGCAGTGCGACTAGGTTAAAAATGAATGTTATGCGTTTTAAGGTTTAAAGTCGCGCCGCGACTAACTATCTCATATTCTTTTACGGTGTAATATTCTTCTGACTTCAACTTTACCGATCCCCAATATAAGTAATTATTGACCGGGCAGGAATGGTCAATTTTTTGCCATAAGCTATGGTTGGTTGCAGTGCCAAGTTGCAGTTAGGCAAATCGGAAGTAAGGTAGGGTTCCCATACCGAAATCTTATCAGTTTTAAAAGCCAATTCAAATTCTTTCGCTTTATCGCGATAATTAATAACCACCACTACCGGTGTACCATCACTATTTTTATAAGCTGAAACCATAAGACTGTATGGATCGGTGTCTCCCTCAGGAATTGAATCGCTATTTGCGTTAAAGGCATCAACACCCAAACGGACGGCTCCCGGACGAATAAATCGGCTGTAGTTGCCCAAAGCCCACATCAGTTTTGAATCGGTAAAAGTGCCATCGATATTGGTTGCATCCGGTTCCGCATAAATGAGCCCATCCTTATAGTCACCATTAGTTACCGCTAGCCACCAGTGCCATGCCGAGGCATTTGCATATACCAAATCGTGATGGATTACACGGGCCACATACAGCGCGGTTTTCATGGTAAGGTCTTTTCGGTTACCTCCGCCAATCTCTTCATCGTTGCTCATAATGCAGGTTTCGGTTTGCCAGTAACGTACATTGTATTTTTGCAGCACTTCGCCTAACTCTTTGCGAATGGTTCGTAAATCAGAAATTGGGGTATTGGTCCAATAACTGTGGGCCGCCATTAAACGGGGAACGTTGGGCACATTGCCAATATAGGCCTCAGAGCTGTCTGTGGAAAAATACGACTGGATTTGGTAGCCCCTATCGGCTTTGGTGTACTGGTGGGTCCGGTACATGCAGTTGTAATCGAACGACTCCGGCGCAAGAATTTTGGTATCTATTTTTCGTGCTTCGAGTTCCTTTCCCAACAACCGGATGGTTTTGGCCACCTCGTATTTTGTGGCGGCTGTCCCTTCCTGCCCCGATCCTGTCCAGTTCCAGTGGCCATCGGGTTCATTGAACGGGCATATATAGTCAAACTTTATGCTATCGTGTTTTTCCACCTCTTCAATAACATTGGCCATAAACTTAGCAAAATCAGGGTATTTGTCTTCTTTAATGTTGAATGTGGCTCCACGGCCTGTGTTGGTAGCCAACCCGTTTTGTGTCCAGTAAACCGGTGATGAGAGAATGAATCCCAAAAACTGGTTAACGCCACGCTGTTTGGCACGTTGCATAAAGTTGCGCTGGCCTTTTTGTTTGTTCCAGTCGTAAGTTCCATCGGGCAGTAGAAAACATTCCGCGCGGCGCCAATGGTTATCAATTCCGCTGGCTTTACCCTGTTCAGTGCTGCCTGCCCCAATATTGAACCTCCAAAGCGACAAACCAATTCCTTTCGGATTTCCCTGTTCATCGGTTTCGGTGCTGAATAACCAGTCGGCCATTTGCTGCTGCTTTTTTTCAGGCCACAACCCAATATATTGCATACTCCAAGCATCGGAAGCCCCAAAATTATCAATGGTCTGGTGCTTCTCGCCCACATTAATCATAAACTTTTCCACACTGTCCTTTAGTAAACCCTGTTTTTCATTTCCTGATTCTTTGCCTTTACAGCCAAAGAGTAGAACAGTAGAAACAATAAATAAGAGGTATTTTGAAAAGATGTAATTTCTCATAAATATAATCTTAAGTTCAAATAGTGTTTTTTTTAAAATAAAAATGGATCAATCAATGATCCGTATTCTATTTATCTGTATCGGCAAATTTTGTGATAAAAGAAAAAAAACACTTTCTCTATTTTTTCATTCCCTTTCGTTATTGTAACAACTTTTCATGTCACCAGTTATATATCGCACTCATTTGCTGAATATAAGGGTATAATATAATGACTATCGGGTTATGCTCCCAAATAAGAAATATTTTATTGGTTTTTTTTTTGACCTTTACTATTGCGGTGATCTGCACCTTTTTTTAGCAGCTTAGTCGCAAAATATTTGTAGAAACAATAATAAGATCCTATTTAAAGGTGCAGTGCAGAAACTCATTGGAATAATCACCGAGACGTACTTTCCGCTTATATTCCAGTATATTATGAATGTATTTATTAATTACTACCCAAATAGAGCGATTTGCTATCGCAATTCTGCTATTTGTTTTTTATCTTTTCTTTAAGTGTAATTACCACAACTCCATCATAATTCTCGGACGAGTATTTGTCGATATCTTCCTTGCCCTTAAGTATATCCATAGATTCAATATCTTCAGGGTCTAAGGCTTCAAATTCAGCCTGCGATATAATCTTTTTATTAATTACAAACAATATTTTGTCTCTCGTATTACCTATTGCAAATTTTTCATTTTTTCTATTTTCTAAATTATTATTCAAACTTTCTTTTTCAATCGTTTCTGCATACGTTGGTTTAATATATCGTCCCATAAATATTATTGATCTGGATCGATTATCCAAAATGAAAAATACAAAAGGATGGTCGGCTTTAAAAATCTTGTATGATGGTAGTCCATAAATTTTCGTAACAGTAGCTGTCGCTGCGGCAGCCTCTGTTTTCTCTTCGTCCAACTCAATCCATGTTTTATGCAATACTTGATCAAGCTTCAACGGTACTTCTTTTGTTATTCCTGCGAATTCAGCTTCGCTGGTAAAAGCTGTTTTTAGACCTGCATTTTTTAGAGCATCGCTCAACTCATAGCTTGATTGCAGTTTTAACTTTGGAATGGAAATTGACGTTTTTGTTGAATATGTACTATCTAAAATTTCTTTTAAAAAATCATTATTCATCTTTTGTTCAATTTCTTCGATGCCAAAAAGATTTTTAGGAAGAATTATACAGAACGATAAATCGGAATTTTTATATGGTTTTGATATAAATTGATACTCATCATTTTCAAAATATTGAAGACTTTCAGTCATTTTCATAAAATCAACTTTATATTGATTTTCCACACTGGTAAAAAAAGGAGCTGAAATTGTTTTTTGTTTTTCAAACTTATTAAACCATTCACCTTTAAAATAAACAGCATTAGAAATTAGCATTTTTGTATCCGAATTTATATTTTCTGAACTTACAATTTCGTTATCCTCCGATTTGTTTTTTCAGAAACCCACCCATTGATATCTGAAACTGCCGACTCTACATTTGTAAATTCAGTTTGCTTGAAATCTGAGAAATATTTATCTGATACAGACTCACTGTATTGTCCTTCTACTTTAAAACTTTTATCGAACCAAATTGCATTAGAAACTTTAAGACCATAGCAACTATCTGATTTACTTGCCATATTATGTAAATAGTCATTTTTCAAAAAAACTGAATTTTTTAGATATAATACTTTTTCAAATTCTTGTTTCGTTTTATTTCTCGAACCTTCATAAGCAACCAAAAGGGCATAATAAGAACTAAGTGGGGATAAAAAAAGATTTTCCTTTTCAACTTTTGTCTCACGAAATAAATCAAATGAATAACTATTTAACGAGTTATTATATTCATTAGTTTGGGCATTTAGTTGATCGATGTTAAGAATCATTAAACAGCTAAGGATCAAAATAGTAATAGCTTTACAATTCATCGCTTTAAGTTTTTTCGGTTTGTTAAGTTATTTTTATTTGCAAGTGTTAAAATGAGTAAATCAACAACACACTTTATTAACTTAGTACAAAGTTCCTTTTTATTACCTAAGTTGAGCGATTTGACCCCGAGGACTCGGGGGAAAAAGCGATTTACTTAGGCTTAACCCCGACTTAGAAATTGTTGCAATTCACAATGCAGGTGAATAGTATAAAAGTGAATTGCTTACAATTTCTTAGTCGATTGAGTGATTTGCCTTTCCAAATCGCTCAATTTGGGTATTAGTGCTTTATGATAAGTTTTTTCATCAATGTTTCTTTACTATTCGATAACTTAAGAATATAAATGCCTGATGGTATGTTTGAAACATTAAGTTTTGTATCATTGGTATATTTAATATTTTTATTCATTACCACTTTACCGTTCATATTAATCACAGTGATTGTTGACAAAGTATTGTTATTCATTGCAGAATAATTCACATTTAAAACATCCTTTGCAGGAAGCGGCCATAATGACAAGCAATTTCCGTAATTATTTTCAGAACCCGCAACATTTGTAGGAACTACTGATACCTGAGCAATTTCGTTGGCTGATAATGCGTAGTTGTACACCCTGAAATCGTCGATATTACCCTTGAACAATGGATCGGGGTACTGACTGCGGCCTATATAGTTCAATATTGGTTTAAAATCCAAGGGACTGATTGTTACAGCAGTAGATTCAGCCACCAATTCACCATTAAGGTATATACTTGCCCCGGATGCACCCAGTGTTACCGCTACATGAGTCCACGTGCCAGTGGCTAATGAATTCGTTTCAACAATTTGCTCGTCACCACCATTCTTAATGGCAAAGCGCATTTTTCCGGAACTTTCTTTCGGTGTTAAAAACAAGTATTGATCCTCGCTGTTACCAAAATTGAAAATGCGTTGCCATGAGGAGCCTCCATTCCAATAAACCCAAGTTGCAATGGTAATTTCTTGTTGGTTTGCCAAAGTGGCCGGTAGTTGTATGAAGGCATCTGTGCCATTCAACACTATTGCGTTAGAGCCAATTTGCCCCGTAATGAATGAAGTTTCTCCATACGTTGCGCTATGGTTTAAATTAATTGTGGTGTCCAGTGTATTTCCATCAAAACGGAGGTGAGCAACCAGGTCGTTGTTTCCTGTGGCAGTTGCCGAAACTTCGTTAGAGTTAACAGAGCGATTCAGGGAATTATCCACAGCTTTGATTGTATAAAAAAACTGCCCACCCGTGGTGGTAGTGTTGTCAACAAAAGATGATGTTATTACGTTACGGGCAATTGTAATGTAAGGTCCGCCAGCCAAGTCAGAGCGAAAAATAGTGTATCCTGCAATGTCTGTCTCAGTATTGGCAGACCAATCTAATCGAATTGATTCTGCGTTTGCCGTAGCGGTCAAATTACTTGGTGCATTTGGTGACTCAAACTCCACTGTTGCATCAATTGGGAGAAATCGCCATTGCTGGTTTGTTCCACCATCTTTATCCCAATGTTGAATATTTGCTTCATCTGCAATACTGGCATTTGCTACCTCCAGACATTTAGCACTGTAACGGCTTCGAATATAAAACCAGCCATCCTCTACATACTCAAGGTACCACTGTTGGTTTGAACCTGAAGTTTTATCCCATACTTGTATATTGCCACCATCAACCAGTGACCAATTTGCTACTTCCGCAGCCTTACTGCTGTGTACCGCAACCAACGTGAAGTAACTAAAATCACCACCTATTCGTGAGTCCACCGGGATTACTTTCCATTGTTGATAGGTTTTTGCTTTGTTAGTGTTTTGCCGAACATTGGCGCCTGCATTAGTAAACCCACCAGCTACTTCCATAACTTTACCGCTGTTACGGTTTACCAACATATAACTCCCTTTTATGGCTGGCTGAATATCATCGCCCCAGGTAATATTTACTACCCTTTCAGCATTGGTTTGTCCATTTTGGTAACCAGTACCGCCCGGCATTACCATTGTGTATTCTCGCTGCGGACCATAACCATCGTAATACACATCCTTGTCTTTTGACACAAAACGATACGTGGTGGCTACGGCTTGCCTTTCTGATGTGCCGCCGAAAGCTTGTACTTTGCCTGCTGTATCCTTATAAACAGATGCTGCTGTCCAGTTAGGTCGGTGTTCAGCATAACCTAGTCGTACACCATCGCTGGCTTTTACAAACTCGCCACGTGCCAACTCAGCTGTACCCCACCAAATACCAGTTTGCAATCCATATTCAACGCCAACCATAGCCTCCATTACATTGTGCAACTCATCATTAGTGGCATAATCACCGTTGGCTCTAACCGTTTGATAAAAGCTTGCATAATTAGTGAAACTGCCCGCAAGCTGGTGGGTATTTCCCTCTTCTAATCTGTCTTTCAATGTGTTGTACCAAGGCAAGGCTTGGTCGCAGTTAAGTGTATTACCGCCGGAAATACGTATGCTGTCGAAACGGGTAATTAGTCTTAACTCTCCAGCAATATTGTAAAAGTCGGTAATGGTTCCTTGTCCGGTTACCGAATAATCCGGCTCATTGAACGGAGAAACTGAAACAACAGTGCGTCCTCCTTCCTGATGGTGTCTTGTAGTTACGTCTATCAGTTGTGCCCAGTGCGCAGCATTCCCGACATACCATGGATCTACTGAGGGATGGTCACTATTGAGTACCACTTGGGTATTTGAACCCAGCCAGGTGTTAATTATATTTAGTCGTTGATTAAGTCTGCCGAGTTCAACAGCCTGCAATTCACCATTGACAAGAGAATCCGTGGGAGTGAACGACGATCTCACTATATCCACTCTTTCGGCTCCCATAAAAGCGATTCCGCGCCGAATGTTTCCTTCATCGAGCCAAGCCAGATCTAATCCCCAGGTAATCGGTTTGGAAACTCCTGTGTCTGAAACACTAAATGATACTGTTCGATCTGGAACAGGTTGAGCAACCAGATTGTTACTCGCACTAGTTGATTGTGCATTTATTTGGTTTATTTCGAATCCAAAAAATATTAGTATTACCAATAAGATATTACCTTTTCTCATAAACATGCTTTTTCGCATAAATTAAGCTTTTAAAATGAACAAATCAATGAGCCACTCCCTTTGATCCTTAATTTACAAATTTGACAACTAAAACAAAAAAATACTTTCTCTATTTTTTCATTCCCTTTCGTTATTGTAACAACCCTTTATACCAACAATTATGTATTGCGCACATTTTCAAAGCAAAAGAAAAAATAACTGAAATAACCTACCTCGATGTTATTTATCCGGTACTCAGAATAAAATCAAATATTTTCTAATTTTACTTGCCGAAAACACATAATACCTTATGATGAAAAAACCGCGCATCCAATTTATCGTTCAAGTTTTTATTTTCGTTTTGGGAATAAACCCGTTGCTGTGGGCACAGAAATACGAAACCCAACTTATATCAAAAATATCAACTGAGGAGGGACTACCAAACAATACCATTTATTCTATATTACAGGACCAAAGCGGTTTTATTTGGATAGCCACCGAACAAGGACTTACCAAGTTTGATGGGAAAAGCCTTACCAGTTTTGCCATAAACAAGCAACATTATTCACTTTCGCACAACCGTACGCAAACCATGCTGTTAGCTCCCAATGGCAACATCTGGATAGGGACATCGGATGGATTAAATATTTACGATTACCTGACGGATAGCATTATACAAGTACGTACCAATTCAGAACCTCTAAAATTGGTTTATAACGACATTACCATTTTAACTTCAAGTGCCGATAAAAATACAATATGGTTGGGCACTTATGGAAATGGAGTAAACTATTTTAATTGGCATACAAAAGAATTTTTGTCGCTTGCATTGCCCAACTTGTCCAATGCTCCTCAACCACTGAATATAACAAGTTTAATTGAAGACGATAACAACCGGCTTTGGATAGGAACGCAAGCCAATGGGCTTTACCTTTATGATTTAAAGAGCAAAAAAATTGAGCATTTTCAACTACCCGACAATGGCCGGTTTGTGCGCAAAATTTACCAGGATAGTTTCCGGCGTATATGGGTAGGTACTTCGAAAGGGTGTTACATTTACAACGAAACAACCACCCGTTTGGACCAAATTAACTATCCCAAAGCTCTTATTTCCAATTCTATTGGTGCAATAATGGAAGACCGGAATGGGAAACTCTGGGTGGGGACAGAACAATTTTTAATGAACTTTTCGGCCAGGGCTTTTTCGTTAAATGAGGAATTTGATTATCAAATAATTGAGCATGGTGAATCCATAACCCGGTTAAGCTGCCCATCGGTAAATACCCTTTTTGCCGATCAGGAAAATAACATCTGGATTGGTACTGCTTGGGGAGGTGTAAATATGTTAAAAGGAACCACTGCAAAATTCCTTCTTTTCAAGCATAACCCCGACATGGAGAATTCCATACCAAATTCACCCATTACCGCAATATGCAGCGACGAAAGCAACACCTTGTATATTGCAACCATCGGGACCGATAAAGTAGGGCTTTGCTCTGTAAACCCGGAAACAGGAAAAACAATAGAACACCCAATAAACAAACTGCTGCCGGGTTATATATATCAATCCATTTTTATTGATTCCGATAAAAACCTTTGGATTGGAACCTATAATCAGGGCTTGATAAAAACCAAGCGGAACAGTTCGGGGTATGAGCAATTCAGGAACAACTCTTCCGATTCCAGTTCTCTCCCGGGAAATGATGTACGATCGATTTTTGAAAGCAAGGACCATACATTATGGATTGGAACCCAAAGTGGTTTAGCCCGATACAATAAAACCAAGGGTCAGATTTCAAGGGTTGAACTGGTTAAAAATAGAAATATAGCAATACGGACCATTAAAGAGGACACCAGTGGTCTGCTTTGGATAGGAACATACGGCGATGGGGCTCTTATTTATGACCCTAAAAACAATACAGTAAACGCTTCGCCCATTAATAATTCAATACATATCATCCATGATATTTTTATTGATGGGAAAACAGTATGGATGGCAACTAACGGAGAGGGTTTGGTTCGGGTTAATACCGATACAAAAGCAACTCGCTTCTATAATGATGTGGATGGTTTGGCCAGTAATTATCTTAATTCCGTGTTATGCGACGAGTCTGGAAATATTTGGGTTGGCCATACCAAAGGCATTTCCAAACTTAACCCAGAAACCAGTGAGATAGTCAACTTTAACTCCGTTGATGGCGTTCAAACCGGCGGTTTTTCGGAACATGCTGCCCTAAAACTCCCCAATGGATCCATTGTATTTGCAGGGTTTGATGGTATCAACATTTTCAACCCTTCCAATGTAATGAAAGACGATAAATGCCCACCAGTGGTATTTACAAAACTTTTAGTGTCCAACGAATTGGTGGTGCCATCTACCGATAAGCAAAGCACCTCCCCAATTACTGAAAACATTACACTTGCCACCCATATTGATTTAAAATACTACCAATCGGTATTCACCATTGAATTTATGGGAATGAACTACAACGCAAACCCTAAAATTCAATACGCCTATATTCTCGAAGGTTCCGATAAAGAATGGATTAACATTGGAACACAAAACAGTGTCACTTTCCGAAACTTGAGTGCTGGCAACTATACTTTCAAAGTAAAGGCATCTAGCCCCGATGTGGTTTGGGACGACAGCAATATTAAAACCATTGGTATTACTGCTCACGCACCATTTTGGGCTACCGGCTGGGCCTATCTTGTATATTATTTGCTATTGTTCACACTTATCTATTTTATTAGTATGTTCATTGTAATACGGATAAGGACTGCCAACAACCTAAAAATTGAACGAGCCCGCCGTGAAAAGGAAGAAGAGCTTCACCAGGAAAAACTGCAGTTTTTTGCTAATATTTCGCACGAACTCCGTACACCGCTCACTCTAATTTTTGGTCCTCTTGAAACAATGTACTCTGAAGAAGAGGATGAAGATAAGAAGTCGAATATTAAAATTATAATTTACAATGCCAAGCGATTGCTGGCTATGGTAAACCAGCTTCTCGACTTTAGGAAGGCAGAACGGGGGCAAATGAAGTTGAAAGTTCAATATGCCAATATAGTAACTATAATTAATGAAGTAATTATTTCTTTTAAAGATCTGAAAAAACAAAAGGTAATCAATATTGAATTTCCACACGACGAAGAAAAAATAATGGCTTGGCACGATGCGGAATTCATCAGCAAATCACTTATTAACTTAATTTCAAACTCTTTTAAATTCACCCCGCAAGGAGGTACCATAACTGTTTTGATTAGCCTAACTGCCGATGCCATTGGCCATCAGATGCTTTCAATTTCAGTTACCGATACCGGGAAAGGGATTTTAGAGAAAGATCTACCTTTTATTTTTGATAGATTTTACCAAGGTGATGAAAAAAGGAACCAACAACAAGGTACCGGTATCGGCCTGCATTTAGTCAAAAGCCTGATAGAACTTCACCATGGGACTATTGAAGTAGAAAGCACCCCCAATATCAAGACAATCTTTAAAATTACGATCCCTATTGATAAAAGTGCTTATTTGAACCAAGAATTTTACAATATTTCTGACGAAACCTATAAGCAAAAGCTCGATGTTTCTGGATTTGTTGATGCCGCAGAGGACGAAGATATTCATCAAATTGAAAAAAAGAAAAAGGACAACCGGAAAAAAATATTGATTGTTGAAGACAATGCTGATATCAGAAATTACATAAAAACCACATTGGGATCAAATTATGCCATTGAAGAGGCAGAAAACGGACTCATTGGTTGGGACCTGATTAATTTGCACGAGTTCGACCTAGTGATAAGCGACTTAATGATGCCTGAAATGGATGGCATTGAAATGTGCAAACGTATGAAAACTTCGGTTGAAACCGACCATATCCCAATTATCATGCTTACCGCCAAATCGGATATTGAAAACCGTATTGAAGGGTTGAGCCTGGGAGCCGATTCATACATAACCAAACCGTTTCACCCAGAGCACCTTAAAGTTAGAGTGATCAAGCTTATCGAGTTGCGCGACCTGCTAAAAGAACGCTACAGTAAGAAGATTTTATTAGGAGAATTGCATAGCTCTCAAAACGAAAGTGATTCACCCGAGGAGATTTTCCTGCATAAGGCTATTTCCATTGTTATGGAAAAAATGTTGGAATCGGAGTTTAATGGTGATGCCCTGGCTGCCGATTTAAACATTAGCCGCATGGGCTTACACCGAAAAATTAAGGCACTTACCGGCCAAACAACAGGCGAATTCATTCGTAACTTACGGCTAAAAAAGGCGCACGACTTGTTAACTATTGAAGGTAAAAACATTTCCGAAGTGTGTTACGAAGTTGGTTTTAACTCCCCATCGTACTTTACTACCTGTTTTGCCGATGTATATAAAATAGCACCGAGCGAGTATGTACGCTCTTTAAAAAAGTAGCTCAAAATTTTTCATAAAAAAACCTCTAATCAGATTAATGATTAGAGGTTTTTTTGTACCCAGGGCCGGGCTCGAACCGGCACGAGTGTTACCTCACTGGTGTTTGAGACCAGCGCGTCTACCTATTCCGCCACCTGGGCATTTGTTTTGGCTTGCGAATATAGAGCTTTTGTTTTATCCGACCAAATAATTCATTTTTTTTATTTTTCACAGCTCTTTAATCCTTAACCTCTTCATAGTCAATATAATCCCCTGTTGAACTGTCAAATTTTTTACTGCTTCCTGGTTTAAAATCAACAGTTATCTCTCCTTCTTTCTGATTTTTTGTGTTTTGTTGAGAGTTTTCTGCCCTTTTTACCATTCGTTTAACCCAAAATAACAAAAGCCAACGCCCCAAAATTCCTAATAAATAAATTACAAGTATAAAAATTAAAATAAACCGTAACATAAATAAATATCAATTAGTGATTAAAATAATAGCAATAATTAAATATAGCACCGAAGATATAATTTCAAAATGTTTACCCCTCAATTTACTAGTTTTTAAACCCCAAAAGTATCCTGAAATAACACCCAAAAAGAGAAGTAATATTCCCAAAAACAATCTGTCCAGGGCAATGAAAGCATTCCAAAACCAATTCCAACAAACAAAGAATTAATTGTACTAAAAAAGGTAAGAATTATTAAGCCTTGCTTATCAAGCGGATTAATAGCCCTTTTTGTTTTAGCTAACTTAAAGGCGTCGTACAAAAGCTTTAAGCCAAGTGTAAAAAATAACGATGCAGCATACCAATTCCTAAGCTCAGGTATAAAATTGCCAATTAATCCACCCATTAATACAGCCACATACAAAACAATTGATGAAATCGCCGCTACCAATAAAAGCTTTAATAATTCCTTAATTGAAAACTTTTGTTTTATAAAACTGGTTACAGAACTAAGTAAGAATAACTCTGCCGATAATATAAATGCTGCTGTTATATATAAATAAATTATCATCTTAATTCAGTTTATAATTGTAAAGGTATTGTTCGTCACCGCCAACAATCAAATTGTAGCCTTTCCCCAATTCAAGAAATCCTATGCTAAATCGGGTTATGCCGGGCAATGGAAAGCCTTTCAAAATTTCACCTTTGGTATCGAAAAGATAAATTTTATGTGCTTCTGCTTCAGTAATTCCTATGGCTGTTTGGTTTGTTGAAAAACGATAAAAAGCTGGTTTATGTTTAATTGGGGTGGAAAATGTTACCTCAAATTCCTTATTCCCTTTTAATGAAAATACGTTCAATTTTTTCCCATCTACAAAAACTAAATCAGGTGCTTTGTCACCAGTAACATCTTCAAAACTAAAATAATGATCTTTTGAAAATTCAGCGATATGCATTTGTTCTTCCTTGCCGTCAAAAAAAATAATGTGAATGGTTCCATCGGAACTGGTTCTTATGAGCCTACTCTTTCGGGTGGTGTTTCCACTTTGATATTCAAATAAGTTGTTTGGTGAAGCCCTAAATTGTTTTTCGAGGGTGAGCCGGCTAGTTCCCTTGCGGTCTAAAAAGTAAATACGCGAACTATCCGTCACAATTATATAGTCATTATTGTTATCCTTAATATGTTGAACCGGAGCAATTATAGGTTGATCAGTTCCTTCGAACTTAAAACCACTGACTAATTTACCTTTTATATCAAAACCATATACTTTTTTATCCTCAGCCGGTACAAAAATGCGGTAATCTTTTTGTTTATCGTAATCAACCAGTGTTAAAGATTTAACCGCCTCAAAGGGAAGAGTTATCGGATAATGCTCTACAAAATTCCCGTTTCTATCAATTAAATGAATTTGGGTGCGTGTATTAAATAAGAATTGCAATTTTCCATTTTTATAGTAATCAACCTGTAACACCTCTCCCATTATTGGCTCCTTCAGGTTTTTTTTCCACAATATCCTCCCCGATTTATTTATAAGATAAATGCTGTTTTTTGCATCTTGAACAAAGATTTCCTTTTCTTTAGTGGCGTGATTAATTACTAATTCAGGTTTGGCTGCAATGGATGTATCAAGGCGCGTTTCCCAATCAGCTTTTGCCTTTGAACTTCCTACGGGTTGATATTTAAAGAGCAAACTATTGTATATCATTTGGTTCTCATTCGAGAATTGCCATGCTACACCATAAAAATTCCGAAATTTTTTCTGATTCACTTCATAATAATCAAATGCTTTTTTATCTAACAAATCCAGTAAAATATCTCCTGCACCAACAAAGGAAAGGTACGAGTAGAAATTAACTTTGTTTGAAAGAAAATCGGAAAATTGGTTGAATGGCGCATCGTAAATTAACGTTTTTTGCAAAACATTGTTATGAATGGTTTTAGAAAGGGATTGAAATGATTCTCCAAAAATAATATATTCATCAAATATGGTTACATAATTTGCCTGACAGTCTTTAAACCACGGACCTAACAATCGGGTTGGAAAAAAATCAATCGGCATTTTATAAATAGGAAATTTGGTGTCATTATCAATTTTAAATTCCGTTTTAAACGCATCGATGGTAGTTTTATTCTTTTGACAATAGCTGTTCAATAATTTAAGAATAAATTCGTGGCCACTCCTATATCCTTTAGTGCGAATTAAGAATAGTGTTTCTCCTCCACTCAATGAAACCTGAGCCAATTCACCTTTAAAGACATCGTTTACCTGCTGGTCAAATCCTTCGCCAAATGTAGCCGTTATAAGCTGCCTATTAATTAAATACCGTTCATTTTGATTGGTCCGTTCCATATAATTCTGAAAATTTTGAAGGTATAGCTTATAATTGCTTAACCCAAACCCACAAAAGCTTTCAATGTTCGGTGGAAGAAATTTAATGAAATCAAGGTTTTGAGGCGTTTGGTCCTTAAACAAGGAATAAAAATGAGAGGAGTTTCCTGAATTGTTTGCAAAACCATTGAATACCATGGATTGATTTTTCAGATTTAAATCCAATTCAACCCATTCACCAACTTGGTTCATCCCTTTGTTTGAAATGGCATCGGTATTAAATAGTTTTGAAATTATAGTAGCCGATGTTTTATAATTAATATAAATGTTTGCATCTACATGATTTCCTGCCGTTTTTCTCACTTTTTGAAACCCTGGATCGGAATAAATTCCTACATCGGAAGCCACTTGCCTAATTGCATCCTGCAAAAGAAGCTCTGAGGCGCTTCCCATTAAAACGCCGCGGTTGTAACTATAATAAAAATTAGATTCCGTGCTCTGAAAATGGTTTATCTTTACCTGATCATATCGATACGAATTGATGCTTCCTCTTTTTTCGAGCTCCTTTTGAATGGCTTTTAATGAGCTATTTGATTCAAAATATCCTTCTACCGCAATTAAAAAGAGCACCTCATATTTTTTGTTTCCAACTTCATGAAATGAAAACACAAGGTTTTTAAAATTATAGTGCTCACGAATCAGGTTACTATTACTGGCAATTGAATCAAAAAAATAAAGATTGGAAAATATATCGTCAATTTCCTGTAAACCAGACAACTCGTGTATAAATTGATTTTTTTGTTTTATCGTTTGAATCAACCCAATTGGCTGGTTAATTTCAGCAACCAAAGCAGCGTTTACCGGAATGGCAGCAAATATTTCTACACTAGGCGCCTGTTTATTTTTAAGAAAAATATAAAATCCTATCGTTGCTCCTATAAAAAGAAAAAAGATGATAATAAACCCTGGCTTTTTATCCATTAACTCAAAATTTTCAAAGGTCAAAAATATAAAAATAAAAACGGGACATCAACTGATTGACAATTTCTTTGGGGTTTTTCTACCTAAATAGTTGCAAATAAAAACCTGTTGATTTTAACAAGATTCGTGAAAATCGAATTATCTGTTAAAATCAACAGGCTTACTAAAGAACTTTGCAATAAAATATTTTAAAATATCGTATATTAATTATTAATTATCAGCCGTTTAGTACGTTGCATTTCATTATTGATAACACTCAAAAAATATACACCTGTGTTAATCAATGGTTGATCAAAGGTTAGTTCCTTTATATTTGAACCGGCTATCCCTTCAAATTGTTGGGAATATATTTCACAACCATAGATATTATATAATTTTATGGTTGTTTTCCCACTTTTTTGCATCGTGAAATTAATGGTCAAATTATTTTTCATAGGATTTGGATATACACTCAGGTTTCCCCGGTTGTGTTCCTCAATTCCAACAAGCGGTTCGCCTCCAATGTTAACATTGTCAATATAAAGGTAATTTCCCCCATTACTTTTAATCTGGAATTTTACCCGTAAATGGTTGTTGTTTTTATAATTCTTAATATCAATTTTTTCCGTTCTCCATTGGGTTGCGCTTGGTTCAAATGAACTTGTTATATAGGTGCCCCCATTAGTAACTAATGATTTGCCACTTTTGATATACTTTACAATCCATTTTTTTCCACAATCCGGTGAAACAAAAACTTTTAATTCATCCATCGATTCACTATTCTTTTGGGCATAAGCCATATCAAAATAAATGTAATCGGGGTTTGCAACCGGGTTCAAGTTAATGTTACTGGTAATAACCGAATTGATAGTTCCCACTTCATTTGATTGGTTTTTAATTCTTAATGAAGTATTAACATTTGAAAACTTTTCCCAGTGGGCATTTCCTGCCTCCTCAAACTCCCAACTTTTGAACAAGTCATTTACATAATTCGGAAAATCAGCTTCTTCCATGTCAATTACTGTTGGTGCAATTATTCCGGAAAGGGTATCAGGTACAAATATCAGGTTTTCACGGGTAATGGTATTACTCCCCAAACCATTTACTACAGTAAGGCTTACCGGATAAAGTCCCGGCTGGTAATAGGTAATTTCAGGCGAGCTAACTGTTGATACTGATGGCTCTCCACCTTCAAATGTCCAGTTCCATTCAGTAATTTCATCTCCACTTGAAAAATCAGTAAATTGATAGGAAGTACCCGGACAAATAGGGTAAATATCCGATTCGATATCGGCAATGGGTGGGCAACCCGGATCAATATAATCGTTGCTTGTCCCTGTTTGGCTTAGGTTTTCGGGTGTCCACAAATATTTTCGTCCGCTAATTCCTGAATTTAAAGCAGCCCTCATTCTATCAACCTGGCCCTGAGTAAACATTGCTTCACAGGTTGAATAATCCATAAAATTCTGAACATTGGTTAAAAACCCGCAAGAAACCATACCTAAATTGCAATGCTGGTCAACTCCAATGGTGTTGGGTGTATCTTCCACATTATCGTCAATGCTGCAATTACTTTCTAAGCCAGGTTCGTTGGTACTTCCCCAAGGATGAGCCAGATTTAAATAATGCCCAACTTCATGACTCAAGACGTGCCCTGAAGAAACATACGTATAAATGGATACTACCCCATCTAACGCAGGATCAACGCCAGGATAATGCGACCAGGCAGCTGCGTTCCCCTCAATGGAACTTACGGTCCAAATATTCAAGTAACTTTGAGGATCCCAGCTTTTTATTGTGTATTTCAATGTATTGGAGGCATTATAGGTGAGTTCTGTCTCATAATAAACCACACCTGAGGTACAGGTTCCATCGGGAGTCAATTTTGCTAACCGGAATTCAATACTCGGATTTCCGATGATTGGTATAAAATCGTTCACAACGCTATTCAATTCCGTATTGTCAGCCCGATAATCAACATTCATTTGATCAATCCCCCATTGAATCTTTTCAATTGATATTTTTTCGCTACCATACTGGTGTAACACATGAAACACTACCGGTATTATAAGTGTGTCTGTACTCTGGTACTTACTTTTAATAAAATCTTGGGTAAAGGCCTCCAGTTCTACCCTTCTTTTCAAAATTTCAGGGTTTCGGACCACTTCAATGGAATCAAAATAATTTATAGCACATTTATGAATAGGTTGAGCTTTTAATCCAAACACTATGGATAAAATAAATAAAAGTAAAATGTTCTTTTTCATTAGTAGTAATTTTTAGTTCGTTGAATATATTTTTGATTATAAAAAATAGCGCCTCAAGCTAATTAGTGTCAATAAGAAAACTCTAATAATCAATAATCAAAAAAGAATCCCTCAAAGTTCCGAAATATTGTTCATACTTTGGGGTTCATTCTTTGGTGGATAATCAATATTATAATGAAGTCCTAAGCTTTCTTTCCGATTCTGCGCCCCTTTAATAATTAAATATGCCACATTTATTAAATTCCGAAGTTCACACAACGGTTGCGATAAGGTTGATTTTTTATATAACTCGTCCGTTTCTTCGAATATAATTTTAAGCCTTTTCATTGCCCGCTCTAACCTGAGATTTGAGCGTACAATTCCCACATAATTACTCATAATCATCTGAGTTTCTTTATAATTTTGTGTAATCAATACCATCTCCTCTGGCATGGTAGTACCTTCAAAATTCCATTCAGGAATCTCCTTGCAAATTGTTTGATTTTTAAAACATTCAATGGCATGCATGGCCGCACGGTGCGAAAAAACAACTGCCTCGCTCAAAGAATTGGAAGCCAAACGGTTTGCGCCATGCAAACCAGTTGATGCAACCTCGCCGGATGCATAAAGGTGCTTGATGTGCGATTCACCATTCAAATCAACTTTTACTCCTCCACACTGATAATGAGCCGCTGGTACAACAGGAATAAGATCCGTGGCAATGTCAATCCCCAATGAAAGGCATTTGGCTGAAATATTTGGAAAATGATCTTTCAAGGAGGCACCATCTAAATGCCGGCAATCAAGATAAACAAAATCATCCCCATAAAATTTTAATTCGTTGTCAATAGCTCTCGATACAATATCTCTAGGAGCCAAAGCTCCTCTCCTATCGTATTTTTGCATAAATTCTTTGCCTTGTCGGTTTCTCAAAATAGCTCCAAACCCCCTCATTGCTTCTGTAATTAAATAGGATGGCTTCTCAGTTGGATTATATAATGAAGTAGGGTGAAATTGAACAAATTCAATATTTTCAACAATTCCTTTAGCCCTATAAACCATGGCAACACCATCACCTGTAGCAATTTCAGGATTTGTGGTTGTTTGATATAGATTTCCGGTTCCACCGGTAGCAATCATGGTTTTTTTTGCTAAAAAGGTCTCAACCAACCCTTTTTCCATGTTTAGTACGTAAGCACCATAACATTCAATATTAGTGTTGCTTCTATGTACTGTCTTCCCCAGATGATGCTGAGTTAATAATTCTACCGAAAAATAATTTTCAAAAATAGTTATGTTTGGATGTGTTTTGACAAAATCGATAAGTGCCCTTTGAATCTCCCATCCGGTGTTATCTTTATGATGAAGAATCCTTTTTTCAGAATGTCCCCCTTCGCGTGCTAAGTCATACTGACCTGATTTGTTTTTATCGAATTGAGTTCCCCAGTCAATAAGTTCCTGTATCCTTTGGGGAGCTTCTTCCACAACAATGCGCACTACTTCTTTATTTGAAAACCGGTCGCCGGCTATATAGGTGTCTTCAATATGTTTTTCAAAATTATCAGGTAGGTAAGTTACTGCAGCAATTCCACCTTGTGCCAAGGCTGTATTGGTATCAGCTAATTTTGATTTGGTTACAATAGCAACTGTTCCAAATTCAGCCACCTTAATGGCAAACGATAACCCAGCAACCCCAGATCCTACCACTAAAAAATCAAATTCCCTTTTCACCGATTCCTTTTCTTTTTATTATCCTTCAAAAGTTTTTTCTCATCTCCATCAAGTTTCCTTTGTAATTTCTTCACATCTTCAGCAGGAGGAAGATTTTCTGGTACAATACCTCTTTGAGTGAGCATATTTCTAACTGCTAAATTATTATCAATATGTTCTCCTTCAATTTTTGATTGACCTTTTAAATCTTTACTTTGTACATTAAGTCCAGTCATTTCGGCAGCTAAATCTTTAGCTTTTATACTGATCGTAGGAAGAAAATCAGCGACTGGACGGCTATCAGGCACTCCCATTTTGCGTTTTAGCATTTGAGTATTTAACCTAAATAGAGCTTGATCGCCTTTGCTTCTAATTATCGCAAATCCTTGACTGTCAACCCCGCGTTCATATAGAATTCCCGAAAGTTGTTTTTCCGTTTGACTCAACTTTACACGAGCTTTTACACGTTCAAATTCTAATAATCGTTGCTCAACCATTTCAGCCCTACGGGTTTGCACTGCAAAATAATTTTGTGCAAAAGCAATTTCTTCTTTTCGGCTATCACCATTTTGAGCAATCAGATAGCAGGCATATCTTGTTAGAAGAATATCATCTATTTCTTTTTCAGCACCTTTTGGCATAGGTATCGTTTTCCTGATGTCAGGAAAATGATAATCCTCTTCTTCTCCGGCATTATTACATGCGTCTTTAGCTTTTTGGACTACTTTCTCAAAGTTCTCCCATTTGCTGTATCCTAATAAATTTTGCAATTCCCTTGCACTCCAACATTCCACACCCCCAAGCTCTGAGGCTGCGGCTTCAAATTTGGAAAATAAATTCTTAATTTCGTCAGACTTCATGTGGTTTTATTTTAAAGCCAAAATTTATTATTTTCTATTTGAATGATGCATAAAAATAATCAATATCCCTATTGTTTTGCTTCGAATCGTCCGCGGTGTCAGTTTTTTACACTTGACAATCACAATCATATATTTTGGTTCAAAATCAATCCATTCCTTACCCAAAAACTATGCAAAGGTAACTAATTATTCATTCTCCTATTCCAATAATCTAAATTTGACTTACCCTTCAACTATCGAAATTGAATGGTTCGTCATTTTTTAATGTTGCCATGAAATAAATTTTTAAATAGCCAACAATTCTTATATTTTTGGCAATTGTTTATTAAATAACCAGATATGGCTCAAGAGGATTTATTAAAAAAAATTATTGCCCATTCCAAAGAATATGGGTTCATTTTTCAATCGAGTGAGATTTACGATGGATTAAGTGCAGTATATGACTACGGACAATACGGTGCTGAACTTAAAAATAACATTAAAAAGTATTGGTGGGATTCCATGGTTCGCCTTCACGAGAACATTGTGGGAATTGATTCTGCCATATTTATGCATCCAACGGTTTGGAAAGCATCGGGTCATGTGGGAGCCTTCAACGATCCTTTAATTGATAACAAAGATTCAAAAAAAAGATACCGCGCCGATGTGCTTATTGAAGAGCATTTGGCTAAAATTGAAGCAAAAATTGATAAGGAAATTGAAAAAGCAATTGAAAAGTTTGGAGCTTCCTTTGATGAACCTCAATTCAGGGCCACAAACCAACGGGTTATTGCCAATCAAGAAAAAATTGATGCCATAAAAAAACGATTTGTGGCTGCTCTTGAAGCCGATAACCTAGTTGAACTAAAAAATATTATTGAAGATTGTGAGATTGTTTGTCCCATTTCCGGATCAAAGAATTGGACCGATGTACGCCAATTTAACCTGATGTTTGAAACCAAACTAGGTTCGGTGACCGATGAGGCAAATATAATCTATCTGAGACCGGAAACCGCTCAGGGAATTTTTGTTAATTATTTGAATGTTCAGAAAAGTGGACGGATGAAAATACCGTTTGGGATTGCCCAAATTGGGAAAGCATTTCGAAATGAAATTGTTGCCCGTCAATTTATTTTCCGTATGCGCGAATTCGAACAAATGGAAATGCAGTTTTTTGTTCGCCCCGGTGAGGAAATAGCCTGGTTCGAGTCGTGGAAAGCAACCCGAATAAAATGGCACAATGCCCTTGGATTTGATCCTAAAAAATACCGCTTTCACAATCACGATAAATTAGCCCATTATGCCAATGCCGCGGTGGATATTGAATTCGAATTCCCCATGGGATTCAAAGAGTTGGAAGGCATTCACTCCCGTACTGATTTCGATTTGAGCCAACATCAAAAATTCAGCGGTAAAAAAATGCAATACTTCGACCCGGAATTAAATGAAAACTATGTTCCTTTTGTAATTGAAACATCAATTGGTCTTGATCGCATGTTTCTTTCCATTTTATCAAATGCTTACCACGAAGAAACAATACAACAAGAAGACGGAAAAACCGATCAGCGCATCGTTTTGCGTATTCCCCCTGAATTAGCACCAGTAAAACTTGCCATTTTACCGCTTATGAAAAAAGATGGCCTTCCTGAAAAAGCAACCCAAATTTTAGATGAACTAAAATATGAAGTGAATTGCATTTATGAGGAAAAGGATTCTATCGGCAAACGGTACAGAAGACAAGATGCGATTGGAACCCCTTATTGTATCACGGTTGATCATGAAACCTTGCAAAACAATACGGTAACTATCAGAAACAGAGACACCATGGAACAGGAAAGAATCCCTGTTGAAAAAGTAAAACAGATAGTAATTGAAAGAACCAGCATGACCAATTTGCTTAAAAAAGTGAACTAATATTTTCAGTGCAATTAAGTCTCAAAAACGAGGTCTTAATTGCATTATTTTATATTTTTACTGCTTAGCCAAATCAAATTAAATACTATGAAAATCATATTCGCAACAGTATTCCTATTTGTTATTTATATAGGATCAACATTTTCGCAAAATCAGCCAATAAGCAAACCAGAAAAAGGGTATCGTTTTCAATACCGGATTAAAGGACCTGAATTTAAAAAGAGCGAAGTGCTTGAGTTAATGGTTGATGAATATGGCAATTATTTAGTGGCAACATTCAGAGGCGAAAAATCTTCTTATGTTTATTTAATAGTTTATAACCTGTATAGTTGGGACGAAAAATATAAAATTAAACTCGACGATAACCGATGTGAACTTTACAACAGTAGTTTTGATGAATCCGGAGAGTTTTTTTATGTTAATTATGACATATATCGGAATATGTTTAAAAAAATCAACCTTAAAACAGGCGAAATAACTAAAGTCGATTGTTCTGAGACACCCAAAGGATGTAATAAAATTGAATCCCAATTTTATAAGTTGGATGCCTATACAATTGGAGATAATTACTACATCTACCGGGATGAACAATTTGAAAACTACATTAAAGTATTGGTTAAAAAAGAAATGTATATACCTAAAGGTGATGAAGAAAAAACATCATCGAATTATGGGTTAAAAAATGCCTTGAATTTTGATCCGAAAAATGGAGGCGTTATTCAAATTACTCCTGCGGAATTGCGCGATTTAAAATCCGGGACTGAAATTAATGTAAATGGGATTCCCATTTTTTACGATCCATTGGCAATTGACCAAGCTGGAAAGGTAATTCCTTATACTCCAGAAGAAGGAGCTCCTTTCAAAATTAGGTTTACATTGAATGAACTAAACAAACTTGAAAAAAAAATAAGCTTTGTATATGACCATTTTGTTATCAAATTGGACTTAGATGCCTTAGAACAAGAAAAATTGAAGAATTAAAAAGCTAAATTATTTTACTATTTTTGATGCATGCATCGCTTATTTTACATATCGGTATTCCTGCTTTTTTTTCTGCATACATTTAAAGATGCATCCGCACAATGTGATCAAGCATTTATTGACCAATGCGCCTCAAATAGTGAAGTAAAATACATCAAACATTTCAGAATCCGCTTTGCTGATTGTAAAGATCAAAAAAACCGTTCAGAAGGCCAATTCTCCATGATGCTTAATAAAGGCAATCACTATCGGTTTCTGGTTTGTAACGATGCCTCAAAACCGGGTTCTACCATTATTGAATTATCCAGTGATTTTGCCAATTTTGGAGGAAACTACAATGCCGCCGAAGATAAAGAATATAAAGCCTTTGACTTTGTTTGCAGCAAAACAGGTCCCTATTATCTCAAACTTTTTTTCAAAAATGGGGCAGAAGGATGCGGAGTATGCGTGGTATCCTTGGTAATGGAGTAGTTATAATGTCGTATTTCTCTTCAAAAATTCTTATTCATAATCTACCTTACCTGTAAATCAAAATTGCCATAACTAACAAGAAATAGGTGCTAACTGATTAATTCTAGTTCCTTGCTGATTAGTTTTTCAACAATCTTAGTGTTACGTTTCAAAGCTTGTCCAAAGAATGTGTTATGTAAGAACACCAGACTCGCTGTCGGTAAATTATAATGATAAATGAATTAACAATTACTTCAGAATAACCCTCCAGTTTTACAGGATAAATTAGTACATTTAAATTGCCCGGTCCTTTAGGGCGGGGAAGCTGATAATGGAGAGGATTCGGGCTTTAGCCCAAACATTTCAAATGCAGAAATTTGTCCTGTTTTAAGTATAATTGAGTCCATTAAATTATACTTACCCCGAGGCAAATTTTCTTTAACCCATTTATATCCGGTTAGTTATGGGACTTCTTATTTAATTGCAACAAATTACTTTTGCTTAGCTCTATGTTGCTCTTGTTTTTCTGTTCGAAACTTTACCAACAAACATAGGAGTGAGCTCAGTCGAACCCTACCTCCAGATTTGGGGTCACCCTCAATATCCTTGGTATCAATTAATTTTTCGCTTTGACAGGCTCATACAGGATTTATACCCGATTGATAATTGGTAAGGTGAGAAAAAAAAAAGTCACCCTACTTTTGGTGACTTTTGTATCAAATTGTGCATTGAGCTTACTTACAATATTAGCATGGCATCGCCATAAGTGCCAAAATTGTATTTTTCTTTTATGGCTTCACGATATGCTTCGTTAAGCAAATCGTATCCGGCAAAAGCAGAAACCATCATCAATAAGGTAGATAGTGGCAAATGAAAGTTGGACACCATGCGTGATGCTACACTAAACTCATAAGGTGGAAAAATAAATTTATTAGTCCATCCGTCGTAAGGTTTTAAATATCCATAAGTTGAGACCGAACTTTCCAACGTACGCATAACGGTGGTACCTACAGCACATACATGTTTCTTTTTATCTTTTGCTCCATTCACAATATCCACGGCACTATCGGTAATAATAATCTGCTCCGAGTCCATTTTATGTTTGGTAAGGTCTTCAACATCTACCGAACGAAAATTTCCTAATCCTACATGGAGGGTAACTTCGGCAAAGTTTATTCCTTTAATTTCGCACCGTTTCAATAACTCACGACTGAAATGAAGTCCTGCCGTTGGCGCCGCAACAGCTCCTTCATGCTTGGCAAAAACTGTTTGATACCTATCTTTATCTTCCGGTGTTACATCACGTTTAATGAATTTAGGAAGTGGAGTTTCTCCCAAACCATATAAATTCTTTTTAAACTCTTCGTAAGGTCCATCGTAAAGAAACCTCAGAGTCCTGCCTCTGCTGGTAGTATTATCAATTACTTCAGCTACCATTAAGTCGTCTTCGCCAAAGTAAAGTTTATTTCCAATACGTATTTTCCTGGCTGGATCAACCAAAACATCCCAAAGCCGTTGTTCTCTGTTTAATTCCCTAAGTAAAAAAACCTCTATTTTCGCCCCTGTTTTTTCTTTATTACCATACAAACGGGCCGGAAATACTTTGGTATTATTAAACACCATCACATCATCCTCGCTAAAATATTCAATGAAGTCCCTAAATACTCGATGGTCAATTTTTCCGGTATGCCTATCAACAACCATTAATCGCGATTCATCTCTGTTTACAGAGGGATGCAAGGCTATCAGATTTTCTGGTAATTTAAAATTAAACTGAGATAATTTCATATACTTATTTTATGTTATATTTTCGAGGTCGGTTATACGTAACATTTTTAGTTTAGTTCCAAAGAATTTAATTTTTCTTCAAATTCTTTAATTCCCAGAGCATTTTCAACGGAGAAATCGCCTATTTTTGTACGACGCAAATCAATTAAATATGCTCCGGTTTGCAATGCAATACCAAAATCCCTGGCAAAAGCTCTAATATACGTGCCTTTACTACATAGTAACTTCAGAGTCACTATGGGAAGTTCGACCTTCATAATTTCAATACTATAGATTACAATTTTGTTAGGTTTAAGTTCAACATCCAATCCTTTTCGGACCGACTCATACGATCTTTTTCCATCAACTTTTTTAGCTGAAAAAACTGGGGGAATTTGTTCTATTTCACCAATAAAATTTGGTATCACTTGGTTCAATGTCTCTACTGTAACGTGCTTCCATTCATAAATTTTGTCTTCTTCCGTTTCTCTATCAAACGAGGGCGTTGTTGCACCCAATTTAATTGTGGCAATATACTCTTTTTGTTGCCCCTGATAGGTCTCAATCAATTTGGTAAATTTACCGGTACAAACAATGAGTAAGCCAGTCGCCAATGGATCTAAAGTACCGGCATGTCCTACCTTTATTTTCTTAACTTTCAGCTTTTTACTAATCAGGTATCGTACTTTATTCACAATATCAAAGGATGTCCATTCTAATGGTTTATCAATAAGAATGAGTGCTCCTTCTTGAAAATCAATGCTTTTATTATCGTTTGTAAACATAGATTTAGTCTTGAGAATTGGCATGATATGGTCTTTTTCTTGCGTCAAGTCAAGAAATAAACCAGTTACCACTTTTTAGTATGATTGTTAATTTGATTTTGGTTTTTTAAGAATGGCATAGATTTCAAATACAAATCCACCAAAAACCAACAAAGGAGCCAGCGTTATTCTTTGAAAGTTGAACATGGATTCATTAAATACTTTTGGATCGTCGGACTTACCACCAGCCATAAGGATGAAACCAAAAATAATGATGGCTAAACCAATTCCCATTAAAATATAATTGCTTTTCTCTAAAGCAAAATCAACTTTACTGTTTTCTTTAAGGGTACTCATAGTATTTAGATATTTTTAAAAGTACAAATCGCTACTTCGTGAACGCAAGTATTTGTTTACTGCAAACCAAGTTGAAATATAAACCATAGCCATTCCAATAACAAAAACACAGCCGAATAATAGCGCAATGGTGTCAATATCATTTAAAATTGCCAATTCAGGCAATTGAACTTCAATTAAATAAATAACGCCACCCAATAAAAGGTATGTAATAAAAATACTGTAAAGGGCGTGAGTTATACTTTTTGCAATAAAAGGAGCCCGAACAAAGCGGTGAGTGGCACCAACTAATTGCATCGTTTTTATTAAAAAACGCCGGGCATAAACCGATAACCGAATGGTATTATTTATAAGCGACAAGGATATTAATAATAATAATCCGCTAAATGCAAATAGAACCAGACTTATTTTTTTTATGTTCTTGTTTACAATCTCAACCAATGATTTTTGATAAGATACCTCTTTTACCTGAGGGTAACTCATTATTATTTGTTCAATTTTTTTTACACTATCTAAGTTGGCGTATTCAGCAAATAAACGCACTTCAATTGATGGCATCAGGGGATTGTATCCTAAAAAGTTAATAAAATCCTCCCCCAATTCTTCTTGAAGTTCCTTGGCAGCCCGTTCCTTTGTAATATATTCTGTTGATTTCACGTAATTGGAAGCATCGAGATTTTTTTGTAATCGTATCATGTCCACTTCTCTGATAGTGTTCTCAAGAATAACGGTAAAACCAATGTTTTCTTTTACGTGGCGTGAAAGTTTTTGACCATTCAGCAACAAAAGACCCATGATACCAATAATAAACAATACCAGCGAAATACTAATTATGGAGGTCAGGTATGAACTCCGAAGCTTTCGTTTTGATATTTTTTGTTCCCATCGGCTCATATTCTTTTTTTCAAGTGTGCAAAGATAATACAAAATTCCACTGGGTGGCTTTTAGATTAAATTAAAATCCCAACCTTAAACTAACGAGTAAAGAAAGGGAAATTAGTTTTTGTTTTGCAAATTGTACGTTGTTTATCAGCAATTTCAAATCTTGTAATGGGTTATAAACTAACACCTTTTCTTTCCTTTAGAATCCACTGAACGAATAAACCTAAACAAAGAATTAGTAAAATGAAAGAGCTTGCATACGATATGGTATTCCCAATTTTATAAGCTTTTGGTTCAAACTGCCATTCAATTTCATGAACCCCTTGAGGCACCACCATGGCTCTTAAAACGTAATTTGCCCTGAAATAATCTGCAGGTTTTCCATCAATGGTTGCATTCCATCCTTTTGGATAATAAATTTCAGAAAAAACAGCTACTCTTGGTGAATTACTCTTTGAACTGTATTTTAAATAGTTTGGTTTATAAACCTCAAGTTTAATAGTTGCTGTTGTGTCAATTTCATTGGGTTGGGGTTGTATTAAAGCAGCGAATCTTTTGTCCACAATTGCTTCTTCCTTTGGATTGAAAGAACCCAATGCAGCTATTTCCTGATCCGCATTATCGACCAATTTGGTTGAATTTACAAACCACACATTTCCCAAAGCTCCTGAATTATATATTGGAAAATTTTCGGGGTTGATAATAATATATTTTGTATTCAGCATATTTAAAACCGTTTGACCGGAAACGGCTCCATAAAAATCAGTTTGATTGGGCTGTTGCAGATTTTTGATAATGGCTTGCATCTCAGTAAAAAGATGATAATCAATTAATTCCTGATATCTGCGCATTTTTGCACCATGATACCCTCCAATTGATTTGTGGTAATGAGAGGTGGTAGCATCATTAAACGTGCTCACCGTAAGATTCAGTACCCTAAAATCGGGATCCTTATCTTTTAAAATGAATTGATCGGCTTTGGTTGGGTTAAATGATTCGGTGAATTGCTTTTTTGTAACAAAATGGTCGTTGTTTAAATAGCGTTTGTTAATAGGCCACATATCAAATAAAAGCAAGGCAATTAATACAGGATAAAAGTAAATGGGCTTAATTTTTTTATGATAAACCAACCATAAAAGCAAGGCAGCTGCAATAATAAATCCAAAAGAACGAAATGCATCACTTTTAAGCAGCATTTCTCTGTCGGATTGCAAGGCAGTGGCTATCATGTCTTGCATGCCTGAATCGGAGGGGGCTGTATAATTAAATGCACTTGAAAATAATCCAATTAGTAAACTTAAGCCGGCTGTAATTCCGGTTGACCAATATAAGAATTTAGTGAATTGCGCTTTTTCAACTTCGCCTGAAAGCACTTTAACAACAGCCAATATAGCCATTAATGGCATTGCAAATCCTGCAATAACCAAGGTCATTGATACGGTTCTAAATTTATTGTACCCGGGGAAATAATCTAACACATAATATGAGAATGGATTATTATAAATGCTTTCTGGGAGTACTGCAGCTATTACAAATCCAGCAACTACCAAAATGCCGGCAATAATGAGATACCTTTTTTGTGCCTTTTTATCGGCTTTAGCATAAATAGATTTTAATGAAACAATTAGTCCGGCAATTATCAGTCCGTATAATAGCAAATCGCCGGTCATTAAGTTTCCACCCCATGAAAGGACAATGGAAATCACAGTAATGGCTATTAGCCAAGTTCGAATAGGGCCGCGTAAAATAAAAATGCCGAGTACAAATAAAAAGCAAACAATGGCACCTACATAAACAGGGCCTGAGGTCATGGGTTGGGTTCCAAAATAGATAGCTGAATTAACAAATTGTTTTGCTTTATTTTTTCCATAACTCTGTTCAATCAATCTATAGGTCTGTGTTTCCTTTCCTAGAATTCCAGATGTACCTCCACCTTTAAAATTTGGAATCAGTAAAGTTAGGGTTTCATCTATTCCATAACTCCATGAGGTGGCGTAATCCTTATCAAGTCCTGAGGTTTGATTGGTTTCATTGTGCGATAGTTCAGAAGGCCCCCTTATTGAGTAGTTTCCATATTCATAGGTTGTATAAATACTGGTAATGTTTACACCTAAAGCTAACAAAACTCCTGCTAAACTATAAAGGAATGATTTTCCAAATTCAGCCCATGCATTTTCTTTGTAGGCCTTATACAACCATATTATTCCGAAAATCAGAACTGCAATTAGGGTATAATAGGTAATTTGAAAATGGTTTACTCGTATTTGCAGGGTTAAAAAAATTGCCATCAACAGCGAACCCAGAATTGGTTTTTTATTAAATGCCAAATAAACACCCGCTAATATAGGTGCCATGTAACCAAGTGCAAAAGCTTTTGTACCATGCCCGGCCTGAATAATTATAAATAAGTAGGATGAAAAAGTGAAGGCAACAGCACCCGCAACAGCTAACCATGGACGAACCCCAAAAACTAACAAGGCAAGGTAAAATCCTAACAGATAAAGAAAAACCTGCGATAGATTTTCATTTTTCCAAATTGTGATAATGCGGTGTACATGTCCAAAAACTTTATCTCGTATAGGAGTGTTTAAATATGTTGGCATTCCACCGAATAAACTGTTTGTCCAAAGAGTAGTTTCACCGGTTTCTTTTTTGAACTCATTGGCTTCGTTTGCAATGCTCGTATAAACACTATAATCATGTCGTTTTAATTCTTTACCCTTAAATATAGGTGAAAGATACACCATTGTTAGACTTAAAAAGAATGCTATAGCCAATAAATGGGGTAAAAATTTCTTAATTACGGATGAATTCATATATGTGATTTTTTCAAATTTAGCTGATAAAATGCAAACCTACATATTTTTTTAAACAATACATAGTTTGTTAGTTTTCGCAACAGGGCAACCGCATTTAAAATCCCGATAGGGATTTAATATGAATAGCCCCGGGTTTTCAACCCGGGGTAAATGGTTTTGTTGTACAAAAACGGCGCAAGCATTGAAAATTCATGGAAAATAAAAAGAAACCATGCGCCGAAAATGGAAATTTAAAATTGAAGTTCTTAAATGCGGTTGCCCTGATTTTCACAAAAAAGTATAATAATTATTCTATCAAATTATTTCATTGAAATAAGGTAGTAATTTGTAGTTATCTGAAAATCTCCAAAATAAGATATTGCACCTACGTGCTAAAATTATAGCGTGTATTTTAGCGTGTATTTAAATGAATGACTATTTTTGGCTTTCTAAATGGGATAATATACAATTCTATTGTTTGAATTATTGCTGTGTATTTACCCCTTTTAAATATTTAAATAATACAATGTCAACTACTTAACTCACTTTTGCATCTATGCGTAAAATAAATTTTCGGGGTTTTTTTAAAGGGATTTTCTTTCTTCTTAGGCTCGATATATGGTATCCAACAAAAATATTATTGCATTTGAGTCATACCAGTATGCTTTCAAAATGGATCCGTAAAAACGCCAGCCATGAATTTAACGATTTTTATACTCCTAAATTATTTTACAACAAACGTCTACAACTATTTGAATATGTTATAGATAAGTACATTAAAAATGTTCCGGTTGATTATTTTGAATTTGGAGTTTCAACAGGAGGTTCGTTTCGCTGGTGGGTTGATAAATTAAAGAATGAAGGGACTAGGTTTTATGGTTTTGACACATTTACAGGTTTGCCTGAGGCTTGGGGACCCTATAAAAAAGGCGATATGGGCAACGGGAATGAGCCGCCTGTGATTGAAGGAAACCGACATTTCTTTTATCAAGGATTGTTTCAGCAAACACTTATTGGTTTTTTAAGCACTTATAAGCAGGGTAAACCTAAAATTGTGCACATGGATGCCGATATTTATTCAAGTACCTTATATGTGTTAACTTTAATTACCCCGTATTTACAAAAAGGCGACATTCTATTGTTTGATGAATTTAATGTGCCAATGCATGAATTTAAGGCATTCACCGAATGGGCTAATTCATTTTACATTGATTATGAGGTGATTGCATCGGTTAATAATTATTACCAAACAGCCATTCGTATTAAATAATATAAAAATGTTAAATAACAAATCAGTATTAATAACAGGTGGAACAGGATCATTTGGAAAAAAATTTGTAGAAACAATCCTTTCCCGATTTCCAGATGTTAAAAGAATTGTAATCTACTCGCGTGATGAGTTAAAACAATCAGAACTTAAGCAGAAGTATCCTGAAAAAGAATATAGACAATTACGCTATTTTATAGGTGATGTAAGAGATAGGGAAAGAATGATACGTGCCTGCGAAGGTATTGATGTTATAATTCATGCTGCAGCCATAAAACAAGTAGATACTGCTGAATACAATCCTGAAGAATGTATAAAAACAAATATTAATGGGGCTCAAAATGTGATTGACGCGGCTTTAAAATGTGGTGTGAAAGAAGTTGTAGCCTTATCAACCGATAAAGCTTGCGCTCCCATAAATCTTTACGGGGCTACCAAGTTGGTTTCCGATAAATTATTTACTGCTGCAAATAATATAAAAGGCTCGCGCGACATTCGTTTTAGTGCGGTACGATATGGCAATGTTATGGGTTCACGCGGATCGGTAATACCCTTTTTTATGAATAAAAGAAAAGAAGGAGTGATTCCAATTACGCACAATGATATGACACGATTTAATATTTCGCTTCAAGCAGGTGTCGATTTGGTTATGTTTGCCATTGAAAATCATTTGGGTGGAGAGATATTTGTTCCTAAAATTCCGTCGTACAAAATATTAACCTTGGCTGAAGCAATTGCACCCAATTGCAAGCTTATTGATGTTGGAGTTAGACCGGGCGAAAAATTACATGAAGAGATGATTACCGATACCGATTCATTAAATACCATTGATTTAGGTAAGTATTATGCCATTCTTCCTTCAGTTTCATATAGCCATCAAGAGGAGGATTTTATCAAACACCATAATGCAAAAAAAGTACCCTTTGGGTTTAAATATAATTCAGGAACCAATTCAGAGTGGGAAACGGTTGAATCATTAAGGAAGCTTATCAAAGAACATGTTGATCCAAATTTTGAAGTTTAGATTATGAAGCCAATACCATACGGTCGCCAATTTATTGATAAAACAGATGAAGATGCTGTTATGGCAGCATTGCAATCGGATTTTATGACACAAGGGCCTCGCATTGCTGAATTTGAAAAAGAATTTGCAGAATATGTGGGTTCCAACTATGCCGTGGCTGTATCAAATGGTACTGCGGCGTTACACCTTTCCGCAATGGCAATTGATGTGCAACCCGGTGATAAAGTAATAACTACCCCAATTACTTTTTCGGCGAGCGCCAATTGTGTTAGATATTGCGGTGGGGAAGTTGTATTTTGCGATATTGATTCGGAAACCTTTACCTTAAGTATCGAAAAATTAACGGAAATACTTAAAGCCTCGCCCAAAGGAACCTATAAAGCTATTATTCCTGTTGATTTTGCAGGTTATCCTTGTGATATGGAAGCGATATATAAACTTGCCAAGGAATATGAATTTAAAATTATTGAAGATGCTTGTCATGCGCCGGGAGGATATTTTATTGATTCGATAAATGAAAAACAAAAATGTGGCTCAGGTAACTTTTCCGATTTGACCGTTTTTTCATTTCATCCGGTAAAACATATTGCCTGTGGAGAAGGCGGAATGATTACCACCAACAATGAAAGTCTTTACAAAAAACTATTATTATTAAGAACGCACGGTATTACAAAAGACCCTGACAGCTTAATTGAAAACCACGGGGGTTGGTATTACGAGATGCAAGAATTGGGTTATAATTATCGCTTAACTGATATGCAAGCCGCATTAGGCATTTCGCAATTGGCAAAACTTGATTGGAGTGTTGCCAGAAGAATTGAAATTGCTGAAAAATACGATGAGGCGTTTAAAGGAACCAAGGTAAAAATTCCCAAAAGGGCTAGTAATATAAAACATGCCTTTCATCTTTATGTAATACAAGTTGATGATAGACTTGGTTTATACAACCACTTAAAACAGCATCAAATTTTTGCTCAAGTACATTATGTACCCGTTCATACAATGCCCTATTACAAAAAAATAAAAACCTATTCATTGCCAATTGCAGAATCATATTATTCGCGATGTTTAAGCATCCCCATGTTTCCAACACTTACTGCGGAGGAGCAAAACTTTGTGATTGAAAAAGTATTAGAATTTTGTAAATGAAAAATATAATAAGTACCAGTAAATATGAAGATTAAGAGAATTGATATACAAATTAATTAAATAGTTTTTAGAATATGGGAGAATTTAAAACACAACAAGAAAATTTCTGGGCTGGAAGTTTTGGGGATGATTATATTAATCGTAATAATAGTCCTGAATTATTAGCTTCGAATATTAATTTTTTTTCGAATGCATTTAAGCATGTTGGACGCCCCAAATCAATTATTGAATTTGGAGCCAATATTGGTATGAATCTGCGGGCTATTAAGTATCTTTTTCCAAATGTTGTATTAAATGGAATAGAAATAAATAGTACCGCCGCAAGCGAATTGTCAAAACTAATTGGCGATAATAATGTATTTAATGGTTCAATTTTAGATTATTCAGCAACGCAAAAGTTCGAAGTAGTATTAATTAAAGGAGTTTTAATCCACATAAATCCAGAAATGCTATCGGTTGTTTATGAAAAATTGTATCAATCGAGTTCTAAGTTTATTTTTATTGCTGAATATTATAACCCTACACCGGTTACAGTAAATTACAGAGGGCATTCTGATAGGCTTTTTAAAAGGGATTTTGCAGGTGAAATGTTAGATTTATATTCGGATTTAGTTTTAGTTGATTATGGTTTTACATATAAAAGGGATATTTCATTCCCTCAGGATGATGTAACTTGGTTCTTATTAAGAAAAGAAAATTAATCATAGCCAAAGAACAAAATATTTTAATTGAAAAAGCATTAGAATTTTATAAATGAAGAACTTAGCAATTATACCTGCAAGAGGTGGAAGTAAAAGAATACCCCGCAAAAATATAAAACCTTTTTTAGGTAAACCCATAATTGCTTATTCTATTGAAGCAGCTATTAATTCCAAGCTTTTTGATGAGGTAATGGTTTCAACTGATGATGATGAGATTGCAGAAGTTGCAAAAAAGTACGGTGCTAAAGTGCCTTTTATGCGTAGTGTTAAAAATTCGGATGATTATGCAACAACAGCCGATGTTTTGTTTGAAGTACTCGATAATTATAATTTGAAGGAGTTTGATTATGCCTGTTGTATTTATCCAGGTGCGCCAATGATTACAAAAGTTACCTTAAGTGAAGCCTATGATAAACTTATTAGCCACAATTTTGATTCCGTTTTTCCGATTGTTCAATTTAGCTATCCTATTCAAAGATCGTTGAAGGTATTTGATGCTAAAGTAAGTATGGTTTACCCAGAATATTTAATAAGCAGGTCACAAGATTTAGAAAAACGTTTTCATGATGCCGGACAATTTTATTGGTTTTCAATACTAAATTTTTTGAAAATAAAAAGCTATTTACTGAAAACTCAGGTTTCATTGAATTAAACGAATTGGAGGTTCAGGATATTGACTCAGAAACTGATTGGAAACTTGCAGAGTTAAAATATAAATTGCTTGAAGAAAAAAAATATTAATTTGAAGTGAGCTTACGAATAGCTAAAACCAATAATTATCAAAAAAATTAAAATACTTATCAATAATAAAAATCTTATGCAAAAAATTAAGGTACTTTCAGGAGCAAGTGTTAGTGAGCAAAAGTTACGAGAGGATTTTATAAAACTTTATCTAGAATCACCAATTATAGATGAAGAAAAAATGCAAAATATCGGGTTGTTTATTAATAGGATGAGTTTGTCAAGAATACTGTTTATGCATGAATTGTATCAGAAAATTATTAATGTGCATGGAATAGTAGTAGAATTTGGTGTTCGATGGGGGCAAAACCTTGCTCTTTTTTCTAATTTTAGAGGTATTTACGAACCCTATAACTACAATCGTAAAATAGTGGGTTTCGATACTTTTGAAGGTTTTCCTGAAGTTACAAAAGAAGATGGGGAGTATAACTTGGTTGGTAATTATGGTGTGACTGAAAATTATGAAGCATATTTGAATAAAGTTCTGCAATGTCATGAATTGGATAGTCCAATTTCTCACAAAAAAAAATTTGAATTAATTAAGGGAGATGCTACTTCTACTTTTGGAAAATATCTTGTAGATCATCCAGAGACAATTGTATCATTCGCATATTTTGATTTTGATATATACAAGCCTACAAAGAGTTGTTTAGAATTGCTAATGAACCGTGTTACAAAAGGGTCGGTAATTGCTTTTGATGAACTTAATTGCCCAGAATTTCCAGGTGAAACTATAGCCCTAATGGAGGCTGTTGGATTGAAAACATATTCAATAAAAAGAACACCCTTAAACCCCCTAATATCTTATATTGTTATTGATTAGTAAAGTGCAAAATATGCATCATGAATAAGCGGAGAATAATATTCAGGGCAGATGGAAACTCAGAAATCGGTTTGGGTCATATAATAAGAAGTCTTGCTTTAGCCGATATGCTAAAAAAAAACTTTGAATGTGAATTTGCTACGAGATTTTTAACTGATTTTGTAAAAGTAGAAATAAATAAATCCTGCACCAAAATATACCATTTACCTGAAAGTGAACAAGAACATTACGATTATTTTTTAGAAAAAATAAAGGGTGATGAAATCGTGGTTCTGGACAACTATTTTTTTTCAACAAATTACCAGAACAAAATAAAAGAAAAAGGGTGTAAACTTGTTTGTATTGATGATATGCATGACAAACACTATGTTGCTGATTTAGTTATAAATCACTCACCGGGTCTATCTAAAAAAGAATTTTTATGTAAAAGTAGCACTAAATTATGTTTAGGATTGGATTATGTACTTCTTAGAAGTCCCTTCTTAGAACAAGCAAAAAAAAAATCACAAATAAAAGAAATTAATACAGCTTTTGTGTGTTTTGGGGGCAGCGATTCTTTAAATTTAACGTGCAAAGTTGTTAAATTCTTAATTCGGTTTATTTGGGTAGAAGAAATAAATGTACTTATAGGTGATGCGTACAATTACAAAAATGAATTAGATGAATTAATTCGGGACTCACAAATAATTAATTTGTATCAGAATTTAGATAGCTTCGGTGTTATTCAATTAATGCAAAAATCAAACTTTGCGGTTGTGCCTGCAAGCACTTTGCTTTTTGAAACACTAGCTGCTAAGCTACCTGCAATTACTGGGTATTATGTTGATAATCAGAAACAATTTGAAAAAGATATTTCTGAAATTAACAATGTTGAATCTGTTGGAGATTTTGTTAAAATGAAATATATTACCTTTGCAAATCGAGTAAATTCATTAAAAAAGAATTATACTTTTGAAATTGATTGCATTGATGGTAGATCAGGAGAACGGTTATTAAATATTTTTGAATCGTTATAAAATTAGTAATGGATAATTTAATTAAGGTTAAAAAAAATAGATTTGGTTATTATGAGGTAATTGATAAACCAACTGAAGAAGAATTATCAGAATACTATTCTCAGAAATATTATCAAACGGAGAAAGGAAGCTATCAAAAAGAATATTCTGAAGATGAGCAACTATTTTTTAATAACAAGCTTGAGCAAAAATATGCGATAATTAAAGATTTAATCAAAAGTGAAGGTGATAACTCGTTACTAGATGTTGGATGCGGGGAAGGATGGGCTTTAAGTTTTTTTAAATCTAAAAACTGGGAGGTTACAGGAATTGATTATAGCGATTATGGTTGCAATCATTTTCATCCAAAATTAATTAATAATTTAATTATTGGGGATATCTATGAAGAACTTGAAAAATTGGAAAACAGGAATAAAAAGTTTGATTTAATATGGTTAACTAACGTACTGGAACATGTTATTAACCCGGAAATTTTAATTGAATCTTTTAAAAACCTTCTGAATAACGATGGTGTATTATTAATTCAAGTACCCAATGACTTTTCACTTGTTCAAACAATCCTTTTAGATAGAAAATGTATTAGTAAACCATTTTGGATAGCCTTGCCTGACCATTTATCTTACTTTTCAAAAGATGGCCTTGTTAATCTGCTTTCATCAAAGGGGTTTAGTGCTAAACGTATTACTACTGATTTTCCTATCGACTTTAATTTGTTTAATCCTGAAACAAATTATGTGGAAAATAAGAAATTGGGCAGAAATGTTCATCTTTCAAGAGTTGCCATTGAGAACATGTTCCACGATATTTCAGTTGAAAAAACAAATAAATTGTATGAAACATTGGCTTCTATGGGATTAGGAAGAGAGATAATTGGGTTTTTTAAAAAAAAGTAAATGGAATTACATAAAAATATAACTATTGGTAAATTAAAATTTAAAAATTTTATCAACTTGAATCTGGAAGAAAATATTGAGGTTTTAGGCTGGAGAAATGATGATAGAATAAAAAATATGATGTTTACAAAGGATATAATATCATTATCGAGCCATTTAAACTTTATAGATGCTCTTAAAAGCTCTTCGACAAAGCTTTATTATATAGTTGAATACGCAGATGCTAAAATAGGAGTTGTAGATTATTATGATATTGAGGTTGATTCTGCATATTGGGGGTTCTACCTTAATCCAAATTTACTGAATAGCTCTTTTGGGGTTTTGTTGGAATATTATGTACTTGAAATAGCGTTTGGTTTATTAAAGATTGAAACCCTTTATTGTGAAACGCTGAAAAAAAACGAGCGAGTTCTTAAAATGCATACCGAATTTGGCTTTATTGTTGACAAGCAAATAGATGACTCTATTCATACAAGAATAAGTAAAGTAGATTGGGAGAAAAAAAGAGTAGATTTTGAACCACTAATGCGCATGTTCTAAAAATAATAATAATGAACTTTCATCACATAGGAATTGTTTGTAAAGACATAGAATTTGCAACAAAAGAATATCTTAAAATACATCAAAATTCAAATCTATCAGAAATTGTTTTTGATGAACTTCAAAATGCAAAATTGCGCATGATTACGAATGAAGATGGTTTACGTGTTGAATTTATTGAAGGCCCATCATTTACAAAAATGTTGATAAAGGGAATCTCATATTATCATATTTGTTATTCAGTTAAGAGTATTAAAGTTCAAATTGATATGCTCATTAAAAATGGAGCAATTTTAGTATCAGATTCAAAACCTGCTATCTTGTTTAACAACAAAAAAGTAGCGTTTCTTTTTGTTTCTTATGGTTTAATAGAATTACTTGAGGAAGAATGAAAATAGCAGTACTAAGTAATGTTAATTTAATGCCAATAAAGTCTTTTCTTAACAAGAAGGGATTTACAGATGTTAATTTCTCAGAATATGGTCAATATCATCTCGATCTTATTAGCCATGATTCTGAAATACATAAATTTCCGCCAAAATATCTATGGCTTCATATAGATGCCGATATTCTGTTAAATTCAGAATTGAATCAATTACCGAGCGTAAACATGATAAATGATGTAGATGATATTTGCATTGCTCTTGAAAACTATTCTAAACTTCATACTTTAACACAAATAATTGTATCCTCATTTGAATTATCGAACGCTAACTTCATTAATTATTTGGAGTTTAACTCAGAGTATTCTTTCCGAAAAATTGAAGAGGGTATAAATGCAAGATTATTGGAATTAGCTAAAATTAACTCCAATATTTTTATTATGAATTTTGGAAAAATAGTCCGTCAATTTGGATTTAATAATTTAACTAATTCTAAATTCTGGTACTTGGGTCGCATAAAATATACCAATCAATGCTTTGAAGAATTTTCAAAAGAAATTAACTATATTATTAGAGCAATTGAGGGTAAGACAAAAAAAGTATTAATCTTGGATCTAGACAATACTTTGTGGGGAGGAATTATTGGTGAAGATGGGATGAATGGAATAATGCTATCTGAGGATGGTGAAGGAAAAATATATCGTGATTTTCAACAAAAAATAAAATCGCTAAAACAACTTGGTGTCATACTTGCAATTTGTTCAAAAAATAATATTGAAGATTCAAATGTTGCTTTCAGTCATCCGATGATGGTACTAAAGAAAAATGATTTTAGTAGTGCTAAAATAAATTGGGAAAGTAAGGCTAAAAATATTAGTGAAATAGCTGAAGAATTAAGTCTAGGATTAGACTCATTTGTTTTCATTGACGATAATCCCCGTGAACGGGCTATAATAAAACAGAGTTATCCTGAGGTTGAGGTTCCAGATTTTCCAGTTGATATTACCGATTTAAATAGTTGGTTTACTGAAATTATATATGAATATTTTGGCAAAGTCACACTTTCCGATGAAGATAGAACTAAGTCAGAGCAATATGAGAGACTAGCTGCAAGAAGTATTGAAAAAAGTAGCCTTAATTTAGATGAATTTGTAGCAAGTCTTCAGATACGTTTAAATGTAGATAATCATCCTGTTAATCATTCAAAAAGATTGTCCCAATTAAGCCAAAAAACAAATCAATTTAATCTTACAACTCGAAGGTATAGTGAAACTGAAATTCTAGATTTTTTGAAAAGCGAAAAGCATATTGTTTTTGCTTTAGAATATGAGGATAAATTTGGTAAAGAAGGAATTGTAGGCGAGGCTATTGTTGAAGTTTCAAATAATATTGCAATTATTGATACCTATTTGTTGAGCTGTCGAGTAATTGGGAAAAACGTTGAATACAACTTTTTAAGGGAGATTGGTATATTTATTTCTGAAAAATTTCCTGAGATAGAAACAATTAGAGGTTGCTTTATACCTACCTCAAAAAACATTTTAACCAAAGATTTTTACCTTAATGCGGGATTCATTGAAGGTGAAATTGAAAATGAATTTTATATTAAAATTAAAGATCTGATTAAATAAACATACAAAGAAATGGATAGAAATGAATTACTAGTTAAAATACTTGATATCTGCCTTGATATTTTTGGAGTTGATATTCATGAAAATACAAAAAGAGAGGATATTGATAGTTGGGATTCTTTAGGTCATCTTCGATTAATGATGAGCATAGAACAGTCATTCGAAGTGAAATTCAGTATGAGCCAAATACCTGAACTTGATTCAATAAAAAAAATAGTTGAATCCATCATATTGTTGAAAAAATAATAATTTAAATGGAGAGAATATTTATTATTGCGGAATTATCTGCAAACCACAATGGTAGTTTCGAAACAGCTCTTAAAACAGTAAAAGCGGCCAAAGAAATAGGTGCTGATGCCATTAAAATTCAAACCTATACGGCTGATACAATTACATTAGATTGTAAAAAGGCAGATTTTAGGATTAGTAATGGTGGATTGTGGGATGGCTATTATTTATATGATTTATATAAAGAAGCCTACACACCTTGGGAATGGCAAGCTGAAATTTTTAAATTAGCTAAAGAGGAAGGAATTATCTGTTTTTCATCACCGTTTGATAAAACTGCAATTGATTTTTTAGAAGAGTTGAATAATCCTATTTATAAAATTGCATCCTTTGAAATTACTGATATTCCTCTTATAAAGTATGCAGCTTCAAAAGGTAAACCCATGATAATCTCAACAGGTATTGCAAACGAAGATGATATACAATTGGCAGTAAATACTTGTCGCGAGGAAGGGAATAATGATATTACTTTATTAAAGTGTACTTCAGCATACCCCGCACCTATTGAAGAAGCCAACTTAATTATGATTAGAGATTTGGCAGAGCGGTTTGGTGTAAAAGTTGGGCTGAGTGATCACTCGCTTGGAATAACACTTCCAATAACCGCAGTAGCTTTGGGAGCTACTGTAATTGAAAAGCATTTTATTCTTGACAAATCCATTGGTGGTCCTGATGCAGCATTTTCATTAGATAGGAAGGAATTTGCTCAAATGATTAAAGCTGTTAGGGAGGTGGAACAAGCCATTGGAAAAATTGATTACAAATTAAGTGAAAAACAAAAAATAAGCAGAGAGCATTCTCGCTCACTTTATGCTGTGTCAGATATTAAGGCTGGAGAAATATTTACGGATAAAAATATTAGATCAATTCGTCCAGGTTTCGGAATGCACCCAAAGCACTATTGGGAGGTGCTAGGTAAAACAGCAAAGAAGGATATAAAAAGAGGTACCGCACTATCATTTGATTTATTTATCTAGCATGGTTAATGATTTAACAACCGTTATTAATGAGATTGCTTCTGAAAAGAAGAAACTGTATTATAAAGGTTTTTGTTTGGATGATTCGCTGGCAAGTATAAAATATCTTAAATCGTTTGGGATATATCCAGAAAACAGGTGGGAAAATATAGCTAAAATTTTTGTTGGCGTTATTTATAAGTCCTTTAGAAGGAAAAAAATGACTATTCAAAGCGCTGGAACCCTTTACCAAAAGAAGATTTTAGTTGCGATAAACTTTCCTGCTGATGACAGGCGTCATTCAAAGATTTTACTTGATTTTGTTTTCAATTATCCGATGAAGGGAGATATCGTTGTTTTTACAAATCAAAAATCGATATATGAAATATGTAAAAACGATACTATAACTTGTGTATATATCATCAATCCACTTTTCAATTATGATTTTAATTCTTTATTCAAGGGTTATACCTATAAAGAGTCACTTACGCTGAATAACTTTAAAAATTATATTGATGTTTTACCTAAATACCTTGACCAAACAAATGTTAAGCTTATCCTTACCACTCAGGATGTTCTACGCCCCGATTATAATTATGCCATAATAGGTAAAAAACAGGGATTAACAACGGTCACACATCAACATGGGAGTATTCCAGATGCCGATAAAACACTTTACAGCCTACTCACATCGGATTATATGTTAGTGTGGGGAGAATCATCGAAAAGAAATTTAATGAGAAGTATTAGCCCGGAAAGGCTTAAGGTTGTTGGAACAACTAAATTCAATCGGGATTCAAAGAATACAAAATTTGAGGGTGTGAGCAAAGGAATTTTAATAACACCAACAATTGAGCCTTTTGAACCTCAAAAGAAGATAATTGAGAAACTGCTATTTGAGCTAAAAGAGTTTTCAAACATCTCAATAAAACTGCATCCCATGCATAATTATAAAAAATGGAAAGCCTTTATTGAGGTATTAATGTCTGAATCTAAGGCTTCTAATAAGATACAAATAATCCAGGGATTTAAGGAAACCATTTATTTTGAATTTGAGATATTAATAAATATGAACTCATCTTCATATTTGGAAGGCTTATTAGGTGAAATTTCTATAATTGAGTTGGATTTGAATAGGGAGTTGAGCACCCCAATTAAGAGTATCAAAGAATCCTATGTTGCTGTTGAAAATACCGCTAAAGAAATTTTGAATAGGTTAAATAATCCTGAATACAGTGCAAGTATAATCAAAAAGCAAAACGAACTATTAAAGCAAGATTTGGCAAGTACTGGTTTAGAATTGGAATATAGTTTTATAAATGAACTTCTTAGTAAACAGCCAGATGATCGGTAAAATCTAAAATTTCAGTTTATTATGTTACCCTTGCTTTAATTTATTTAATATTTCAGCAGGGTTAGTTTCAACACCATTAAATGCAAAAGGCTCTAAAATATTTCCCTCAGCCCACTCATTCCATGCTTTAATAAAAACAATATCCAATTTATCTTTTCCAATTTCCTCTTCAAGCACCTTGAATTGCTTCTCTAAAAAGGTAGGAATATCTGAATTGAATAAATACCCTTTATTCCCATACCTCGGTGTATTGTCCCATCCCGAAAACAAACAAGGAATATAGGAATTTCCATTGTTGTTATATTTTCGAATATTTTTACGCAGGGCTTTCAAATATAGATTTTCAGAAAAGGTAAGGCATTTTTTAATTAAGCCTTTTTGTTGAAGAAGCCGAGCAATCATGAAATATGGAATTTTCGTATTTGCAGGAGGAAACCCAACTTTTGAATGTTCAAAGTGTGCCACTTTTTCTACGTTTTGCCTTTCAGGAAAAAGCCAATAAAAACCTTTTCCAAATGATTTAACAGCTTGGTCTTCTAATATTTGAATATATTCAAAACAGCTATCGGTTTCAGGTTCAAAAACTTGAAGCACAGGTTTATCGTTAATCCTAACATACCGCTCATCAGTAATGAATTGCTTTAGGTACTTAAAATGTTCAATGGCCGATTCTTTTGAATATTGTTGTTTAAAAATTAGGGTTTTATCTTGTCCTATCCACGACTTGGTCCAGTCGTGGTTTGCCCACGAGAAGAAAAAATTTTGCTTTATAGCTTTATTTGCCAAATGCATTTCGGGAACTTTCTCCAATGTTTTGTAGCCATTGTCGAACCAATAATGCCAATAGCAAAATGCATCAATTCCCATGGTCTGCGAATAATCACATATCTCCTGAAGAGTTGCATTATTGCTTAAATCATAATAGCCAAATTTTGTTGGTTCCAAAGGTTGCTTATGTCCTTTAAACAAGGGTTTTGCAGCTTTTACGTTGGTCCATTCGGTAAAACCTTTACCCCAATATTTATCATTTTCGGGCGTGGGGTAGAATTGAGGCAGAAAGTATGCAAAAAATTTCATTCGTGTAATAGTCTATTAATTGAGTTATTGTAAAGTATTTATCTAATCAATCCAATATTCTTTAAATCCGCAGTAAAGGTTTAACCTATTGTTAGACAGGGCTTGACTAGTTTTTGTCATATACATAGCGTACTGTTTTTCAAAAAAGTCAAACCCTGATTTGTGGATATATTTTATTTAAAAAAACGCATTATATTTTCTTTTAGATTCCCCGGTTTTCGCCAGGTATTAAATACAAGTGTTGCAGCTTCTATTTCTGTTTTAGTATAATAATTCATCAATAATAATACAAATGGGAATAGTATTAAAAGTATAAGTTTAATTAATAATCGGAGTCCAATGTTTAGGTCGGATACCAAAAGGCCGATGGAAACAAAAATTGCCAAGACTACAATTAAAACAAGGGTATTTCGTAATTCAAAGGGTATAAAATATGCCTTTTGGGCAGTATAATAAACCATCATAAAAAAGGTTATTTGCGACAGAAGCATGGCCAATGAAGCCCCATAAATATCCCAAATGGGAATAAGCATAAAATTCAGTCCAATATTTATTATGCTGGCTAAAAGCACCAAAAGGCCTACAATCTTTGTGCGTTTCTTTACAATTAATCCCATCATTGCATCATTTTTGAGTTGATTAAAAAGCAATGCAAATGAAATTATGCATACAACACCATTTGCTTCCCAATATATCGATGAACCCGCTAAAACTTTTAACACTTCAAGCGAAAATAATGATAAAGCGAGTAAGCTTACCGAAAATAAAAAGGAGGAGTATTTAAATATTTTGGCAAAAAACCGTTCATTTCCGGCCTCATCTATTTTCTTCATTTGCATCGGTAACAGTGCCAATGACAGCGACATGGTAACGAGTATTTTTAATGTATTCGCAATTCTAGAGCCTACCGAATAAATAGCTGTTCTGTCAAGCCCCTCCATCGAATTTAGCATATACCTGTCGGCAAATGATAGTAAAACACCCGAAAGCGATGCCAGCATTAAGGGAAAACTATAGCTGATCATGTTTTTTAAAACATCAAGTTGTATTTTAAGCTGCGTGTTTTTAATAATAGTCGGAATTAGCACCAAAAAAGTTACGACTTAAACAATTAATGATGCTTGACAGATAGCTAAAAGGCCAAGGCCTTTATATTTTAATCCCCAAATAATTAGTATGAGTAAACTGAAAAGCTTAAAAATTTGAATAGATACGAAAAAGGTCGATTTTGATTTTAAGCGCAGAAGCCATAAGGTTAAATTGTTTGTAACCTGAAATGCAGCAGTAAATATGGTCAACTTTAACAAAAACGAATAACTGGTATTGCTAAAAATAAGGGTTGAAAGATCAACGGAAAAATAACTAAGGCTGATGGTAGCTGGAACCAGTATTAGAAGTAAAAATGACAAAGTGGTAAAAAAAAGGCTTTTCTGTTCATTCACGAATTTTTTATCCCAAAACCATCGGCTAAAGCTGCTTTCCATTGATAACGACAAAACGCCTACCAATACAGCAAGCGTAGCTTCAAGTACAGCCAATGCACCATAATCATTTATACTTAATAATGTGGGATTGGTGTAAAATGGAATAAGTAAAAAACCGACAAATTTTATTCCAAAATTGCCTATGGCATATACTACTGAGTGTTTGGCTGTTTGTTTAATTTCTTTTAACATTTACGTATGATATTATAAAACAAATGTTTAACTTAATATTTTATTAGTGAAGTATCAAAATTCATAATTATTTTGGAATAATTGTTGAACCCTTGTATGGGTAGCTGATTGCTAAAACATATAAAGCCCAATCAATTTGACCGGGCTTTACTTTTTAATTATGTTTTTTTTACAAGGTCCGTTTCACTTCCACTTGTTCGTAAGCTTCAATGATATCGCCCTCTTTTATGTCGTTGAATTTTTCGATGTTCAATCCGCATTCATAACCGGTGGCTACTTCTTTCACATCGTCTTTAAAGCGTTTGAGTGAACCCAAGTTTCCTTCATAAACAACAATTCCCTCGCGGATGATCCTGATTTTTGAGGTGCGTTTGATTTTTCCCTCCCGCACGTAACAACCGGCAATGGTGCCCACTTTGGTAATTTTAAATACCTCGCGCACTTCAACAGTTGCAACTATCTCCTCTTTTATTTCAGGCGAAAGCATACCTTCCATGGCATCTCTCACTTCGTTTATGGCGTCGTATATTACGGAATACAAGCGGATGTCGATTTCTTCCTTCTCGGCTAATTTACGGGCAGCCATTGATGGCCGAACCTGAAAACCTAAAATAATGGCTTCTGAAGCGGCAGCCAACAGCACATCTGATTCCGAAATCTGACCTACTGCTTTATGTTTCACATTAACTTGTATCTCTTCGGTTGAAAGTTTAATTAATGAATCGGCCAATGCCTCAATAGAACCGTCCACATCACCCTTGATAATTACATTCAATTCCTGGAAATTTCCAATAGCAATTCGCCGGCCAATTTCATCGAGTGTAATGTGTTTCTGAGTACGTAACCCTTGTTCGCGGGCCAATTGCTGACGGCGGTTTGCAATATCTTTTGCATCGCGATCGCTATCCATAACATTAAATTTATCGCCAGCCTGTGCAGCTCCACTTAAACCAAGCAGTAATACCGGAGTCGATGGGCCTGCTTCCTTTACCTGTTCTCCACGTTCGTTATACATAGCTTTAACGTGACCGGTATGATTTCCTGCTAAAATAACATCGCCTAATTTCAACGTACCGTTCTGAACCAACAAAGTAGTAACATAACCGCGTCCTTTGTCGAGCGATGATTCAATTACTGTTCCGGTAGCTTTGCGGTTTGGATTGGATTTCAAATCAAGCATTTCTGCCTCGAGCATTACTTTAACCAGCAGTTCACTAATATTCAATCCTTGTTTGGCCGAAATATCCTGCGATTGGTACTTACCTCCCCATTCTTCAACCAATAGGTTCATGCTAGCCAAACCCTCTTTAATTTTTTCAGGATTTGACCCAACCTTATCAATTTTATTGATGGCGAATATAATAGGCACCCCTGCAGCTTGGGCATGGTTTATTGCTTCTTTGGTCTGTGGCATAATACTATCGTCGGCTGCAACTATAATAATAGCAATATCGGTAACTTGAGCTCCCCGTGCACGCATGGCAGTAAATGCCTCGTGTCCCGGAGTATCTAAAAATGCAATTTTTCTGCCATCTTCGAGCGTTACGCTGTATGCTCCAATATGCTGGGTAATTCCACCGGCTTCACCGCTCATAACACTTGTTTTACGAATATAATCGAGCAACGATGTTTTTCCATGATCCACATGCCCCATAACAGTAACAATTGGTGGTCGTGGCATTAAGTTGCCTTCATCCTCTTCTACTTCATCATCGAACGATTCAAGAAGCTCTGCACTAACAAATTCTACTTTGTAACCAAATTCATCGGCTACTAAAGCCATAGTTTCTGCATCGAGCCTTTGGTTGATAGAAACAAATAATCCAAGGTTCATGCAGGTGCCAATTACTTCATTAACAGCTACATTCATCATAGTTGCCAATTCGTTAACCGACACAAATTCTGTAACCTTTATAATATTTTTGTCAGCTTCTATTTTAGCCAAATCATCGATACTCTTTTGGCTGTAAACATCGCGTTTATCGCGGCGGTGTTTCGATCCTTTGCTTTTACCTTTAGTTGCCGTTAAGCGAGCAAGCGTATCTTTAATTTGTTTTTGAACATCCACTTCATTAACTTCTTTGTGGATTGGCCGTTTCGCTCCTTTATGCGGGGTTTGAGCATTATGTTGAACCGGTTTTGCTTTTTTAGTCCTATCCCCAGTTGCGTTAGCAGCATCTGGTTTAACTTCAACCTTATCTTTTTTAATGCGTTTTCTTTTCTTTTTCCGGCGCTCTTCTTCGGTCATTTCACCTGCCGGTTTATCTTTCCTAGGGCCTGTTGGTAATTCAATTTTCCCAATTACAACGGGTCCTGAAAGACGTTCTACCTTGCGTTGAATAAAATTCTCATTTGCAGCAGGTTCCTTGGTTGCAGTTGCTTCCGGTTTAGCTGGTTCGGTCGGTTTGCGAACAAATTCCCTATCTTTCCGTTCTTTGGTTTTTTCTTCCTTGGTTTTCCGCGATGGTCTGGTTTTTTGATTTAACATATCTAAATCAATTCTACCTACCACTTTTACGTCTTCAATTTGTTCAAACTTGGTTTTTATTTCATCCGGTTTCTCTTTAACTTTAGTTTCAGTAGGACTTTCTGCCTCATTTTTTGCAATGGGTTTTGGTATTTCAATTTTAGCAGCTTTGGTATCTGTTTTTTCAACATGCTCCTTAACCACCTCTTTCGCAGGATGTTCTTTAATTGGCTTTTCGTGCTGTTTTACATGAGCTGCGGGTTTTTCATGTGGCACCGGTTGCTTAGCTTTTTTATTTTCAAGGTCAATTTTGCCTACCACAGTAACTTTAATGGTTTCAACGGCAGTCTCAATTTGTTCAACAGGTATTGGTTTGCTGGCTGGTTTTTGAGCATGAGCATGTTCTTTCTCTGAATGTTTATGGCTGCTTGTATCTTTAACCATAACTTCATCAGGTTCGTTGTCCTGATCGTCATCGTTTTCTTTCGATTCTGAACTAATAGTTACTGATTCCTGCTTTCCGCGATGAGCTCCCAATTCCAGTTTTGATGATTCTTCTTTAACCCTGATATCAGTACTATACTCTTTCAAAAGCATCGTATAATAATCAGAAGTAATTTTTGTGTTCGGATTCGCATCTACTACAATTCCCTTTTTATGAAGGAACTCCACAATAGTGCTTATCCCAACGTTAAACTCGCGCGCAATTTTGCTGAGTCGTGTTACTTTACTAGAGTCTGTCATTTCTTGACCTTTACTTATTTACTTAACCTATTAATGAACCAATACTAAGTCTTATCACCGCTTATTCAAATTCGGCTTTCAGAACTCTCATAATTTCTTTTATTGTTTCTTCTTCCAAATCGGTTCGTTTCACTAAATCGGACACTGATAAATCAAGTACACTTTTAGCAGTATCGCAACCAATGGCTTTTAATTCGTCAATTACCCAACCTTCAATTTCATCGGAAAATTCTGACAAATCAACGTCTTCATCGTCTTCAGTCGATTCGCGGTAAACATCAATTTCATATCCGGTAAGCTGACTGGCTAATTTAATGTTTGAACCGCCTTTTCCGATAGCCAGTGAAACCTGATCGGGTTGCAAATAAACCTCAGCCCGTTTGTCGGTTTCGTTGAGTTTAATTTGCGAAACCTTTGCAGGACTTAATGCCCGCTGAATATAAAGCTGAGTGTTAGTGGTATAATTGATAACATCAATATTTTCATTTTTCAATTCGCGCACAATTCCATGAATCCGTGAGCCTTTCATTCCTACGCAAGCTCCAACTGGATCCACACGTTCGTCATAAGACTCTACGGCAACTTTGGCACGTTCGCCAGGAATCCGTTTTATGTTTTTTATCATTATCAGGCCATCGAAAATTTCTGGCACTTCCATCTCAAATAACCGCTCCAAAAAGGTAGTGCTGGTCCGCGAAAGAACAATCAAAGGAGAACTATTTCGCATTTCAACCCGAACCACAACAGCACGTACGGTGTCACCTTTACGGAAATAATCGGATGGTATTTGTTCTGTTTTAGGAAGAATGAGCTCATTACCCTCATCATCAACCACCATAATTTCCTTCTTCCAAACCTGATAAACCTCACCAGTAATTATATCACCGATGCGATCTTTATATTTTCCAAAAATATTATCTTTCTCTAACTCTAAAATCCGTGATGTCAGATTTTGACGTAACGCAAGAATTGCCCTCCTACCAAAGTCGGCCAGTTTTACTTCGTCAGTCACATCCTCACCAATTTCATAGTCGTTATCAATTTTCTTTGCGGCAGTTAGTGTTATCTGAATGTTTGGATCTACTATTTCAGAATCGGCAACAACTTCCCGGTTTCTCCAAATTTCAAAGTCGCCCTTATCAATGTTTATGATGATATCAAAGTTTTCGTCTGTTCCATACTTTTTCACCAAAATGCTTCTGAAAACATCTTCAAGCACTCTCATCATGGTTGGTCTGTCAATGTTCTTTAAGTCCTTAAACTCCGAAAACGTGTCTATCAAATTCAAATTTTCCATTTTTCTATTAAATTAACTCCCGTTAAAATATTATTATCTCTTTTACTGATTTTGTATGTGAAAAATCAATGGTTTTTTCTTTCTCAACCATGATTGGACGTTTAGCACCCAGCGGTTTTTCTTTTACGGAGTACACCATAGTAAAGTCGGTATCAGATACCGCCTTTAAAGTACCTTGAATTTTTACTCCATTTAAGAAAAGAACTTCAATGGTTCCTTCAATCAATTTTTTATATTGTTCAATAACTTTAAAAGGGTCACCAATTCCCGGAGAAGATACCTCTAAGGAATAATCTTCCACTTCCCTGTCAATTGATTCCTCAATAAACCGACTTATTTCAACACATTGGTCAATGCTAATTCCTTGAGGTGTATCTAAAAAAATTTGGACTTGATTCATGGTGTTCACTTTAATTTCGACCAGAAAAATATCAGAGCCCTGAATTTTATTAGTTACCAGTTGTTCAATTTGTTTTGCATCAATCATATAATCTGCAATAAAACAGGGGACTTCCTGTCCCCTGATGTGTTCAATCCCCACAATAATTGGCTGCAAAAGTAAAAATAATTATCAGAAAAACCAAATATTCGCTTGAAAATTACTCCTTTAAGCAAGAAGCCGTTCTTTTTAATCGGTTAACTTTATTGATTCCGTTCTAATTTTTACTTAAAAAATTTCTATGTAAAATGATTGTCTTATTTTCGTAGGATATAATTTTACCTATGCAGCTATTCGATTCAAACATTCCTATCAACAAAAAGAAAATTGTTAACGACCCGGTTTATGGATTTATTAATTTTCCGGCTAACAAAGTGTTCGATATTGTTGAGCATCCTTGGTTTCAGCGGCTACGCCGAATTAAACAATTAGGATTAACCGATATGGTTTATCCGGGAGCCCGGCATACCCGTTTTCACCATGCATTGGGAGCTACACACTTAATGGCCTCTGCTTTAGAAGTACTGCAATTTAAAGGTCATACAATTTCTACTGAAGAAGCTGAAGCGGCTATTTTGGCTATTTTATTGCACGACATTGGCCACGGCCCTTTTAGCCATGCATTGGAGCACCAAATTGTAAATATTAAGCACGAACAATTGTCGTTGCTTTTTATGGAAGTACTTAATTATGAAATGGGTGGTGGCTTGGAATTGGCTATTGAAATATTTACCAACCGGTATCATAAAAAGTTCCTTCATCAGTTGGTTTCCAGCCAACTCGATGTGGATAGGTTGGACTATTTGATGCGCGATAGTTTCTTCACAGGTGTTTCAGAAGGAATTGTGAGTTCCGACCGGATTATTAAAATGCTGGATGTGGTAAACGATCAACTGGTGGTAGAGCAGAAAGGCATTTATTCCATTGAAAAATTTCTGATAGCCCGCCGGTTGATGTATTGGCAGGTTTACCTCCACAAAACGGTACATGCAGCAGAACAACTTGTATTGAGCATCCTAAAACGTGCCAAGTTTTTGGCCAACCAAGGCCACGACTTATTTGGCACTCCGGCATTCCGCTATTTTTTATACAACAATTGCGGCATTGATGAATTCCTGAGCATATTACCAAAATTTGATGGAAAAACAACCTTGGAGCTTTTTGCCTTACTCGATGATGACGATTTGGTATCGGCCATAAAGGTTTGGGCCGGGCATCCCGATAAGGTTTTATCAATGCTTTGCAGTAATTTTGTGAACCGCCGGCTGTTCCGGAATATTGTGCAAAATAAACCATTCAAGCCTGAATTAATCGAAGAAGTAGTTGAAAAAGTGGCTGCTTACTATTCCCTGACAAAAGACGAAGCATCCTATTTTGTGATTTCCGATACCATTGAAAACAATGCCTATAGGCAGGAATCGGATCAGATTCTGATAAAAGAAAAAGATGGAAAAGTTACTGAAATTGTAAATGTAGCCGATATGTTAAACATTAAAGCCCTTTCGGGAACCGTTTCAAAATACTTTTTATGCTACCCCAAAGAAATTAAGGTTTAAATATTGGTTTCACTGTAATATTTACGAAATATTCATGTTTGTTTTATAGCTTTGTCGCAAATTTATTATTAAGTGGATTATGGAGTTTACAGCTAATCAGATTGCCGTATTTTTAAAGGGCAACGTTGATGGAAATGGAGAAGTAAAGGTGAACAATGTGGCTAAAATTGAGGACGCAACCCCCGGTACATTGGCTTTTTTGGCCAATCCAAAATACGAATCCTATCTTTATTCAACCAATGCTTCTGTAGTGTTGGTGAACGTTGGTTTTAAACCCGACAAAGCGGTTAAAGCAACCCTAGTATATGTAACCGATGCCTATCAGGCTTTTGCTTCGCTATTGGAATTGGTTGCACAAGCTATGTACGAGCCAAAACTTGGAATTGAAGAGCCGAGTTATATTCACCCAACAGCCACTTACGGGAAAGATGTTTTTATAGGTGCCTTTGCATACATTGGTAAAAATGTAAAAATGGGCGAAAACGTAAAAATATATCCTCAAGCTTATGTGGGTAACAACTGTACCTTAGGCGACAATTGCATTCTTTATTCCGGTGCCCGTATTTATCACGACTGTCAATTAGGAAGCAATATTACCATTCACTCCGGTGCCATTATTGGAGCCGATGGATTTGGTTTTGCCCCAACCGATACCTCAAACTATAAAAAAATTCCCCAAATAGGAAATGTAATTATAGAAGATTTTGTTGAAATTGGAGCCAACAGCACTATTGACCGGGCCACTATGGGTTCAACCATTATTCGAAAAGGAGTTAAACTCGATAATATGGTGCACATTGCCCACAATGTGGAAATTGGAGAAAATACCGTAATGGCAGCCCAAGGAGGTATAGCTGGTTCGGCAAAAATTGGCAGCGATTGTATGTTTGGTGGGCAAATAGGTATAGCGCCGCATGTTACCCTTGCAAAAGGAACTAAGTTAGGAGCAAAAAGTGGTGTTAATTCTAATATAATTAAAGAAAATTCAACTTTGATTGGTGCCCCCGTACAAGAATATGGCGAATGGGCTAAATCGCAGGTACATTATCGGAACTTACCGAAAATTGTTGCCCGTTTGAATGCCCTTGAAAAGGAATTAGCGGAACTTAAGAAAAAATAAGAATTTTACTAAAAAATTAAAGCCGATGGTTCATTCATCGGCTTTTTTTATTTCATTGAATAAGGGGAAAGTTTGTTCTCTTTCCATCAAAACCTTCTCCTGCTCATCTTTGGTTTTACTGCAACAAAAGATTCTTCGCCCAGTTCTTTCACTATTTCAAAATCGAGTTGTTTTTTAGCCATATTAGCCGATACCACTTTTATGGTAACATCGTCACCCATGGTATATCTGCGTTTGGAACGTTCTCCAATCAGGGCAAACTCAGCCTCATCAAACTCGTAAAAGTCATCGGTTAAGGTGCGCACCGGAACCATTCCCTCGCATTTATTGTCGTTGAGTTCCACATAAATGCCCCATTGGGTAACACCTGAAATAACTCCTGTAAACTCTTTGCCCACGTTGTCTTTCATAAACTCCACTTGTTTGTATTTCACAGAAGCTCTTTCGGCATTGGCCGCCAATTGCTCCATGTCGGAGGAGTGCTTACACATTTCTTCGTACGGGTCTTCAGAATATGATTTTCCACCTTCCAGATAATGTTCTAGCATTCGGTGTACCATCATATCGGGATACCGGCGGATGGGTGAAGTAAAGTGCGAATAATAATCGAATGCCAACCCATAATGGCCAATATTTTTGGTTGAATATATTGCTTTGGCCATGGTGCGTATGGCTAGGGTTTCTACAACTGTTTGCTCATTTTTCCCCTGCACATCAACCAAAAGTTGATTCATTGATTCCGCTATTTTCTTGGGAGTTTTGGTTTGCATTTGATACCCAAACCGTTTAATAAATAAAGAAAAAGCATTTAATTTTTCCTGATTGGGTTCGTCGTGCACCCTATAAACAAAAGTACGAACATGATTGTGAGCATCGGGTTTACCAATAAATTCGGCTACTTTTTTATTAGCCAACAACATAAACTCTTCAATGAGTTGATTGCTTTCCTTGTTTTCTTTTAAATAGACGCCAATGGGTTTTGCATTCGCATCGAGATTGAATTTAACCTCACTGCGTTCAAATGCTATTGAACCTGCCTGAAACCTTTTTTTGCGGAGTTTTTTAGCCAATTCCTGCAAGGCTAAAATCTCTTCACTTAAATCACCTTTACCGGTTTCAATAACTTCCTGAGCTTCTTCGTAAGCAAATCGTCGCACAGAATTAATAATGGTTTTCCCGAACCATTGTTTAATAATATGAGCCTCAGCATCCATTTCAAATACCGCCGAAAAACAGAGTTTGTCTTCATTTGGCCGTAATGAACATATTAAATTTGAAAGCCGCTCGGGTAACATAGGAACAACCCTATCAACCAAATAAACAGAAGTTGCCCGTTCATACGCTTCCTTTTCCAACGTGGAATTTGGCCGTACGTAATGGGTAACATCAGCAATATGCACCCCTACTTCAATGTTCCCATTCTTGAGTTTTTGGTACGAAAGGGCATCGTCAAAATCCTTGGCATCAAAGGGGTCAATGGTAAAGGTGGTTATCTTCCGGAAATCACGTCGTCGTCCGATTTCCTCTTCGGAAATTATATCTGAAATTTTTTCAGCCGATTCAAGCACCCGTTTTGGAAATTCATAAGGAAGGCCAAATTCCGCTAAAATGGCATGCATTTCCACTTCATTATCGCCGGGCATTCCAAGCACTTCAATAATTTCACCAATGGGGTTTTTTTGATTTTCAGGCCAATCAATGATTTTGGCAATGGCTTTTTGACCGCTGGTGGCTTTATTTAGTTTATCGATGGGAATGAAAATATCGAATGGCATTTGGTTTTTTTCAGGAATAAGAAATGCAAAATGCTGGGAAACCTCAACAATGCCTACAAAAGTATCGCGGTTGCGTTTCAGAATTTCAACTACTTCGCCTTCCACATGGTTTCGCATTTTTCGGGCATATACATACACTTTCACTAGGTCATCGTGAAGGGCGTGGTGCAGGTTTTTTGCTTCGATAAAAACATCGCGTTCAATTTGATCGGAAATAATATAGGCTGAACCTTTTGCCGTTAAATCCACCTTTCCGGTGATGTAATTCCCTTGTGTTTTGAGTTTAAATTTACCCCGGTGTATTTCAATTAAATCGCCCTTTTTCGACAACTCAACCAAGCAACTATTTATTAATCGGCTGGTTTGAGCATCTTTTATATGCAAAAGCTTGGCCATCTGTTTGTAATTCAACGAGCGTCCAAGGTCTTCGTTAAATACCCCAAGTATTTTATTTATTAAAGCCGGACGGTTATAAGAAGGAGCATTTCCACTCTTGCCACTGTGTTCTGGTTTCATTTTTTTTGACATGATTCAATTATAAATTGAGTGATAACATAAGACCTGATGTAATAATAAATCCAAGCATGAACCCGGAATATATCTGGCTAGGGTTGTGCTCCTCCAAATAAAGCCTTGAAGAACCAATGAGGCCAGCCATGAAAATAGAAACCATTAAAAGGTTGTTTAATTGAGATTGATATAGAACCCCTAAAACCGAAAGAAGACCAATAAATCCTCCAATACCAATCATGTGAAGACTTATTTTCCATTTCAAATGAACTGCTGTGGCTATTAAAAGTGATACAAACGTAGCAAGCAAGAACTGCTGAAGTATTAAAGGGGCTGCCGACCGGTGCATTAGGTAATATCCAAAATAATAAAAACCCGCTGTACTTAACATGGGCAGAATCCGTTCGCGACTTTCTGACATTGTGATTCCGGTAATTACCTTATAATAATAAAATATTGGTAACATAGCCAGAGGAAAAAACAAGGTTGTTAAGGATACAATCCACAAAATGGCAGCCTTCCCATTGTGAGGTAAAAGCGATAAATGGCTGAAAGCCAAAATAACCAGAATCCCTGCCATAGGCATTAATACAGGATGAAACAGGTACGAAACAGTTTTTGATGCTTTTTTAATCATGGTTTTAAAATATACTGACAAGGTAGGTTTTTTTGATGGTTTTTTGTTTTTTTTGAGACATCAATATAAAAATGGTGAGGTACGATTAGGCATGTTTGCAATATTGTAGGGTCATGTTTATTTTTTAGTATTGGATTTTCCCCCTCTCCCTTCGGGTATCTCCCCCAGGGGAGAACTTGCTCCGATTGAGCGAACAAGTCTTCCCCTTGGGGAAGTGCCGATAGGCAAAGGGGGAAGCCAATGTTCTTATTCTGATAATATTCGATTGATTTGAAATTATAGCTCCTTTCGCAGCCGGGCTACCGGTATTCCCAATTGCTCGCGGTATTTGGCTACGGTGCGCCGGGCAATTTGGTACTCTTTTTCGATAAGTATTTCAGTCAATCGCTCATCAGTAAGTGGTCTTTTTTTGTTCTCACCATTAATTGCTTCTTCAAGAATGCTTTTAACTTCGCGGGCACTTACTTCTTCGCCACTGGTTGTTTGCATGGCCTCAGAGAAAAACGACTTCAACGAAAGTATTCCAAAATCCGTTTGAATGTATTTACTATTGGCAACCCGCGATATGGTTGATATATCAAGCCCGGTGGCATCGGCTATATCTTTCAATATCATGGGTCTGAGTTTTTTCTCGTCGCCGTCAATAAAGTATTCTTTCTGATACTCAAGAATGGCTTCCATGGTAACCAACAGTGTATTCTGCCGTTGCCGGATGGCATCAATAAACCAACGTGCTGAATCCAATTTTTGTTTAACAAACGTAATGGTTTCCTTATCCGTCCTGCTTTTTTTTGCTTTTTTCCGGGCAAAGGAATCCAACATGGTGGAATAGGTTTTGCTTACCCTTAGGTCAGGCACATTGCGCTCGTTGAGCGATATTTCAAATTTTCCTTCAATGTTTTCAAGTACAAAATCCGGTGTTATGGGTCTATTGGCCTGATCCCGTGGGTCGGCGTATCCCACACCCGGTTTTGGGTTTAAATGCAGAATTTCATCGAGGGCTTCTTTCAACTGTTCCTCTTTAATATTCAGCTTGTTAATTATTTTATCGTAATGCTTGCGGGTAAATTCCATAAAATGGTCGGCCAATATTTGCTCGGCTAAAACATTGGCATGATTGCTTTTATCGCGCTTACGGATTTGAATCAACAGGCATTGCTGTAAGTTGATAGCCCCTACTCCCGGGGGATCAAAGTCCTGAATAACGGCCAATACATGTTCCAATTGTTCCATGCTGGTTTCCATATTCAATGCAAATGCCAGATCATCCACAATGGCATCCAAATCGCGTCGCAGGTAGCCGTCGTCGTCAATGTTCCCAATTATATACTCTGCCAACTTGCGTTCAAAATCGGTGAGTACTCTTAATCCCAATTGAGCCAGCAAACTTTCATGAAAAGTGGATCCCAACGAAAAAGGAATCTCTTTACGATCATCATCGCTCGAATAGTTATTGGTTTTTAATTTATAGGATGGGGTATCGTCTTCATCGGAAAGGTAATCTTCTAAGGAAACTTCTTCCTGTTCCTTTTCCTCTTTGTCATCGTTATCCTGATCGAAATCGGCATCCGTATTCCCCTCCTCCAGAGCCGGGTTTTCTTCAATCTCTTTTTTGATGCGCTGATTCAATTGCATGGTAGGAATCTCCAACAGCTTAATGAGCTGTATCTGTTGGGGAGATAACTTCTGTAATAACTTTTGTTGTAATCGCTGATTTAACATGCAATGTTGTTTTTTCGTTCAATTAAAAATAGGATGCAATTTAGTGAAAAACCTTAGTATTATTGGTGTAAAATTGCATATTCCATAATCAAAAATCATATTATGTAAACGAAAAAGGACCTGCTTTTGTTGCAGATCCTTCTCAATTTAGAATGATTCTTATCTTTTAGAATTCCGCATTTTTTGGGGTACGGGCAAATGGAATCACATCGCGGATATTTCCCATGCCGGTTACAAAAAGCATTAAACGCTCAAAGCCCAGTCCATATCGACTGTGAGGCACGGTACCAAATTTCCGGGTTTCCAGGAACCACCACATATCCGCTTCATGAATTCCCATTTCGTCGATGCGGGCTTTCAGTTTTTCATAGCTTTCCTCCCGTTGCGAACCTCCGATAATTTCGCCAATTCCGGGGAAAAGCACATCCATGGCACGGACGGTTTTGCCGTCTTCGTTTTGTTTCATGTAAAATGCCTTAATCTGCTTGGGATAATCGGTTAATATTACCGGTTTTTTGTATTGTTTTTCAACCAAAAACCGTTCGTGTTCGCTCTGTAAATCGATGCCGCATTCCACAGGATATTGGAATTGACCTTTTTGATTGGGTTTCGATTTGGTGAGTATATCAATGGCCTCGGTGTAAGCCAACCGTACAAAGTCGTTTTTGGAAACAAATTCCAGCTTTTCAATCAATGGCAAGTCGGAACGTTCGTTCTGAGGCTTCAATTTCTCTTCTTCCAACAACCGGTTTTGAAGGAATTCCAAATCATCGTGGCAGTTATCGAGTGCATATTGTACCAAATACTTGAGCATTTCCTCGGCCAAATCCATGTTGTCGGTAATGTCGTAGAACGCCATTTCGGGTTCAATCATCCAAAACTCGGCTAAATGGCGTGAGGTGTTGGAATTTTCGGCACGGAAAGTAGGTCCAAACGTATATATTTCGCCCAAAGCCAAGGTGGCCAATTCGCCTTCCAACTGTCCGGAAACGGTGAGGTTGGTCAGTTTACCAAAGAAATCTTTTGAATAGTCAACTTTACCGTCTTCGGTTCTTGGCAATTTGTCAAGGTCGAGCGTTGTAACCTGGAACATTTCGCCGGCGTCCACAGCATCGGAACCGGCAATAATGGGCGAATGCATGTAATAAAACCCTTTGAACTTTCCCTTAAAAACCTGAATTTACCCCACACTCTTATTGGATTGTATTAGCCAAGTTATTTTTGCATAAAACACACGGCCATTGTGTGGTATAGGATTTTGTCCTCCTTGATACGGGTTTAAGTAATGTGCTTTTGATTGCGTAATGTTTTTAACACCCCCGGCTAATTTCCAGTTATTTTTGACTTTGTATTCAGTAAAAACATTTATTACAGATGAGGGTCGGTAATAAATTTCGGAAAGTTCACTCCAGTTTTTATTTGAATGAATATAAGTATAACGTTTACTCATAAATTTACTGGTAGAACCTAAAGTAAATTTTGGACTAAGAGCATAGTTAACTACTAGTGTGGCACAGTGTTGAGGAAATGCACCATAAGCTTTATCATTGCTTTCAATGTTATATTCATCAACAGTATTATTGTTTTTTTTGTAATAAGCATACGATAGTGAAATATATCCCTTGGCTTGTAAGTATTTACCTGTAAATTCAAAACCTTTTGAACCCGTTGTTTCAGAATTTATGTACGAATCGGCTCCGGTTGTTGGGTCAGGAATATAAATAATGGGGTGTTTAATCAAAATATCGAACAGATTTAGCGTAAAGTTAAGTTTGTTTTTTAGTAATATACCCGTTTCCATTTCATAAACCCGAGTTAATTCAGGTAGAATTTCAGGATTATAATCAATATTTGAAATGGTTGGGGCTTTATAAGCATTGCTATATAGTAACTTTAAATGTATATTTTTGATGCTTTTTGTATAGGCAATACGGGGGACAAAATTACCCTTATAATGGCTATGGTAATCATACCGGATTCCAAGGTTAAGATAGCCGAATTTTGTATTTACTATGGCTTCAGAAAACAAGGAACTTCTGGCAAAGGATATGTTTTTTTGGTTATTAAGGTTAAACACTACTGTATCAATTTGTTTTTCAGAAGCATCGTTATTATATGACCCACCAATAATAAATGTTACTTTTTTATTTAGTGCATAATGGGCTGATAATCCTGAATTTAATTGTTGATTAATGGTGTTGTAAAATTCTTTTTCAGGATAGTTTACAAAAAACCAGGGCTTTTGGTAGCTATATTTAATATAAGGCTTTAATTCAAGTTTCTCACTCAGGTTGTATGAATAACTTAAGCCACTATAAACACCATCAAACGATACAAAACCAATAGCTTCAGTATTTTCAGTTGAATAATTGTCGTATAAAAAGATGAAAACAAGTTTTTTATAGTTTACCTGAAAATTGAAATTACCGTTATAAAAATGAGAGCTATCATGGTAATTAATTTCGTTTGTGTCAAGAGTGGTAACCATTTGGTTGCTATTGTTTCCGGTATTGTATGAAGCTGCAATTTTATAATTAAAATCTTTTTTAAGGCTGTTGCCGTATGCAACCTGTATGTTTGATTTTAAATAGCTCATGTTCTCAATATCCGACGAAACCGATGATTCAACATTTCCATTTAAATCGGCTCCATTTTTTGTAATTATGTTAATAACTGACAATTCCGCCATACCTCCGTAAATTACTGAACCAGGGCCGCGGATAACTTCAATTTTTTTTATATTATCGGTTAAAAAATGGTTTTGGAACGAAAATGTACCAAAATTGGTTTCGTTCAATTGCATACCATCTAGTAAAATAAGATATTTTCCCTCAGTTGCGTTGTTCCCTCTTATTCCTAAGCCAATTATATTGTCCCATTCTGCTGAAAAATCAAAACCAGGAATAAGTTTAAGTAACTCCATTAGTGATGATGCTCCTGAATGTTTTATTTCTTCTTCGGTTAACACCGTTAAAATTGCAGGTGATGTTTTTAGATTGCTTGATTCATTGCTGGCAGCTTCTACTTTAATATTAACAAGTTCTTTTAATGGCATATCAATAAGTTCCCAATTTATTAGGGACTGGGCAAAACCCGAATAACCTGTAATTACAATAAAACAGGTACTTAAAAAAATTCGCGACATGATAATTACTATATTATTGGCATTTCTTTTGGAAATTCCATTCTTACTGCCGCTCATTTGGGATCAAGGTTATAACATGTAATACGTCCTTTGTGTGCATCAAGAATTAGTTTTACTAAAGATAAATCAAGACCTGAATATGCAGTAGAATATTTGTCTTCTGTAATAAAAGGTTCAAAAATGTGTTGGAGTATTTTTTCAGAATAGCCATCGCCTTCATCGGTAATTAATAGTTCAATTGATTCAGGTTTTTTGGAAAGGTTAATTCTTATTGTACCGCCTATTTTTGAATACTTAACGGCATTATCAAAAACCTCTTTTACACAAATGTAAGTCAATTCTTTATCGGCTTTTAGCATTACATTTGAATTATTACTGTCAAATACAATATTCAATTTCTTATCTTCAATGTCTTTTGTATATAAATCAATTACATTATTTATTTGTTGACAAATATTGGTTTCAGTTAAAATAAGTTCATAGTTACGTGCCTTTAAGTGGGTTATGTGTAACGCAGAAAGGGCAAATTGTTCAAGTCGTTTTACCGATACATCTAATAAATAAACTAATTGTACCATGCTTTCTGATAATTGGCTGTTATGCAACTCTTCTTTAAGCATTTGAAATGGCCCTATCAGGCTGTTTAAGGGAGTACGTACTTCATGGCTGATTATGAATAAAAAGTCGGATTTAAGTCTGTCATATTCAATAAGTTCAGCATTAACCTTCTCTAATTCTAAGTTATTTTCTTTCAGCGTATTTTTTAATTCATGGTTTTCTTTTTTAAGCAGATACGATTCCAGATTTTTTTCAATTAATTTCCTTAATTGGTCTTCATCCCACGGTTTTTGAACAAATTGCGAAATCTTGGCTTCATTAATTGCTTCACTTAATGCTCCAAAATCGGCATAACCGGTAACCAAAATCCTGTTTAAATCAGGAAAATCGATCAAGGTATTTTTTAAGAATTCAACCCCGGTCATTTCAGGCATGCGCTGGTCAGTAAGTATTAAATCTACTTTCTCTGTTTTTAGAATATGTAAGCCTTGTTGAGCGCTTGTTGCTAATAGCACATTATATTCTCTACGGAAAGTATTTTTGAATACATTTAAGTTGGTTTCTTCGTCGTCAATATATAATATGGATAGTTTTTCAGGCATGAAGCAATTGATTTTTAGTTGTTAGTAAATTTAATTAAATTTTGTTGTTTCAGTGGTAAATTAATAATAAATTCACTACCCTTGCCAGGTTCTGAAATAACAGTTATTGTACCCTTATGCATTTCAATAGCCGAAAAAGTAATAGATAAACCTAAACCTACTCCCTCGCCAATTTCTTTAGTTGTAAAAAAGGGGTCAAAAATCTTTTGTTGGGTTTCTTTATCTATACCCTTTCCAGTATCTTTTATTGAAATAACGAGTTCATTTTTAATGCGTTGAGTTTGAATAGTAATTGTACCTTTTTCTTCAATAGCATCAATGGCATTATTAACTAAATTCATTATTGCTTGATTGATTTTATCGCGATTACATGGAATCTGAGGAATATTTTTATCATAATTGCACACAATGGTAATTCTGTTTTTTGTTTTGTTCTGTAACAACACCAAAACATCATTAATGCTTTCATGAATATTCATTTCTTTCCATTCTTCTTTTTCAACTCGCGAAAAGTTAAGTAAACCCCTTACAATTTCAATTGCCCTATCGGATCCTAATTTAACATCGTGAACTGATTGATCAATGGCTTCAACGGCTATAAAAAAATCGAGTTGTTTAATCATTTTCTGAATTTCGGTATAATTTTGTCTGAATTGATCAGATTCAATATCGAGGGTTTTTATTTTATTTAAAACGGGTAAAACATCTTGTAAATCGCGAATTATATTTTTAACTCCACCATATACAAAATTTAGTGGATTATTTAATTCATGGGCTATTCCAGCAGTAAGCACACCCAGCGAGGCCATTTTTTCGGTTTGCAAAAGTTGGGTTTGGGTAATTTTTAACTTCTCAAGGGTTGAATTAATTTCCTCGTTTTTTTCAAATAATTCTTTATTCGACGATTGAAGCTCAAGGTTTATATCCTGAATTTCTTTCTTTTGAGATCTAAGAATTGTATTTCGCCTGCGATTGATTCTAAGAGTTAAATAAATACTTATTAATAATATTACTGATAATGCTATTATTATTACAAAAAGAATTAAAACTAACCGTTGACGGGATATTTTTACCGATTGTTCGGTTAGAACTTCTTCATTTATTGCAATTTCGTTGGAGAGAGAATCAAGTTTAGTGTTAAGTTGTTTGAATTTTATATTTTCCTGTTCAAATTGTTTTTTCTGAATATTCATTTGTTGTTGCAATTGGCTTAAGGCATAGTCTTGTTTTCCAATGGATGAATTTTGATCGTTTAAAACAATTGTTTGGGTATCAATTAAATTGAGCTGTTGGCTGATTTTGTGTAGCTGTAACTGTATTTGGTTTTTATCGTTTTCAATTAAAGCTTTTTGTTCTGCAATAGTGTTGTTTTTTTGGCTAATGCTATTTTCAATAAAAAGTATTTGTTTGTTTAATGAATCGAATACAACTTGGTTTTTAGCAAGCAGTTTTTCCATTGAACGCAAACTTTGTTGCGATGTTCGGTATAATTCGGCTACATCAATTACACTTCCGCCAACAAGTAATACCTCATCATCGATAGTAAGGCCTTGATTAATAATATTTGCATGGTTTATTTCAAAGTTTATTTTATTATCGCTTGTGTTTAAAAAATTTACCATTACCAGTTTTTTGTTCATGTAAGCATTGCTGATAATAAGTATAGGTTGGCTTTCAATTAAATCAAAAACATCAATATAAAAGCGCTCAAATTCATCAGAAATAAAAATTAAGTGTGAATTTGTCAGGGCTTTTTCTGGTTTTGTAAATGTTGATAAATTAACGGGTTTATTATGGATTTTCCGTTTTTGCGCAAATACATTAAAAGCAATTATCAAATCTTGATTGCTTGTAAATAAGGCGATTGAAAAGGAATCAGTTACCACTCTTTGGGGCCATATGGTTTGTTCAGCAAGTTTTACAATTAGTGCCAATTGTGTTTCATGTCGTTTGTAAACCTGACCAAAGCTATTTTGTAGGAACAAAATGCTTAAAACAATAATTAAGGTTAAAACACCAATTTTCATGGTCAACTTAAAATTAATTGTTTATGAGGAACTAAGTTAGTTTAAAAATAGAGATTATTTTTTAAGTTATCAAGTTGTAACTCAAAAGCCAATGATAATATTTAAGATTTTATGAGAAATATTAAACTAATAAAATAACCCTTTTAAAAAGGTAAGTTTTAATTTGTTAAGAGTTAAAATAGAATTTTGCTGTTTTAAATTGCCTTAAACAGAATTAAAAATTAACCGTTTGTCGTTAAAAGCAATTTTTTAATGCTAGATGGTTAGGCCTTCTCCATTGAGTTGATCGCCATAGTTGACAAATATATCTTTTTGTCAGCCTAAATTATGAACTTATTCTTGACCCTTGCTGCAAAGTTTGTTCAATTACTTTCTCATTGGAACATATACCAATAATCTTAATGTAGTTGACTCTTCTTGATACCTTGTTGGCTAACACAGGAGTATTACCACCAAAAATACAGCATTGTGGAAACGTCACTCTCCAAAGCGGTGAATTGAATAATAATTGTTTTAAATTAAGCAGCTTGAAACTAGCAGTACCCCATTTCTTCGGGTAGGCTACTACGATAGAAATAATGACGAATCAACCTGTTTTGCTTTAGCTAAGCACTTTACTGTATATAAAGCAGTTTAATCAGATATGCAAAAAAAACTGATTTGGTTAATTTGCATCTAATGACACCTATTGATTTGGAATTCTAATTATTTTCTAAAATTCCGCATTTTTTGGGGTGCGGGCAAATGGAATCACATCGCGGATGTTTCCCATGCCGGTTACAAAAAGCATTAAACGCTCAAAGCCCAGTCCATATACGCTGTGGGGCACGGTACCAAATTTCCGGGTTTCAAGGAACCACCACATATCGGCTTCATGAATTCCTATTTCATCGATGCGGGCTTTCAGTTTTTCATAGCTCTCCTCACGTTGTGTACCTCCGATAATTGCTTTCAGTTATTCACATTTAATCCATTTTATTCAATTCAGCTATACTCAATTATCTTGTACAATTCTTCTATCTGTATGGTTTGCAATCATGGAATGCAACATCTCAACTATGCTTGCTACGAAAATTCAGTCTGTTTGATATTAAACAGTTTGCGCTACTGAATAAAGCCTTATTAATAGCAAAATAGGTTTGTTCCAATTATTTGAAAGTATTCCCTGAAAATAACCAATACTTATATTTTTTCCCAATGCCCTATTTTCTTATATAAAATCACCTTGTTGTTGTAATATGATGCAATTATATCATAAGTAGAATTATAATCAACATCATTCAAGTTGCCTTGCTCTCCAAATTCCTGAATAATTGATTCTTCTTGATCCAGTAATGTAATTGTCCCGTTTGAAGATGCAATTATATAATTTCCGTTTGCATCAGAAAAAATTGACATCGTAGGAGAGTTTCTATAAATAGTTCTAATATTGTTACCTGTACTTTTATCCCAAATTATTACCGAATTCTCTTCATGACTTCCACTTATAATTTGTGATTCGTCCGAATTAAAACACACAGAACTAATATGACCTGTATGTCCGGTATAACTTTTAATGATATCTCCTGTTGATGTATTGTAAAGTTTTACTAAATTATCATTACTCCCAGTTAATAAAGTGGTTTCATCTTTAGAGTAAGCCAATGCATGTGAAAATGCACGATCTTCATTAAAAGTTCTGATTAAACTTCCATCTGTGGCATCTAAAATTATAATTGGTTCGCCGCCAACAATTATTTGCTCATCTGATTTGTTAATTATAATTTCCCATGATGCCGAAATTCCAGTATCAATTTGCTTAATTAATGATAAATTTTCCAAATCCCAAATTCTTAACCCTGAAGAATTTGCGCCTTGACCAGTAATAAAAAATTTTCCAGAATTACTTATATCTAAACCTTTTGAACCTCCAATTTGACTTAAACTATTTTGTGTGCCATTATTTGTATTAATAACCGTAAAATTATCATCCTGATAATTTGTTAAAACAATCTTTTTACAATCTGGTGATAAAGAAATTTCGCCATTAATATCCTCTGGTACTGCATAATTATTAAATGAAAGATATTTCGTTAAAATAAATTTGATTTTTAAAGAATCAGAGGATAAAGAGAATTGACCAGAATACGGTTCAACCAGATAAGTATAACTATTTATTGTGTCAATAGAATTATCTTTGAATGATGTCGAATTTTTAGCCAGATTGCCAATTTGAATAAATTCATTATTTCCTTCTTTCCTCCTAATAAGGTAACCATCTTCAGAATCATTATTATCACTCCACATTAATTCTGCTGAGTTCTTTGAAATAAATTTTACGTTTACTATTGGTTTTGAAAGTTTGTTTATTTTAAGAGCTATAACATTCGAATTATAAGTATTACCCTCTTTAGTATAAATTTTTAGAAAAAAGTTATGTACTCCATTCTCTTGTAGTTTATTAGTACTAAATAAAATATTTGAAGGTACTGCATCATATCCTTCATATAATTCAAAATCTATATAGCTTTCTGTTCTTACTATATTAAGATTATTATCTACCTGAAAGATAATTGAAACAGTATCATATACAATTGTGCTGTCTTTCGGTGATACTATTCGAACAGTAAAATCATTTGTCACATCCTCCTCTTTACAGCTATAAATTAAAACTAAAAGAATTAAAGACATTAAATAAAAATAATTTTTCATGTGTATATAATTTTTAAGGTTATGCAATTGATAATAAAAGATTTAAACACTGAATTAAAAAATTTTAAAAAACTATTTTTATCCTGTTTTTCTATTTTTTCTCCATCACGGTTATGTAAATAAACTCTTGTGTTACACAATATATTTGAATTACTTAGGAAAGGTAGACAAAAAAAGCAAGAAATTGATTACTTCTAAATTTCCGTGTTGCAACAAATTTTGCTAATGCAATTTAACATTTTTAACAATGTAACCAAAATTTCTTTTAAATATATAATTTGCGTAAATTCAAGAAGCTAATGCAACACATTTGAAAAATACATCTTTTGGCATCTTAAAATTTAAGTTCTTCCTCGGTCTTCTGTTAATTTTATGTTGTACCTGTTTTATAAACTCCTCATCAA
>JBAYKX010000015.1:0-101175 GCA_041664345.1 Salinivirgaceae bacterium
GAGTTTTTCTATAAGCTAAATGTTGCGTTTGACTCTTCTAAAATAGCTATAAATGCCGCATTATCAAAGAACTTCGTCTATATTTGTTGAACTTTTTTTAATCTGTCAAAGTAGAATTAATATTCCTAATTTATTCAAAAGTTGAAAAACAAGACTTCATTGGGGTAATGAGACAGCCATTATTGCAAAAGTAATTTTAATTCCTTTTTATATGTTTTGTTATCATTTATCCCGTTGTGTTTTTGACCTTCAAGAATAAGTAATCGGTCGTTTGGTTTGAAAAGTTTCTTTAATTTTTCTGACGACCCTACATAAATCACTTCATCCTGATTGCCATGGAAAATGGTTATTGGACATTTTACTTTAGTAATATACTGATTGGTCATAAATTTATACCTTATTAAAAATGCAGGTAATATTTTTATATATGTATGTGCTAAATCAGGCATATTAAAATAAGGTGCTTTTAAAATTAGCAATTTAGGGTTATTATTTGATGCTAATTGCGCTGCCAGTCCAGTTCCAATTGAATATCCAATTATTACAATGCTATTTTCATTATATTTTGTTTTTAAGGAATCATAAACAATTTGAATGTCTTTATATAGTTGGTTTTCACTTGAAATCCTTCCTTGGCTTTTCCCAAATCCCCGGTAATCCAATATAAAAAAATCATAATTGTTGTTTAGATAAATGGGTGCAATATTTCCCCAAGAGTTAATAGAACCAGCATTTCCATGCAAATAAAAAATCAATCCTTTGCATGAATCTGCTTGAAAGAGCACCCCATTCAAATTTGTTTTTTCATCAACTTTAAAAAAGTAATCAGTAAATGGATGATTGAATTGGAATTTATAATCTGAAGGCAATGTTTGAGGAAAGAATAACATTTTTTCTTGACTGCAAGAAGTAAAGAACAAAACTAATCCAGCAATTACGATTATATATGTGATAGTTTTCATGAAATTTTTAGCTGCATTATGAACTAAATATTTTTGAGATATTCTTTAAAAACAGTCGCCGATTCAATACCCGATGTAAAAACTTCCAGCACGGTCGTTTTGCTTTTTAAATCAAAAAATGGTCCGAGTGAGGCAATCAACGATTCCTTGCTATTGGCTTTTAAATAGTTTACCCCAAAAGCTTCACAGATTTTCCGGATAGAGGCATTGTGCGAGGTTTCAAAATAGGGCAGCAGCCCGGAATCTTCCGGTCCCGGAATGAGGCGGAATATATTTCCACCTTCGTTGTTAATTACCAATATCCGCAGGTTTTTGGGTAGATGTTTGTTCCACAATGCATTGGAGTCGTACACAAAACTGACATCGCCGGTAACTAAGACCGTTAAGTTGCCCGATGCAACGGCTGCGCCGGCAGCAGTGGACGAAGAGCCGTCAATACCACTGGTGCCACGGTTGGTATAATAGTTAACCAAGGGGTGTTTTCCGAAGAATTCAATATAGCGCACCGGGGAACTGTTTCCCAGATGCAGATCTATTGGCAGGGTAATTTGTTCCAGAAAAGTATGATAAACATCCAAATCGGACCAGGAAACCGATTGCAGAAAATTTTTATGCAGTTCATGGTTCCTTATGCTTTGGCCTTGCCACCGATTCTTGAATTCAGACGTTTTGGGTTCGGCTTTTTTTGTCAAATAGGCCAATATCCATTCCGTTTTACAATATAATTTGCGGGTTAAACACCCATAAGTATTTATGGTATCGTTAATTTCATCTATATCCCAATGATGGTTGGGTTTTGCATTGCGAATGAACTGTTTCAGTTTTTTCGATACCACGGGTCCACCCAGGGTTATGAGCAAATCGGGGGCAAAAGCTTCCAATTGTCCTACCGGTATGGAGTTCACCGTTTTGTCAATGTTTCCAATAATATATTCCCCATCGAGATTACTTATACAAGTGGCCAATACCGGTATGTTTTTTTGAATGGAAAGTTCTTCAATGGTTTGATTCAGTTTTGGATTGGGCAGGTTAACTCCGCACAAAATTAAAATTTTAGATGCCGAATTCCACTCTGAAAGGAGTTCCTTATTTATTTTGGCGTTAAGAACAAGTTTTTCCTTTGGAAATTCAAAAGTCCTGCTATCAACAGCCAATTGGCTTGTTCCATATAGTGGCTCCCTAATGGGCACATTTATATGAAGTGGTCTGGTATTAAAAAAAATATTCCATCTGAAAAATTGCTCAATATCTCCTTTGGCTTTTTCAGCGGCTTCTAGCGTTTCATCAGCCGGCAAAGTAATTGATCTTTTAATATAATTCCGGAATATTTCCCGTTGACGGATGGTTTGCCCATCTTCTTGCTCAATGAGTTCCGGAGGTCGGTCGGCTGTAATGGCTACTACCTGAATATTTTGGTAATAGGCTTCGGCCAATGCCGGCGCCAAGTTCAATACCGCAGTGCCCGATGTACAAACCACCACAACGGGTTCATTTAATTGCCGGGCTATTCCCAAGGCATAAAACCCAGCACTTCGTTCATCAATAATGGAGTAACAGGTAAATCCCGGATGGTTGGCAAAGGTAATTATCAATGGGGCATTTCTGGAACCCGGTGAAAGCACAATATGCCTAATGCCATGGAAAAAGCATTGGTTCACCAGCAGTTGTACCATTGGCTTATCGCTTCCTTGATAGTTCATGGGTAAATTTTTTCCAGGATTTGTTCTAATGTTTGTATTTTGATGCGGGTCTCTTCCCACTCTTTTACAGGATCCGATTCTGGGGTGATGCCACCTCCGGCATACAGCAACACTCCGTTATCAAATGCTTGAAGGCAACGTAAATTCACAAAAAGGTCGATATTCTTTGAAGGATCGAATGGCCCTAAAAAGCCGGTGTAATATTCCCGGTCGTAACCTTCGGTTTCCAGAATCAATTCCAGTGAATCTTTTACCGGAAGTCCACAAACTGCCGGGGTAGGATGGAGTTTGTCAATAAATTGACCAATTTTCCCAACTAAATTACTTTTGCTGAATTTCAAGATAGTTTTAATATGAACAATATTACCGGCAATTGAAGTTTCAGGACCCTGTTCGGTATGGTCTGATATATTGAAATGCTTCAGCACTTCTCTTATATGTCCGGTAACCAATTCCTGCTCAACCACTTCTTTGTGATCCCAAGTAATCTTATCTATGGGCTTCAATGGCTGTGTTCCAGCTAATGACACAGTTTCGCCATTCCCATTATGTGTTGAAAATAAAAGCTCAGGAGTAGCTCCTATCCAGTATCCTACTTCGGGAATAAACACTTGATATACAAAAGCATCCGGAAATTTTTGTTGCAGTTCTTCAAATAGAAAAGGCATCTGCCCAATGGAATATTTCGACAGCCATTTGCTCCGCGAAAGAACTGCTTTCTGCATCCCGATTTGTTTAAAGGCATCTAAAAACAGGTTCACTTGGCGGACGTGTTCTTTTTTCGATTTTTCCAGATCGAAATCCCCCGAGTGGCTTTTTGAATGTATCTTTTTTCGTGGGCTCTTACATATATAGCTTTCCAACTGAATGGAACTATCGAATGGGATGATATAAATGGGTAGGTGTTTGCAGATTTGAAATGGTGCAAAAACAAATCCTTTATTGCGGTCGAGTTGATTTAACGAATAGGTTTTTATCAGTTGTTGTGGTTCGCAAAACAGTTGCTGTATCTGACTTTCGCCAGGCAACGACCATAAGGCAAAAGGCACACCGCAATGGATAGCTTTTTCAATGTTTTTCTGTTGATAAGCTAATTGGTTCATTTGCTGTCTTTGGTAATAATCATGTTGGTCATTCGGCTAATGTTTAACAGGATGCCATCCTCGTTGGTGATTTTTATTTCGCAAACATGGGTCTGTTTTCCTTTGTGGATCAATTGACCCCGCGCTGTCACAAGTCCTGAAGAACTGCTTTTCAAATGATTTCCATTGATTTCAAGCCCTCGGATATCCTGGGTTTCCATATTGATATGGAAGTAGGATAGAGCGCTGCCTACCGTTTCGGCTAATGCCATCATGGCTCCACCGTGAAGTATCTTGGCAGGATTAAATGTGTGATTACCCACAGGCATGGTAGCTTCCAAAAAATCAGTGCCAACTTTTGTAAATTCAATACCCAGATAATCAATCATGGTATTCTTTACATAGTCATTTATATATCGAAGTTTTTGTTTTTTGTCCACCCTGATAAATTTTTGTGCAAATTAAACGAAAATGAAACACATTTCGCAGGTTTTTAATCACGAATAGTGCATGAAAAATACCGATTCTATTCATTTTGAGACTAGAAAAACCTTATGTTTATTAACATAACTTATAAAAAGATGTCGGTATCAACTTGTTGCATAATAATTTTGAACCAATAAGTAAAGTTTTCGGGATGACTCTTCATCTCCTGTTCTAAATCAGGAATAGAAATCCATCGGTAAGCAGCCACTTCGTCAGGATTCACATTGGGAACGCCTTCCCAATTCCCGATATAAACATGATCGGTTTCATGTTCGGTTAATCCATTGTCGAAATGGGCTTGATAAGTAAATGAAAGCTTAAATTCTATTGGGCAATCGAATCCCATTTCAAATGAAAGCCGGTCGTGGATGCATTCCTCCATGGTCATGTATTGCAACAAGTGGCTGCAACAGGTATTGGTCCAAAGTCCCGGTGAATGGTATTTTTGCCAAGCCCGTTGCTGAAGCATTAATTCTTTCTTGTTATTGAAGATAAATATGGAAAAGGCACGGTGGAGCGTTCCCTCCCGGTGAACTTTCATTTTGTCACCATATCCAATAATGGTATCGTTTTGGTCAACAAGTGCTATTAACGGGTTGTTCGATTCTTTCATTGATAATTACATTTAATAACTGATTTTCATTGAGTTCGGTGGGCTCACCACTTAGCCAATGTTTTTTACATCCACAAGCATCCAAAAATACACATTGCGATGGAATATTCAATTTTTGCATTTCAAATCCTCCCGTAATCAGATTCAAAACACATGCAACTCCTATCAAAGCGGTATCGCTGGAATTTTGCCAAGGCTTTAGGAATTCAGAAAAACCGGACGAATGAGGTATCAAAACAGTATTGACACCCTCTTTGTTTAAACGCAGCGTAATTTTCGAAACCTGACATTCCGGATTGCAATGAGAACAAATGATGTTATTGCCTTTTTTTGCAGCTTTGCATTTTGGCGATTTAGTCATACAAGTTGGTAACAATAGAATTTTATTGGCAGTTTTGCTGAATGCCGGTTTTAGAGAACGGTTCATAATTTCGGCAGCAACCATGTTCAGGTAATATTCGCTGGGTTTACGGGTACAAAAGATAAAATCCTCTCTTTTCTTGTAGGTGGAAAAGGTGTCTATTATAAAATCTTCCCAGTTTTCGGTATAGTCCGAAAGATGGATGGCACTTTCCAGAACAAACCAATCGGCAAAATCGCATGTTAAATTCCAGAAAATCAGACTAAAAGAGGTTGGTTTGGTGTTTAAGAACTGCTCCCAAATGGTTAGCCGTTCCAATTCTTGATTAAATTCCTTGCTGCAATTGAGCCACGAAATCAAATATTTAAAGCGTTCTTCGAGTGGTATTTGATGGTTTCTATTCTGGGTCAATATGCGGTACGATAACTTTCCCCGAACAGCATCCAATTGGGGTTTCATTTGTGTATATTTTTTGCGCCATTGGTATAATTTATCGAAAATAGGTTCATAAAAAAAGACCTTCTTGGATAAAAACAGGTAATAATTTTTCCAGAAGAGACCAGCCATTAAGAGTTCCATTAGGTGTTCATGGGGAGTGTACCTTTTAAAATCCTTATTAGCCGAAAACTCCATAAATTCCTCAATCAAAGGAAGTAAAGTTGGCATTCCGGTTTCAATGACTTTATCGGTAAAATAGCTTAAATCGGTGTAAAACTTAGTTGGATCGCTGCTGTGAGTCTTTAAATTGTATGGGCTGGAAATCATAGGATTAGGTAAAAATGTATTTGAACCGAATGACGAATTTTATGCTACAAAAGTTACCTTAAAAACCAGTTTTACAATTATTTATCGGTGAATGAAAATAATCCACAGGTGAATGCCGATACCAGCCGTTTAAAACCAAACATACAAATCTGGCAATTTTCCCTATGTGTTGAAAACCAATTTTTAACGGATCAAAAAAAATGGATGGAACATATTCATCTATTCAGTAACTTAGTCAAAAATTGTAATGCAAAAGTCCAATGATAAAAAAGAATTATATGAATCCTTATTTGGCAGGATGCCTGTTAGGAGCTGTTTTGCTGGCTGCCATGTATTTTTCGGGACGCGGTTTGGGGGCAAGTGGTGGCGTTAAATATGCCGTGGTTTCGGTGGTTGGAGCGGTTGCACCAGAACATGCAGATAAATCGGTTTATTATGGAAGCTATTTTAAAGACGATAAAAAACCATTGAAAAACTGGCTGGTTTTTGAAATAATTGGGGTTTTGGTGGGTGGATTTTTATCAGGTGCATTTTCAGGACGATTAAAACTAACTATCGAACATTCGCCCAAAATATCATCAAAAAGGCGGTTGATTTTCGCGTTTTTAGGGGGTGTATTTTTTGTTTATGGAGCCCAATTGGCGCGGGGATGTACTAGTGGTGCGGCACTTTCCGGAATGGCTGTACTTTCCACCGCAGGTTTTGTTACCATGGTGGCTATTTTTGGATCAGCCTATCTTTTTGCTTGGTTTTTCAGAAAAAATTGGATTTAAGTCAATTAACAATTATCAATGAGTAATTTACAATTATTGAAATAGTATGGGACCACTTTTTATATTTTCCGATGTACCTCTTTGGGTCGATTTGTTGGTAGCATTGCTCATAGGCATTGCTTTTGGTTTTGCTCTGGAACAAGCCGGATTTTCGTCGAGCCGGAAATTGGCCGGTATGTTTTATGGGTATGACACCACCGTGTTGAAGGTGTTTTTTACCGCAGCCATATTTGCATTGGTAGGATCGTTGTTTATGCAATATTTTGGATTGCTTGATTTGGACTTGGTATATGTAAATGAATATTACATTGGGGCAGCAGTTGTAGGTGGAATCATCATGGGTGCCGGGTTTATTATGGGCGGTTTTTGTCCGGGAACCGGTATCTGCGCAGTTGGAATCGGTAAAATTGATGCCATGATCTTCCTTTTGGGTGGCTTTGTAGGGGCGTTTCTGTTTGCAGAATCTTTTCCATTCATTGCTGATTTTGCCTCTGGTTATTATAAAGGGCCGGTGAAAATCAATGATTGGATGGGAGTATCCTCCGGGGTTTTTGCCTTGATTTTAATTATTGCCGCAGTGGCCATGTTCTGGCTGGCCGAAAAAGCTGAAAAAAAATTTCCCAACCCCAATATTACGAACCAATTTTAATTGTAAAACCTATGAATACAAGAGTATTACTATCGATATGGTTGATTGGTTTGGGATTAATCTTAGCTGTTTTACCGGATAAAAAAGTTCATAGTACCCAGCTTAAACCCAATGAACTGTTGGAAAAAGCCATTAAAAATGATTACGTTATTTCGGTAGATAAAGTGGCCCGTTCACTGGTTACGGATGATTCAACAGTGGTATTGGTCGATTTGCGATCACCGGAAGAATTTAAGGAATGCAACATTCCGGGAGCTATCAATATTCCTTATGCCAACTTGCTGGATAAAGAAAATGAAGGGTATTGGGATCAGAAGGAAATAAAATTGATTTTTTATTCCAATGGCTCTTTTTTGTCGGCTCAAGCTTGGACTTTATGCACTGGGATGGGATACCAAAATATTTATATTATGGAAGGTGGTATGAACGAGTGGTATAAAACCGTTCTCAATAGCCGATTCGTGGGTGAACAGATTACAGCCCGCGAAAATGCTCTTTTCGAAACCCGTTTAAAAGCCCGGAAACTTTTCATTGAAATGAACAGTCTTCCCGATAGCCTGAAAATCAATTTCAGGGAAATGAAACAGAAAACTACCAAGAAACTGGATGGTGGATGCGGCTGATTCCAAGTATTGTTAGATATAGTTCTGATTTTGGTAAATTAGTAAAAAAATGTGATGACCTTTTAATGTGGCTCAATATTGACATTATCAAAGGTCAAAACAAAATCGTTTTTTTTTTTTTTAATAGCTTTCTTCATTTCAATAATATTTTAATCTAGTGGTGTCCGTCGCAACGAACGATGGGTGAATTGTGTTAGTAATTCAATTTTGAATTAGTACGAATTCACCCCTATACTCCCCTCAAGGGGATACGTACATTGCGTGAGGTCCGGAGCTAAATTACAACAAACTGTTTCCAAATTTTAACGATTCAATATAACAACTACAAACTTTTATTAAATTCAAAACCCCAATCAGCGGCAGTCCTCCCTTGAGGGAGGTGCCCGAAGGGTGGTGGGTGAATTAAACTAAAAATGTTTAATTTTAACTGCAATTCCTAAAAAATGAAAGCTAGTAAAGAAAACAATTACCTCTATAATGTAAAACTAAAGGAAAGAGCTAGGGTTTTGCGCCGAAAAGGCACCAAAGCCGAAGCATTTCTCTGGAAATTTGCTCTGCAAAAAAACATTATGGGTTACAAATTTCTGCGGCAAAGACCTGTAATGAATTACATTGCCGATTTTATATGCCAAGAACTGATGCTAATTATTGAAACAGATGGTGTTACCCACCTTTTAGAAGGTGCAAGAGAAAAAGACGATAAAAGACAGCATGAATTGGAAAAAGCCGGCTTTACGGTTATCCGTTTTGAGGATGGAGTTGTTTTGAATAATTTGGATTGGGTAACCAGTATTATTGAACAAGAGATTGAAAAGCAAGTACATTTCTTGAACTCAAATAACAATTCACCCCTATAATCCCCTCAAGGGGATACGTTCTCCGTGGCATCAGCGCTAGTCCTCCATTGAGGGAGGTGGCCAAAGGCCGGTGAGTGAAAAACCTTAACTAAACGGCATACAATATTAATTTTAAAAAATCACCCTTTAAAATCATCACAATGAATAAAAAATGGTTAATCGGAGCAATGGCATCGTTGGTACTCATGCTGTTCTTGGTACTTTGGCAAAAAATAAATCCAAATTCATATAAGTTGGATGCTATTGAAACCCATGCCATCACGATGCAGCAAAAGCATATTCTTTCTATCATTCAGTACAAGGAAAAGCAAAAGAATAGTTCCAATTTAGTAGTTGTCGATTTACGATCCGAAGCGGAGTATAAAACTAATTCGATTAAAGATGCAGTGAACATTCCATTTGCCGGGATATTGGATAATCCACAGTTATCAAATTTCAAATCAACTGAACAGGAAATGGTGCTCTTTTCTGGTTCTTTAATTGAATCTGCTCAAGCATGGACACTGCTAGCGCAATTGGGTTACCAAAACATATTCATTTTGGATTTCACCGGTTCTTCGATACCAGAAGGGGAGATTACTGACAGCATTTCTGTGGTAGGCAACGAAGTTTTAAAATACAAATTCCAGGCTGATACTTCGACCAACCTGGAATAATAATGTGGAGTAACAAAAAACTATTTTACCACCGGATAATTGTGGATGTCGCCGACCGAAAAGGTTACCCACGACAACGATTCTTTTTCTTTCTTCATCTTATCGTACATGAAACTGTTATTTCCAAAGTCCAGCGTGCGGGCTTTGTAGCCAAACAGGTTCAGGTATGCGGTAACAAATCCGGAATTGTGACCGGTACCACAGTAAACCACCACTTCTTTATCGGCAGGAATGGTTGCCATTTCAATGGCAATTCCTAACGTGCCGGTAGGTTTGTACCTTACAGCCCCTGGTATGTGTCCTCCCTCGTATTTGTCTTTCCGCTAAAAATTGATGATGAAATAAACCGATGGGTTTTTAAAGACACTATCCGCAGATATGGTGGTATTTTCAAGTCCTGCTTTGAAAAGTCCATCCATTCTCGATTGCAACAACTGTTCCCCCTGAGTGGCATCTGATTTTAAATTGGGAAACAGACCAACGGCCGGTTTTGCCACATCGGTGGTTTCCAATTGGCTCTCATATTTCGATGAAATTCCTTTCAACCAGTTTTCGTCGGCAATTTCCCTGTTCCAGGCACTCATTCCCCAGCGCAAGGCATACACATTGCCGTAGCCCATCAATCGGAGCAGCGATACAGTGTAACTGGCATTTTGTCCGGTGGAACAAACCACAATTATTTTAGGGTATTCAAAAGGCTTAATTTTCGATTGAAAATAGTTTGGAATATCAGTAAAATTAATATTTACAGCCTCTTTGATATGACCTTTTTTGTAATCTTCCGGCTTCCGGATGTCAATAACAAAGTTATTCTTTCCAAGTTCTTCAAATACAATGGAGGCTTTTATCAATGAAGGAAATTCCTTGCTGTTCACATAATCGCCGGTTTCATTCAAGTAACTGAACAAAAGCCCGGTGTTTACTGGTATTTCAACTTCAATGGACTTTTTCGTTTCCTGAATTGTTGTTGTTTCCTTTTGGTTTGTATTCGGATTGGTGCAGGCTGCCATAAAAACAGCCAGCATCAAACCTGCAAATTTTAATGAATTCATTGTATTCATCTTAAAGTTTTACCCTTTTGTTATCGTATTTAATGGTATCGGTAGGTTGCCCCAATTCGTTGTAAGCATACTCCGTTATAGCCACTCCGCTTTGAGGATGATTAATGAGGTTTCTGTTACTATCTAAAAACGAGGTTTCAATTTTAGCCCCATGTGCATCATATTTATATTGATATACAGGAACTTTTTTACCGGATAAGTATTCCTCATCCTGATCCCAATAGGCTGTTTCAATTACATTACCCACTGAATCAACGGTATTCACAAATTTAGCCCAGCCCCAAAATAAATTGGAATAACGGCCGGTAGTATTATGTACCGAAAATTCGAGCAAGTCACCTTTATCGCTGTTTTTAAACAAAAAATACGAAACCCCAATGTCACCACAATTCTCAGCAGTGCAATTGTATAAGGTATCGGCTTGATAATTAGCCATTCGGGTTACATGTCCTTTTTCGTTATAAGTAAAACGCAGTTCAAAGAATGGGCAAAACGGGTTCATCACCACTTCAGTTCCAGCCATGTTGTAGCGGTTTTCCTTAATCATTCCATCAGGCAATTTGGTCCAGGTGTATGATGCTATTTTATTGCGGTTTTCAATCTGTGTTCCGTCTTTGCCGTAAAATTTCAATCCGGTGCGCTGTCCATTGGCATCCAGGCTAAAAACAGATTTAAAAACATCGCCATCCACCACTTGTGGAACGGTGTCTTTGTCAAAATAAGTGCGTGTTTCAGAACTATCGGTATATGCAATAGCAATTTTTGTTGCATCGGTACTTGCGTTTCCAAGTAGGATAGAACCTCTACCATATTCAATGGTAACCGGACGTTGTTTTTCGTCGTAGGTGAACTTATAATTATTGATGGTTTTTGCCTCTTCGGCATTAATCTCATGAATGCCCTTAATGTCATCAAAAGCAGTTTCACTGAAAAGGATTTGGCGGTAATATTTTACTTTTGCCGAGGCGTCTTCAGATGTTTTTTGATTGCTGGTGCACGAAGCGACCCCAACGAACAAAAGAGCCAACAGCCCTAAAATCATTACTTGATTGTTTTTTTTCATAACTAATTTGGTTTTAATTGATTTAACTTATTTATGGATTTACCTATTATCGCATCAGTTAGGTGCTTACAAATTAAAAAGGTTACACTTATTATTTTTGAATCACTTTTATTAGTTTTTCGATATCATATCCCCTTGATTTTAATCTATTCAATAACATTTCGTACGTTTCCGGTTCCATGGTTTTATTCCGGCTCAAAATCCAAAGGTAATTGGGCGATGAGCTTCCAACCAGAACCCATTGGTAATCTGTATCCAAATCCAACACAAAATAGTCGGCACCAAAAAAGGGAACAAAGAATACTTTCAATTTTCCGGGTTCCGAGGGATTGGGCAACTTAGCCATGGCTTTGGCCGATGTAAATTTTCCTTGAAGCGATTCTTTATATCCGGCATTCACCACCTGAATTTTTCCATTGGGAAGGAGGGAATAAGTAGCTGTAACTCCTGTTAATCCGCGTTCAAAACGGTGATCAAAACGGGCTGTTTCATACCAAACACCCATATATTTTTGCAAATCAAGGAATTTGACAGTGGTAACATCTACCGGAATCTTTTGACTGTTCGTGGCACAACCTGTTAACAGCAATACAATCAATACAAATACCTCTGGTTTTTTCATTATATTTAGTCAAATGAAAGGTAAAACATTGCATATCTGTTTTTGTTTAACAGCCGATATGGTTTTGCGGCAAAAGTTGAATAGGGTAATTATTAAAAATACGGATTCATGAAAGTTCAGCATACCTGAAACAATCGCATTGGTGGTCGTTAACCATGCCCGTGGCCTGCATGTGGGCATAAATGATGGTTGAGCCCACGAATTTCATTCCCCGTTTTTTTAAATCTTTCGAAATTCGATCAGACAATTCGGTTTTTGCCGGAAGTTCTTTCGATGATTTGAATGAATTTTGGATGGTTTTCCCCCCGGTAAATCCCCAAATATAGTTGCTGAATGAACCAAATTCTTGCTGAATGGCTATAAAAACCTGTGCATTTTTAATGGTTGATACAATTTTCAACCGGTTGCGGATAATTCCTGTATCTTGCATTAGCTCTTCCACCTTGAGGGCATTGAATTGAGCAACTTTGTTGACATCGAATCCGGCAAAGGCTTTCCGGTAACCTTCGCGCCGTTTTAAAATGGTAAGCCACGAAAGCCCCGCCTGGGCACCTTCCAGAACCAGAAATTCAAACAGTTTTTTATCATCAAATACCGGAACTCCCCACTCTTCGTCGTGATAGGTAGTATAAATATCGGGTTGGTTGGCAGCCCAGTTGCAGCGGGTTATTTGCGTCATGATTCAAAGTTTGATTAAGGTTTATTCTACCTGCGCAACGATGGCCACATAGTTTTTGCCATATTTTTTGGCACATTTGGGGCAGGTGGTGTACCACATATACATTTTTTTTATGGTCAACCCTTTTGATTTTGTAATGCTTACAAAATCTTTGCTCCATTTTCCGGTATCTTGGAATGGGCCTTCATATACTTTGCAATAGAATTTGCCACTCATTGTGGTGTTTGCTGCATCCTCAATTTCCTTATCCACGGCAAGGTACAAATCCATATTCCATAGGTTGGTATGGTACGATAAGCAAAGTGCATCAGGTACAGTGGCGCCAGTTTGCGTCACTTTTTTATCAAGCCTTCGCATGGCATTGCCAAAATTAAGTGGCATATAAAACAGGGTACAAACCTTATCCTTAATGAATTTTTTGTTTTCCCATTCAAAGGTTTTGTCGTCCCACAAATTAGGTTCAAATTTTGGGCAGCATTCTGCTTCTGTTGTTGAATTTGTTGTCATGGTAACCTCCTAGTTTTAGTAGTTTTAAATTGAAAAATAAATGAAAAGTTAGGCTAAATATTATCCTCTAAAGCGGGACAAGTGTTTGAGGTGCTGAGAATTATTAATTGTGACTCATAAATAAAATAATTTAATTTGAATAAACTTTTTTATTAAGGGTACGGAGTACCTGGAATATTTATAGAAAATAAATTCTCTTAAACAACAAGTAAGGTGCAGAGCACCGTAATATTATCCAAAATAATCCACATCATTAAAAAAGTCGAATACATATTCATCTTTGTAAGATATTTCAAATTTATCAAGCATTTCCAGATATTCTTCCCTGAATGTTTTTTTATGATGATGAGTATTCTGATTTAAAACTGCAAAAACAAGATGAAAATATGCTTGCACTTATGTGTCTGCCATAGGTTTATTTTGTGCTAAATATTACGGTGCTCCGCACCTTATATCTGATATAATAACTATTTACTATAAAGATAATCGGTGCTCCGCACCTTAACAAAAATAATGATTATTTTTATTACAATAAAGAAATCAAATAGTCAGACTAATACCCGATAATAACATGATTATGATAACAGCACCGACTGCAATGCGATAATACCCAAAAGCTTTAAAGCCATGCTTGGTAAGGTATTCAATAAATCCTTTTATGGCCAATAAGGCTACTATAAAAGCAACCACATTTCCAACTATAAGCATATTTATCTGCTGATGATCCAATACCAAACCTTGGTTGTAAAAGTCGTAGGTTTTTTTTGCAGTAGCGGCAAACATGGTGGGTACAGCCAGAAAAAACGAAAACTCAGCGGCTGCTTTTCGGGTCAGTTTTTGGGTTAGCCCACCAATTATAGTGGCAGCCGACCTCGAAACACCGGGTATCATGGCAATGGTTTGAAAAAAACCGATTATCAGTGATTTTTTATAATTGGGCATTTCATCCGACATGGCTTTTTCGTTTTTGAACCAGTTATCGACAAAGAGAAATACAATTCCTCCCAAAAACAGAGTAATACCTACCACCAAAGCATTTTCAAGCAACGCATCAATACGGTCGCTGAACAAAACACCAAAAACAGCAGCGGGTATAAATGCCACAAAAAGTTTAACATAGAAATTAAAACTCATTAAAAACCTACGCCAATAAAGCACTACAACCGATAAAATTGCTCCCAACTGGATGGCTATAGTAAAAAACTTGACAAAATCATCTTGGGCAATTCCCAAAATGGTGGAAGTAATAATCATGTGACCGGTTGACGACACAGGAAGGAACTCGGTTAACCCTTCAACAATAGCAAGTACAATGGCTTGAAATAAATTCATTGGTTTAGATTTTTAATGAGTTAGATGTGTTTTTACTTTACTCTTTTTCGGGGGACAAAAATTTGTAAACAAGCCCGGCTAAAATAGCACCAACAATGGGAGCTACCCAAAACAACCACAATTGTCCCATGGCCCATTCGCCGGCAAATATGGCCTGGCTGGTGCTTCTGGCCGGATTAACCGATGTATTGGTAACCGGAATGCTAATTAAGTGAATGAGGGTTAAGCCTAGGCCAATAGCCAATCCGGCAAATTTTTTGGATGCATTGGAATGGGTGGCACCTAAAATAATAATCAGAAACATAAAGGTCATTACAACTTCCGTTACCAATGCGGCTAACATGCCATAACCACCCGGTGAGTGCTCACCGTAACCATTGGCAGCAAATCCGTCTAATTCAAATCCCGGTTTTCCACTGGCAATAACATACAAAGTAGCTGCTCCGGCTATTCCTCCCAAAACCTGGGCCCCAATGTACGGCAATATCTCCTTTTTGTCGAACCGGCCACCAATCCATAGTCCAATCGAAACTGCCGGGTTTAGGTGACAGCCTGAGATATGGCCAATAGCGTAGGCCATGGTAACAACGGTTAAGCCAAAAGCAATGGCAACACCCACAAAGCCAATTCCTAATTCGGGATATGCGGCGGCCAACACAGCGCTTCCGCAACCACCCAAAACCAGCCAAAAGGTTCCAATAAATTCTGCAATCAGTTTTTTCACAAGCAACAGTCTAAGTTTTTTCATAATCATCATTTTTTGGTTTCACATAACAAATTTTATAATTCGTCCGGTATTTCTGCATCTAAATGACAAGAGTCTTGTGGTTCCGCATGAATGTAAATTTCGCTTCGTTCAATAAGGTTGTTCAGCGATTTTTCAATGTCGTCGCATAACTCATGCACTTTCTTTAACTTCATGTTGGGTTCTAAGTGGATGTTAAACTTAATAAAGGTATCAGCCCCGGCAGTTCTGACTTTTAAACTATGATAGTGCTTAACTTCAGGAAATGTTGCTAAGGTTTGCTGTACTTTGTCAATGGTTTCCTGTGGGGCTTTGTCGAGCAATACATCGATGGCTTTTTTACCCAGCCGGTATGAAACAAACAAAACGATTATTGCTACGCCCAATGCTGCCACCGAGTCGGCATAAAAGAATATCGGCAAATGAGTCCATTCATATATTTTAACACACACCAAACCGAGCAGAACAACCCCGGAACTCCATATATCGGTTGAAAAGTGCAAGGCATCGGCTTCCAGTGCCTGACTGTTGTGTTTTTTTGCCACAGTATATAGTTTTCTTGAACGCCAAACATCAATGGCAATGGAAGTAATGACCACAATAAAACTGAAAATGGTTTGAATGGTATTTAATTCCAATCCTTTTCCCGATATAATCCGATGAATGGCTTCATAAATTATCCAGAAGCAAGTTATCAGCAAAAGCAGTGTTTCAATAAAGGCCGACAGGTTTTCCACTTTGCCATGCCCATAGTTGTGGTCTTTGTCGGCGGGTTTATCGGAAACCCTAACAGAGAAGTAGGTAATTACGGCTGCAACCAAATCGAGTCCGGAATGCAATGCTTCCGATAAAATACCCAAACTACCGGTTAAAATCCCAACCAATAGTTTAAAACCCGTTAAAAAAATAGCTGCAAAAACCGATAACAGCGCTATCCTATTTTTTTCTTTTATCATAGTTGTAATTGAATTACCTATTTGTATGGCAATTCATTGATGTTTTGCTCGCTCTCAACTTTAAGGAGTTCAATTACCACATAATTGCTCATACCTCTCCAAGGCAGTGGATGAAGGTATTCTTTGTATCTCAGTTCAATTTCTTTTCCGCTGCAACGTTCTAATAGTGAGGCAAGGCTGTCGTTGGTAACACTAAACTCAAACTCATTGCTTTGCATGGCTCCTGGAGTAGCTGTTTTAAAACCCGTCTGGATTAGCCTTCCCTCGTAGGTTTTGAATACATAGCCTTTTTTTACAAAGAAATTAAGGTTCCCGGCTTTCACGCCTTCGCCAAAAACAAAATAGTAACGCCACCAAAAGCCAATGGCAAACACTGAAATTAAAATTATGACGGCAATTCGGATGTATTTTTTCATTGATAAGTATTTTTTTATCAAATATAATTAAATCAGGTTACTAATTGAATATTTGGAAACCAATAAAAGAAGGTCGTATTAAAAAGTTTTTGTGGATTAAGCAACTATTAATAGTTGCTTAATCCACCATTCAAAATATCAAGAAGGGAAAATGGTATAATCTATAAATTAAACTTTATGCAATATTAAAGCCCATACTACTGAAGGGCAATTTCCATTTTAAATGTTTTTCAGGTTCGTCGGGATTTGAAGAAGTATTGTTATCATAAGAGTAAGAATCTACATATTCTACCTCTTTATCATTGACATCTAAAGTACCTAACATATCAGTACCGTTATCAGTATATTTGGTCATTTCGCCTTTTTTAGGAGCATAGTTAAGATCAATAAGTGTTAACTCTCCAAATAAAGACATTTTTTCATTCAAGGGATAGTTTGCACCTATCGAAGCTGTGTATCCAACGGCTACTCCACCATTATTTTTCCAAGTACGTTCCGTATGATCACCATTTGTGGAATTTCTATTGCTGTTTTCAGTGAAACTTCCAACTCCAACAGTAAGGCCAAATTTTGCATACGGATTAATTTTTTCCATACCGGAAGCCAATATAAATGTAGGGCTGAAACGTATCATATTGGAATGCACTTCATCTTCCCAAGTTATTTTTTCAGTCGGGCTACTATAGTATTCATCCGTAGTTTCTGATTTTCCACCTAATAGGTAGGAAACACCTAATTCAGCACCAATATTTTTATTGAACATGTACCCAAATGAACCTCCAAAGTTTAACCCTTTTCCTAACGAAATGTTGACAACTTCTGCACTACCCGTATTATCAGCATTTTCAGTGTTATTGCCCCATGAAAATGAACCCGCCCTCATACCATAACCGGCATTAACAGTTACATAAGCACTCTGTGCTGAAAGGTTATTTGCAAACCAACCCATAGCAATTGCCATAGCAAAAATAACAACATAATTTTTTTTCATTTTTTATCGATTAATTAATTGGTTCCTACTCTTATGGCTTTTCGGTATCGCCCCGTTTTTATGGGTACTGGTCTCCATTGATGCCGCAATTTTACAAAATATTGTTGAATTAACAATAATTATGCATTAAAACTTCTGGCAATTGTTATGTATTTGAGGAGATTAAGGAATGGTAATCCTTTGTAGAAAACATGAAAAGCTAAAAAAAGAAAGAACCTCCAAGGGCTCGTGTCCTGGAGGTTCTCCTCTTAATTAACCAAACCATTATGAAAAAACCTACTTACTTTTATGAAAAATCAACTTTTTGTACGCACGATATTCGGCAAGGTTCCACGATCGTACGTTTTTTTTACGAAAATTCGTCAAAAATAATTCTTTTTTCTCTTGTATGGCGTTGTAGTAGGATTCAGGGGTCATATATTTTTCTTCGAAAGGAAAAAGGCTGTTTTGAATAGTTTGAATCCGGTTTAACTCTTCCATGTCCTTATCCAAGTATGGTAAAGCTTTGTAGGAAAGTTCTGAAAGAAAGTTAAGGTGTACAAACGAAGTTTGGTAATGCCTAAAATTATACCGTGCTACGATAACATCCCAGTTAAAAAATGTCATAAAAACCAGCATACAATAAATGACCAAATTGTTGGAACGCAATAAATAAAAGGTTGATTTTTTATCTCTAACTTTTATAAAAACAGTGTAAATTCCATATAAAGTGAGTAACAGAAAGAACAAAACCCCTATGCGCCCATACGCCAACGCAAAATATTTTATGTACCAAAAGTTACGGATAGCAACGGAAACAGCCAGAACTGCATTCTGCGCCAACCAAGTGTATGAAAGAAATTTAAGGGTGCTGTTTTTGGAATAGAAATTTAGGTTGCCACGGAAAAAGAAAAGAACGATGGCCATGGATATCAAGATGGAAAAAATAAGCATATAGGTTCCTTCATGCACAAATTGTTTCAAATACTCCCCATTCCAATCAAAATTAAACCAAACCCAGTAAATGTCGATGGTATTGATTATCAGAATGAGAATATTCAAAGAAACTAAAAGGAAAATGGCCGATTTCAATTCGTTTTTTAGTGAAGTAGCTTTAAAACTTCCAACCCCGAGTCGTTTTTTGTTTCTGGTCAGTTGGTCTCTTTCATTGGTCTCATAACTGATTATCAACTTATTGCGCACCTGATAAAACGTGAAGATGCACACAAATAAACCAAATAAAAAAAAGAAAATCAATTCAAAGTCCATTTTTTCAAGAATACCATTCAAATGACTGTTGATAAAATCGGTTATTTTTATCAACCCTTTACTGAATATGGGGTTCGATGAGTTATATAATAGGATAAAAACCCCAATTACCAAAATTGGGATGAGTGCAATTTTAACAAAACCCAGCATCCATCGGATTCCTTTATTGTTTCCTTTAAGTTCATTCGTACTTAATATAAATAACCGAATCGACTGAAACGCATTTGAAATAGCCAATCCAGCAGGAGTGAGGATGGAACGGGCTTCCGGGAAAACCAAAGTGCCTGTAAACAGGAAAAAGGAGCAAAGATTGATGAAAATAGCGAGGATTGAGTAATTTACTACAACAGAAACAGCGCTTAAAAGGGTTCCAGCCAGTACTATTTTAGAAACCATTAAAATAGGTTTTCGTTTTAATAGAAAGATTATGGACCCGATAATTATGATTTCAAAAAAGAGTAAATTCAGACCAATATCCTGTTTGTAAAATAGATACACAAACAGGAAAGCCGCTAACACAGTCAAAAACAAGGCAAAGTGTTTTTTCATAGGAATCTATTTTTGGGGTTTTGTGTAAAACGGCTTGAATTGAAAAATAGTATTTTTGTGGCAACCTTTTCACCTATAACTTGGTCTTCAATTTGTTTATAAAATATATTTTGATGAAAAATATTAGATATTTCCTTTTTCTATTTGCAGCCTTGGGACTTTTATCGGCCTGCAATAAAAATAACGAATCGCCCATTGTTATTAATGCAAACAACTTGCTTTTAGGCATTTGGGTTAATTCCCACTATATCGATACGGCCACAATCATGAACCGCAGCCAAAACTTATTGGATACTTGCGACGGTTTTGAATTCAAAGCCGATGGAACCTTGATTCGGCGGGCTAATAGTGGTGATTGTGCAACTCCACCCATAACTTATGCCAATTATTCAGGAACCTGGATGCAAATGCCCGATAAAACGATTTTCATTGAAACCGAATATTGGGGCGGATCCACGACTTTTTCATTAGAGATAATATTAGTGGATGAAACAAAATTGATTTATCGGCAGATTATAAGCAACAATTAAAAGAAAACCTCGGTCCGGATATTTTCCGGCTTTATTTCGCCGGCTTCCAATAACTCAGTCACATCGTTAATCATGGCTGAGTTTCCGCATAAATGATAAACGGCTTCTTTATTTACTTTTGTTTTCGTTAAATAATCGGTTACCCGTCCATTAAAATATGCAGAATCTTCACGGCTAATACAGTACTTCAGCCTGTCTGACTCGTAATTATTCGGTTCAATTCGGTCATTAACCGTCCGGATGCCATGAAGCAACTGATAATCCATTTGAGGATGCGTTTGGATGTAACTTCGGAAAGGCGAGATTCCGGTTCCTGAGGCTACAAATACATGAGGTTTGCTCCATATCTCATCGGGTTTCATCACAAAAAATCCAAACGGGCCGTCGATTAAAATGGTATCACCCACATTCATATCGCCCAACCGCATGGAAAAACTGCCTTCGGGCAATGTTTTTAACAGAATCTCAAGGTTTGGTTCGTTTTCGCCGCTATATACCGAATATTCGCGGGCTTCTTTTTCATTGGGAAACGACAGCACAATGTATTGCCCAGCTTTAAATGAAAGGGTGCCTTTTTCAAACACCAAAACAAAGGTATCCGTATTGATGAATCGTTTATCTATTATTTTCGATCGGAATTTCATGTTCAATTAACAATGTTCAATTAACAATGTACAATTAATAATTAGCAATTGGTTACTGGTAACTGGTTCAAATGGTTATATGGTTAAATAGTTATATGGTTATATGGTTCTAATTTCTAATTTCTAATTTCTAATTTCTAATTTCTAACTTCTAACCTCTAATCTCTGGTTTCTAACTTCTAAATTCTGGCATGTCTTTCTGCATGGTAGCTGGAACGCACCAGTGGACTGCTTTCAACAAAAGCAAAACCCATTTTAAGTCCTCCGGTTTCATAAATTTTGAACTGTTCGGGGGTTATATATTCTACTACCGGGAGCAAATGAGAATTGGGTTGCAGATATTGGCCTATAGTTACCACTTTAACGCCAACAGCTTTCAAATCGGCAAGGGTTTTTATTACTTCAATGGAGGTTTCACCCAATCCAACCATAATACCTGATTTAGCGGTGATTCCGGAAGCCGCAATATACTCCAATACTTTCAAGCTTCGAGAATAACGGGCGGTGCTCCTGACTTTCGGAGTAAGGCGTTCCACGGTTTCCAAATTGTGGGAAATAACTTCTGGGTTGGCATTCATTACTTGTTGAACCAATTTGAAATCCCCATTAAAATCCGGAATCAATGCTTCGATGGTAATGGTAGGATTCACCTCTTTTATCTGTAAAATAGTTGTTGCCCAAAATCCGGCACCTCCGTCAGCTAAATCGTCGCGGGTAACCGATGTAATTACGGCATGTTTTAATTTCAGTGTTTGAATGGTTTTGGCCAATCGCAGCGGTTCGTCCCAATCCACTTTTTCAGGAATTTGATTTAGCACGGAGCAGAACCGGCAATTACGGGTACATTTATCGCCTAAAATCATGAAACTGGCTGTTCCTGCATTCCAGCATTCGCCTTTATTGGGGCAGTTTCCGCTGGTACAAATGGTATTAAGTTTGTGCTCGTGAATCAAATTAAAAACCTGACTGTAGGTCTTGCCTTTGGGCATTTGGGCCTTCATCCAGTGGGGAAGGCGTTGTGGCTTTATAAGGTTGGAATGGGTTTGATTTATAATTAAGTTTTCCATTTTTCTATTAATTAGGCAGTCAATGGCCAAAAAACAATGGAATGGACTAATTGTTTTGAATCAGATTATCCAAGCTTGAAATAAGGTGTTAAAAGATTGAAAATTTAAAAACAAATGGTCGGTAAACATGTTTTAAGCGCGTTATACAATTGTAATATGAATAATTTTAATCTACCTAGGAACGGGAAAAAGCGCATAGTAATAGTAGGAGCGGGGTTTGCCGGGTTAAAACTGGCTATGAGGTTATCCGGTTCACGTTTTCAAGTGGTAATGATTGATAAAAGGAATTTTCATCAGTTTCAGCCGTTGTTTTACCAGGTGGCCACTTCCGGTATTGAACCCAGCTCTATTTCCTTTCCGGTTCGGAGGATTTTTCAAAAACATGCCAACCTACACTTCCGCACAACCCGTTTTTTGGAGGTTAAGCCCGATGAACAAATGATTATAACCAAGGCTGGAGAGCTTTCATACGATTATTTAGTGTTTGCCACAGGGGTTAAAAGCAACTACTTTGGCAAAACCAATATCGAAAAGTTTAGCCTGCCCATGAAATCGACTGCCGAAGCCATTCACGTGCGTAACCGGATTTTGGAAAGCTTTGAAAAAGCGATGCTTACCGAGGATAAAAAAGAACAATCGGAATTGATGTCGGTAGCAATAGTAGGTGGAGGCCCAAGTGGGGTGGAACTTTCGGGGGCTATTGCCGAAATGAAGAACAACGTGCTATTTAAAGACTACCCGGAATTGGATTTCAGCCAAATGAAAATTCAGTTGTTTGAGGCCGGTCCACGTCTGTTGAGTGGCATGAGCCAGCATTCCAGCGGAAAGGCATTCCGGTTTTTGCTCAAGCTGGGTGTTGATGTAAAATTAAACTCCCACATTGAAGATTACGACGGCGATAAAATCCTTTTTGGTGACGGTTCAACGGTTTATTGCCGAAATTTTTTATGGACAGCCGGCGTAAGCGGCCTTAAAATAACCGGATTACCCGATACCATCTATACTCGGGGAAACCGTATCAAAGTAGATGCATTTAACCGCATTGAAGGTTTTGCCAATGTTTTTGCCATTGGTGACATTGCTTTCCAGACCGAAGAAAAATATCCCAATGGTCATCCACAGGTGGCTCAAGTGGCTATTCAACAAGCTAAAAACCTGGCATCCAATTTAAACAAAGGATTTACTAAGCCATTCAAATATATTGACAAAGGGAGTTTAGCCACCGTTGGCCGAAACATGGCTGTTGCCGATTTACCCGGTTTCCGTTTTTCCGGTTTTTTTGCATGGATGCTTTGGCTCTTTGTCCACCTAATGTCGATAGTGGGTGTGAAAAACCGGATATTTATTTTCATTAATTGGGCCCAAAGTTACATAGCCCGCGACCAATCGCTTCGGGTAATGATAAAACCGTATCCAGATAAAAGAGATCATTAGATTTTGAGATATGAGAAGTGAGACAAAACAGGATTCATTAAATAACAGGTAGTTCCATAAACTTTAATTATATTTTAAATTACACATAATTAGCGTGTTATAATTATTTGCCAAACTATTGTTAACTTGATGGCTTGTTGTAATTCACTTAATATGAATATCAATTAGTGGAATAGAGTGTTCCGAAAAATAATTAGTTATAGTACTGAATTGCCTGGTTTTTGCAAACCCCAATAAAAAACCGCCGCCACCGGATCCGCAAAGTTTAACGCATAACGAACCGCTGAATTGGTGCAAGGCATTTTCAATTGTTTGGTTTGTTACAAACATTTCATTTAAAATAGTGTGCTGTAAGGTTGACAGTTCTTCAATCATGGCAAAAGAAATGGAGTTATTGCAAAAGGCTTCAATAATGGAGTCGGTTAAAGAACTCATTTTAGTAAATTCCGGCTTCAAGGTTGGCGTTTCCCGTTTTATGTGAAACTGTTCCATCAGATTACCAGTGCTAGCCGGAGAGCCGGTATCAATAAGGAAAATTTTCAAATCTTTGGGCAATGCTAACGGTTGTTTAAAAACCATTCCTTTTTTTATTAAAATGGGTTCATCCAGATAAGAAACCAATGGGTCTATTCCTGAACTGTTGCCATGAAAGTAGGTTTCCATCAACGATAAATCGGCTTTAAGTTCTTCCAAACTAATGGTGGAATTTCTTTGGTAGTTCGTTGAATCAATAAAATACCGGCTATAAACGGCTGCGGTTAATGCGCCAGAACTCCCAACGCCATATCCTTGCGGGATGTTTGAATCAAAATACAACCCCATCAAGGCATCGGTCAATAGTTTTTGTTCATTGGGCGGGCAGTTAAATCCTTTTTGTTCACTCAAGTATTTGGCCCATCTTTTTATGGATTGATTGGATTCAATACTAATCGGATTTGGAATATCGCCATCTGAAGGTAAAACCAAATGTCCTGAAAATTCAGAAAATGGAATTGCCAAGGCCATGCTATCATTAAGGATGGTATATTCGCCAAATAGTAGGATTTTGCTATTAAAAGAATTCATTGTTCTGAGTTTTACTTCATATTCAATTGATACTTGTTATTGGTTACCCAGTTAGATTCAATGTTATTGTATTAATGTTTTTTAAGTTTTATTCAATGATTCCATAATACATACTGAGCTGCCAATTGTTCATGAACTAATGAACTAATGAACTAATGGGCTAATGAACAAAAACTTATTAACTTTGAAAAAAATATACTTAACTAATTCTTCAGCCTTGAATAATTCTTTAAATCAACTCGACGAAATATTGTGCCGCGACTTGCGTCCATGGCTTGACATGAACAAGCCAAATGAAAAATTCGCCACTCTGGTTTCAAAAGTTAAACCGGTAACTTTAAGTTTTCATGAATTGTATGAATTTGATTTTTACCGTCCTTTTAACCCAAAATTGGAATATTATCAAAAGTTGATAATCAGTGAATCGAACCAATATTGCAACAGTATAGTTACCCTCATAAATGAAGATGATAATGCCATGCGGCAGAAATACTGGTACGATGATACACTCAAGAAACAGCTTCCAAAACGATTCACAGATATTGTTACCATTATTAAAGAACGATTTTATTTTGCGCACATCATAAATCCCCGAAATTCAAAATACGAGGGGGACCCCGACAAAAAAACAGAGACTTTTATAATTCAATTTTTAAAGGTGGCTTTAGTTAAGATTTACCTTGAAATACAGGATATTAACAAGCATTTGGAAAGTGGTTTTTTGCTTACTGAACATGATATTTATGATCGGTTTTTGAATCAAGCCATGCCTGAAAATACTTTTTTAAAAAGAAAAGAACCGCTGGTGACCGCTATTTCAGAGGCAAAACAGGAGACTTTTCCGGAAATAAAATCCGATGTGGTATCGAATGATTCATTTACTAATATAAATTTCAATACCCGCGCCGATGATTTAACCAATCTGTTTAGTTGTCTTAAAGAGAACAACTTTATTGCAAAAGAAACCCCCATGGGTAATTTTAAAAGAGCCTTTTCTGGAAAAGAGCTTTCAAATTCTGTGGTGTGGTCGGGGAGTGAAGATGAATTTGCTTATTTTATACATTTAGTTACCAACGAATATAATTTACTGGAACCTTTGAAACGGAATCTTTGGAAAGTGGCATGTAAATGCTTCATCAAGTTTGATGGTTCACAATTTGACCAGAAAAAGCTAAAAGGTGGAGCCAAACCTGAGCTTACCGCAAAATTGCTTGAGGAAGCGGTTGAGCTGATTAAGTAAAACTGTGTTTAAGTTAATCTCACAGGGCCTAAACCCACTTTATCGTCAATCCATTGCCGGTTATAACAATGCGGCAATAGTTCGTTTTCAATGAATAGTTTAACGGGTACGGTATCTTTTTCAGGATAAATGAAATGTACATTGGCCCCGGCATCTAACGTAAAGCATACGGGTAATCCGGTTTCTTGTCTGAAATCTCGTATTTTGCCAATTATGGCTATTGTTTGAGGTTCCATTAAAATGAATGAAGGATTGCTGGTCATCATCATGGCATGAAGCGAAAGTGCTTCCCTTTCAATGAGCAGGGCAAAATCCAGTTGTTCCCCCTTTTGCATTATTCCCAGCATCAACTCTATGTTTTTGAACGATTCTTTGAATTTGGTGGCAGCAAACGGATGGTTTTCCATTAATTGATGGCCTACCGAACTGGAAACCTTTTTTTCTTTATGGGTTACTAAAAGAATTGCATCACGATACGATTTGAATATCGGATGAATTAAATCGTTAATATCAGTAGCATATTCATCTGAAAACCGATTGTTTTCAGGCACGGCTCCCCAAACGGAATAACCACCATAAACACTTCGCGCTGCACTTCCCGATCCTAACCGGGCAATGAAAGAAGTTTTCTGCTGAAAATCGTTAAATTGGGTAATATTCCCTAATAATTTCTGCTCAATCACCACCAATCCCAACGCCAATGCACTCATGGAGCTGGCTGAACTGGCTATTCCCGAGGAATGCGGAAAACTGTTGTAACTATCTATTTCTAAGCGCAATCCCTTTAGCGAAGGGATGTGTTTGATTGCCGAGTTGATGAACTTCGCCAAGCGGTCTTCAAACGGTTTGTTTTTATTCCCTTCAAAAGTCAGGGAAACATCCACACCATTATTATCGGCGCCTTCAATGACGGCAATGGTTGTTTCGGTAAAAGCTGCATCCAATGAAAAACTCAATGAAGGATTCATGGGAAGTTGATTCCCGGTTTTCCCCCAGTATTTTATTAGTGCAATATTCGATGGACTGCGCCAGGATATTTTGTTCATGTTTGTAATTTATGGATTTTGGTTACTGGTTGCTGACTTTTATTTTACTATTTCCAATTGTCCTATCTATTTTGCGGTGCATGTTACAATGCCATTTCATAGAAACATGGTTGGATGCACCGCTTTTTATGTTTATCAATTATCACGGGGCGTTGCCCCGGGCTTTGTTCTTACGCCCCTTTGGGGCTTTTTCAACTTCCAACTTAGGTATTCTAACTTCCAACTTCTAACTTCCAACTTCCAACTTCCAACTTCTGACTTCTAACTTCTAACTTCTAACTTCTAACTTCGGTCTTCTGACTTCTGTCTTCGGTCTTCGGTCTTCTAAATATCAAATCATCCAATCGCAAAAGCGTTGCATACCCTTTTTGTTCAAAGTACTGTTTTTGTTTTTCAAAAGATTGGGATGAAGCAGTCAAAATAAAGTCGCCACCCCAAGCGCCCAATGATTTTATGGCACCTTGAAAATCAGAAAATAATTCATCCTTTACTGGTGTTTTATGTAGATAAGTTCCAATCAATTTTTCATGTTCCGTAATTAATTTCTGAAACTCATTGAGTTGAATGCAAGTCCTTATTTTAATGGTAATATTATTTACAATCGGAATCAGTTGGTTGGCTATTGCTTGATTTGGGTTAAGACTGCTTATATGCTGTTCGGTGGGCATTTTTTTATTCAAATATACCAAGAATAACTGCGATAAATAGGGCGGATTAAATGCAATGGGTTCCGATAATGGTTTTTGATCCACTAGCTGGTAAATTATTGGCTCATTAGCACGGGCGCAGGCAATATCAAAACCCGAACCTTTTGAAACCATGCGGTTCAATTCAAAAGCATCCACCGGTGCCCATTGAGATATATTACTGATTAAAGTACTGCTGGAACCGAATCCCCAGTTCATGTTGAATTGAACTTTTGCCACAGCCATTAATCCCTTGGAATTGCTCAAAAATGCTGGGTTCAATGTATTTACAGCCCTTAAAAGTCCTTGGATGTAGGTTGCTTTTTCCTTATCGGTGGTTTCCAGTATTTCGAAATTTTTCATATGAAAACGAGCCGTAAAAACCAACTTATCTATTTCATATGTTTCCCAATTTATTTGATTAGTCTTTTGTTCGGTAATTGAAAGCGACTGGCCCAATGAGAGCGGAAGTGCCATTGCTTTTGCACCTTGCATCACCAAATATTCTCCGGTAAGGAGCAATTTTCCATGGCTATAAAAATATTGGGTATTATTATCAGTGGTCATATTCAAAACAAGGATTATGTAGTTGATAAAAATTTTTCAACATCTGAAAAACTCACTGTTTTATCTTTGAAAAAATATTCTGCTTGTATGATTTGTTCACTGGAAGCTTTTAACTGCAGCAATATATTCGATAAGTGCATTTTCATGTGCCCTTTTTGGATGCCTGTGCTGGTGAGTGCCAACAAAGCCGAGAAATTGGAAGCCAATCCAGTAACGACCATTAGTTGCATCAATTCTGTTGCATTTGGGTTGCCAAGTATTTCCATGGCTAATTTCGACATTGGGTGCAAGTTGGTAATGCCACCCACGGTTCCTACTGCCAATGGCAATTCCAGTTCCATTGAAAAAATACTGTTTTCAATTTTGGCGGTACTTAACGATGTGTATTTTCCATTTCGTGCAGCATAGGCATGGCCTCCGGCTTCAAGGGCACGCCAGTCGTTTCCGGTGGCAATTGCTAGCGCATCAATGCCATTGTAAATGCCTTTGTTGTGGGTTACTGCCCGGTCTACATTAATCTGGGCAATTTGAACTGCCTGAACCATCCTTTCTGCCAGATTATTTGTACCTAGATTTTTCCCATATGAATTTAACGCATCTACCGGACAGGAAACAGAAGCCACGGCTTTGCAATGCGGAGTGTAATTCGATAAAATGGCCATATTTATATCCATAAGTGATGCATCCATTTCTGAGTCGCAGGATGCAAATTGATTCAGAGCTTTCTTCATTGCTTCTAAACAGGAATTGATAAAGTTGGCCCCCATGGCATCAACCGTTTCAAAACTCACATTTAGCTGATAGTAATAGGGAAGATCAGTTGTTAAATCATCGAGCGCAATTGAAGTAATGCCGCCGCCTCTTTTAGCCATTTGATTTGAAATGGGGTTTACCCGTAACATGATAAAGTCCTTGATGTCTGGGAGTTTCCTTTCAAGCAATGATTTTTCCCCTTTCCAGAAAAAATGGACTTGCCCTTTCTTTTCCGTTCCTGTAACTATTGCATGGAAACCCCCAAAATCGGCCCAAAAGCGGGCTGCTTTGGCAATGGCAGCCACAACAGAACTCTCTTCGGTTACCAGAGGAACAAAATAGTGTTTTCCGTTTATCCAAATGTTTGGGGCAATGCCCATTGGCAAAGTAAAATGCGATACCATGTTTTCGCTCAGTTGGTCAATTAAGTTGGCAATGGCATCGTTTGATAGCAATGCTTGCGCCAACAGGTTTTTTGAATCATTGCCCAATGGGAGCAGAGCAATTTTCTCTTCCCTCGAAAGTTTTGAAAATCCGGAATGAATTGGCAATTGGCTCATAGTATTTTAGTATCAAGATATGAGATATGAGATGTGAGACATGAGATTAGAGACTAGAAACTAGAAACAAGTTACCAGCAACCAGTAACCCCGTAACCCTTCAACCTTGCAACCTTGCAACCATGCAACCATGAAACCCTGCAACACTTTATAACAAAACGTCATTGGCTCATAGTTATTCATTTAATACACTTCGCGAAATTACCAACCGCAATATCTCAGAGGTTCCTTCCCCAATTTGGAGCAAGCGCTGGTCGCGGTAAAAGCGGGCAATGGGATTCGATTCCATTAACCCGGCGCCACCAAATATCTGAACCGCCTCATCGGCTACTTCGCGGGCAATTTCGCTGGCGTACAGTTTGGCCATAGCCGACTGCGTTCCATAAGGCATCCCTTGGTCTTTTATCCAGCAGGCGTTGTATAAGGTGTTGCGGGCATTTTCAATTTTAACGGCCATGTCGGCCAGTTTAAAGGCTATTGCCTGTAAATGGGCAATGGGTTTGCCAAACTGTTGGCGGGTTAAGGCATATTCACGGGCCATTTCAAAGGCACCTTGCGCCAAACCAACACCCATGGCCGCAATGGATAACCTTCCGGCGTCAATGGTTTTAAGAATTATTTTTAATCCGTCGCCTCGGTTCCCAAGTAGGTATTCTTCGGGAACTTCACAATTATTGAAAAACAATTCACCGTTATCGGCGGCACGCCATACCAGTTTATCGGTCATAACTTTACGCTCAAATCCTTTGGTGGGATAGGGAAGCAGGATAGCCGAGAATTCCAATTTACCATCTTTTTCACCTGTTTTGGCGGCCACCGTAATCCCTTTGGAAAGGTTTGAAGCGGCATTGGTAATGTATAATTTACTTCCGTTTATAATCCATTTTCCATTTTTCAAATCAGCGGTTGTTTCAACGGCTTTTGCATCACTACCGGCATTGATTTCGGTTAAACCCATGGCCCAAAGGGCTTTCCCGGTGCACCAACTGGGCAGCCATTGCATTTTCTGTTCTTCGGTGCCAAAGTTTAATACCGGGCCCATTCCCAAACTATTGTGTGCGGCCAATGTAGCCGCCATAGAACTGTCAACACGGGCCAGATCTTCAACCGCAATAATGTACGAAAGGGTATCGGTTCCCAAACCACCGTATTGCTTCGGAATATACATCCCAAAAACACCGGTTTCTTCACCCAATTGTTCAATTAAATGAGATGGGAAAATCGATTTACGATCGAATTCGCCTATGACGGGTTTAATTTTTTCCTCAGCAAATTTGCGGACTTTTTGTCGCCATTCGTTATGATGTTCTTTAAGTAGCGCGTTCATTTCTATTCTTAAAAGTTATGTTTTTATGTTAATTAATAAAACTCACCAATAACTGATTCTCTTTGACTCCATGGCTCAGTTCTATCCAAATTTTTTCCACAATTCCGCTCGATGCACAGGAAATGTTATTTTCGGTTTTCATCGATTCTATCGTTAATATGGTGGTTCCTTGCTCTACCTTCTGCCCAGCACTAACATGCACCGCAGATATTTTTCCATGCAGAGGCGATACCAAATTAAAGTTTCCGCCCACCAACTCATTTGCCTTCTTTTTCACAATTTTTGCATAGTCAATTTGGTGTTGGCTTAAAACCTTAAAAAGGAAGCCTTCATGTTGAATCCAAATGGAGTCGGAGCCTTTTGAAAAAAACAGTTTGTGTTCAATTCCATCAATCGCAACATGAATTTCGTTTGTATTCAAATATTTTATAAAAACATCAAATTTGGTACTGCCCCAAATGATTTCATAACTCAAGTTGGTTCTGTTGACTAGGAACTCATGTAAAAATCCGTCAATAATTATTGTTTGCTTTGAAACGGTACTCAGATGCCTAATTTTTTCCCAAATTGACACCCCATTTCTGGTGTTTATAACACACATGGAGGCTATATACCCGATGATAGGCAGAATTGGGTTAATCGAATTCTTGTGACTATTCAATTCACCCTTAAATACTTCCAAATTTTGTTGCAAGTATTTAGTATGAATCCTGTTTGAATGAATGTCGGGGTGCCTTAACAGCAAGGAGAGATATTTGGTATTGGAATCAACCCCGTGCACGATTGTTTCATCAAGTACCTTCGATAATTGACTCAATGCTTCATTGCGGGTGGCTTTATGAACAATTACTTTGCTGATTAATCCATCGAAGGAAACCGAAATATCAGCCCATCCGCTATAAGTGGATTCTATACGGGCATTTAATCGATTCGGAAATTGGAGCAAATGCATGTAACCGGCCGAAGGTTTAAATCCTTTTTCGGGGTTTTCGGCGTAAATGCGGGCTTCAACAGCCCATCCATCTATTTTAATATCTTTTTGTCTTAAATTGATTTCCAAGTTTTGACAAATCCGTATCTGTTGCTCTACCAAATCAATGCCAGTAACCATTTCCGTTACCGGATGCTCAACCTGGATGCGGGTGTTCATTTCCAGAAAATAGAATTGTTCGTTGGCCCAAAGGAACTCGATGGTTCCCACGTTGTTATAGTTTGCGGCTTTTGCCAACTGAACAGCAGCGTTGCAAATTGAATTCCGCTGTAACTTCGATAAGGTGGGTGATGGAGCCTCTTCAATTATTTTTTGGTAATTACGCTGCATGGTGCATTCCCGTTCAAACAGATGCAAAAAATTGCCGAAGTTATCGCCCAATATTTGAACCTCAATATGGCGGGTATTCTCAAAATATTGTTCCACGTAAACCGTTCCGTTTCCAAACCACGACAATGCTTCCCGTTGAGCTGCAATAATATTCTCAGATAAATCTTTAGCTGAATAAACAATGTGCATTCCTTTGCCACCACCACCTGCACAGGCTTTTATTATTACGGGGTAAGATAATTCGTCGGCTTTTTTTATGAGTTCTTCAACCGTACCTTCCAACCCAAAAGGCACCGGCAACCCATTTTCAACGGCAAATTTTCGAGCGGTAAGCTTATTGCCCATCAATTCAATAACTTCGGGTTTTGGACCAACAAAAGTAATCCCGTTAAGGGCACACATTCTTGCAAATTCAGCGTTTTCCGATAAAAAACCGTATCCCGGATGTACAGCATCGCATGCATATTGTTTTGCAAGGGCAATTATTTTTGATGGATTTAAATAGGTATCCTTAAGCTGGATACCCTCTAAAAAAGCGGATTCACTAGCTTCCGCAATCCAGGCTGCATTAGGTTCTTCAGAAGTGTATATTCCAACCGTGGTTATTCCCATTTTATGTGCGGTTCTTATAATTCTGTGCACGATTTCACCCCGGTTGGCAATTAATATTTTCGATATCATATTTTCATTGTTTCATCTATCTTTTGCATTTTTCATTTTGACGGATTGGTAAAGGCATCAATTTGCTTTTGTGCCAATTCGGTTCCCAGCGCATCCGAAAGGGATTTGGCGGTATATTCCGAAAGATCTTCGTTAATTTCTTTATTTACAACATTGAATAGGAATTTTTTTAGCATCCTCCGTGTCTGTTTATCGGAGCGTTGTATATTTTCAATCAAACGATTCTCAATTTCATCCAATTTATCCAATGAACCAATTTTATCGGCTAGCCCGTAAGCCAAGGCCAATTGTGCATTAAATGCTTCGGCGGAAAGCATGAGCGATTTGCTCCGCTTGAATCCCATCCGTTTTATTAAATAGGGAGCTATGGAGGCTGGAATTACTCCAATCAAAACCTCGCTAAGCCGCAAATGGCTGTTTTGTTCCAAAATGACAAAATCGCTCACAGCCAGCAAACCCAGCGCACCACCGTATAAAAAGCCATGTCCAACGGTAATGGTAGTTTGTGGCAGGTGGTTCCAAGTACGTAAAAAAATAGGAAGGGCTTTCAATATTTGAACTCGTTCATTTTCAGGCAAAGCAATGGCCTGCTTAAACCATTCCAAATCGGCACCGGCACAAAAACAATCGCCTCTTCCTTTAAGGATAACAATATCGGTGCTTTCGTCGTTTTGTAAATCCTGCGCAAGTCGCATCAATCCTCCAATCATAGCGGCGTTCAGCGCATTTTTCTTTTGCGGTCTGTTCAACCAAACAGTCAAAATACTGCCGTTCTTTTCCAATTGAATGAATTCCGTCATATCGATTGTTTTTATGTTGACTAATTACGTAATTCTTTTTAACAGTTAATATCCTTTATTGTTGTTCACAATCTTACCCAAATTGAGCGATTCTCTATCGCGAATCTGCTTAATCGACTGAGGAATTGTAAGTTTTCACTAATTTTCACTTCACTCAATTAGTGAAACCCAACAATTCCTTTGTCGGGGTTATACCTAAGTAAAGCGCTTTTTCCCCCGAAGACTCGGGGTCAAATCGCTCAACTTAGGTCTTACATTCTATATACCCCAAACTTACCTTTTTGTATGGATTTATTAGTTACAACTGACAACGCCAAACCAAGTATCTTTCGTGTGTCAATTGGATCCACGATGCCGTCATCCCAAAGGCGCGATGTTGAAAAGTAGGCCGTGCTTTCATCTTGGAATTGCTTTATCAACGGATGTTCTATTTCTGTTTCCGTGTTTTTAATTGTCTGTATTACCGATGCGGCTTGTTCACCTCCCATTACAGCTGTTTTTGCGTTGGACCACAAAAAAAGAAACTCAGGGTCGTAAGCCCGGCCTGCCATGGCGTAGTTGCCGGCACCATAAGAACCTCCGGTAACTAACGTTATTTTGGGCACTCCGGTATTGGCCACTGCATGAATCATTTTAGCGCCATCGCGTGCAATGCCTTGATGCTCGTGTGTTTTGCCCACTATAAAGCCTGAAATATTCTGTAAAAACAGGAGCGCAATTCCCCGTTGATCGCACAATTCAATAAAATGGGCGCCTTTTCGTGCCGCTTCGGCATTCAAAAACCCGTTGTTGGCAATTATTCCAATCTGAAAACCACTTATTGAAGCATATCCGGTAACTAAATTGGGGGCATATTGTTTTTTGAATTCCTGAAATTCGCTGTTATCAGCCAAACGAGCAATAATCTCGTGCGGGTCCACCGTCTTTTTATTGTTAGCACTAATTAATCCATATAATTCCTCAATGGGGTAAAGCGGTTCTCCGAAATCCATTGCTTTTGGGGCACTTTTTTGATTGGCCTGCTGAATCAAACTCCGGCAAATATGGGTGGCATCTACATCATCTTCTGCTAAATAATCGGCAACACCTGAAATTGAGGTATGCACATAGGCCCCTCCCAATTCCTCGGCGGTAACCACTTCGCCAGTAGCGGCTTTTACAAGGGGTGGACCTCCAATAAAAATGGTTCCTTGGTTTTTAACAATGATGGTTTGATCGCTCATGGCGGGAACGTAGGCTCCACCGGCAGTACAGGAACCCATAACCACCGATATTTGTGGAATTCCTAAAGCCGATAGTTTCGACTGGTTATAAAAAACCCTTCCAAAATCGAACCTATCGGGAAAAACATTCGCCTGTTCGGGTAAAAACACGCCACCCGAATCAACTAAATAAATGCACGGAAGCTGATTTTGCAAAGCAATTTCCTGAGCTCTTACATGCTTTTTAATAGTTTCTTTTATGTAAGTACCACCTTTTACTGTAGCATCGTTAGCCACAATCATGCATTGAACACCTTCAACTAAACCTATTCCTGCAACAATTCCTGCCGACGGAAATTGGTTGTCCCATTGCCCGTAAGCCGCCAAGGCCGACAATTCCAGAAACGGTGTTCCTTCATCAATCAAAATATCAATCCGTTGCCTTACCAAAAGTTTTCCGCGCTCGGTATGTTTATCAATCGCCTGTTTATTGGAATGATCAATCACCTGCGATAAGGCTATTTTCAAATCAGCGGAAAGTTTTGTGTTGAATTCAAAATTTTCCTGAAAAGCGGAATCCAGTTTAGAAACGGTTGATGTTAACTGATTAATGCTCATAAGTATAACTTAATCGGTTTCTGTTAAAATGGTTTGTAACTATTGGTTCACCTACCAATACTATTCGCTGGTTGCCTGTCAAACGGTTCAGTTTTACATCAAGCCATTGGTTTTTCAGAATAATTTGACTGTTGACCTGAATGGGAATATAATGTTGCCCATATCCAAAATGCCAATCATTACCCACAGGTTTCTCTATCAGGATGCGTTCTGTTTTACCTATAAATTGCTGATAGTAATTCATTTTGTTCTGTTCCGAAATCATCCTCAGTTCTTCACTTCGTTGGTTTTTTGTTTTTTCATCCACTTGATTTGGCATCCGTTCAGCATACGTGCCTTGCCGGATCGAATATTTAAATGTATGAACATGGCTAAACCCGATTTGTTTAACAATACGTAAAGTCTCTTCAAAATTCTGATCTGTTTCACCCGGGAATCCAACAATGATATCGGTGGTTAAGTTGAAATCGGAATAATCTGATTTTATGCGTTCTATCAATTCCAAATAATTGCTGATGCTATACATACGCCTCATTTTCAGAAGAACTTGATCGGAACCGGATTGTAAACATAGATGCAAATGCTGTGTTAGTTTGGGGTGTTGAAAAAGTTGCAAAAAAGCGGGACCAAAACCATCGGGTTCCAGCGATGAAATTCGTACCCTAAAATCACCCGGTATTTCCAATATTTTCTCTAATAATGATGTAAAACGGGTTCCTTCGTATTCATACCGTCCAATATTGACACCGGTAATTATCAATTCTTTAAATCCCAGATCAATTGACTGCCGCATGTTTTCCAGAATTTCATCAACAGGACGACTGATGGCTCTTCCGCGCACTTGAGGTATGATGCAGAAAGTACAGAAATTATCGCATCCATCTTGTATTTTAATGGCAGCCCTGGTATGAAGGCTTTTTTGTACCGGTTGATAGCTAAAAACCCCCGAAGGTATTGTATTCATGCCATTCCGTCCTAAAATTGTTTCAACTTTTTCAACAATTCCGCTTTTATCCCGGTTGTTTATTACCATGGCAATGCCAGGAATCTGTTCGAGTTCCTGTTGGTATTGTTCTGCCATGCAACCGGTTACCACCACTGCTGCCCTTGGATTATTATGTATAGCCTGTTGGATTATGTTTCTGGATTTATGATCGCTCTGTCCGGTTACCGTGCAAGTATTTATGATAGTGACATCGGCCATATCTTTGAAATCTACTATTTGGTAGCCGGCCCTATCGAACCCTGAAACCAGTGCATCGGTTTCATATTGATTCAATCGGCATCCCAAGGTTTTAAACGAGACTCTCATTTTTTTTTATTTATGTGGCTTTTCTCTTTTTTTATAATAGAAAGGCTATTTTGGAATTTATTTAACTTAATAAGATTTTTATATCTTTAATTGAATTTTAAGAATCTTATTATTAAAGCTAACTATTTGAAAAGTTTAGTTTGTAATTGTTGTTTCGGCATTTATAGCGACCAATTCACCCGCAATTGATAAACCGGATGCATCGGTGATGGTAACCATCACAAATTGACCAATCAATCCGGTGTCTTTACTCAAGATGCGGGTTACCAGTTTTCCCTCGGTCACACCCGACAAATATCCAGTCTTTCGTTCTTTGGTACGTACGAGCACTTTCAATGTTTTGCCAATCATATGTTGGTTATAGTTGCCTGATATTTCTTCCAGTTTGTTGGATAGCCGTTGAAGCCGATCTTTCTTAGCAGTCTGCGAAATATCGTTTTCCCATCGAAAACTTTGCGCACCGGGACGTGGCGAATACATGGCCACATAAGCCATATTGAATTGGAATTCGTCGAACGATTTTACGGTATTCAAAAACTGTTCTTCGGTTTCGCCGGTAAATCCAACAATGATATCGATAAACAAAGTGGCTTGTGGAATTAATTCCCTGATGTGGGCCACACTTTCGCGGTACCGATCCAGATTGTGTTTCCGGTTCATTTTAACCAAAACCTGATCGTCGCCGCTTTGCAAAGGCAGATGAATCTGTTTTGCTAAAACCGGATATTTAGCAATGGCTTCAATCACATCGCGGCTCATGTCACGCAGGTGGGGCGATGTAAAATACACCCAGCTCGGATTTTTAAGCGTTATGCCCAATTCTCCGATTTTTGCCAGCAATTCGGCAAACGAAATCTCCGCATCGCGATCGAGCCCATAGGAATTGACATTTTGCCCAAGCAAAGTGATCGATTTGTACCCGTTGAGCATCAGTTCTTTAACTTCCATTATTATTTCCGCCGATGGCCGCGAAACTTCCCGCCCACGGGTATAGGGAACGGCACAAAAAGAACAGAATTTGTCGCAACCGTTTTGAATGGGAACATAAGCCTCAAATTCCGATTGGTAATTGGGTTTTACATTCCAAAGCTGAAAAATATCCTGATTGGATGGCATTCTGGGTTTTTCGGGTTTCAACCCTATTTTTGAAACCGGTTTAAAATGGTGATTTGGCAGTTCAATCGGAAATGCGTTTTGCGAAGCGCCCGGTTCCTGATTCAACAACAGGGGCGAAGCAACTCCATATTCCTTAAGCATATTTGGGAAATCGTTCAGTTCGCTCATGGGGAATACAAAATCGAACAGTTTCAGGAATTTATCCCTATCATCGGGCAAAACGCACCCAGAAACAAATGTGATGATATGCTGCCTGCTTTTTTTCTTATTCCAAACATGAATTCGGTTGTAAACCTTATCGATGGGTTTTTGCCGCACGGAGCACGACAAAACACCTAATAGCGATGCTTCATCTTCATTATCGGTAGGAATAAAGCCCACCCTTTCAATCACGGCTTTCACACGTTCGCTATCCGACATATTCATTTGGCAACCCAAAACCAATAAAAAGTATTTCATTATATTTTGACAATTAATTATATAGTCAAGTATCAAGTAACAAGTATCAAGTAACAAGTATCAAGTAACAAGTATCAAGTAATAAGTAACAAGTATCAAGAATCAAGTTCAAGTTGTTTATTTTGTATATCTCACGTCTTATGTCTCACGTCTCACGTCTTGTATCTTGCGTCTAACTACTAAAAATACACTTCAGCAAACATATTGTTCGTATTCAATCCTTTGTCTTTAAGGATTTCCATGGCATCAAAAATCATTTCACTGTTACCGCAAAGATAAAACAATGTTTCAGGGGCAAAATAGGCTTTTTTAATGTAATCGGTTACCCGGCCGTTAAAGTTTCCGCTCTTTTCCTGCGAAGTACAAAGCACATAGCGGCTTTTCTGGTAAACTTCCCTGCCATAGGCTTCTTCTGCATTTCGAACGCCGTGAATCATTTTGTAATTCATATCCGGAAACGACCGAATCCAGCTATTAAAGGGTGCGATTCCAGTTCCCGTGGCTATCATGACAATTGGAAGGGAATTCCGTCGCTGTTCGCTTACCGTAAAATAACCCATTGGACCATTTATTTCCAATTCGTCGCCCACTTTCAGTTTTTTTAATTGAGGAGTCACAGTCCCTTTTTCAACTTCCCGTACCAATATTTCAAAATAGGGGTCGTTTACTCCGCTATAAATGGAATATTGTCGGAATTCTTTATCACCTTTTTTGCCAATTACCAAATGTTGACCTGGAATAAAGGGTAATTCTTTTCGTTCTATTTTGACTAAAAAAGTGTTACTTGTTAAATGCTGCATACCCAAAACCGTATGCATGTTGTGATAATATGTTTCGCCCATGGAATACAAAAATTTGCGCAAAATTAGTAATTCTATTTAAATAATAAAAGATATAAAGGTGTTATTAGATGAATCTTTGATTACTGAATGCAAATTATATCATGGGAGGAACTATCGATTGATATTAGGTAAAAACGAAAACTCTTTGGAATAGCGCATCATCTGCTTGGTATAATCTTCAGAATAATCAATGGTAACATCCACCAGAATATTATTTTCATAAACGGGGTTGAATACAGGGTTTACAAAGCCTCCATAGGGTGCAATATTCAGTTTTTTGAAACGTTCCAAAACCTCGGCATGTAGTTTCCGATCAATTTTAATGGCATATTTTTCAACCAGGTCTTTGCCGGCTTCGTAATCGCCTTCCGATTTTATCCGCTGAACTTCAGCCAGTAATATTCCGAAAAGGATTCTTAATTTTTGATAATCGTTAATAACAACAAAGGTTTTTCCTTCTTTCATCTTGAACTCAATCACCTTTTCTGAGGCTCCTTCAGCTAAACACCAGTGGGCAATCAGTGAGCGGTTGCGCATATGCGCTTGTTCAATATCATTGCCTAGCAAAATACGGGTCAGTTGAGTCATCAATCCATTGCGGATGTAGGAATTGTATTCGGCCTTGGCTTCATCAAAAACAGAAATCAGTCCCAGTGTTTCCATCTTTTGGTCGCCAATGTAATACAAGGCAAACAAGTCGGCACGGGCCTCTTCCAAGGTGGAGCTGAAGTTTTTCAATGCTTCCGGGCCGGTTTCTGGCAATAACTGCCCGGAGCCATGTCCCACGCACTCATGAAGGTCGGTATGCAAGTTGCTAACTCTTGGCCCATATTTTTTGGCCAAGGCAATTTCTTCGTCGGAAAAACAGAACTCTTCCAAAAATCCATTTCCTTCTGATGCTTTATCGTAAGCATAGGTGATGTTTTCCATGGTCACCGATTTTGAACCGTGATGCTTTCTGATCCAGTCGGCATTTGGAAGATTTATTCCAATTGGCGTTGCCGGATAACAGTCGCCTCCCAATTGGGCTACCGTAATTACTTTTGCCGAAATGCCTTTAACTTCCTTCTTCTTAAACCGTGGATCAATGGGGGCGTTATCTTCAAACCATTGGGCGTTTGAGCTGATTATTTCTGTCCTTTTGGATACTTCCATGTCTTTAAAATTCACCACACTTTCCCAGGTAGCTTTCATTCCCAGCGGATCGCCATAGGTTTCAATGAATCCGTTTACAAAATCCACGGTAGAAGACAAATCTTCAACCCAAGAAACGTTATAACTATCCCATATTTTGAGGTCACCCGATTGGTAATAAGCAATCAATAGATCAATGGAACGTTTTTGTTGTTCATTTTCAGCAAGTGGCAAAGCTTTCTGCAACCAGAAAACGATTTGTTCAATGGCTGTACTATATAGTCCGCCTACCTTATAAACCTGCTCTTTCAATTGATTGTTTTCTTTAATCAAACGGCTGTTCAGCCCAATTGAAATGGGCTTATCGGGATTCAGTTGTTTATAACCGGCTGCAAATTCTTCCGCCTCCTTTTGGGATACATTTTGGTAAAAATTGGTAGCCGATGCGGCAACAATATCTTTTGAACTTTCCAAAACAATGCGCTTTTTGTCTAAATCGGCATTAAAAATAATGGGAGCGATGCGGGCAATAAAACCATCAACCGATTCAGCTTTTTTCAAAGGAAGCAATCGGGCATTGGACTGTTTAACCAATTCAGCAAAGTATTCAGGCGTTATGGATGGAAAAAACTTATCGGTACTGTAATGATGGTGGATGCCGTTGCTAAACCACACCCGCTTGGCATAAACCAAGAATTCCTTAAAATCAACGGTTTCCCGGTTACCGGAGTAGCTTTCTATAATGGCCTCATTGGTCCGCCGTACCGTAAGATTGTGACGGTAAAACTGATCGTAGATAATATCCCTTCCACACAGGGCTGCTTGGCTGAGAACATAAATAAGTTCCTTTTGCTGAATTGTTAATGCATTAAAACCCGGAACCGGATACCGCATGATTTTTATATCGGCAAACTGTTCCAGCAAAAACGCGAAGTTTTGATTATCGGAATTATAAGGATTGTTTTCTGAAATTGCACGCATATTATTTGGTTTATTTTATCTGGTTACTGGTTACTGGTATCTGGTAACTGGTAGCTGGTAACCTATTTCTAATCTCTAGCTTCTAATCTCATGTCTCACATCTCTAATCTCATATCTCACATCTCTAATCTCATATCTCATATCTCACATCTAATATCTAATATCTAACTGCTCAAATGCTCCACTAAAATCTTCAATCCAATCAATATCAGGATTATTCCGCCCACCAACTCAAAAGGGATTTTCATTTTTTGTTTGAATTTGCTGCCAAAATAAACGGCTATAAACGAAAGAATAAAAGAAGTTAACCCGATAATTGAAACGGCATAAATCATCGAAATATTGATTAAACTAAAAGTGATACCCACAGCCAAGGCATCGATGCTGGTGGCAATGGCCAGACCCAACAGTACTTTGTTGCTGGTGGGATCGAAACATTTAAAATCGTCTTTTGTGGTAATTTGCTGGTAAATCATGCGGCTGCCCAAAAATAGAAGGATTACAAAAGCCACCCAATGATCGAACGATTCAATGTAAACCCGAAATGAGCTCCCCAAAAACCATCCAATCATGGGCATAAATCCTTGGAAAAACCCCATATACAAGGAAATTCGTAGGGTGTTTTTTAAATTAAACTTATACAAAATCAACCCGCACGAAATTGAAATAGTAACGCTATCCATGGCTAGGCTAACAGCAATTAAAAGTAAGGTTGCGAATGCCATCCCAATAATTTTTGACAAATGAAATGAAAAAAAACAGATTTATTCGGCTTAATAATCAAAAATATGAATGAAGGTTGAGTTGAAAAAAATCTAATAAAAATGAATTGGTAAGCTGAAAATCAAATTGTATATATTTTGTAGCAGTGTAAATTTTTATTGTACTATTAATGTAATAGTATTTTGGGTTTAAAACAGGTTGTTCAACAGTATGAATTACGCTCATTTGTTTTATTTTTGAAGCCAATAAATTGATAATTATTAATTTTTTGAATTATGATGAAGAAACTTTTTGCTACGTTGTTATTTGTTATGGCTTTTTATTTTGGATTTTCTCAATTGGGAACACAAACTATTCCTTCAGTAGATTTAAAAACAACCGATGGAAAAACCATCAATAGTTCCACTTTTAGCAACAATGGAAAACCCATGGTTATTAACTTCTGGGCAACTTGGTGCAAACCTTGTGTACTGGAACTTTCTAATATGGATGAATTGTATGATACTTGGGTAAAAGAAACTGGAGTTAAGGTTATTGCCATCTCAATCGATGATACGCGAAGCATGTCGCGTGTAGCTCCTTTTGTGAGCGGAAAAGGTTGGAAATATGAAATTTATGTTGATCCCAATAGTGATTTTAAAAGGGCCATGAACGTTCCAAATGTACCCCATACTTTTTTAATTGATGGAAAAGGAAACGTGGTTTGGCAACATACTTCTTACGCCGATGGGGACGAAGTTGAATTGTATGAATTGATTAAAAAAGTAGCCAAAGGTGAAAGTCTTAAATAAATTATTATTCCGATACAAAATTGCATCAACAGTTCTGATGCTTATTATCTCAGGTTTTAGTGCATGGGCTCAAGTTGATTTTAAAGGAGGTAACATTACCGGTAATTTCAAACTTGATGCGCAAACTTACAGGGAGGATTCAACCATTGGCGCCGAAAAAGTTGCTGAAAAAATGCTTTCCAATTCCTACATGAACCTTATTTATACCAACGGTAATTTTACTGCTGGAGTTCGGTTCGAAGGCTATTTTAATACCATGTTGGGCTATGATAACAACTATGATGGTTTTGGAATTGCCAATCGTTATGCTACTTATGCTGGTGAAATGTTTGAAGTTACAGTCGGTAATTTTTACGATCAGTTTGGAAACGGATTAATTTTCCGAACTTATGAAGATAAAGATTTAGGATATGACAATTCAATGGATGGTGCCCGGATTAAATTTCGACCTTTACCGGGTATAATCCTAAAAGGAGTAATTGGCAACCAACGTTTATATTGGGAAAAGGGCGAAGGAATTGTGCGCGGCGTAGATGGCGAATTTGCTTTAAATGACCTGTTTTCTTCTTTAGCTGCATCCGACAACAGGATTACTCTTAGTGGAAGTTTTGTAAACAAATATCAAGCCGATGAAAACCCAATTTATATTTTGCCTGAAAATGTGGGAGCAGGTGCTGGTATGCTAAACTTTTCGAGAGGCAATTTTTCGCTGGCAACTGAATATGCCTATAAAAGCCAAGACCCAAGTGCTGATAATAATTTGATTTATAAATCAGGGAGTGCCTTTTTGATTAATTCAGACTATTCGGTAAACGGACTGGGCATTATGCTTCAATACAAATGGGTTGATAACATGAGTTTCCGTTCCGAAAGGGATGCCCAGTTGAATAATTTGATGATTAATTATTTACCGGCTATTACCAAGAATCATGCGTATGCCCTTACAGCCATGTATCCTTATGCCACTCAGGTTGATGGCGAAGCCGGAATTCAAGGGGAAGTGTTCTACAAATTCAAAAAAGAAACCGTATTGGGGGGAACTTATGGAACTAATATAACCTTAAACTATGCAAGAATTCAGGATATAAAGCGGAATCCAATTGATAGCTCAACGCCCATTGGGCAAACAGGAACTGATGGCTATACTACTTCATTTTTAAGTATGTCAGATAGTTTGTTGAATCAGGATATTAATTTTGAAATAACTAAAAAAATATCCGAAAAATATAAAGTTGTATTTGTTTACCAGCACCTCGATTTTAATCAATTAGCGCTGCAAGGTCATGGTAAAGAATACAATGGAATGGTAAACAGCAATACCTTTGTTGCCGATGTTTATTGGCGCATTAAGCCCAAACATACTTTGAGAATTGAATCGGAAGCACTTTTTACAAAAGCGGTTGATTTTACAACGCAACAAAATGAAGTGGTGAAAATAAAGCAGGATTTCGGTAACTGGGTGATGCTTATGTTGGAATATTCTGTTTCGCCTCATTGGTTTTTTGCTGTTTCCGATCAGTTTAATTATGTAAGCACTAATAAAAAAACCGCTGAAAATACTTTCGAATATTTACATCGACAATATCCTTTTAACCGGAATCATTTCTTTTCAATGGCTATGGGCTATTCAAAAGGAGCAAGCCGCATCCAGGTTAGTTATGGAAAACAGCGCGAAGGAATACTTTGTGTAGGTGGTGTCTGTCGACCTGTGCCTGCGGCCTATGGGTTTAATATCTCAGTGAGTAGTACTTTTTAACTTGGAAGATAATAATATGAAATAGCCATAAGCAATAAATTGCATACAAACAGCAGATATTTATTTATGGCGTATTCCATGTGACCTTGATATAAAAATAAAAATAAACACATGAAATATACTCTTAACATTATCATTGGTCTTTTCGCAATTACACTATGGTCTTGCGATACCATTGAAGGACCCTATATGGTGAAACCAAATATCGATTCAATAGGCGACACCTATGAAACTATCGTGGTTTTTGAATTTACAGGATGGAACTGCCCCTATTGCTATTTAGGTCATGAAGCAATTTCAGAACTGGAAGATTTTTACCCTGATAGAATTAAAGCAATTGCTATTCACGCTGGCGGTTTTGCTGAACCAGGTAACGATGGTCCTGATTACCGTTGCGAAACAAGCAATGCCCTTTTTCAAAAATTTGGTAGTCCTGGGGAGTTTCCAACAGGTGCCATTAATAGTTTGAATGGCTTTGATTTAGATTCGCCCACTGCTTGGAGTTCAATCGTTTCTTCAGAATTAACATCTACTAAAAATAGCCCCGAAGTTTATTTAGAATTGAATATTTCGCATTCTGTGAATACTGTCAATGCAAACATTATTGGTAAATTTGCAACTGATTTGGAAGGAACCTACAATCTCTGCGCTTACATAATCGAAAAGGGAATAATTGCACCCCAAAATAAATTAGGAACTATTATTGAAGAATACGAGCACCAAAATGTGCTGCGTGGTTCCATGGTAAATGGCATAATTGGAGAAAATGTGTCAATCAATCCGAATAGTGGCAAGGTTTTTGGATTCGAATATTCCTTTGAAATTTCAGACCCCGAATGGATTGTTGATAGTTTAGAAGTAATTCCATTCTTATATAATATTGAAACAAATTATATTTTAAAGACAAAGTATATAAAACCTAAAACTGAATAAGATGAAGCAAATTTTACTAGTTATTTTTGTTGCTACTATTGCAAATGGGCTTTTTGCTCAAAATAAAGTGGTTTGGAAGGATACTTTAGGTAATAATTTACCCGATACCGTTGAATTATATAGGGTATCACAACATGAACAAGTGGTATTTGATGCATTGATATCCAACGTGTCAACCGAAGGTTTTAATGTTTTATTAAAAAGAACAATTGTAACTTATCTCAATGGTGCTTCTGATCAACTTTGTTATGGAGAATCTTGTCAAGCCGGTGATATAAGTAAAGCAGTTGTGACTACCTCACCAACTATGCAATTAGCAGGAACCGATGTTCGAACTACCGTGCCTTTTGAAATGATTCATTATATTCCAAATGAGATTTCTGGTGCAACTATCTTAAAGTATTATATATGTACTTGTGATATTGTACCCGATTCAGAAAATAAAGATTCAGCGATCAATATTGTTGTTACCGATTCAGTAGCAGTTAAATATGTGATTGAACCTTACAAAAGAGTTGATTTGAGGTTTAGCATCGACATGACTGGCGTTTCAGGTTTTGATGCGGCAACCAAAAATGTGTATGTACAGGTATTCGATCAGGGCACTGCATTAAACATTAAGAAAATGAAAAAGCCAAGTTCAGGAATGGTTTATACCTTAGGCAGTACTGGACATTATTATGTTGATAATGATTTGAATTATACCTACAAGTACTTTTATGGCACCAATGCCAGTGAAGTTTACGATACTGTGGGTGAACCAGTTGTTCGACCCGCTTTTTCTGTATTGCAAGAAGATGAAATTCTATTTAACGATAAATGGGCATTTACTACTTCCACTAATTCAGGTGCAAAATCAACAGTTCAAGTATATCCAAATCCATTCAGTAATGCACTTACTATAGAAAATATGGAAAATACTTCAAAAGTTGAAATAAGCAATATACTTGGACAAACGGTTTATTCAAATAAAACCTTTGAATCAAATTTAACTATATCAACCCAAGAGTTAAATGGAGGCATTTATTTTGTTCGAATAACCGATGCGAACAATCAGGTTGTTACTAAAAGAATGGTTAAAAAATAAATTCTGCAAACTATTATAAAAAGCGTCTTTCGGGGCGCTTTTTTTATGATGTTTTCTGTTTTATTTCATGTTTATTTAAACTTATAGTATATTCGAAGCCAATTTAAAAAATTAGTATGAAGAGAATTATATTGCTTTCAGCCGCTATCTGTTTCAGTGTTTATACCTTTTCGCAAGGGAAAGTAGTTTTTCAGAATCCCGATGGCTCCAATATGCCCGATACCATTACTATCAGTTACCAGTATGGAATGGAGCATTTAACCTTTGACGGTTACATAACCAATACCGATACGGTTAATGGATACAAAATACGATTAAAGCGAATTGTAAAGCAAGCGGTTCCCGATGCCACAGATATGCTTTGTATAGGAATTTTTTGTAATGAATTCTCTGCATCACAAACTGAAGAAATGACTTCAGGGGGAGATTCAATATACAAGGACTCAAAGGTAAGTACTACGGTGCCATGGGAACTTATTACATTTACTCCCGATTCTACCAATGGTTTGGCCATATATCAGTACTTTATAATTTCAGAAACCAATCCGGATGGAGTGTTTATCAATCAGGATAGTGTTGTGGTAATGTATGATCTTACAGGGGTTGGCATTGATGATACTGAAAGTTTAACCAATGCTGTTTTCAATATTTTTCCAAATCCTGCTTCTGAAAAGGTAACCATACACTATACTTTTTCTGGAAAGTTAGCTACGCTGAGCATTAAAAACATACTGGGAAAATCAATAAAAACCATACCATTGGAAAATGCTGACAGTACTTTCGACTTACCAATTGATGATTGGAAATCGGGTTTATACTTTTTGAGTATCGAATCAGACGGAAAATCTATTGTATCAAAAAAGTTGATTAAATATTAATGTAGTTCCCATTCTTATAAGGTTTCATTCATTGGTCTTATTGCGTTAATCTATGTTCCAATTAGGCTATTGGGCCCTGTTTTTTGCTAGTTTTCTGGCAGCAACCATAGTTCCTTTCAGTTCTGAGGCAATTCTTTCTGGTATGATGGTAGCAGGCTATTCTGTTCCATTAAGTCTGGTGCTTGCTACGGCTGGGAACTGGCTAGGAGGACTTACTTCATTTTATTTGGGATATATAGGTAAAGAGGAATGGATTAGCCGATATTTAAGGATTAGAAATGAAAAAACCGATCGTTTCAAAAAATACATAACCGGGAAAGAACAATGGATTGCTTTTTTTTGCTGGCTTCCTTTCGTTGGTGATGTGTTAGCAGTAGCGTTAGGACTGCTTAAAACAAGTCCATTTAGGGTTGCCCTTGGTATGTTGTTGGGAAAAGCACTACGATACTTAGTTTGGGCTTATTTTACGCTGTATATTATGCAAATGGCATAAATTATTCCTTAAGAACCAGCACTCCAAAGCAAGAAGCATCAATCCAACCGTCGTTTTTAAAATGACCATCAGTATTCACCGAACCAATAAAATTTTCACGGGTAGGCGAAGAATCGTTATCACAGTATGCTATACTAAAGCCAATTTCTTTATTCTTACCTAATTTAACGGGTTGGTTATCGTTTTTTTCATCGGAATACGTATCGGGATAAATGGAAATGGCTAATTCCCACAAATAGTGGGCTCCATTTTTTGTAAGGACTCCTTGCACATGAGAATTATATAAATGGGCTTTCTTATCGGGACCCATGTCAACAGCATCCATGGTAGGACTGATATGATATGCAAATGCATTGTAATTGTATTGATGGATGCCGCCCGAGTGGTCTTCATCTATAAATACTTCAACGCAATCGTCGTCCCAGTAATTCACCAAGGGTTCGCGACTATTTAATAGGGAATCATCGGTTATTTCAATTAAAAGGTAAAGCTGTTTTTCGTTCCATCCTATCTTGTATCGGCCGGTAAAATCCGTTGCTGAATAGTTGCTCCCTAACCAAATTTGGTCTAAAGTGTCCCAAACTGCTTGACTCCAGCAGCTATCAGTCGCCAATCCATCTATAATAGGTTCTGTTATTGTCCGCAAAGCGTAATAAGTATTTGGCTCTGTTGTATCGAATTTATTCACAATTCCATCGCTATTACTTGTTTTATTATTCAACAGGTTTTGGCACGATACACCAAGAATTGCCATTCCTACTAAGTAAATTATCTTATTCATAGCCTTTGTTTTATAGATTTACCAACTCAATTAAAACAATCAAAAAAGCACAATTAATTCGATGAATTTTTAAATCATTTTCATTTCAACAAATGATTTATTGAACCTTTTTAAATTTCGAATAAAAATAGCATGATTTTATTAACTTTAAGGATATTTTTAAGAATAACCTAATACTTAGAAATTATGGGAGATTTTTTTCAAAACTCTGAAGTTACCACCTTGCATAATTTCAGAAAACGTTCCTTAGAGAATTTGGAAGAGGAACTGATTGAGTTTAATAAACGGCGTCCAATTGGTTTAATCATTCCTTGTTTATACACTGAAATTCAGCGCCCCGCTTTTGTAAATATATTATCTATTTTAAAAGATGTACCTTATTTAAGTGAAGTTGTAATTGGTTTGGATGGGGCAAATGAGCATGAGTTTAAACATGCTTTGGAGATTTTTTCCGTTTTGCCCCAACATCATCGGGTATTATGGAACGATGGTCCAAAAATGAAACACCTTGAATTTCGGTTGAATGAAGAAAACATTCATATTGGAAACTCTGGTAAAGGTAAAAATTTGTGGAACTGTTTTGGATATGTTATTGCATCCCGAAAGGTAGAGGCAATTGCCATGCATAATGCAGATATTGTAACCTATCAACGCGATTTTTTAGCTCGTTTGGTGTATCCGGTTTGCAACCCAGCGTTTAACTATAAATTGGCTAAAGGATTTTATTTCAGAGCCGATGATTCGAAAATGAATGGCCGAATGGTAAGACTATTGGTATCGCCATTGCTTGAGACTTTGAAAAAATTTGTTGGCCCCGTAAGCTATATTAATTATTTGCAATGCTTTCGATACATATTATCAGAGGAACTGGCAATGAGAGCCGATGTTCTTAAAAACTTGCGCATCCAAAGCGATTTAGGGCTAGATATTGGAATACTTACCGAAGTAATCAGAAATATTCCAATTAACCGAATATGCCAAGTTGAAATTGCCGATAAATATGACCACAAGCACAAATCAGAATCTTTTGATAACCCAGAAAAAGGGCTTTCCAAGATGAGCTTTGGTATTTCACGTACCATATATGCAAAACTTGCCTCTGATGGATGTATTTTTAGTGAGGGCATGTTCCGTTCAATTAAAGCAACCTATCAACGAGTTGCCTTGGAAATGGTGGAACAATATTGCAACGATGCCACTATGAATGGATTGGAGTTTGACCGGTATAAGGAAGAACGACTGGTTGATCAAATATCAAAGAATGTTTATCAGGCGGGTATCAGTTACTTAAATAATCCAAATCACGGTTCAGTGATGCCGGAATGGAAGCGGGTTATTTCTGCTTTGCCCGATGTTTTACAAGAATACTATCGAATGGTTGAAGCAGACAATGGATTAACCGTAGATTAGGATAAATTAAATAGTAAATAGTGCGTTATCTTATTGTACCCGATTCATTTAAAGATTGTCTTTCTGCTATTGAGGTAGGATTAGCCATTGAGGAAGGAATTCTTAAATCATTTCCAAACGCTTCTACAACCGTAATTCCAATATCCGACGGGGGCGAAGGGTTTGTAAATGCAATTCTCCATTCGGTAATTGGGTATAAAGTTCCGGTAGTGGTTTTTGATCCCTTACTTCGAAAAATTGAGAGTTATATTGGAATAATAAATAATGGAAGAACTGCTATTATTGAAATGGCCGCTGCCAGTGGTTTGGAATTGTTGAGCCCTGCAGAACGCAACCCTTGGATTACTTCGAGCTATGGAACCGGTCAATTGATTTTAAAAGCGTTAGATTTAAGATGTTCTGAACTAATAATTGGCATTGGCGGAAGCGCTACTAATGATGCCGGTTTGGGAATGGCAAAGGCATTGGGTAGTAAGTTTTATGATAAGTTCGGAACTGAATTGGGAGATGGCGGTGGGGTTCTTGGTCAGTTGCATTCCATTGATTTAACGGGAATGGATACCCGACTTAAAAATACTTCAATTCAAGTAGCAACCGATGTTACCAACAAATTATGTGGCATCCAGGGTGCTACCATGACCTATGGAGCTCAAAAAGGAGCCAACCAGGAAATGATTCAAAAACTGGAAGATAACATGCAACATTTCGCTAATATTATTGATCAGCATTTTAATATTCAAACTAAGTTGATTGTTGGGGGTGGCGCAGCTGGCGGATTAGGAGCGGGGTTAGCTGTTTTTTTAGGAGCACAACTTAGTTCAGGTTTTACATTAGTTTCTCAGATAATACAGATTGAAAACTATATTGCTTCGGCTGATATTCTTATTACCGCAGAAGGTACTATTGATAGCCAGACAACTAATGGAAAAACGCCAGTTGGAGTTGGAAAATTAGGATTAACATACAATAAGCCAGTTTATGTTTTTGTTGGTTCAGCTCCCGATTCCATTATTGAAATACAAAAGCAAGGTATTACCTCAGTAATTCCAATTTTACGGAAACCTGTAACATTGACTGAAGCCATAAATAATGCACCTGTTTGGTTACGTTCTGCTGCTGCTATGTTATCTCACATTATCGAAGCTTCTGCTGGAAATTGCCAAGAACTGTAAAAAACGTTCCGTTTCAGCCACCCAATTGAAATTTTATCAAACTATTTTTCCTCCTATAGGCAATCATTCTAGATTAGCCATAAAATGCTATTAAAATTAGCCTATAAATAACCACATAAGTAATTGATTGTGTATTAATTACGCTATTTTTTAGTTTATATTAACTGCCTGAGGATTAAATATTCCAAATGTCAAAGGCAATTTACCGGAAATAGGTAACCTATTAACCCACTTTCAAAAAAAAGAGTCATAAAATTAATAGTGTAGTTTATTCAAAATGAATAAAAACAAATTATCGACGAATGGGAGTAGAGTGCTATGCTATTTGTTGGAAAGGTAGAGTCTTTATAAAAGTAATAACTGAATGTATAAATTATATTTTTAGTTCGTTTGAAATATTATTTTGTGCCTGAAACAGAGCATTTCACATAATTAAACAGTCAAAAAATATTTTATATTAGTCATTATATCAGCATTTTATGTCATTTATTTGAACTTAAAAGTAACTATATTTAAACCAATAAATGTAAAGAAGATAAAATACACCAATTTACTGATAATTAATTCTTGATATTCAATTAATTAGTAAGGTTATTTAAATAAAAATATAGCCATTTATCAGAATTATAAGTTACATGAGTAAACAATGGATAGAAAACATAAATTACATTTGTAATTTATGTAATGTAATTAATAGTTACATTTGTGATTATTAATAAAAATACAAATGTAATCATGGAGATTAAAGACCGGTTAATTAAAATAATTACGTCGGAAGGATTGAATTCATCGGCCTTTGCTGATAGTATAGGGGTTCAACGTTCGAGTATATCGCACATCTTATCAGGCCGAAATAAACCAAGTATCGATTTTTTAGAAAAGATATTGTCGTCGTATCCTAAATACAATGCAGAGTGGCTAATTATGGGGACTGGAGATATATCTAAAGCTCCAAAACAAGCATCTCTTTTCGACACAGAACCAGCTAATGTGGAAGATAATAACTCAAAAAGCAACCCTGAATCAACTCAAAATAAGCAATTAGATGAATCCATCCTAATAAATAGTATTAATGAGTCATTATCTCATGAATTAATAACGGAATCCACGGTTCAGGATGAAAAACCGATAAGCAATTCAAAACCGGCTAATCCAAGTTCTAATAAGCCCAAAACAATCGAAAGAATTGTTATTTTTTATTCCGATCGTACCTTTTTTGAATACTTACCAGCTAATTAGTTACCTTTTTACTTTACTTTGGTTTCGTTTTTGCCTAATTCAATCGAACAATTTTAAAGGTATTTTGATTTCAAATTATTCCTATTTTCAATATTTATCTATCTTTGAAAGAAAAATATGTATCAATTAATAATCCGCCCCATTTTTTTCATGTTAACCCCTGAAAATGCTCATAAATTGGTATTTATGGCGTTAAAGTTGGCGCAGTTTTTCCGCTTAGGTTCCTTAATTAGAATGTTCTATAGCCCAAATAATTCACATTTGGAAACAACTGTTTGTGGAATCCATTTCCCTAATAAAATTGGAATTGCGGCTGGACTGGATAAGAATGCCGAAGTATTTCAAATGTTAGGTAATTTTGGTTTTGGACATGTTGAAATAGGTACAGTTACCCCACTGGCCCAACCCGGAAACCCTAAACCGAGGTTATTTCGACTGCCAGCCGATAAAGCACTGATAAACCGTATGGGATTTAATAATGAAGGTCTTGAGAAGGTTATAAGGAAGCTTAAAAAGAGAGATAAAAGCTTAATTGTAGGCGGAAATATCGGCAAAAACACAGCCACTCCTAATGAATCAGCATTGGATGATTATATTAACTGTTTTTTAGGACTCTATGAATTTGTGGATTACATAGTAGTAAATGTAAGTTGTCCAAATATTAGTAATTTGCATAAGCTACAGGATCAAGTCGAATTGGAGAAAATACTTGGAACAATTAACCGGCTTAGAAAAGAAAGAACCCATTACAAACCAATTTTCTTAAAAATATCACCCGATTTGAATTGGAAACAGGTGGATGAAACATTGGAAGTTGTTTTACGCAATAAAATTGATGGAATTATTGCAAGTAATACCACAATTTTACGCGATGGATTAGTTACTCCACCGGAATTAGTAAAATCGTTTGCAAATGGTGGACTGAGTGGGCAACCAGTTAGGGAACGATCGACGGAACTCATACGATATATAACCCATAAAACCGACGGTAAGCTGCCAATTATAGGAGTTGGAGGCATATTTGAACCAAAGGATGCTATTGAAAAGTTAAATGCAGGTGCTTCGCTAGTCCAAGTTTATACGGGTTTTATTTATGAAGGGCCTGGCATGGCAAGAAAAATCAATAAAACATTATCGGGTTTACAAAAGTAAAATAGTGCTTTGTGTTCTGTGAAAAAAAGAAAGTTTACAAATGTAAATTCATGAATTTTACTTTGAATTTCTTATTTTATACTTTTGTTAATCTATTTCTTTATGAAATAGATTACTTTCAATGCTTTTTAAGGCAAAATTCCGGGCAGCAATCAATAAAAGTATATTTATTCTATTCTCAGAAAGTAAATATTTAATTAATTATTTGATATATAGTTACTTGTATTGATATTTTTATGTTTGTATTTATTCCAAACCAGAAAACTTTTTGACCAAAGTGGGTATTGGAGGTAAAAAACTGTGGGAGCGGAGCTATTCAAAAGGAGCCATGGTTTATGGAGTGGCCATTCAACCCGATAATGTCGCCTTTATTGCCGCAGAGAACTGGATTTTTGCCATCGACGAAAATGGCTACCTGCTTTGGGACAAATCGTTAGCCGAAAACCAGATAGCCACTGCCGTAGGGTTAAACAACATGGGACAAATTGTATTTTCAGGCATTCAGAACGAAAACGGTTTTGCCATAGCATTCGATGCCTTAGGAAACAAAGCCTGGGAAGCCGTTTTTGAAAGGAAGAAACTAACCGGCATCAAAAGAATCATTCCCCTAGCCGATTTAAGCGTTGTGTGCGGCGGAACTACGTTGGACGGCAAAGTAATACTTACCAAAATTGACAATACCGGAAAAGTAGCTGGGAACAAAGAATTCACGTTACCCAATGGTCTTTCATTGAATGGCATGACACCTCTGGGCGGAAATTTCGTGGGCGTAAGCGTTACCGCTTTGGGCGAAAAAACCGATGTGCTGGTTTTCAAGTTTAGTTTTTAAGGGGAGTCGATAAATACATATTTATATTATCTTTGAACCAAATAAAATCAAAGATTATATGAATTTATTTCAAGGATAAGACTTCTTAGAGTTTGCTGAACGCTTTAAAACCGACGAAAACTGCATGGAATACCTAGCCCTTGACTTCTAAAGTTTTTAATATTAAATTGTTGACATTGTGATCTTTATGGGTTTCCTTAGAGATACTAATTAATATAAACCATGTTTATAGCTATCGTTATAACACATAAATTAAAGTATATGAATGAACTGGTAAAACTAATTGAAGAGTATAAAAAATCTCCGGAAATTTTCCAAGCTGGAAGATATTGGAAATCATACGAAGATAAGATAATTAGAGATATTGAAAAGACGGATATTAACGAATTGAGAAGTGGTAAACATCCAATTTTTGCAACTTTTGGATTCGGAGAATCTGTTTATTACTATCACCCAAATCAGGTTTTTTATCGAAAACTAATTTTAAAAATTATCAGGAGATTTTTTATCACTAATAAACAGACATTGCCATATTCTCTTAGCTTAACAGATATTAGAGAAATGGCTTATAACCATTGCATTCTTCAAGGTGAATTGGCAAATATTAAACCCATTTCCGAAATTGAGGTAAGTACATTTGGTAAACCACAAGATTTGTTCAAAATAAAGGGAAAACAATACACAATGGCATTTCTAACTTATTATATAAGATTGTGTTATGTTCAAAGACATTTAAAGCTGAAAGGAAATGAAATAATAGTAGAATTGGGATCAGGTTCTGGCCATCAAGTTGAAATATTAAAAAAAGTGTTTCCTGATTTAACAATATTATGTTTTGATTTACCTTATGCACTTTATTTGTGTTCTGAGTATCTCCAGAGGGCTTTAGGAGATGAATCCATAATTAAACCTTCAAGAGCAATTAACATAAGAGATATGGTAAATATTGAAAAGGGAAAAGTACATATGTTTGGTAACTGGCAATTTCCAATACTTAAGAATTTTAAATTTGATCTATTTTGGAATGCTGCAAGTTTTGGCGAAATGGAGCCAAATATTGTGAAAAACTATTTAAAATATATTTTAGAGGGATGTCAAGCCATATATCTTTTACAAGCAAGGCATGGAAAAGAAAGTAGTAAAAATACAGGTGTTGTTACTCCTATTAGTTTTGACGATTATGTTTTAATGTTAAATGGTTTCAAATTGATAAGTGAAGCTGACGCATTTCAGGCCAATAGAAGATTAGCTGAAAGTGGAGGGTATTTTCATGCAGTTTGGAGAAAGGAAGTATAAAATTATGTGTTATGCCCTAGGTGTAAAATATTGGGGATTACATACATATGGAAGTTTTCATTCAGGCATTAATTATTATGTATCTGGATAGGTAAGTAGGTAGCAATCCCCAATGATTTAATACCGCCAACCTTATTATTATAAAGTGGATTTTCATAAATTAATTTTTATTCTTATAATCCTAAAGCAACCAGAACATTTTTCATTCCTGAAATATTGGTAAAAACAATAACAGGATAAGCAATGGAATTAGAAACAGCTTCTTTAAAACATACTCCAATACCTTTGTATTGATTAATTGGATGAAAGAAGGATTGGTAACCTGAAAATAGATCACTATTATAACTAAGAACTTCTTTAATTGTAGAAGCATTCCAACTAATTGGGCCATTATCTAATAGATCTTTTGCTAAACCAAAAACAACATTTAATTTTTGTGTTCCTCTGTTAGTATAATAACAGGCAACAATTCCGACTCCTTCATAATTAATAAATGATAAATAAGGTGGTGCTGAATAATTACTACTTAAACCTTCAAAAGAAGTAATTCCTTGGTTCTGCCATGTTACACAATTATCTTCGCTTTTGAATTGATAGTAATAGAAATAATTATTAATTTTAGTGTCATATCTTACTAATAAAAGAAAACATCCACCACCTAAATTAACCATTGATGATTCAGTAAGTACAAGATTTGTGTTATGTGGTGGATTTGGGTTAATATCAATTACTGAAGAAAATGATGTTCCGCCGTTAATAGATTTATAAAGATACAGTTTGTAGGTACTTCCGCTTCCTGCATACCATGTTTGGTAGAGTACATCATTTCCAGCATCAATTATCTGACCATACGGACTATACCAGTTTTGTGACATGGTTGATAATACTGATCCGGCATTCCAAGTTTGTCCATCATTTATGCTATATAAATAATTCATTGACAGCCATTGGGTAGGTATAGGAGGTTTTTGATTTGGATGTCCTGGAAAATATCTAGCATAAAAGATGAACAATTTGCCTGTGTTGTCATATCCTCCTCCTAGGTTACGTAAATCTACATTAGCTTCTGACACTACTACTGATTCTGGATAGCTCCAAGTTGATCCACCATCTGTACTGTATCTGAGATAGATTATTCCATAATCATTTGAGCCAACATGTGAATTTCCTCCCCTATAAAATATAACAGAATAACCATTTGTTGGATTTACGGATATTAAACCGAAATGTTCATATTGTTTAACTCCATTTGTAAGAATGGTTGTTTCTTGTACAGTACTTCCAAGTGGCCAGTAATTTTCAGGTGTAAGATCTGCCATATTATTATTAGTTTATGTTTTTATTATTAATTTAATAAATATTACGGCATTAATGTATTTAGAATATTAACCATATCAGATTCGGGTGTGAAAACAATTTTAGGGTACGAATAAGAACTGCTACATTCAAAACAACAACCGATTCCTTTAAATTGGTTGATTGGGTGATAGAAACTTTGATACCCGGAACGGGTATAACCAGAGGGATAATTTTGTATGTTTATTATGCCTGATAACCACTTGCTTGAATCAGTCAGCAAGTCTTTTGCTAATCCAAAAATTACGTTCAACTGAGGAGGAGTAGTATCTCTTCGCGTATAGTAACAAGCAACTATTCCGACACCCTGATAATTAATAAAAGAAAGCCATGGTGGAGCCTCATTATTTGCTGAACCGGTTGTGAAATTTGTTGAACCTATATCATGCCAATTGGAGTCTATACTTGGATCAAATACAAATTGTCTGAAAGTCGTACCATCATTTATACGTGTTAAAACAAGGAAACAACCACCACCAAGATTAACCATACTCGGTTCCGTATATTGTTGAGTACCTGACCAAATTTGTTCATTGGCAAATCCGCTATCGGTTAATTTATACAGATTAATTCTGTATGGATTAGCATCACCAGTTTTTAATTCATGCCATGGCTGATATAGAATACAAACAAATTTCCACTATTATCAAAACCACCACCCAGATTTCGTAAATCATAAGTGGCGTCAACAATTATTTCAATTTCATTACCCCATATTGCCCCACCATTTGTGCTTTTCCTGATATAAATTGTTCCTTTACCTGATGAATATGAACTACTTTTTCGATATAATAAAACCATTGTCCCATCAATTGGATTTACAGAAATCAACCCAAAGTGCCTGTAATAGGAAGTTGTAGATAAATTAGTAATAGTTTTTTGAATGGTGCTCCCGAGAGGCCAATAATTTGCAGGTGTAATAGCCATAGTTATATGTTTTTAAAGATTAATGAAAAGTTACTACAAAAAAGTATGGAACACAAATACTTTTCAACTTTTTATTGGCTCTATGTTGAATATAGTGGGTAATTAAATTTCAGTTTGCTACAGGTGAAGTAAATCATATTTATAAAATTCTTAACTAAAAAGAAAAGCAAGAAAAAATATGGATTTGTCGAAATATCAGCCCAACAGAGAATTTTTACTTTATAAAACCGATAAGGGCGATATAAAAGTAGGTGTTCTGCTGCAAAACGAAACTATTTGGTTGCCTCAAAACAAAATAGCTGAACTTTTTGAGGTTCAACGTCCTGCCATTACCAAACACCTGAACAATATTTTTGAAAGTGGGGAACTGGACGAAAAAGTGGTTGTTTCCATTTTGGAAATAACCACTCAACACGTTGCAATTGCTGATAAAACGCAAACAAAACCCATCATTACTTTTGTATCATGTATTTATCTAATTACCTCTGACTTAAACCCTAATCCTCTTTCAAAATATACCCGCTGCCGTGCACATTTACAATCTCCAGGTTGGGATCGTGTTTTAGGTATTTTCGCAGTTTGGTAATGTACACATCCATGCTGCGGCCAGTAAAATAGCCTTGCTCACCCCATATTTTTTCCAAGGTGAGGTTGCGGTCCAGCACTTTGTTTTTGCTTTGCGCAAAAAAGAGCAGCAACTCGGCTTCTTTAGGGGAGAGTTTTACATTGGGAACGCCAGCAATATGCAAGTTTCTTTTTTTATAATCGAACTGGAATTTGCCCAATTCAATCAGGTCGGGAATGTCTTCCAAAACAGGACCTTGATTCCGTTTTAAGATAGCCTTAATTTTATAGATGAGTACGTCGGAATCAAAAGGTTTGGTCACATAATCGTCGGCGCCCACCGCAAAGCCTTTAATAACGTCTTCTTTCAAGGTTTTGGCTGTGAGGAAAATAATGGGCAGGTTGGGTTTTGTTTTCTTTATCTCGGCACCAATGGTAAAGCCATCCACATGAGGAAGCATTACATCTAAAATGCATAAATCATAAGGATTCCGATGAAACGCAACCATGGCGGCTCGGCCATCGGTTATCAAAGTCACTTCATAATCATTCATCTCAAGGTACGATTTCATTACCGAACCGAAATTCAAATCGTCCTCAACTAAAAATATCCTGTTCTTTCTCATGATATAATGTTTTGTTTTTATCTACCCAATTTTAAGCGGAATCCGTATCTCAAACGTACTTCCTTTTCCTTTCTGGCTAATTACATGAACATCGCCCTTAAACTGCATTGTAATGGCTTTTACATAACTCAGCCCCAGCCCAAAACCTTTCACATTGTGCACATCGCCAGTAGGTACCCGATAAAATTTTTCAAATATTTTTTCCTGAGTATCTTTATCCATCCCAATCCCTTTATCGCTAATGGCAATCACAAGGTTATCCTGTTGATTATAAGTGGTCAAAGTTATTTCGGGTGGTGCATCCAAAGAATATTTATTGGCATTGTCGAGCAAGTTGAAGATAACATTCACCAGATGGGTTTCATCGGCTTTTATGCGGTCGTTTTCGGCTTTCAGTTCCATTTCCAGTGTTCCCCCTTTTTGCTCCACCTGAAGGCTGATGTTTTTAACAGCCTGACGAATCAATGGGTGCACATCGGTTTCAACCATGTTCAGGTTGAAATCCTTTTTGTCGATAAGGGCCATTTTCAGTACACTTTCCACCTGCCGGTTCATGCGGCGGTTTTCCTCCTTTATTATTTCCGTAAAACGTCGCACTTTATCGGCATCGGTAATAATATTTGGATTATTGATGGAATCGGCCGCCAGCGAAATGGTGGCTATGGGTGTCTTGAATTCATGAGTCATGTTGTTTATGAAGTCGGTTTTTACCTCCGACGTTTTTTTCTGGTTGTAAATAATCCGTAGCGTATAGTAAAAGGTAAACAAAATAATGAGTGTGAATAGGAGCGAACCCGAAAATGGGTATATAATCGATTGGATTAAGTAATTACTCTTTTCAGGAAAATAAAGCAATAACTGATCACTTTGCATCAAAATATCATTCGGGAAAAGGGTTGTTTTGTAAGCTTGTGACACTTTGTTTTGGTTGAACCCATTGGTTTTCATTTTGTTGTAAAGCTTGCCCCTGAAATTGGAAATGCCATATTCATATTTTAATGATATTCCGGCATTTTTCAATTCATAATCGAGGGTGGGAGTTACCACCGAATTACTCAACCGCTCTTCAATAGGAATGTCTTTTATGGAGAATTCCAATATCATCTGTTGCATGACATCAGAAAACTGAGATTCCATTGGATTTTGATTCGACTCCCGTTCTGGCTTCGCAAAAGCCATCCTACTGCCTTGGCTGGGTTTTGATACCGATGAATAGGTTTGGATGCGCTGGCTGGAATAGGCATCCTCAATAATGGTGTCAAAGCCATAAGTGATGGTCTCTATGCCGTTTTGTTCCGTTTTATTTACTTTATGGTTGTTTTCCTTTTTTACCACCAAATCTTGGTTCGATTTATCTTGCCAAAAATCGTTGAATTCCAGGATCAAGGAATCGTTCATTCTATTTGAACCGCCCTGCATCATTTGCTGTTGAAGCTGCATTTGAGGCATTCCAGAAAACAGATACGACATGAAGAAAGCGTTTTGGTTGCGCTCAATGCGGTTGGCTGCTTTCGATAATGCCTGGTTCACTTGCTGGTCAAATTGCTGTTCCTTTACGGTAATGGCCTCGTGCATCCAATAAAGTTGAACGGCAATAATTCCCAATAACGAAATGCCCATCAAAGCAATTATTCCCGTGAAACGCATTTTATTCATAAGTATCTTAAATAAGTCATCGGATGACTAACCATATAATTTTATTAGAAGTGCTTTAATTATCAAGTCATCCGATGACTTGAAAGCGAAATCTGTGTTTTAGCATTCATTTGCGGGTCAAATGTAGCTAAAAGAATGAATGCAGTAAATTGATTTAACGAAACATTAACAGTATTTAACCTTCCATTAACCCCATGATAATCATTCGATAGTACATTTGCAAAGTCAAATTTAAGTTGATAAATAGAGTTGTTTATGCAAAACTTGGAAAAAGGAAAACAGAATTTACGGAATTGTTAACCGTTGCTCTGTTTCCCTTATCCATTCAGGCCTGAATTTTAAAATTGATTATCCGCTAAATATTAAAGAGCCGCTAATAATATTGAAGCGGTTTTTTTTTATTCTACACTCCCTATTCTCCATTAAAATTGGTTTTCCGCTTTCCACCTGTTTGGAAAGTGGTTTCCTTTTTTGTTTATTTGTGCCAGTAAAACAAGTTCTTAATAATTTCTTAAATGTCAATCTAAAAGTGATTTAACATGCAAAAATATACGATCCATTTTCTTACTTTTATTTATCTTTTTATCGCTCAAAGTGGGTTTAGTCAAAAAGTTAAGCCTCCAAAAACCAAGGAACAACTTTCAAAGGAGAAAACCTACCGTTCATACCAAGAAGCACTTGCGAACAAAAAAAAGGTATATATACTGAACCTTGATGGGAAAAAAATTAGAGAAATACCAGCTAACATCAGTAAGTTGGTAAACCTGCAGGAACTGTATTTGCGCAACAACCAGATTTCGATGTTGCCACCTGAGTTATTTCTGCTCCCAAACTTGCAGGTAATTGCCTTGGGCGAAAATAAGCTAACCAGCGTGCCTAAAGAAATTGGAAAATTGCAACATTTGGAGCAGCTTGATTTGTTCAATAACCTGCTTTCAGAACTGCCTGAAGAAATGGGTGACCTCAAACAACTGAGTACTCTGGATTTGAGCTGGAACCAATTAATGAGTTTACCAGAAAGTTTTGGTAAACTTACAAATCTTGAAAAATTGTTTATCGATAAGAACAAACTGGTAACCCTGCCCCAAAATGTTTCGTTGCTTACCCAACTCAATGAACTACGGTTGTCCGAAAACATGCTGACAAGTCTCCCCGATAGCATCGGGAAACTTAATAGGATAATTGAGCTGAACCTTGAAAAAAACGAGATATCCGGATTGCCATCCTCGATAGGTTTGCTAAAAAACCTAAAAAAACTCAACATCAGCCAAAATAAACTGACCAAAATACCTGATGAATTAGGTAACTTGGAAAACCTTGAAGAAATAAACCTATCGAATAATAAGATTACTCAGGTTTCAGGCAACAGCATTAACTTTTCAAAGGCAACATCCATTGATTTGAGTATTAACAAAATAAGTGGTTTTACGGCCAAAATGGGAAATCTAAAAAACTTAATTTACTTGGATGTTTCTATCAATCAATTGCAAAGCATTCCCACAAACATTAGCAATGCTATTCAATTAAAAACACTAATTCTTAACCGGAACCAGATTAATTGGGTAGGCGAAAATGTTGCCACATTGATAAACTTAGAAGAGCTTGATTTATCGGACAATAAAATTGAAAAAGTGGATAAATCATTGGGAGCGTTGGTAAATCTTAAAAAACTTAACCTAAATCAAAACCTCATTTTATATTTCAACAAACAACTTGGTGGCATGAAATCGCTTCAGGAGCTTTATCTCGAAAACAATCCACGGCTCGACAAGTTTCAAAAAGAACAAATTAAAAAATTCTTCCCATCTACTGCAATTTATTTTTAATCAACTCCCAAAATTTTTAAATGCAAAAATCACAACTTATTTTTTAGAGGTCGGTTGCTAATTGCATGTCTATTTACCCCTTCCCCTGTCGGGACTTCCCCTTGTGAAGGGGAAGATGTATAGTCCTGGCAGTGTTGCTTATTTGATGCGTTCTCCCCTAAGCCTAGGGGAACTTAGCGTAAGCGTTTTCACGACCGAAGGGAGTAAATGCCGATAGGCAGAGGGGTACAAGAAGGTTAAAAATTGAATTCCATTACTTTCGTGTTATGTATTTATCTACTGACCTCTATAATTTTTTTTACGATTGACAATAAATAGCTCTGAATAAAGGTTTTTACAGATAAGTAATAAACAATGGATTGTTGAAAACATGCCTTCTTCGATTGATTTCGCAAACAGATTCTTTGTTACCTTTACCTAATATAAAAAACTGCAAAAATGGCTTATAAAATTTTGAAAATTAGCTTGTTGACACTTGTTTTCATTTCCATAAAAATCTTCGGTTATTCTCAAACTTCCTACTCCTATAATCAAGAAGATGTTGCTTATAAAACCGGAGTTGAACTTTTTGAAAAAGAAAAATTTGCCGAAGCTCAGGAGTTTTTTAACCAGGTAGTTGATCATTACGGGCAGGAGCATACCGATATTAAAGCCGATGCCGAATATTATCTGGCTTTATGCTCTATTGAATTGTTTAATGCCGATGCCGAATACCGAATTGCTCAATTTATTGCTAAATATCCTGAGAGTCCTAGAACCCGGATAGCTTATTTTGAGATGGCTGTTTATAAATACCAAAAAAGTAAATACGGGGAAGCACTCTATTATTTTGATAAAGTTTGGAAGCAAAACCTAAATAAGGAACAACTCAGTGAGTTTTATTTTAAAAGGGGTTACTGTTATTTCAAAACCGACCAGCTTGAAAAAGCGGCAAAAATGTTTTACGAAATTCTGGATAACAATTCAAAATACAGCAGTCCAGCCAACTACTTTTATGCCTATGTATCTTACCTTGATAAAGAGTACGAAACGGCTTTAAAAGGGTTTACAAAACTACAGGAAGATCCTGTTTTTGCTCCAGTGGTTCCTTATTATGTGGTTCAAATTTACTATTTGCAAGGAAAAAACGATCAGGTTCTGGAGCAGGGGAAAAAATTACTCGATACACCTGAAGTAAAACGCGAAGCAGAAATAAGCCGGTTAGTGGGGGAGGCTCTTTACTCCAAGGGGCAGTACCAGCAAGCATTGGAATATCTTGAAACCTATAAAAAGAAGGCCGAAACCTATACCCGCGAAGATATATATCAGTTAGGTTATGTGTATTATATGACCCAGAAATACGATGAAGCAGTAGCTACCTTATCGAACATTACGAATGTTGATGATGGGTTAACGCAAAATGCTTATTTCCACATAGCCGGTTGTTACCTTAAACTGGAAAAGAAGGATCAGGCACGCATGGCTTTCGAAGCCGCATCGAAGCTCAATTTTGATGGCGAAGTAAAGGAAGTATCCATGCTTAACTATGCAAAGCTATCCTTTGAACTTTCCTATTCTCCTTTTAACGAAACCATTACCGCTTTTATCGATTATTTAACTTCGTATCCCAATTCCATTCACCGCGATGAAGCTTATAGTTATTTAGTAAAAGTATATCTTACCTCAAAAAACTACAAAGAAGCATTGGCATCGTTGGAAAAAATTTCAACCAAATCGCCTGAAATGATGTTGGCACACCAAAAAGTAGCCTATTTCAGAGGATTGGAATTATTTAATAACCTTCAGTTTTCGGAAGCTTTAGCTGCATTTGAAGTGTCGTTAATGGTGAAAACCTTTGATAAACAGATGCGTTCACTTGCCATTTATTGGAAAGGTGAAGCACTCTACCGGCTCGAACAATTTGACATGGCAGCAGAATCATTTAATCAATTTTTGCTTACCCCTGGAGCATACTTATTGCCCGAATACAACAATTCCTATTACAATATGGGATATTGCTATTTTAAACAGAAACAATATACACAGGCTATTAATTGGTTCCGGAAATATACCGATTTGGGATTGAGCACGAATGAACAGAAAAGAGGAGATGCTTTCATCCGCATTGCCGATAGTTATTTTGTGAGCCGGCAGTATGCCGATGCCGTTGAGTATTATGGCAAGGCTGTTGATGCAGGTACTTTTGATGTAGAATATGCTTTATTCCAACAAGGATTTTCTTATGGTTTGGCTGGTCAGCATCAAAATAAAGTAACCACCTTAACTCAATTATTGACACAAAAACCACAATCGAATTATGGAGCCGATGCATTATTTGAGAGAGGAAGAAGCTTTGTATCACTTGATTCAAGCGCAGCCGCCATTAGCGATTTTTCACTTTTATTAACAACTTACCCAAGCAGTAGCTATAAAGTTAAAAGCTTACTCCAATTGGGGTTGCTTTATTACGGCAACAATGAATACGAATTGGCCTTACAAAACTATAAACAGGTAGTAACAGAATATCCTGGAACCGATGAGGCCAATGATGCCATGTTAGGTATAAAGAATATTTATGTCGATTTAAATAAAGTAGATTCCTATTTTGCTTTTGCCAAAGAACATGGAGGGTCAGAAAATATTAGCATGAATGAGAAAGACTCATTGACCTATTTGGCAGCTGAAAAAATTTATATGACTGGGAATTGGCAACTTTCAAAAGATATGTTCTCAAATTACCTGAACAAATTCCAAAATGGTCGTTTTGCATTGAATTCCCATTTTTACCGCGCCGATTGCTATCAGAAAGCTCAGATTACCGATTCAGCCTTAATTGATTACACATTGGTAATTGAAAAACAAAAAAATATTTTTACCGAGCAATCCTTATTAGCTGCAGCAACCATTTTGGAGCAAAAACACAACGATGAAATGGCTTATCAGCTATACAGTCAATTGGAAAATCAGGCCGAAGTAAAATTCAACTTATTGCTAGCCCGAAAAGGTCAAATGCATGCTGCATTCCGTTTAAAAAACTTCAGTTTGGCCGTAGATGCCGCCCGTAAATTGTTGATAACTGATAAAATTTCGGAAGAGGAAAGCCGCGAAGCACGATTGATCTTAGGTAAATCATATCAAAACCAGAGTTTACTCGATTTAGCCATTGTTCAATACCGTATCTTGGCTCTCGATGTTACCAATAAGGAAGGAGCAGAAGGAAAATACCGTGTTGCCGAAATCCTTTTTAATCAAACCAAACCCGATGAATCGGAAAGTACTATTTTGGAATTCATCGAAATGGGAACGCCTCATCAATACTGGTTGGCTAAGTCATTCATTATGCTTTCCGAAATTTATTGGAAAAAAAACGATGGTTTTCAAGCCAAAGCAAACCTTATGAGTGTTATTGATAATTATGGTTCTACAACCGATGGCATTATTGACGAAGCCAAACAAAAACTGCAAAATATAGTTGCAGCCGAAAACGAACAGTTTGCACCTGATAAAAACGATGAATCCGGGCAATTTAAACAGTAAAATTAAAAAGATGAAAAAAAACACGAAAATACTTTCCCTTATATTCTTAGTGGCAACATTTCCATCTCTTGCACAAGAACAGCCAGTAAAACAGGAAGTTAAAGTAGTTAAAGCTTATGAACCAGTCATTAATGATGCGTTTAAAATAAGTGAACTTCCAAAAATTAATGATACACTCAAAATTAGCACTTCATTCCAATATGAAATCCTTCCCGTTCAGCATAAAACATCATTTGTGCCAGTGCCAATAAAACCAGCCAGACTTGTAAGCGAGCCATTGTCAAAACATTATTACGGCTATGCAAAAGCAGGTTTTGGTTCTTATCTTTCGCCACTTTTTCAAGTATATGCTGGAAGCAACCGATCGGAAAATTGGAATTGGAATACCTATTTCAACTACAATTCAACCAATGGAAAAGTAAAAAACGAAGCGAATGAAAAAGTGTATGCCGGATTATCTGACTTAAGCGTTTCTGCTGATGGTTCACGGTTCTTAAAAAACAGTAAAGTATTGAATGGAAGTGCTTCCTATCAAAACCTTATCAATTATTATTATGGTTATAACCCCGAATCAGTTGCTGAAAATAATATTCAAGCCCCTTTGTTAAAAGATTCAATCGAAAATCAGGTTATCAATCTTTTCAATGCCAATTTAGGAATATCAACCAATTATATAGATTCATCCCATGTAAATTATCAAATTGATGCCAATTGGCAAACTCTTTCGGCCAAAGATGGAATTGATGAAAATTACATGAAAATAAAGACCCGTTTCAATTACTTTTTCGAAAAAGAGTTTATTGGTGCTGATATTGATCTTATTTATATTGCAAATCATGGTCTTCAAGATACTACCAATGCCGCCATTTTCAAATTCAGTCCATGGGTAGGTGCTTTTGGCAACAAATGGCGAATTGTGGCTGGTGTAAATACTTTCTTCGATCAAGCCAATGAAGAATATCATTTCTACCCCAAAATAAGTATGCATTACAACATCATTGAATATTTTTTGATTCCTTATTTGGAATTCGATGGAAGCTTTCAAGAGAATAGTTATGCTGATATTTATAAAATGAACCCTTTTGTCAGACAGACATTAAGTGTTAAGCCATTAGACACTAAAATTAACCTTACATTTGGTTTCCGGGGTAATATAAGCTCCAAAGTAGCTTTCAATATCAAAGTGAATTATGCCGAAATCAGCAACCAGTATTTTTTTGTGACAGATACTACTACTGAGTTGCAAAACAAATTGGAAACAGTTACCGACAATATTTCGCGCTTCCGGTTCTTGGGCGAGTTATCATACAAAACAAATGAAAAACTATGGCTATCGCTGAAAGCAAACTACTATGAATATCAGATGGAAAGCCAGCTCAAACCTTGGCACATGCCAAATTATAACCTTAGTTTTAACGTACGGTATAAACTGCAGCAAAAAATTATTTTAGATGCCAATCTCTTTGGAATAGGTACACGATACGCCAGGGAATTCGATCAAAATTCATTGCTCGTAGCCAAAGAATTACAGGGTATCATCGACTTAAATTTGGGAGTAGAATACAGGTTTTCAAAACGTCTTTCGGCTTTTGTAAACTTCAACAATATTAGTGCGGTAAAGTATTATCAGTGGAACAATTACCCAACTCAACAATTTAATTTGATGGCTGGAGCAACCTACTCGTTTTAAATACAAATGTTTACATCTTGTTAAAAACTACATGAATTTAGGCATTGTTTTAAGCCTTTTAAACCTTTGAAAATACTATATTTGTTTGCTTGTGCCAAAAAAAGTTTGGTACATTTATTTATTTGATATTTAGAAAGTTATAATTAATCAATACACCATGAGCGATCAAGAAAAAAGCAAGAAAAAGGCAAATAGTTATGGAGCCGATAGCATTCAGGTTTTAGAAGGGTTAGAAGCAGTACGTAAACGCCCGTCGATGTATATTGGCGATACAGGTGTTAAAGGGTTGCATCATTTGGTGTATGAAGTGGTTGACAATTCAATTGATGAAGCTTTAGCCGGTCATTGTTCAAATATCGAGGTTTTCATTAATGAAGATAACTCAGTCACCGTAACCGATGATGGACGTGGAATCCCCACTGAAATGCATCAGGGTGAAGGAAAATCGGCTCTTGAGGTTGTTATGACAGTACTTCATGCAGGTGGAAAGTTCGATAAAGATTCATATAAAGTGTCCGGTGGGTTGCATGGCGTTGGGGTATCGTGCGTTAATGCACTTTCAACCTATCTAAAAGCCGAAATATACCGCGATGGTAAAATAGTTATGCAGGAATACTCTTGTGGTGTTCCACAAGGCGATGTTAAAGAAATTGGCAATTCTGATAAAACGGGAACCCATATTACTTTTAAACCCGATGGTACTATTTTTACAACGGTTGAGTACAGTTTTGATATTATTGCAGCCCGGTTGCGCGAGTTAGCCTATTTGAACCGGGGAATTGTTTTAACTATTACCGATAAAAGGGAGCTGGATACAGAAGGTAATTTTACAAAAGAAACGTTTCATTCCGAAGAAGGATTGGTTGAATTTGTAAATTATTTGGACGGTGCCCGGGAAAAAATAATTGATAAGGCCATTCATATCAGTACCGAAAAAAATGATGTTCCGGTTGAAATTGCCATGCATTATAACAACTCCTTCACCGAAAATATTCATTCGTATGTAAATAATATAAATACCATTGAAGGAGGAACTCATTTAACCGGATTTCGCCGTGGTTTAACCCGAACATTAAAAACTTTTGCTGAAAAATCGGGTTTATTGGCAAAACTCAAATTTGACATAAGTGGTGATGATTTCCGTGAAGGTCTTACAGCAGTAATTTCAGTAAAAGTACAGGAACCTCAGTTCGAAGGACAAACCAAAACAAAATTGGGAAATTCCGACATCAGTTTAGTCGTCGATCAGGCGGTAAGTACCATGTTAACCAATTATTTAGAAGAAAACCCAAAAGATGCACGTTCCATTGTAATGAAAGTTATCCTTGCTGCACAGGCTCGTCATGCCGCCCGTAAAGCAAGGGAACTGGTACAGCGCAAATCAGTAATGGTTGGCAGTGGACTTCCCGGTAAATTGGCCGACTGTTCCGATAAAGATCCCGCACTTTGTGAAGTGTATTTGGTAGAGGGTGATTCCGCAGGTGGTACAGCAAAGCAAGGCCGTGACCGGAAATTTCAGGCAATATTGCCTCTTAGAGGTAAAATATTGAATGTTGAAAAGGCCATGCCGTATAAAGTTTTTGAAAGCGAAGAAATAAAAAATATATTCACAGCTCTTGGAATTACCATTGGTACCGATGAAGATAGTAAAGGACTGAACTTAGATAAGCTTCGCTACCATAAAGTAATTATTATGACTGATGCTGACGTGGATGGTAGTCACATTTCAACGCTTATTATGACCTTCTTTTTCCGATTCATGACTGATTTGATTAAAAACGGGTATGTGTATATTGCTACTCCACCGCTTTATCTGATCAAGAAAGGGAAAAATCAACAATATTGCTGGAATGAAGAGCAAAGACAAGCTCTGGTTGAAGAATGGGGAGGAGGAAATGAAGGAGGGTTGCACATTCAACGGTATAAAGGTTTGGGTGAAATGAATGCCGAACAATTGTGGGATACTACTATGAATCCGGAAAATAGGACTTTACGGCAGATTACAATTGAGAACGCTGCTGAAGCGGATCATATTTTCTCCATGTTAATGGGTGATGATGTGCCACCACGTCGTGAATTTATTGAAAAACATGCAAAGTATGCTAAGATTGATGCATAATTAACAAAATTTTATATTAAAAAAACTAAAGTTCGCTATTATAAAAGGCTCAATATCAAATTGATATTGAGCCTTATTTTTTATCTTCTGGTTCCCTCTATGAATCAAGCAACAATTTTTTGTAACCCAGCATCTTACTTTTCGTAAATGTGTTTTTAGTATTTGGTTTAGTAAATCCCAACTTTAATATTTTTAAAAATTGCATGGTTAATAATTTAACGATTAATCCTTATAATTTCAATCTTGAACAAGATTGGAATGTTATATTCTTTTCAAAAAATGGCCAATTTAAATCTACTCAAGAGAAACTATTTGTTGCCCAAACTCAAGAAGAAAATCAGTTATTCTATTATTACCCAAGCAACCTAAATGATTTATTAACCCTTCTTAAAAGCCAAAACCCTTTTACCATAGTAAACATTGGAACCGCTGACTATTCAACTCTTGAATTGGAAGACCTTTTAGCCACTTTAACAAATCAACAAAATTCAATTCCTTTATATATAATTCTTTGGACATCGGCTAATAGTAATCCCATCAATAGTAAATCTATTAATGGACATCGGTTTAATGATATAAGAAGTGATTCCGAATTAGAGGCCAATTACAACTGGGTATTGCAAGTATCCATAAAGAATCAATTATCAATAATTAAACAGAATACGCTTAATCCACCCATAAAATCAAGATTGCGCATAATTCCAAATCGAATCTCTTTTCGAAAAAAACTTAAAGAACTTGTTTCTCCAACTAACTCTAAAAAAAATCGAATTAGTCTAAATTATATTGATTATGAAAAACAACGACATGAAATTGAATTAAGAAATGCTGAACTGGAGAAAGCCTTTAAGAAGTCAAGCATAAACCATATTAAGCTACAAAAAATATTATATCAAAGCGAATTACAAAAAAAAGAGTTAGCCACTGTATTAAATGAAATACGGCAAAAAAATGAAGAACTACTGGCACAAAATGAAGAAATGACCGCACAACGCGATCAAATTGAGCAACAAAATGAGGAAATTCAGGCTCAACGCGACGTTGCATTAAAACAACAAGAAGAAATTAGGGACAATTTAATGTATGCACGTCGCATACAACAGGCTCTTTTACCACCTGCGGATCTCATCAATCAGCTGCTTCCAAATCATTTTATATTAAACAGGCCTAAAGATATTGTAAGTGGCGATTTTTATTGGATTTCGCAAAACCGCTTTAAAACGGTTATTGCAGTTGCTGATTGCACTGGCCACGGCATTTCTGGTGCTATGATGAGCATGTTAGGTACGGCTTTTTTAAACGAAATAATAAATAAAAACGATATCACCAATTCATCGCAAATTCTGGAACAATTACGCGAACGGGTAATAACATCGCTTCATCAGGAAATATCCAACAACATAGAATATTCACGCGATGGAATGGATATTGCTGTTTGCATTATAGATATTGTTGATAATACCTTGGAGTATTCAGGTGCTAATAATTCCCTCTATTTAATCCGTGAAAATGAATTAATTGAACTTAAGGCCGATAAAATGCCGATTGGGATACATGAATTCGGCTCTATTCCATTTACAACCCACAAAATTGAATTAAAATCAGGCGATTCTATTTATATTTTTTCGGACGGTTTTCCTGACCAATTTGGAGGAAATAATGGAAAAAAACTCAAGTATTCAAAGTTCAAAGAAATACTTCAAAGCCTAGAATTTGTTGACATTGATAAAAGAGAAGTAGCATTAAATCAGTTCTTTAACGCTTGGAAGGGTGATTTAGAGCAAATTGATGATGTATTAGTAGTTGGATTTAAAATTGCTTAACCTTTTTCACCTATATGCATATTGTCATAATTTAAATTGTTTTTAATTTGTACTTTAACTGCATATCTTTATTTTAAAACCAAAGAGCAACTAACAGGTAATTACTATGAAAAAGAAAGAAAATCGAATCAAACATCAAATTGCTTTATTTTTTGTTGCCTTGTTTTTTTCCATTACAATAAATCAGGCTATGGGACAAAAAAAACAATTACCCGATGATGTTAAAATTCAGATAGACAATTTTAAAGTAAACGCAATAAAGAACAGAAACGTAGGCAATGATAATGCTGCAGCAACCTATTTGAATAAAATAGCTTATTTATATTGGGAATACTTTTTTTACCAAGAAGCCATAGCTGGTTTTGAAGAAGTTCTTACCATAAACCAAGACATGGGAAACACTTCAGGCGAGCAAAAAATATTAGATAATTTGGCTTTTGTTTACTCTGATATGGAAAGATATGATAAATCCATTGAGTTTTTTAAAAAGAGCTTGGATCTATTAAAAGTAAAGGGTGACAATCAAAAAATGGCCGAATGTTTAAGCAATTTGGTATTGGCACTTAATAGTAATGGACAATACAATGAAGCTATTGAATATGCTACTCAAGGGCTTGAAATGAGCAAAAACATGAATCAATTAAAGCTCATGCGTTCTTTTTATGGATCGTTGTATCAGAGTTTCGACAAAAAAGGTGAGAAAGAAAAAGCCATGGAGTACTTTGAATTATATTCTTCTATTGACAAGCACCTTCAACAAAAAACTTTCGATGAGCAACAAAGACTGAGTCAGGATAAAATTCTACAAGTTGAAGCAGAGAAATATGAAACTCAGCAAGTGTTAAATAAAACAAAAGATACACTTAAAGAAGTTGAACTAATTACCCGGGAGAAAGAATTAGAAATAAATTTATTGAACAGTGAAAAAGCGGTTCAAGAATTAACTATCAAACAGCACGAAGTTAAAAGTAAAGCAGAGCGAAGGCTTCGTTATTTTCTAATTTCAATATTTATATTTGTTTGCATTTTTTCGTTTCTTATTTATTTACAGATGAGACAAAAAAAACTGGCAAATGCTAAACTTAAGCAACTGAATATCGAAATAGAGAAAAAAAACAAACAAATCTTAGACAGTATAAATTATGCCAGTCACATTCAGGAAGCAATTCTACCTTATGAAGAGAAGATGAAAGAAGATTTACCTGAATCGTTTGTGTTTTATAAACCCAGAGATATTGTAAGTGGAGATTTTTACTGGCACTCACGCCAAGGCGATAAAGTCTTTATTGCAGCCATTGATTGCACTGGACATGGTGTACCCGGGGCATTTATGAGTATGATAGGCAACACCCTTTTGAATGAAATTGTAAATGAAAAAAAGATTTTTGAACCTTCAGAAATACTCAGTCAATTAAATAAAAAAGTTATTTTAACATTAAATCAAGATAACAAGGAAAAAGAAAGCTTTAGCGAAGATGGTATGGACATAACGTTTTGCTGCTTTGATAAAAAGAATAAAGTCCTTCAAATTGCATTGGCAAACCATTCAGCATGCATAATACAAGAAAATAAAGCACGGGTAATTGAAGGTGACATTTTCAGTATTGGCGGCAACGTAGGTATTAGTGATGTATCATTTAACACACATACTATACCTCTAACAATTGAAACCACTATTTATATGTTTTCCGATGGTTATCAAGACCAATTTGGAGTGGTTAATAATCAAAAATACATGGCTCCCCGATTTATTGAATATCTACAAACACTCCAAAACTTTCCATTTAACAGTCATAAAATGCGCTTAGAGCAGGAATATAATCATTGGAAAGGTGCCAGTAGGCAAATTGATGATGTTTTGGTAATAGGGGCAAGAATCAAAGTTTAATAATACAGTCACCTTATTAAAATTGATCCAAAGTCATTAATCATCGTAAGGAATCAATTCAATTTTGGCTTTTATCAGCTTTGCAAACCTAATTCCCGATGCCATTATATCCGCATCTTCGCGGTAATAGTGCCAATTAATTTTTACGGATATTTTCTCGGAAATTTGCTGTAACAAAATAAGTAGCTTTGTTATTTGTTTTGCAGATGCGGTATTGAAGTATTCGAGTTTAAATTTAAAAGCGATACTTGCATTTGGAATTTTACTATAATCATTTAGCCAATTCAGTATCGGTAAATAGAATTCTACCGCATTTTCTGGCAATGAACGTCCTTCAATTAAAAATTCTCTATTATCTGCATCTAGCAAAACTTTAGGAGTATCTTCAGTATGATCAAAAAATAGTTTTTCCATGAAAATTAATCTACAACTGTTTGAAGAACAAAAAAACTAAATTCTTCGTTAAAATCGGTTATTTCGTAGCTAATTATTCTATTAGTTTTTAACCGGAGCTCAATAAGTCCCAGTCCGGCCTCTTTACTACTATCAATTTGAAAATTAAAAAGGCTTTTCTCATAAAAATCATTCAAATCATCTACTGATAATGAATTCACATAAGCTATCTTTCTTTTTAATTCATCTACCTCAGAAAGATTTATATAATTGCCTGTATTTAATTGATAACTCTCTTTATTCTGATTAATAAAAAATATTCCTGGGTTCTGGCCACTAATTTTTGCATTTGCTCCATGCTTTACAATGTTTTGAAGCATTTCAACCATTATATTGAACACCTTTTTTTTCAAATTTAAATTATGCTCCATCATTTGGCTTTCCATAATGGATAAAAGATTTAGCAGGCTGTCCTGATTAAATATACCATTAAAGATAAGTACAATATCCTCTTCGTTTAAAATCCGGTGTATCTCTTTAACGCTTTTGAGGGTTTCGGTTCCTTGTTGAATCGAAGACAAATTATTGCCGGTATTTTGCGAAATTTCTGTATTCAAATAGAAATAAGAATAATTCTCATTCAAGTCAACAAAATCAAATACTAATTTATTTCCTGATTTTCTGGCCATCTCAATTAAACCCAAACCAGCACCCCCTTTATTGGAAATAATGTTATCGTTAAGAACATTTTTATAGTATTGCTTCAATTCTTCTTCGTCCAGACTATTTATCTTATTTAGCTGAGCTGTCAGGTTTGGAATGTTTTTCTTTAGAATTGGATTACCGGTAGTAATGTAATATCTACTATTCACATCCTGAATAATAAATATACCCGTTTCATTTACATAGGCTTCATCTTCAGTTTCCTGATGCCGGGTTATATTCTGTAACCCTTCTACCATAATAGTAAAAACCCTCTTTTTAGTCTTTGAATCTTCCCCTTGCTTATCAAGATTTGATTCCGTTAATGAAAGGATACCATCCGTAATGTTTTGACTAAACACACCGCGATAAATATAACTCAGGTTCTCCTTTTGCATTCCTTCAAATAACCTGAATGCAAAGCTATTTTTTGTTTTCTGACTATTCATCTATTTTGTAATCCCTTTTGGATAAATAAATATAAGGCTTTCTTTCTTATTATCAAATATAATTAATATTCTATTATTCATTAAAAAATGTTCCTGAAAATATTTTTTTGGCGGGACCTTCCAGCCAAATATCAGTATAATTTGCCTCACCAAGAGCGTTAAAATAAACAGTTAGAGAACCCCCTTTTGCCTTTAAATGAATGGGAGATTCCATGTTTTTTAATGCATTCAATGCCAATGCAGATGCTACGGCTCCTGTTCCGCAGGCATAGGTTTCATCTTCAACACCGCGCTCATAAGTATAAATGAGTGGCTGTTTTTGGTTGGCTAAAACAAAATTTACATTGGTACCTTCTTTTTTATACTTTGCATTATTCCGTATTTCTCTTCCTTTTGAACAAACATCAAAGTCCAAGGTATCTTTAAATAAAACCAAATGAGGTGACCCTGTATTCATGAACATTCCCATTTCATGTTTCTCAATATTCGTAACATTGGCCATTTTGAGTGTAATTTTGTCATGATGGTGAAAAATGGCTTCATGAGCTCCATCAGGGGCTTTAAATCGTGTTTTATGTTTTATTAAACCCAAATCGTGGGCAAATGCTACAATGCACCGACCACCATTGCCGCACATGCTTCCAGGCTTTCCATCTGAATTGTAAAAATCCATATAAAAATCAAAACCTTCCAAATCGCGCAAAATAATAAGGCCATCAGCTCCAATTCCAAAGCGTCTATGGCACATTTGTTGAATCTCAGATTCAGTTAGTGAAACATTTAAATTGAAACCATTTATTATAATAAAATCGTTTCCAGTTCCATGATACTTATGAAATGAAATTGAATGAAGCATTCAGATGAAAATATTAATAGGTTAAAATTGTGTTAAAGATAAGAAAAAGTACAACAAAAAAAATTATTATTGCGTTTGTGTAATTGAATTCAATTTACCCTTCTAATTAAATAATTAAAGCGTTAATAATCGTAACAAGGAATCAATAAATTTAAATTTGTACTCAATAAATTAAAATTAAAACGAATTATGAAAAAAATATTAGGATTAACTATTGCAGCCGTCTTAGGAGGAACCGTTACCCTTTTCGGGTACTTGATATTTTTTAATAAAGAGAATATCATCCAAAGTGAACCAATTTCTGCGGTAAGCCAAAAGGTAAGCCAAACGTTACCTCCTTATTCAAGTAACCTCGATTTTACTTATGCCGCTGAGAAAACTGTGCATGCAGTGGTGCATGTAAAGGTTCGAAGCCAATATTCAGAGTATGAAAACCCTTTTTACAATTTTTTATTTGGAAAACCGAATTATCAATCAGAACCTATACCTATTGTATCTGCAGGAAGCGGAGTAATAATCTCAAATGATGGATATATTGTCACAAATAACCATGTAATTGAAGGTGCTGAAATTTTGGAAGTAACATTAAACGATAAACGGACGTTTACAGCAAAAGTTATTGGAGCTGATGGAACGACAGACATTGCATTGTTAAAAATTGATGGATCCAGTTTTCCATATCTTGATTGGGGCAACTCCGATAATTTAAAAGTTGGAGAATGGGTTTTAGCAGTAGGAAATCCATTTAATTTAGCTTCCACTGTTACGGCCGGTATTGTTAGTGCTAAAGCACGCAGCATTAATATTTTAAATAAGAGTGCTGCCATTGAGGCATTCATACAAACCGATGCTGCGGTGAATCCGGGAAATAGCGGTGGAGCTCTTGTTGATACCGATGGTAAATTAATTGGTATAAATACAGCCATAGCAAGTCCTACGGGTTCTTTTTCGGGATATTCATTTGCTGTTCCTCAAAAAATTGCTCAAAAGATAGTCAATGATTTATTAGAATTTGGAGCTGTTCAACGGGCATTCATTGGCGTAAGTATTGCTGATGTTACTTCACCTGTGGCAAAACAAAATGGCATAACAGCTACCAAAGGAGTTTACGTAAGTGATGTTTCGGAAGGTGGAGCTGCCAAAGATGCAGGAATTAAAGGAGGTGATGTGATTCTTAAAATAAAAGATATTCCGGTAAACAGTACTTCAGAGTTACAGGAGCAAATTGGACAATACCGACCAGGTGATCAGATAGAAGTAACCGTTATCAGGTCAGGAAAAGAAAAAACAATGTTGCTTACTTTACGCAATATTGAAGGTAAAACGGATGTTGTAAAAGGTGATGAGACGTTTGAAATACATGGTGCTAAATTTAGAACGCTATCATCATTAGAAGCCTCAAAACTTCGATTGAAAGGGGGAGTACTTATAATTTCCATTTCAGAAGGGAAATTTAAATCGGCAGGAATTAAAGAAGGCTTTATTATAACGTCAGTTAACAGAACGTCGATTTATGATTTGCAGGATTTCCGCCTAATATTTGATAATTTGCAAGGTGGAATATATATTGAAGGCATTTATCCTAATGGTATTTCAGCTTATTATGCATTTGGTATTTAATTTTCGAATATTTTAATTACTTTTGTAACCCTTTTGAATAAAAATCCGTAAAATGCTACGATTTGTAAGAAACAATATCTGAGAGGGAAGGATGAAAAACAAGGTAAATGATATTAAATAACCTGGCTGTCAAGTAGTTTATGGCCAGGTTTTTGTTTTGAGAATAGGGTAAATTAATAAATTGGCAAAAGAAAGAATTTAAAATGAGACAATTAAAAATCACCAAGTCAATCACGAATCGTGAAAGCGCTTCGCTTGATAAGTATTTGCAAGAGATTGGAAAAGAAGAGTTGATTACCGTTGAAGAGGAGGTTGAGTTAGCGCAGCGAATCAGAAAAGGTGATAGGATTGCATTGGAAAAGCTTACCAAAGCCAATCTTCGATTTGTTGTATCTGTGGCAAAACAATACCAAAATCAAGGATTGAGTTTACCTGATTTAATTAATGAAGGAAACTTAGGTTTGATTAAAGCTGCTGAAAAATTTGATGAAACCCGTGGTTTTAAATTTATATCGTATGCGGTGTGGTGGATTAGGCAGTCTATCTTGCAAGCGTTAGCCGAACAATCAAGAATTGTGCGTTTGCCGCTGAATCAAGTGGGTTCATTGAACAAAATTAACAAAGCGTATTCAAAATTTGAACAGGAAAACGAGCGCACCCCTTCGCCAGAAGAATTGGCTGGTGCCCTTGATTTACCTAAAGATAAAGTAATTGACACCTTAAGGGTTTCAGGCCGTCATATTTCGGTAGATGCACCATTTGTTGAAGGTGAAGACAATAGCTTGTTGGATGTGCTTGAAAACAAAGATTCCCCAATTGCCGATACCAAGCTGATGTATGAATCGTTGAGCCGTGAAATAGAGCGTGCCTTAGCTACGTTAACTGAAAGGGAGCGCGATATCATCCGGTTGTTCTTTGGTATTGCTTGTCAGGAAATGACTTTAGAGGAGATAGGCGAAAAATTTGGATTGACCCGAGAGCGTGTCCGCCAAATTAAAGAAAAAGCTATACGTAGGTTACGTCACACATCGAGAAGTAAGTTGTTAAAAACATATTTAGGATAAAAAAAAGCGGCAAATGCCGCTTTTTTCTTTTATTCACTTGGTTTGAAGGAGTTTCTGTAGTTCAAACATTTCATCTCGCAATCGCGCCGCTTCAATAAAATCAAGTTTACCAGCTGCCTGTTCCATTTGCTTTTTGGTTTTTTCAATAGTCTTTAAAAGCGCATCTTTGCTCATGTAGGCAATTATTGGGTCGGCAGCTATATCAATATTTTCCTTTCCACTGTATGCCTTAGGATTCACTTTTTGCTCAAACTCTTTACTTACCATACTACGTTGCGACTTTACAATTGACTGAGGTGTAATATCATTATCTTCATTGTATTTCAATTGCTTTATCCTTCGCCGATTGGTTTCATCAATAGTCCGTTGCATTGAGCCAGTCATTTTATCGGCATACATAATTACTTTTCCATTTACATTCCGTGCAGCCCTGCCAGAGGTTTGTGTCAAAGAACGTTCAGAGCGTAGAAAACCTTCTTTATCAGCATCTAAAATGGCAACAAGCGACACTTCAGGTAAATCTAACCCTTCGCGCAATAGGTTTACTCCAACAAGTACATCGAACAATCCTTTTCGGAGGTTTTCCAGTATTTCAACTCTATCCAAGGTATCTACATCGCTGTGGATGTAATTGCTTTTGATTTTTAATTTAAGCAAATACTTGTTCAGTTCTTCAGCCATCCTTTTTGTCAAAGTAGTAACTAAAATGCGTTCATCTTTCCCTATACGCAGGTTGATCTCTTTAATCAAATCGTCAATCTGGTTCAAACTTGGTCGCACTTCAATAATGGGATCTAATAATCCAGTAGGGCGGATGACTTGCTCGGTAATTATGCCACCGCATTTATCTAACTCATAATCGGCAGGAGTGGCACTTACATAAATTGTTTGTCCGGTAAGCTCGTCAAACTCTTCAAATCGTAAAGGACGATTGTCGAGAGCTGCAGGCAGTCGGAATCCATATTCCACCAAATTTTCCTTTCGGGAACGGTCGCCACCATACATAGCCCTTATCTGTGGAATGGTTACGTGGCTTTCGTCAATGATGGTGATAAAATCGGAAGGAAAATAATCGAGCAGGCAGAAAGGGCGTGTACCTTGATCGCGGCCATCAAAATATCGGGAATAATTTTCAATCCCCGGACAATAACCCAATTCACGAATCATTTCCAAGTCGTAGTTGACCCGTTCATCGATGCGCTTTGCCTCGTAAGGCTTCCCAATACTTTTAAAATATTCTATCTGCTTAACTAAATCATCCTGAATTTGGCGAATTGCCTGTTGAATCCGCGATTGGGTAGTTACGAAAATATTGGCCGGATAAATCAGGGTTTGTTCCATTTTCTCAATGGTGTGGCCATTAACCGGGTCAAAGGAATATATTTCTTCAATTACATCACCCCAGAAAATAACCCGGTAAGCGATATCTCCATAAGCTAAAAAAACATCCACTGTATCGCCTTTTACCCGAAAATTTCCGCGGTTGAATTCCACTTCATTCCTGCTATAAAGGGCATCAACCAGTTTCCGGAGGAATTGGTTTCTACCGGGTTCATCGCCAATTTTAATGGAAATGCTATTCTCATGAAAATCGGCCGGATTCCCGATACCATACAAACAGGAAACCGATGAAACCACAATAACATCGCGCCTTCCGGAAAGAATGGAGGAGGTTGTTCTTAGCCTAAGCTTTTCAATTTCCTGGTTAATACTCAAATCCTTCTCAATATAAGTATTAGTAACTGGGAGGTATGCTTCCGGTTGGTAATAATCGTAATAAGAAACAAAATATTCTACGGCATTATCCGGAAAAAACTCTTTAAACTCAGAATACAACTGAGCTGCCAAGGTTTTGTTATGACTTAAAATCAATGCCGGACGTTTCAGTTGCTGAAGCACGTTGGCAATGGTGAACGTTTTACCCGAACCAGTTACACCCAACAGAGTTTGGCATGGCATCTGTTGATTGATTCCCTGAACAAGCTTTTCAATTGCCTGAGGTTGATCACCTGTGGGTTGAAAAGGGGCTTTTATTATAAGATCCATTTTTTTAGGACTTATTTTTCATAAAACACAGCATAAACCGGATAATGGTCGCTATATCCTCCAAAATACTTGTCGCCACCATAGGTTCTATTGGGTGCTTTATCTCCATTTTTTTGGGTATAATTCAAGAATTCAGGAGTGTGGATGAACCCGGTTTCAGTAAATAACCGAAAACCCTTATTTTGAGGATATAATGAACGGGTAACTATTAAATTGTCTAACATGTTGTATTTCCCTTTGAAATAATAACTGCCCAATCCTTGAAGATGTTTTTCATATAAAATATTCGTCAATAAGCAGGTATCGTTTGGCAAACCAGCGTTTAATGCTTGATGTAAACTTTTGTTAGATGGTTCATCGTTAAAATCGCCCATAATCACAATTTTACTGGTTTTATTGAGTGATACGATGGAATCAACCTGAACTTTTAAAACTTCAGCACATGTTACCCGTTTAACCTCCGAATCGTCTTGACCACCTCTGCGCGAGGACCAGTGGTTAACAAAAATATGAACGGTATCTTTTTTTACTAATCCTTTAACATAAAGAATATCACGGGTACGCCGTTCCTCAGAATTATTAAAATAAACGGGTATGGCTTTATGCAAAATATACTTAAAAGCATCAGGTCGGTATATTAAACCACAATCAATTCCTCTAGCATCAGGGCCTTCGATAAGTAATGGGATGTAATTTGCTTTTTTAAGAATTGGCAGTTTTACTAAATCCTTTAAAACCTGAATATTCTCTAATTCAATCATTCCAACTATTTCGGGCAGTTCTTCCGCATGGATTGAGGCAATTACCTGTGCAATATTCTCTAGTTTTTTATTATATTTTTCAGTATTCCAATTTTTTGCCGATTCCGGTAAAAAATCATCAATTTTGCTGTTAGCAACTGTATCAAATAGGTTTTCAACATTGTAATTCATTACAGTAAAATACTTAGATTTATTCCATTGTAAAGGTTGAGCAACGCTTGTAACAAGAATAAAAAAGAAAGTAATTATTAGAAAACTTTTCATAGTGGATTGATTTAATTAATTCGTTTAGTTTAACTTTTCCATTGTTATAAAAACATTGTATCTTTCCTTAACCAGTGCATGAGAACCAGAATAAAAAATACAATCCTTGACAAAAATAGGATTTTATCCTTCAATCTTTAATTCAGTGAGACTTTAATTTTGTAATGAAAAATTGAATGGTCAAACTGATTCCGAAAGCGATTGATGGTTCTTATGGATTATTCCTTGTTTGCCGGATGGCAGGTTACCCGCTCACTGGTTGCAAAAAAAGAAAATTCAATCATTCTTTAGTTCAATTAACCGAGGATGCGTGGCTACTTTAAAACCAAATAATCCTGTTTTGATTCTATATGAAGCAGAATCGGGTTCAAAAGGAAATTTATCGGTTGAGAAACGCCTGATTTCTGTTTGATTTTCAAAAATATTGTTTTCCAAGTTGACTTCAATTAAGTGGTCAGAATAATATACGTTATAACTTTCAACCTTATATTTTTCATCGGATACATTGAGAACCACAGCAAAATTGAGAACTAATACAAGTGCTGTAAAAACTGGAGCAAGAGCGCAAACTGCGAGCAAAATCTTAAGTTCTTTTCTGACACTATATATTTTAGGAAGCATTCGATGAGGGATAAGGCTAAAAATAATGGCCCAAATAATATAAATCCGGCTTATTTGAATCCAAGAAAGAAGCGTTGGGATTCCAATTATGGCTATAGCTATAATGCCAACAAAGAATAAAATAGCCATCCATTGGATGTGCATTTCCATTTTTTTATTCAAACCAATTATTTGCTCTCTTTTATTTCGTGCTTGTAAGATAAGCCATCGTCGGTATAATTTTTTATATGGGCTCTGTTTGTTCACTAAGTTCATTTTACAACTTAAAGGTAGGCATGATTGATTAAATGTCAACGCCCAAAAGCTACAATTTTGCAATTGTGATGGAAGGTGAGATAGAAGTTAGATAATAGAAGTTAGAAGACCGAAGTCGGAAGTCAGAAGTCAGAAGCATGAAGTTAGAAGTCAGAAGCATGAAGTTAGAAGTCAGAAGCATGAAGTTAGAAACAAGCAACCAATAACCAGAAACCAGTAACCAATTACCTCTAAAATACAATTCTAACATCTTAAATAACTATCCAACCTGTTGATTCAGCAGTATATTCTTAATCGGGCGGAATTCGTTACGAATAGTCATCCATTTATCAGGAAATTCTTCCATTAAATGCAGTACTTTTTTCTGGTGATTTTTAAGGGCATCGGTAATTGCAGGGGCTGAAATGGGCGAGGGGCAAGCATTACCTACATTTTCGCCGGTTAACCGCTGCTTGCTATTTGAAACCAAGCAGGCTGCACTTTCCAATTTGTCGAGCAAATGAATCGTTTTTAAATACCGTTCGTTCACTGAGTGTTGTGTATTGGTGGCTACACTTAGCTTGGGGTTTTCGAATTCAAGTTCCCATGATTTTAAAACAATGGTGGACTGTGGGTTACCGAAATTAAGGTTGATGGCCAATTTTGCTGAGTATTCAATAGCTGCAATCAATTGATCGCTATTCCCCACATAAGAAACAATTTTCTGAATGGCTCCAGCATCAAAATCAAACCGGACGTTGTGCTGAGTTTCTATATCGGCTAAATACTGGCGACACATTGCAACCAAACTTTGTCCGTATAAAAGCTTAATTTTTCCCAATTCGTCGTTGAGTTCTTTATTTTCAACTTGTAAATACTGCATCTTTTGATTCATGGAAATTAACGTCTGGCTATCGGTTAATTTTTGTTGCAAAACCCAATTCAAACTATTAAAAACCAACGATCCAATTATTGATTTTTCATTGGTTGTAAGACTGCTATTACTGTCAGATACTCCAAAACAACTGTTGTTCCGGTTTAGATAAAGAAATAGTAAGTCAGCATGTCCATCCAACGGATTGTTGAATCCAAGGCAAAGAACTATATTTTGTAACTCGTCAAAAATAGTAAGCTGCTTCACTTGATTATTAACAGCTTCAAATGGGAGTTGGCTTACAGACATCCATTGCCACTGGAACTTTTTATTCCGCATTTTCTGAACTTGGACAGGTTCACTTATAAAGAAGTCATTGATAGTTGAGTTTGTCGAATTGTTTTGAAGTTCTTTACATAAGACTTGTTGGCTGGAGCTATCGTAAAATAAGGCAATTGCTTTTTCAATTCCAGGAATTAAAAATACTGAAGTCTCTAAAAGCAAGATGCTTGGTTGTTTTATAAATGAAAAGATTCCAGCCATATTGAATTTTAAGGAATCAAAGTTAAATGAATTGAGTGAATTAAGGAAATATTATTAAGTGTATTTGTGAAACAATTAAGTTTAGCTTAATTTCTAATTAAGTATAAATTTAATCCTTAATTAAGTAAAATTATTGACTTAATTAACTTTTACAAAGCTTTGAAAGAATCTATTTTTGAAAGGCATAAATAGGTAAATATATTTATTGCAATTACAAAACACTTAATAACTTAATAATAGGAGGATGAATTATGGGCTATGTTTTATTAGTGATAACAATGGTTTTATTTGTTGATTATTTATTGACCAACAGAAAAAAACAAATCAGAAAATCGAAACAGGAGCCGTCCGGTATATAAATAGGAGGTACATGTATTAAAATGGAACAATGGGAAGGGATTTCAGGAATACCTTAAATCCGCAGATAAACTACTAATTAATTGTGAGAGAGGGCGTGACTCTCCGTTTTAATATCGTTTTATACATTAATTAAGTCGCGGATAATTAAAAAGTCACACCCTCACTTGCGGATATTGGGAATAGGCAAAAGTAAGATAGCCTTATTACCACAAGTCAAGGGGGGACTAATTAAACAACAATTGTTTCCCATTTTTTTCGTCAAATTGAGTCACCCCGTGACATTCAACGATTTACCAAATGACTTGCGGATTTTAGTGAAATTAAAAAGGGTTGAAATCATAAAATTTCAACCCTTTTCAGCAATTATCTTCTAGGCCTTAATGTCCGACTTTGGCTTTGTCCACCGGAACGTTGGTCATCGCGGGGTTTATTTTCCCGGTATGGCCGGTCCTTGTATCCACCTTCTTTAGGTTCCCGTGAGCCAGTCTTTCTATCACCATAACTTCTGCTGCTTGAACTCCTATCACTATAACTTCTTTCGTTAGAACCTCTGTAACCTGAACCGCTTCTATCTCCGGAACTTCTAGAGCTGGAACTCCGGTCGCCGTAACTCCTATCTTTTCTGTATCCATCTTGTTTTGGAGCCGTACTTTCCGGTTTCGAAAGTTGAACCTCAAGGGTCACTTCACCCAGTTTTGCATTATTCAATGAATTCAAAATCAAGCTTTCGTGCTTGTTATCAACTTCAAAGAATGAAAATTTGCGCAAAATATCAATTTTTCCAATCTCAATATCACGGGTGTTAGTCAAGTCATTGATAATGCCTATTAAACTAGCAGCATTCAAATTTTCTTTGGTACCCATGTTGATAAAGAACCTACTAAACCCGCCTCTCGATTGACGTTTTTCGCCAGCTTCCCTAAAGGATACTCCATCTTTAACCACATTCAAATCTTCAGCATTTTTGTAATATTCCAGATAATGGTTGAATTCAACTGAAACAAAACGCTTGATGAGTTCAGTCCTATCCAGGTTTTCCAGTTTCTTTAGGATTACAGGTAGGAATGAGTTGATTTGTGAATCATCCACAACCACTTGCTCCATGGTATCAATCAGTTTTAAAAGCCTTTTTTCGCAAATCTCGCGGCCACCGGGTATCAATTTGTGTTCAAACTTTTTGCCTACCAACCGCTCCAGGTCTTTTATTTTACGGCTTTCACGAGAGTGAATAATGGTTATAGAAACACCGCTTTTTCCAGCTCTACCGGTTCTACCGCTGCGATGTATATAAACCTCTAAATCATCAGGCATGTTGTAGTTGATAATATGGGTCAAATCGGTTACATCGAGTCCGCGGGCTGCCACGTCGGTAGCAATAAGGAGCTGAAGACTTCCGTTTCGGAACCGTTGCATCACGTAATCGCGTTGCGATTGCGAAAGATCGCCATGCAGAGCATCGGCATTGTATCCATCCTGGATTAAATGATCGGCTACTTCTTTGGTTTCCATGCGGGTACGGCAAAAAACGATACCATAAATATTTGGGTTAATGTCAGCTAACCTTTTCAAAACCTGGTAGCGATCTGATGCTTTGGCCATATAATAATGGTGTTGCACATTATCAGCACCTGAATTCTTCTTCCCGACTGATATTTCTTCGGGTTTATTCATATAGTTATTGGCAATTTGCCGAACACCCTGAGGCATAGTGGCAGAAAAAAGCAGCGTCTGTTTGGTATCGGGGGTCAGAGCCAATATTCCATCCAATTCATCCTTAAAGCCCATATTCAGCATTTCGTCGGCCTCATCAAGAACCATCCATTGAATACTGTTCACTTTTAAGACCTTGCGGTTGATTAAATCCAGCGTTCTACCGGGAGTACCTACAACCACTTGTGCACCGTCGCGCAGCGATTTCATTTGGGGAACAATACTTGCCCCGCCATACACCGCTAAAACCGAAAGGCCTTTGGTGTATTTTGAATACTTTTCGAAATCGCTGGTGATTTGCAAACAGAGTTCCCTTGTAGGGCAAAGTATCAATGCCTGAGTACTTTTGCTGTTTGTATCAATTTGCTGAATAATTGGCAAGCCAAAACCAGCGGTTTTTCCTGTACCAGTTTGCGCCAAAGCGATTAAATCGGTTCCGGAACTTAAGATGGCAGGGATTGTTTTTTCTTGAATTGGTGTAGGATTTACGAAACCCAATTCATCGATGGCCTTGTAAATCTCAGGTGAGAGGCCCATTTCATTAAATGTAGTCATTATTTATTATATGTTCCGTCCAAAAAACCATTCTACTTTCAGCACGGAGGTTTAAATTAACTTAAGTGCTGAAAGGACAAAATTAGACGGCCACGCAGCCAAGAATAACCTGAAATGAATCCTTATAACACTTTGTTTTTCTTACCCTGAAAAACAGCATGCAAAGGTAATTTTATTATTTGATTTACAATGAGTTTACTTATAAAAAGTTTAATTAACGGTTATTTCTACAGTTTTGATAATGCAGGATAGTGTAAAATGCGGATAGATATGGATAAAAGTGAAAAAAAGTAACCTATCAAAAAAAAAATAATTGAGAAAAATAACAGATTTAAATATAGAAATAGTTACATATTAACTATATTTAAAACCGATTCTAGTGACTTTAACTAAAGAAATATTTTAAAATGTTAGTATTTAGTTTTAATAATTTAAATACTGATTCATTAAATGATAATTAATTTTCATTTAATACGTTTTTAGTTATTTTCGCTGAAAATATGATATTTATCATTCTTTTTGAGATGATTGAAATTTTCGAAAAATACTGTTCTGAAAACAATTATTAATAAATATATCTTTTAAATAATTACTTAAAAAATAAAATTTATGCTTTTGATTTGAATATTATTGAAAAATTCTACTCTGATTATGCTAATAAAGTAATTCAAACAAGGAAATTGCTTGGAAGGCCTTTAACGTTGAGTGAAAAAATTTTATATGCACATCTAAACCCTGAAGCCGAACACAAACAATTTGAACGGGGTAAAGAATATGTATTATTCAATCCTGATAGGGTAGCGATGCAAGATGCCACTGCTCAAATGGCCTTGTTGCAGTTCATGAATGCCGGTAAAAGCCGAACCGAAGTACCGAGTACTGTTCATTGCGATCACTTGATACAAGCTGATTTAGGGGCATCTGAAGATTTATCGGAAGCACTCAAACAGAACAACGAAGTATATGATTTTTTGACCACAGTTTCGGCAAAATACGGCATTGGATTCTGGAAACCGGGAGCCGGTATCATTCATCAGGTAATATTGGAAAACTATGCTTTCCCTGGTGGAATGATGATTGGCACCGACTCGCATACCGTAAATGCCGGTGGTTTAGGAATGATAGCTATAGGTGTTGGTGGGGCGGATGCTGTTGATGTAATGGTTGGAATGCCATGGGAACTAAAAATGCCAAAACTTATTGGAATAAAGCTTACCGGTAAACTCAACGGATGGGCATCAGCCAAAGATATTATTTTAAAAGTAGCCGGATTACTCACTGTAAAAGGTGGAACTGGCTATATTGTTGAATATTTTGGAGAAGGAGCTGATTCCTTATCAGCTACTGGTAAAGGTACCATTTGCAACATGGGTGCTGAAATAGGAGCCACCACTTCGATATTCGCTTATGATGATAAAATGTCGGTTTATTTGAAAACTACCGGAAGGAAAGAAGTGGCCAAGCTTGCCGATGCGCTTAAAATGGAACTTAGAGCAGATATAGAGGTAATGGAAAACCCAGAAAAGTATTATGATTCGTTGTTGGAAATTGATCTTTCAACATTAGAGCCCTATATTAATGGACCATTTACTCCCGATTTAGCTACTCCACTTTCAGAATTTGCCACTTTTATTAAGAAGAATAACTATCCCGAAGCAATGGAGGTTGGGTTGATAGGTTCGTGTACCAACTCCTCGTACGAAGATATGACACGTGCCGCTTCCGTGGCCAGACAAGCGAGTGAAAAACAATTGGAAGTGAAAGCTGAATTTATTGTAACCCCGGGTTCGGAGCTAATACGTTATACCACGGAACGTGACGGCCTGTTGAACGATTTCAAATCGATTGGCGGTTTGATAATGGCCAATGCCTGCGGGCCTTGTATTGGACAGTGGACCCGTCATACCGATGATCCTGAACGCAGAAACAGCATTGTTACTTCATTCAACCGAAATTTTTCAAAACGGAACGATGGAAATGCCAATACTCACAGTTTTGTAGCATCGCCTGAACTAGTTACCGCCTTTGCCATTGCTGGTTCATTGACTTTTAATCCCGTTAAGGATACGTTGATAAATAAAAAAGGAGAGAAAGTTAAATTGGCTGAACCTAATGGTGAAGAATTGCCTATTAAAGGGTTTGATGTAAAAGACCCTGGTTATTTGGCTCCACCAGAAGATAGTAAATTAGTAACTATAAAAGTAGATGCTTGCAGCGAACGGTTGCAATTGCTTGAACCATTTGAAGAATGGGATGGAAAAGACTTTTCGGGTTTAAAGCTTTTAATTAAAGCCAAAGGGAAATGTACTACTGATCATATAAGTATGGCTGGACCATGGCTCAAATATAGAGGACACCTCGATAATATTTCAAATAATATGCTAATTGGTGCTGTAAATGCTTTTACCGATAAAACGAATAGTGTTTTGGATGTAACAACCGGCGAATACATGAAAGTTCCCGATTTAGCACGATTTATTAAAGCGTCAGGGGGAAGTACTTTAGTGATAGGAGATGAAAACTATGGTGAAGGTTCATCGCGCGAACATGCTGCCATGGAACCGAGAAATCTTGGTGTTAAAGCAGTTTTGGTTAAATCCTTTGCCCGAATTCATGAAACAAACTTGAAAAAACAAGGTATGTTGGCTATTACCTTTGATAATAAAGAGGATTATCAAAAAATTAGAGAAAATGATTCCTTTGATATTATTGGACTTACCCAATTTGCTCCTAATAAACAGCTAACATTAAAAATTAAACACAGCGATGGCACTTTTGAAAACATTTTATTGAACCATACATACAATCAAGCCCAAATTGAATGGTTCAAAGCCGGTAGTGCATTAAACGTAATTAAAAAACAGAATAAATAAAAGAGTATGACAGCAGAAAAGATAACTATTAAAAATGGTAAACTAAATGTCCCAAATCATCCAATTATCCCGTTCATTGAAGGGGATGGCACCGGAGCCGATATTTGGGCGGCATCAGTAAGAGTATTGGATGCCGCAGTTGAAAAAGCATATAAGGGTACCAAAAAAATTGAATGGAAAGAAGTATTAGCCGGTGAAAAAGCATTTAATGCAACCGGTGAATGGTTGCCCAATGAAACACTTGACGCGATTAAAGAATATCTAGTTGCCATAAAAGGGCCTTTAACCACTCCCATTGGAGGAGGTATCCGATCGTTAAATGTGGCGTTACGACAAGTACTTGATTTATATACTTGTTTGCGTCCGGTTCGGTATTTTGCGGGAGTTCCATCGCCCGTAAAGGATCCAACCACTACGGATATGGTAATCTTCCGCGAAAACACCGAAGACATTTATGCCGGTATTGAATGGATGAATGGTACCACCGAAGTTGAAAAAGTGAGGAAATTTTTAATTGAGGAAATGGGCGTTAAAAAAATCCGTTTCCCGGAATCATCCTCCATTGGGATTAAACCAGTTTCAAAAGAAGGTACGGAGCGTTTGGTAAGGGCTGCCATTCAATATGCCTTGGATAACAAAAAACCGTCGGTAACCTTGGTACACAAGGGCAATATCATGAAATTTACTGAAGGTGCATTCCGCGATTACGGGTATCAATTAGCAAAATCGGAATTTGGAGCTAAGGATTTCGAAGGAGGGTCCTACCAAATTATTGAAAAAGATGGTCATCAGATAATTATTAAAGATGTAATTGCAGATGCTTTCCTGCAGCAGATTTTGACCCGTCCGGCTGAATATTCCGTGATTGCGACTTTGAATTTGAATGGCGATTATATTTCGGATGCCTTAGCCGCCATTGTTGGTGGAATTGGAATTGCTCCGGGTGCAAACATTAATTACATAACCGGACATGCTATATTTGAAGCCACACATGGCACAGCTCCCAAATATGCAAATCAGGACAAAGTTAATCCGGGTTCGGTTATTCTATCCGGTGTTATGATGTTTGAGTATTTGGGTTGGCAAGAAGCAGCTGATTTGATTGTAAAATCGTTAGAGAAAACCATCCTTAAAAAGACGGTTACCTACGATTTTCACCGCCAAATGGAAGGAGCCACCTTGCTGAAGTGCAGTGAATTTGGAACGGCTCTAATTAATAATTTATAACACGTTGTTCATAAGTAAAATAACAATATACCTATAAGAGAACAGAAAAAATAGTTATTCACTTGAAAAAAATGTATTATGTCACTACTAAAAGATAGATTAGCAGAAAAGATTGAAGAGCACCGCCCGAGAACGGCAAAGCTTTTAAGGAACATTCCGAAGTGAAAATTGGAGAGGTAAATATTGGTCAGGCAATTGGAGGAGGCCGTGATGTAAAAATGTTAGTGACCGACATTTCCTATCTTGATCCTATGGAAGGAATTCGGTTTCGTGGTTTTACAATACCCGAAGTATTGCAGAAATTGCCAAAAGATGCTGGGAATGAATACCCAAGCATCGAATCTTTTTGGTGGTTATTAATTAGTGGTGAAATACCAACCCAGGAAGAGGCTTTAGCTGTAAGAAATGAATTCAATACAAAAAAGATTATTCCACAGTACGTAATTGATTTGCTTCGTCGTATTCCAAGAGATACGCATCCAATGACTATGTTTTCGATAGCTATTTTAGCCATGCAGCGTGAGTCAAAATTTTCTAGGGAATATTCCCATGGAATGAGCAAACACGACTATTGGAAGCCAATGTATGACGATGCCGTTGAAATTATGGCAAAATTACCATCCATAGCTGCTTATATTTATCGGATGAAATACCGCAACGATACCTTAATTGCACCCAATTATACCGTTGATATAGGAGCCAACTTTGCTCACATGATGGGAATTGAAAAGCCTTATGATGATGTAGCCCGTTTGTATTTCATCCTACATTCCGACCATGAATCGGGAAATGCCTCTGCCTATGCGACTCACTTAGTTGCTTCCACCTTATCGGATGCCTATTATTCGCTATCAGCTGGATTAAATGCACTAGCAGGGCCGTTGCACGGTTTAGCTACCCAAGAAGTATTACGCTGGTTAAACGATGTTATCAATAAATTGGATGGCGTAGAACCTACCGAGGAATTAATGAAAAAATTTGTTTGGGATACATTAAAAAGCGGAAAAGTAATCCCCGGATTTGGACATGCCGTACTTCGGAAAACTGATCCCCGGTATGATGCTTTCCGGGAATTCAGTTTGAAATATTTGCCAAACGATCAGATTTTCAAATACACCAACATGCTATTCAATGTAGTACCTCCAATTTTGGAGGAACACGGCAAAGCTAAAAATGTATGGCCAAACGTAGATGCCCAATCAGGTGTTTTACAATGGCATTATGGAATCAAAGAGTATGATTTTTATACTGTTCTTTTTGGAGTAGGACGTGCATTAGGTGTTTTGTCTAATATTATTTGGGACCGGGCTCTATATTATCCTTTAGAGAGACCAAAATCGGTTACCACGGCCATGTTGGAAGAAATAGCAAAGAAAAGCATCATTTAATTTCAGAAATCATTAAAAGCTTATCAGGTAACTCTGGTAAGCTTTTTTTTTGAACCGGCCAATTTGGGCTGTCCCATAATAAAGAAATAGCTTTAAAGAGTTTCAATTTTAAATACCCATTTTCGGCGCATGAATTCAACAAAATTTCAATTAAACGGAAGTGCTTGCGCCGATTTTATTCCGCAAATTCTCTTACCCCGGCTTATGCTTCGACAGGCTCAGCAACCAGCCGGGGCTATTCATCTTAAATCCCGATCAGGATTTTATCTTAATGAAAGAAATGCACTTAAATATGATCAGTAAAAAGGAACGATTTGAAAAGGTGATAGCTTGGTTTCAGCAAAACAGGCCCATTGCAGAAACCGAACTGCATTATGCATCCCCTTATGAATTACTGGTTTCCGTAATTTTGTCGGCTCAATGCACCGATAAAAGGGTGAATTTGATAACACCCGTTTTGTTCAGCAAGTATCCCGATGTATATGCCATGGCTATGGCACCGGTTGACGATATTTTTGATTTAATCCGCTCTTGTACTTATCCGAACAACAAGGCAAAGCACCTTTCGGGGATGGCACAAATGCTGGTAAACGATTTCAACGGAACGGTTCCGAGCGATATAGAAATGTTGCAAAAGCTTCCCGGGGTTGGACGGAAAACGGCCAATGTTATTGCATCCGTTGTGTTTGATAAACCTGCATTAGCGGTTGATACGCATGTATTCCGGGTTGCCGCCCGTATTGGATTGTCAACCAATGCAAAGAATCCGCTGGAAACAGAAAAACAATTAGTCCGGTACTTTCCCGAATCGTTGCTTTCCATTGCACACCACCGGCTTATTTTACATGGAAGGTATGTTTGCGTGGCCCGGAAACCGAAGTGCCATGAATGCGGGCTCTGCAGTTGGTGCCGGTATTATTCTAAAAAGGGGAATTTTGCTCAAAGCGGGAAATGAGGGGTGTTGCTTTATGCGGTGTAGATTAGTGCTTTCTGTTATTTATTTAGGATTCCTTGAATGGTCATTAATAAAAAATCGAGGCTTTTACTATAATCAAGAAAGTCATATTCTAATCCAAGTTTTTTAATATTTGCATAATAATTAATCAGATTTTTATAATAATTCTTTTCTAACTGAACTGAGGTCGCCTTTTGTCCAATTTTTTCAATTAAAAACCATTTTTCAATCAATCTTGCTGTTCGACCATTTCCATCTTGAAATGGATGAATTTTTACAAAAACCAAATGTATTAGGGAAGCATAATAAAAAACCTCAAATGGGTTTAGGTCTTTTTTCAATAATAAGTTTATATCATGGAATAATTTCTCCAATTCATTTTTCACAATATCAGGACTTGAAGCAACATATTCAATCCTATCATCACTGTTTATTACAAACATTAAATTTGTTCTAACTATTCCCAGCTGACTTTTGGGTAAAAGCTTTGAACTTAGAATAGCATGTGCTTTTTGAACATTTTCTAAACATAAATTCTGATTGTCAATAAAATCATATGCTGCATATAAATCATCTGCCTTACGAGTATAATCAGGTTTAAATTTAACCTTTAAAAATTTATGTTTAAAATAACTATCAAAGTCAATATCCTCTCCTTCTATTTTTGATGAATAAACTGATGAAACTGATTTGTAAAATTGGAAATAATCAACTGGTAATTCAATCTTTTCCACCTTATCCAGTTGGGATAAAGGCGACTCACCTACAATTTTTGTGTATGCTGAAAGCAATTCTGATGTAAGTATTTTAAATTTCATTCTTCAATCTTTATAGCAAAGATAACCTTTTATTTGCAGAGATTAATTTTTAAGGATTGACGGTTGAATGGTTCACTCTTAGCATTACCCACATCATCTTATAAACTCATTTCGCCAATACCTCCAACTGTTCAATTTCGTTTATTAGCAATTCGGCATTCCTGGCATTATTAAAATGCCTTGAAAGCACCTCTTTCCTAACAATCAAATCCTTATCTTCGAAAGGCAGCGAACGGATTTTATTTGCCTTTTCAATGAATTCTTTTGGGGTATTGGCAATATGGCAAAGCTGCTCCAAACCAGTACCATTGACCATTGCAGAATTCACTAAGCAATGACGACCTTCAAACAACGAAGTTATGAGCTTGAGTTTTATACCGGTTGGTTGAAAAGTTGACAAAATGTGGATGTGGGCATCAGCCAACAGCGTGTTCATTTCTTTGTGTGTAGGATTGGCCACTACCGAAAAGTGCTTTGAATCTTTTAAAGTTTTGAGGATTTCATCCGATGGGTTTCTTCCTGCAAAAATCAAATTCAAATTTTCATTTTTAAAGGTGCGCATTAGGAATAAAACCGCTTCAATGTTTTCGCGAACCGACAAATCGCCATGATAAAGCGCAAAATTACTGGAACCAATAGAACATTTTACCTCGGTATTTGGGTGGAACGGAGGCAAATAAAAAGTTTTTCCATATTTTGAGGCAAAATAGCGGGTGTCATTGGGCGATATAGAAGCAATAGCCGTAGCCTGTATTAAAATGGACTCATATTTTTGAAGTCGGTGAGCTTCGGTTTGATAGTAAAACTTTTTAACTAGTGATTTTTCATGAACTGCCAAAAGCCGATAATAATCGTGTTCAATGTTGTGGGTTCTGACTATCTTAATCCGCTGTTGAAGTGAAGGATGGTTCAGGTAATAGGTTGTATGCAGACCTTCAAAGAGTATCGGAAAATCATTAGTTTTAAGGCTTTCCAATAGTTCAACATCACATCGTGAATTGACAATGTAAGGTTTTTTACTAAACGACCTGCTTATTGATGTTTTCCGAGGGTAATACCTAACCGATGCTGTAATTCGTTCCAGTTCCGGTTGTGGCCCTCTTCCATAATCAAAAAAATGAAGGTGTACCCGAATGCCGGCATCGGATAATGCTTTTATTTTGTAAAAAATATCGATAACCCCGCCATAATTGGCCGGAAAAGGAACATTCAAACTAATGACATTGATTTCCAATGTATTTTTTATTTGTTATAAAGCAAAGATAAACAAATAGTTGAAACGTGCATCCTAAATGATTGATTTTGGTTAATTCCTTTTTTGAGGTGCTGCACATATCTATCTTCTTTCCAAATATTTCCCATATCCAATTTCAGGATTGCTATCTTGTGCAAATGCTCGATAAGAATGGTGCGGTGGCCTGACAAAACTGCGGGTGGGCGGAACCATTGTTTTGTCTAGTCCCGAGGCCTCGGGGTTGTTACTTTTTCATCATGGAAAAAGTAAGGAATAATTATTTAGATTACATTCAAGCCACAAATTTAACTTTCACTGAAATTAAACTTGGGCACAACTAATATTTTTTTCTTTGTTCTTTTATTTATATGTACTTTATTTTAATAGTATTCATGAAGGTTTCACTGCGTTCCTAGATGAAAAGAACCAACTTAGCCAAAGGCGTTTTTACGAACACCAAAAAATATTATAATTGTAAGTAACAATCACCACGATTTTCGAATTTAACGCTTTATACCCACAAGCCCACCTGCTTAGCTATAAAACGCTTAATTATCTTCGCTTAGCCATTGGGGTCCGCACCATATCGCGGGGAGTCCTCACACACGGCGATCGATATTTTTCAATTTCAGAAAATAATGAAAATTTGCAATTTAAATATCCAACACCTCAAAATTTACTTTAATAAAAATAAACATTGTGAGAAAATAGAAAAATTTCGTTAAACAAAAAAAAACTAAAAACGTTTCATAAGCGCTAATTGATTTGTATATAAAAAAAATATAATAATGGCAAGATTTGAGTTAAAAATGCCCAAGCTTGGTGAAAGCGTACAGGAAGCCACTATTACCAAATGGATGGTTGGTGTGGGAAATAACGTTGAAGAGGATGATAATTTACTGGAAATTGCCACCGATAAGGTAGATTCTGAGCTGCCATCGCCTGTTGAAGGCAAAATAATTGAAATCCGTTATCCCGTGAATTCTTTAGTTCCGGTTGGTGAAGTAATTGCAATTATTGAAACGAATGAAGGAGATAACAGTAACCCAGAACCGGAAAAAAAAGGCACCGACAATTTGCCTGTGGCTCCAGCTAGTGAAACTAAAACCGTTAATCTGGTAAATTCTTTGGATGCTCTGAATAATGAAACCGGTAAATTTTTCTCACCTCTGGTAAAAAACATTGCCCAAAAGGAAAACCTTACTTTAGAGGAATTGACAAGTATCAGCGGAAGCGGAAGAGAAGGAAGAGTATCAAAAAATGATATTTTGGGTTATTTGCAAAACAGGGGCTCAAAAAAAATTACAAATGCGAACGAAAAAAGTAATTTGAGTTCAGCTCCTATTTCTGAAAAGCCATTGGTAGCGATTAACATTTTGCCTGGCGATGAAATAATAGAGATGGATCGCATGCGGAAACTCATTGCTCAGTATATGGTGAATAGTGTGCGGGTTTCGCCCCATGTTACTACAATGGTTGAAGTGGATATGACTAACGTGGTGTTATGGCGAAATAGAGTGAAAGATTCGTTTGAAAAACGCGAAAAAACCAAACTTACTTTTATGCCCATTTTCGCAGAAGCAGTAGCCAAAGCATTGCGCGATTATCCGATGGTAAATTCACAAGTTGATGGTGAACGGATTGTGCTTAAAAAAGCAATCAATGTGGGTTTGGCAGTGGCATTGCCATCAGGAAATTTAATTGTTCCGGTAATTAAAAACACCGATAAATTGAATTTGAGTGGTTTAGCTAGTGAAATAAACCGAATGGCAGAAGCCGCCAGAAACAATAAGCTTACTCCCGATGAAATAAGCGGTGGCACGTTTACCATAACCAATTTTGGTTCCTTTAAGAATGTAATGGGAACTCCCATTATTAATCAACCCGAAGTAGCCATTTTAGCAACCGGAAGTATTGAAAAGAAACCAGCAGTTATAGAAGCTCCTACTGGCGATATGATTGCTATCCGGCATAAAATGTTCCTATCCTTGTCCTACGATCATAGGGTAGTTGATGGAATGCTTGGAGGTATGTTTTTGCGCAAAATTGCCGATTATCTGGAAGCATTTGATACCAAACGGGAAGCTTAACTGGACATAATTCAAAATAAAAAGTCAAAAAAAAAAAGTATAACACTTAAAAGTCAAATATAATGTCAGGAAACAATAAGTATCATATAAAAAAAACAGATAAAGAAACTTTGCGTAAATGGTTTCATTTAATGACACTGGGGCGGGCAATTGATAATAAAGCACCTAATTATTTAAAACAGGCCATTGGTTGGTCGTATCATGCACCTTTTGCTGGCCATGATGGAATTCAGCTGGCTATTGGTCAGATATTTAACAAAGAAACCGATCATCTTTTTCCTTATTACCGCGATATGTTGACCGCTATTTCGGATGGTTTAACAGCTACCGAGACCATCCTGAATGGAATATCGAAAGCCACCGATGTGGCTGGTGGAGGCCGGCACATGAGCAATCACTTTGCAAAACCGGAATGGAATATACACAATGTATCGTCGAGCACCGGAAACCATACTTTACATGCTGTGGGCGTTGCCCGCGGTATGAAAAAATACAACCATAAAGGAATCAGCATCAGTTCTCAAGGTGAATCTTCGGTATCGGAAGGGTATGTTTATGAAGCCATTAACGGGGCATCAACCGAAAAACTTCCTGTACTTTTTGTATTTCAGGATAACGGTTACGGTATTTCGGTTCCAAAAAAGGATCAAACTGCTAACCGGAAAGTGGCTAATAATTTTACCGGGATGAAAAACCTGAAAATTTATCATTGCAATGGCAAAGATGTGTTTGATTCGATGAATACAATGGAAGAGGCAAAACAATGGATTTTGGATAACCAGATGCCGGCTATTGTTCAGGCTAATTGTGTGCGGATGCATTCACATTCTAATTCCGACCGGCATGAATTGTACCGCGATGAAGAGGAGCGTAATTATGTTCAGGATTACGACCCATTGGCAAAATATCGCAGGTTGTTGATTCGATATGAACGATTCACGGAACAGGAATTGGTTGAAATTGAAAGTCAGGTTAAAGAAGAAGTAAAAAAAGCCCACAAAGAGGCTATGGCTGCTCCGGATCCGGATCCAGCCACTATTTTTGATTTTGTTTCCCCGGCTCCTTATTCTGCTGATAAATATCCGGATGGTTTGGATGATTACCAAGGAGAAAACAAGAAGCTAATTGAAGGAATTAATGAAACCATGAAAGCAGAATTTCGGTTGAATCCCGATACCTTTTTATGGGGACAAGATATTGCCAATAAAGAAAAGGGCGGAATTTTTAATGTGTCGAAAGGGATGCAGCAGGAATTTGGAATAGAGCGGATTTTTAATGCACCCATTGCTGAAGATTTTATCACGGGGACTGCCAATGGTATGAGCCGCTTCAGCGATAAAATAAGGATTGTTGTGGAAGGTGCCGAGTTTGCCGACTATTTTTGGCCTGCCATGGAACAATATGTTGATTCAAGCCATGATTACTGGCGCTCGAATGGACAATTTACCCCAAATGTGACTATCCGTTTGGCATCGGGTGGATATATTGGGGGCGGTTTATACCATTCGCAAAATATTGAAGGGGCGCTGGCATCAATTCCCGGAGTTCGTATCGTTTATCCATCGTATGCCGATGATGCTGCCGGATTGATGCGCAGCAGTTTACGTTCGCGAGGAATGACGTTGTTTTTGGAACCTAAAGCTTTGTATAACGATCCTATTTCCTCTGCTGCCTTTCCAGATGATTATGAAGTACCCTTTGGAAAAGCACGCATCCGTAAACAGGGAACTGACTTAACCATTGTAACTTATGGCAATACCACCCACATGTGTATGGAGGTGGCAAAGAAATTGGAAGAAGAGAAAGGAATTCACGCAGAAGTAATTGACTTGCGTTCAATAGTTCCGCTTGATGTGGAAACTATACTTGAATCGGTTAAGAAAACCGGAAAAGTACTGGTAGTGCATGAAGACAAAGTTTTTGGAGGTTTTGGTGGCGAAGTGGCTGCAATTATTACCGAAAAAGCTTTTGAATGGCTAGATGGTCCGGTTAAAAGGGTTGGTTCCACATTTACCCCTGTAGGTTTTAACCGCATTCTTGAAAAAGCCATTTTACCCAATGCGGATAAAATATATGCAGCAGCAACCGATTTAATTGAATATTAATTCAAGGAGTTTGTTTCTCTTTTTTACAAAACAAAAACACATTTTTATTGTTAAATTTTTGAACGATTAATTTTAAAATGAAAAAGTTAGCATTATTATACAGTTTCAATACTCAAAAAACATCCAGAGCAGCTAAATTAATTCAGGAAGAATTTGGTGGTGTGCTGGAAGAAGTAAATGTAGAAGAAATTAATGTAAAGAAATTTATGGCTTTCGAAAAATACATTTTAGGAGTACCAACCTGGTTTGATGGAGAATTACCCAATTATTGGGATGAGTTTTTACCTGATTTAGAAGAGTTAGATTTGAATGGTAAAACCTTTGCCTTATATGGAGCCGGAGACCAGAAGGGGTATCCCGAAAATTATGTGGATGCGATTGGATTATTGGCAAATTTAATTGAAGAAAGAGGAGGTAAATTGATTGGCTTCGTTTCCACTGATGGTTATGAATTTGAAAGTAGTAAAGCCGTGCGTGGTAAAAATTTTTGCGGATTGGCTCTCGATTTTGAGAATCAGGCACGTTTGGTAAAACCAAGAATAGCTAAATGGGTGGAACAATTGAAGAAGGAGTTTGTCAATTAACAATTAGCAATTAACAATTAGCAATTAACAATTTGCAATTTAACACTTTAGCAATTTAGCAATTCAACCAAATAATAATCTGACAATCGAATAAAGAGTGTAAAAACTATATCATATTAACCAAAACAAACGGAGGACAAGTTATGGCAAACCTAAAGACCACTTACATGGGGATTGGACTAAAAAACCCGATTATCGTTGGGGCAAACAATCTCATTACCGATTTAAAAAATGCCAAAGCTATTGAAGAAGCGGGTGCAGCGGCAATTGTTTACAAATCGTTGTTCGAGGAGCAGATCCAGTTGGAAAGTTATGAAATGGACATGCAAATGGAAGCCTACAATGAACGGAATGCCGAAATGACCACACTATTCCCTGAAATGGACCATGCCGGGCCCAAAGAGTTTTTAATGAACCTAAAAAAAATAAAACAAGGTCTTAGCATCCCTGTTTTTGGCAGTTTGAATTGTGTAAACCGCGAAACATGGGTAGTTTGGGCCAAAGAAATTGAACAAACGGGTGTTGATGGCCTTGAACTCAATTTTTATCACGTGCCATACGATTTTAACATGGAGGAAGGGGTTATTATTGAAGAGCAAATCAGCATTGCCAAAGAAGTTGTGAAGGCGTTGAAAATTCCTGTTGCTGTGAAATTGAGTCCCTTTTATACCAATCCTTTGAATTTTATTCACAGACTTGATGCCGTTGGAGTTAAGGCCGTTGTAATGTTCAACAGCTTGTTCCAGCCCGATATTGATACCAAAAACCTGAAACTGGTTTTCAAATACAAATTCAGCCACGAAGAGGATAACCGACTGCCTTTGCGCTATACCGGTTTGGCTTATGGCCATTTAAAAGCCAATATTTGCACCAGCCGCGGCATATTTACCGGAACCGATGTAACCAAGATGATTTTAGCCGGGGCCGATTCCATTCAAATGGTAAGTGACATTTATAAGAATGGTTTTGGGGCAATAACAAAAGCCTTGGAAGAATTGGAAGGATGGATGAAAGAGAAAAACTTTAAAACACTCTCCGAATTCCGTGGTAAAATATCAAAATCGAATATCCGTAGTCCATTTGCCTATCGAAGAGCTCAGTATATTGACATTCTTTTGCATTCCGATGATGTGTTAAAAGAACATTCGTTACACTAATTTTAAATTATTAAAAATAGTAAAGCCGCGGGTTTAAAATCGAGGCTACTGAAAAAGTCCCAAGTGTCAGAATGTTAATA
>JBAYKX010000016.1:0-95293 GCA_041664345.1 Salinivirgaceae bacterium
CTACTACGGCAAAGTTCGTAGTGTAAATTAGGAAACCGCCGTATACCGAACGGTACGTACGGTGGTGTGAGAGGTCGGAGAATAAAATAGGAGGAAAACTATTTTATTTTCCTCCTACTCGATTATTTCCGCAAGGAATAAAATTTTTGTAATTTATAAAATAACTCAAAGCCTGCAGGGTAACCGCATTTAAAAACCCGCCGCGGCGGGTTTAATATGAATAGCCCCGGCTGGTTGCTGAGCCTGTCGAAGCATAAGCCGGGGTATATGAATTTGCGGTATAAAATCGGCGCAAGCATTATAGAATAATTGGAATTATGCAGAATTCATGCGCCGAAAATAGGAATTTCAAATTTCAGTTCTTAAATGCGGTTGCTCTGTCAAAGCCTGCACCATATAGGTGTTCCATTATGCCTGAAGTCATTATAATTTTCCACAGCTTTTTCCTCGTCTAACCGCTAACCTTAAAAAAAGAGCCTGTCTAGCAAGCAATACTGACAGGCTCTTTAAGAAAAATGGCTAAAAAGTACGCTACATTATTTTACAAATAGTTTTGTAACATTAAACTTACCGTTTACCGATGTAGTACAGAAATATACACCCGGTTTCATGGCATTTAAATCAAGTTCAATATCATTATGTCCTTCAGATAAATTGCCGTTGTAAACCGTTTTTACAATTTGTCCTGCAATATTGGTTAATTCAACACTAACAAAAGAGTTTTGTGGCAAATTAATTTCCATATTAGCACGGCCGTTGGTTGGGTTCGGATATATTGATACAGCAAGTTCGGCTATTGCATCATTCTTTGACAACATATTCTTATTATCAATAATCTGAACATCGCCATCAGCAATGGAACCGCTCTTGTTTGCTGCTGGTATGGCTACATATTCCGTTGATAAAACATAAGCTGAATAACCACGTGCAGGTGCTTGAACCCAAACACGTCCATCGGCTTGCACAGTTACCGTAGCACCTGTAAAAGCATTCTTTAATACCTTACCTGCCCATGTTGCATAGCCAGTTGCATACGTATTTACCCAAAGGCCTTTTATTTGAGAGTCGTTATTATTAAGGACTACAATTGCCCCGCTTTTGGTGCCGTTTCCTTGCCTACGAGCGACATATACATTATAGGTATCGCCCGATGGATATGGATTGCCTACTTCGGATAATACCACCAATCCACCACCTAAATATGTTTTGCGGACATACATCAATTGTTTGATATCAGATTTTAATGCCACCGGAGGAGTAACTGAAATTTCCGGATGGCCGTTTTCCCAATCTTGCTCTGCCACGCTGTAAAAATGGTTGTAAAACACGCATGGACGGCCTTCGTGGGTTAAAATGTAGGCATAACCTAATTTCCAATCTTTGGTAACCCATTGGGCCGAATTCTTGGCATTGTCATGGTTGTCGAGGAACGTGCTTACACGGGTTCCTGATACCGCGTTTCCATCGTCAGCCCTTACCATACCTGCATGGTTGAGCCAGGCCATGTTAAATGAACTTTGATTTCCATTGCATAGGTCTTTAAGTTTAGCCCTTAACGGGAAATCGAACACATTTACAGTTGTTCCAAGAGCCGCATTTCCATCAATCCATTGTTTTAATCGTAGCCTGTTTTCTGTCCAATACTCCCCAACAATCCATCTTTGGGTTGTTCCACCAATTTTTGGCAGGTTATTAATCCAACTTGAAACATAAGCAATCTGGAACCCTCTTACAAAATCCAAACGGTAACCATCAAAACCAATAGTATTGGTTAACCACGTACCCCAAGCATTCATGCGGGTTTGAACTGTTGTACTGTAAGTGTTAAAATCGTTGCCAAACCATCGTTGGTTAGGAATAATGTTGTCAGTACCATCGTCGCCACCAAGCCAGTCGTTGGCATCTACCGGATGATAATCGGCCCAACCCCACTGAAAGGTACCTTCGCCGGCCAAATGGGTAGGATAAGTTGTTTTGGTTGGTGTACGGGCTTCCAAAGTGGTTAGGGCTAAATTGGATCCATTATACCAAACACTAACCGGGTAGTATCCCCTTAGTTGATCGGCCCACTCCCAATTTGTACCATTTTCACGCATTGCTGTTAACTTAATTACAATGGTTTTGGTTGCTGTTAAAGTAATTTTATACTCGTCAATATCGCCACTGTAATCGGCATGGGCCCGTTTGGTAACTCCACTTGTAATTAAATTGAATTGCCCGCCACCGTTGTTTGGCTCCGATTCCCACTGTGCAGGATCAGTTTCTGCTGAATTAAGCCAGTTAACATTTACATTATAGCCTCTTTCGCCAACAGCCCAAGTCCAGTTCACGTTGTACCCTTTAATTTGAATATAATAGTCGCCGGCAGTAGCATTGGGTATAACCCATTTTATATCGCTGGTTTGGTACGAAAGAGCTTTTTCGGTTCTTACATAGGCTTTAAGTCCAGGATTTGGTTCTTCATTCTGGATTCCACTGGCATCAGAGAAATTACCATACGTGTGGTTTAAAACAATATCGGCATATACATCTATTCTTGGTCCATTCGCTGTAGAATGTGCCGAACTAAGGAAACTTGTTAATTCAGCTTTACTACCGTAACGTGTTTCGGTAGAACCTTTTTGGTTATAATAACCTAAATCGTATTGGTCGTATATACCATAGCCAACATCCTCTATCCCCCAATTTCCTTTCGATGGTGGAGGCGACCACAATGAGGTAAAACCTGCTGTTTTTAATTCAGTCATTTTACCCGATAAATTGGTGTACCATGTACCGTTTTTGTTTACTGCATCAGCAGGTACATTCCAATAAAATGCCTGCATCATAACATCGTTTTGTGCAAAAGTGTTACCAATAAAAATGGCCATGAACAATACCGCCATTCCTGCTTTAAATTTCATGTTAAATTTTTTCATTGTTATGTTAGTTTTAGTTAGTAAATGTTAGGTGAAAGTTCGGATAAGTTCCTATAAAAAGCGACTGATTTTAGAAAATAGGTCGAATAGTTAATGGGAATAGTATTCCTATTTTTATTTTAGGACACTCTTTTATATCAACTTTCTTTTTCAATATGTAGATATTTTCGAAGATAGTCGCTTGGCGAATAACTTGTCATTTTTTTAAATGCCAGGTTAAAAGTGGATTTGGAATTGAATCCCACTTCGTGCGCCAATGCCAGGAAAGTATAGTTTTTATATTCATCGGTAGCTACCAGCACAATGAATTCTTTAACCCGGTATTCATTAATAAAATCACGAAAATTCTTTTGATATGCCTCATTAATCACCTTGGATAGAATATGCGGTTTTGTACCAATCATTTCTGAAAGCTCAGTAATATTGAGTTCCGGCTCCTTGAAAGGTTTTCGGGTTATCATAAACTCAATCAACTGGTGATGTAGTTCAAGGTCAGTTAGGCTCGATGGATTACCCTTATCCCTTAATAGTTCAGGATATTTCCATACGTAATAGAACTCGAAATAAATTATGGTTGATATAACAAGATAAACCACATTAAAGTTAGATATCATCCATACTTTATTGTCAATCAACAGGTTAATAAAATTGAGTATGAAGGCCAAAAAGGCAATTGAACTTATTATAAAAACGGTATGCATGAATTGCTGTTCAATAAAACCTTTTTCCTCTCTTTTAAGCTGAAAATCGAGTAGGGAAAATATTGCAATATGATAGATTAAGATCAAAATAATGGCCAAGCCGTAAGTAATTGCATCGCCAACTGAGATATATGGATTCAAATCGCGTATCAAAAACATAAATGCCGATGCGTTGGATAATTTAAAAATTGTAACCAGAAAAATAATGATTGCAGGAAAAAAATGAATTACCCATATAAACCTGGGTTCCTTTTTTTTGAATGACTTTGTAAAAAACCAAAATAAAGGTCCCCACATAAAAAGCAAGAGCTGACTTGACATTCCCAAATATGATTGCCAAATTAAATTTGATTGGTAATAAACCACGCATCCTAAGAGCATTATAATTAGCAAGGAATTGATTAGGATGACCGCTCCCATCCGAATCGGGTCTTTTTTTTCAATCCGAACGAGAACTAGGAACAAGGCCAATCCATAAAAAGCCAGAGCAAAGAAATACAAAACAATATATTTGAAATTTTTAGCACCTCCCAAATCTTGCCAATTGCTAATCCTTATTTCAACTTGGGGTCCATCCTCTGGTGAATAAATGCGATTGGGAAGGTATTCGTTTTTTTTATTGGTTTCCACCTTCATCCAACTTCCGCGTGTGAATTTATACTCAAATTGCTTTTGAAAAATAGGGATTGTAATGGCATATTTACCATTCAACTGTTTGTGCAACCAATAATTACTATTATTTACTTCCCAATTATTGAATGTTCCGCAAATAAAAATGGAATCATCTTCGGGGGTTGAATTTGGCACCGATTCAATAATAAAAGTAATTTGTCCCTTGGCCGAATACTGACTAAGAAAAAAAACTAACACAAAGGCAATGAATAGCTTAGAATACATTCTCCTTATATGGAAACAATGTAATATTTTGTTTTCTTTCAAGGTACAATCTCCCCGATAATTGATAATGAATTTGCTGCTTACAATTAATTAACACCCTTTTTGTTAATCCTAATATTGAAAATGATGATGTACATTGAAGATCATTCATAGTCAATTATCCAAAAATACTAAAGTTAACAATAGGAACAAACGAGTTTGTTCCTGAATTGAATTTAAATTTGGCTTTAAATGAACCAAATTAACTAAATTAAAGAGCAGTTATTCTAAAGAACGATATAGCATTATTGTTACTTCACAATTTGGAGAGTATGCATATTCTAAGGATTATTGAAAACAAAACCTCTCCTGCCAAACAAAGACTTTCAGAACGGTTTGCAGGTTGTCTGTCGAAAGAAAGGACTGAAGAACTTCAAAAAGAACTTACATTAATGTCTTTATAACTTTGTGGTTAAGGAAGGATTCAATTGTGATTCATTTACAATTTCATCAATTATTTCCATTATTTCTTCGTTTTTAACTATTGCCAATCCTAATCGTTCGGATGATATTCCATCCAGCAATTTATAATCATAAATTGGGATTCCATCTTGTAATTGTGCAGAAAAACACTTAAACATAGTTCCTTCCTGTTTTTCTAATTCTTGGCCTATTTCTACAATATGGGTAGAAATAAAAAACATGGATGCTTTAATTTTAATAAATCCACTTGTAATTAATAATGAAGCATCATAAGCATCTCTAACATTGGTACCTCTAAAAAGCTCATCAAATATTACAAAGACCCGCTTTTTTTCTTTTATCATTAATGCGATTTTTTTAACTCTTTTTACTTCACTAAAATAATGACTATAACCTAATTTAATATTATCAGCAATATTTATTATTGAAAATAATCCATTAAACAGAGTGGTTTTCATTGTTTTAGCGGGAACCGGAAACCCAATATGAGAAAGGTACATACACAAACCAACCGATTTTAAAAAAGTGGATTTTCCCGCCATGTTAGCTCCTGTAACAAAACACAAGTTACTACTGCTATCCATCCGAATGGTATTCAAAACGGGATTTTCTAAAAATGGATGAAAAAAACCTTCGATCTCTATTTGGGGGATTGCTGATTCCTTAACTATCGAAAAAGATAACTTATTAGCAATTAATGCTTTGGATACAGATATTAATGCATCCATTTGATAAGTGAGGTTAAGAAGTGTTTTTATCTTTTCCTTTTCCTTTTTTCGTAAAATGCAGTCGTAGCGACCTAATTGGCGAAATGATATTTTTTTGTGATTGAGTTTTGAAAAGGATTTGAGCTCTGAAATACTTTCAAATTCCTCAAAAGCTTGCAAAACCTTTTCGAAAAATTCAGGTATATCTTTTTGGTTTAGTGTTTGGGTAAATAATGAAAAACTTTGGACATAGAGGTTAAAATATTCCAGTCCTCGTGAAATTATATAGTAATCATTGCTTGGCTTTAATTGGTTTTTAAACCAAGAAAATGCCGAATCGACAAAGTTATTGTGCAGTATTTTTGTATTAAGGTTTAAATAGTACTCTATAAAATCCAATCTTTCTTTGTCAAAAACTAATTGGATTTTATGATTGGAAATGAATTTAATAGCAGCAACCCGATTATTTATTTCGGTTAAATTTGATAATGGGTTATCCATTAATTTTTCTAATACATCTTTTCCTCCCTTTGTTTCCGTATGGTTAAAAAGGTCAAAAACCGAAAAATCCTCTTTCGATTGAGCAAATATATTTAAATCAACCTTAGTCTGTTTATCTACTCCAAATGTCATCTTTAAGTTATATCATATTGATTGTTACTCTATTTATCCTTCTTTTTCTTTATCATCTCCATCTGCTTCAAATATTCCTGTGCTTCAACCGCTAATCCAAGTTGTTGACTTGCAAACACCAAATTGGTTAAGGTTTGTACATCAGTAGAATCAATGGCTACCGCTTTTTTGAATGCAGTGTATGCTTCTTTGGTATTTCCTGATATTCCAAAGGCGGTTCCTAAATCTTTGAATGCTTCGGCTTTGGTTGGATCCAGTTTGGTGGCTTGACTTAAATATTGGATGCTTTTGTTTAAATCGCCAAAATATCGACCATATAAAACCCCCAACCGATAATTCACCAAATATCGGGATTGATTCAAAGCATTGGCTTTTAGATAATAGTTGAGTTGAAGCTCTTTATTGCTGCTATTTTGCAACACAATATCCATGTTTTGCCAAGCATTTTCGTTGTTCGGATTCCATTGAATGACATTTAAATAACATTGCACAGATTCTTCTAGGTTTTTTTTATTGTCAAAAAGCACGTTACCTAATAGCAACCAAGCATCCGAATAGGTTGGATGGATTTTAACTGCCTTTCTTAGATAAATTTCGGACAAATTGAACTGTACTTTTTGCTGAGCCGTATCTTTGAGTGTTTTTCCGTATTCCCAAAGTTTTCCACCTGCCGAACAGTTGCTTTTGGCACCGTTTACCGAGGTTTTTACATCAGTAGTAAAAAGGGTTAAATCGTCTTTCCATGCTTGGTTTCTTGCAATGGTTTTATATGTAAAAAATAATAGTAAATAGAGGACAATAATCCATATTGAAGGCTTAACAAACTTGTACGTGTTGTTTTTTTGCACTATTGAAATCAACAAAGCCGAAATAGCAAGGCTCCAAAATAAAGAAGGCATAAAAATAAAGCGCTCATTCATAAAGGTTCCTACCGGAAAGAAGAGATTTGACACCATTAAAAATGAGGCCGCAAAGGCTATGATTGAAAAGGAATAAATGGTTTTGTTTTTCAACCCTTTAAAAGCTATAACTGCAAGAAGTATCAAAAGTACTAGCATCAGCAAAACAAAACCATTGGTAAATCCCACTAATGCAATGTGGTACGGATAATAATCGAAAGTAAACGGGTGGGGGAAAAATAAAAGTTTAAAATAGATGATCCAGGTATAAAATACAGTGGCCAATTTTTGCGAAGCACTGGCATCTAAAAAAGGATTATTCATTAATTCATCGGCAATAGGTGCGGTAAATCCTCCTAAGATTTTTTGCCGAATAATAATAAAAATCAAGGCCGGTACTAATAATAAGGTGGTTATTGAAGCAATTTTTTTAATGGGAACCGATGCGAAAAAATAGAGTGCTAAAGGAATAATAAATACAAAAGCCAGGGAATTCTCCTTTGACATAGCTGCCAGGAATAAAAATGTGATGGCAGCAGGCATCCATACCCAATGTGGTTTTTGCAAGTGTTTTAATACGGCCCAAAAGCTTAGCAACGAAAAGAGAACACTAAAAAGCTCATCGCGCCCTTTAATGTTGGCTATCACTTCGGTGTGAACCGGGTGCAGCATAAAGAGCAGCGCTGCTAACAAGGAAATAATTTTTTGATGGGGGAGTAAGGTTTGGGATAGTAAATTGGAAATAACCCAAAATATGAAGAAAACAATTAGGGCGTAAAAAATGAGATTCAGTAAATGACTGATAGCAGGATTTTCACCAAAGAATTGGTATTCCACTGCAAATGAAACCACTGATAACGGTCTATATCGGCCTCCGGCAACCAGTTTCTTCTCTTTACCAAAAAAACCGGTAAAGGAATCTGTTGTCAATATTTTTGAAATACCCTTAACTCCTTGTTTGGTGAATTCATTCTTGGTAATAACAATGGCATCATCCAATGCATAGTTGTTTTGCAGGGTATTGCCATACAAAATAAAACTACCAATCAGAGCAATAATAAAAATTTTAAAATTGTTGAGATTATTTATTGCCGTACCTATGCTTGCCATTGCTTATTGAATTACATCAATCACTTCAATGTCGAAAATCAAATCGGTGTCGGGTGGAATTTGTGGAGGGGCACCCTGAGAACCATAAGCTAAATTCGATGGTATCAGCAATTGAAATTTACTTCCCTTACGCATCAATTGCAGCCCTTCGTCCCAACCATCAATTACAGAGCCTATTCCCACCGGAAAACGAATGGGTTCTAGGCGTTTAACTGATGAATCAAACAATTTGCCATCGGCAAAATAACCAGAGTAGTGAACGGTAACAATATTTTCAGGTAAAATTAAATTGCCTTCGCCGGAGTCAAAAATTACATATTTTAATCCACTGGATGTTTCTATTATCTGTTTGCCATCACTGTTCCATTTAACAATTGGCTCAGGTGGAATCAAATCAACCATCTCTAAATCAAGAATAATGGGTGAATTTTCAGGCACTAAATTTTTGTATCCTTCGTTACCATAAGCAAGTTTTGGTGGAATATAAAGCTTTATTTTGGTGCCTTTTTTCATAAGAAACAATCCCAAATCCCAACCTTCAATTACTTGCTTTGAACCTACTGTAATTCGTACCGGATCCCCTTTTTTTACCGAGGAATCGAAAATAGTACCATCGGGTAAAAAACCGGTATAGTGAATGTATGCATTGTCGCCAAACTGAGCTAACGAGCCACTGCCAGGCTCAATTAGTACATACTTGAGTTTCTTTTTCCCTTTTTCAATCGTTTTGCCTTCCACTGAAAACGGTTCTATGGGTAATCCTTTATTAACCTGAATTAAGGCAATTTCAAATTTCAATGTTGAGTTAGCTGGAATATTTGGTCTTACTTCGCTGCCATAAGCTAACTGTGGAGGAACTATCAGAATAATTGCTCCACCGGGTTTTATGAGCTGTAGCCCTTCTTCCCACCCTTTAATTAATTGGCCTTGTCCCAAATAAAAATCCATTGGACCTCTATCATTCGAAGAGTCATATACCGAATCGTTTACATATTTTGCATTGTAATGAACCCAAACCCGATCACCATTTTTTGGAAAATCTCCTTTTCCCTGACGGGTAATTAAATATTTTAATCCCGAAGGTGTTGTTTTAAATAGGGAATCATTGGCCCAATTTTGAGAATAGGAAGTTTGAGTTAGTAAAATAAGGGCAATAACTGCAAAACGAATGGTAAGCATTTTTTTTACTTTAATTGTTTTTACTCAACATGCAATAATTCAATTTCGAAAACAAGGGTCGAATTAGGTGGTATGGGTCCAACTGTTTCGGAACCATAAGCCAAATGGGGAGGTATAATTAATTTATATTTTCCACCAACGGTCATTTTTGCTATTCCCTCATCCCAACCTGGTATTACTTCTCCAACTCCAAATCTAAAAGTAAAGGGTTTTTTTCTATCGTACGATGAATCAAATATCTGTCCATCGATAAAATATCCTATATAATTTACGGTAATTTTTTTGCCGGGATTAGGAGTAGCTTCGGCACCTTTTCTTAATTCCATAAAGTATAATCCGCTCATTGTTGGTTCCCCTGTGAAATTAATGCGTGCAAGGAAATCATTCACTTGTTTTTCTTCTTCCCTTTTATCGCTCAATTTTGCAATCTGCCGTTCCTTTTGAAATTCATTGATGGGAGTAATATCAATAAGTTTTACATAAAAATGAAGGTATTCGTTTTCAGTAAAACGCTCGGGCAACATCTGATTTAGGGTTTTAGTATAATAATCATCGGCTTTTATGATAAAAAGAGCACTGTCGCCTTTGTGCATCAGCGTTAACCCATTTTCAATGCTTCCACCGGGATGTGATGGTTTTTTAAGTTGGGTTCTAAACTGCTCTGTTTTTTCAATGGAATTGCCTTTGGAATCGGTATATTCGAATTTAATGGTTATAACATCACCAATAGCAGGCTGTTGATTTTTATTATTTTCAATAAAAAATTTATACTGTAATCCTGATTCATGGGTTTTAAAGGTTGCCTCATTACAGCCCCAAAAAACTATCATCAATAGCAAAGCATAAGACCAGACAATTTTATTAATCATAGGAATTCTTTTTTTTTATTCACAAAACTTATTCGGGCTGAAGCGGATTACCATCGGTTGTTTCATCAAAACTGCGAGTTTCGGCTTTCAACAATTCAACTTCATAAATAACTGAGGTAAAGGGAGGAATAATACCTGTTGAGGAGCCTTTTTCGCCCCACGCTAATTCCGAAGGCAAAATAACTACTGCTTTTTCCCCTTCGCGCATAAGGCCTATGGCTTCTTCCAGACCGGGGATAACTTGCATTTCAGTACCATATACAAATTCAAAAGGTTGATTCCGTTTAATAGTAGAATCAAAGAATTTACCATTTAGGAATTTGCCATCGTAATTTACCAATACTATATCGCCCATATCAACTGGTTTGCCAGTTCCAGGGCGAATGCTGATAAAGTACATGCCACTTTCGGTAGGCACCACATTTATCTTTTTTTCATCGATAAAACGTCCCAAAATCATTTTTTCATATTCTCCAAAGTCTTCAATCCATTTCAAGAATTCAAGCTTATCTTCGGCATATTGCTCTTGGGTGCGAATCTCATCTATTCGCATTTCTATTTTCAATTCATCGCCCGATTTTAAAAACCGGGGTAATTTTGCCTGAAGTGTTTGAGTAAAAAACTTATCAGCATCAATAATAAACGAGGCACTATCGCCTGCTGAAAGCATTAAAAAACATTCATCAATGGAACCTTTAAATTCGGGTTGAGTTAATTGAAAGGTTCTATGGCCTTTAAAAAAAATAGAATCGGTAGTTGTTACATAGCTAATATCGACCGTTACATAGTCAGTAGGAGCGGGGTGCTTCACTTCTTCTCCAATTTTATATAATTTAAAATAGATGCCTGTATTTGTCTTTGAATAACCAGGAAACTTATGGAACCATTGGCATGAGTTAACTATAAAAAGGCCCGCAAGTAGAAGTATAAAGTTTTTCATTGTGTTAAGTTCAATTTAATAATCCGTTAAATTAATCAATTCTGCGTTATATACAATAATTGAACGGGGTGGAATTTTTTTTTCATCACCTAAAAGTCCATAAGCTAAATGCGGTGGCATAATAAAAACTCCCTTTTCTCCAATATGCATTAAAAGTATAGCCTCTTCTAAACCTGATTCAACGCCCCCTTGTCCGATTTTAAATTTCATTTCGCCTAAACTATCCGATGAATAACAAATGGTTCCATCGAGCAATCCAATTTGGTATTTTAAATGGGCTATTTTTCCTGCAGTTGCTTTTTCACTCTGATTCGCATTTTGAATAAAATACCACATTCCGGTTTCCGTAATTTCCATCTGCCAATTATGCCGGGTCACATAATTCTCAATTCGCTGTTGATCCATATCAACGAGTCCTTTATTGGCTTTCACCATTTGTTCTTTGGCTTGGTTCTTTTCATGCAAGGTTAACCTCTTTGGTTTTTGCGAACAGGCTGACAAAAAAAGCAGTATCACTGCAAACGATAAATAAAGGGCTCTATGTTTACTCATTCACTCATTGAATTAACAAATGTTTGTACAAAGGTAAAATGCTTTCAAATTTTTCCATACTTGCTTGAATCGACATTTTACTTTCACCTCCGGCAGCATTTTTGTGTCCACCACCATTAAAATGATCCATTGATACTAAATTGGCGGGAAAATTCCCTTTGGAGCGGAAAGAGCATTTAGTATAGTTATCTTTTTCGATAAAAATAGCTGAAAAAACAATGTTTCGAATCGAAAGTGGATAATTCACAAAACCTTCGGTGTCGCCGGGTTCGTGTTTATAGTCTTCCATATCTTTTTTAGTTAAATAAATGTACGCCGTTTGAAATTCAGGCAATACTATCATTCGCTGGTTTACAGCATAACCCATTAACCTCAGCCGTTGTTCGGAGAAATTATTATACACTTTGTCGGTTAATTCATCTTTATTTACGCCTTTACTTAATAGTTTGCCAACTACTTCATACGTATGGGGTTCCGACGAATTGTAACTAAAAGAACCCGTATCAGTCATAATACCAACAAATAAACAGTCGGCAACAGCTCTTGAAATGTAATCTTCGCCCCGGGTTTTTTGAATAAACTCAAATACCATTTCAGCTGTTGAACTTGATGAAACCCGACTATAAATTAAGTCAGCAATGGGTTCTGGATTGGGATGATGGTCGATTAGTATTTTTGGCGCTTTTTGGGACATCACCTGATTGCCGGCTTCGGATAGCCGACTGGGGTGGTTAAAATCAACCATTACTATCAATTCTGAATTGGCAATGGTTTCTTTTCCTTTCTCTTTATTCTCTTCATAAACCAATATTTCAGCCATGCCGGGCATCCAAAAAAGGTTTGTTGGTAATTGGTTTGGAACTATAAATGTGACCTCTTTTTGCAGACTTTTAAAAAAATGCAACATAGCCAGTCCTGAACCCAAAGCATCCCCATCAGGGTTTTTGTGGGTTAAAATTACTACTTTATTAGCGTTCGATATAGCAGTATTGGCGTTAGTAATAAATTCGTTCGTTATCTTTTCCAATTTTCTTTGTATTTATGGCTGCAAAGATAACGCAACTTGCCATAATAATGACTGACAGTAACGAAAATACTAACCCGCTAAATCAATTTTTCGATAAAAGGAACTTATTAATTGATTCAACTGATACAAAATCAAGCTGGCAACCAAGATGACTAGAATCATGGAAAAAAGATCATATAAACCTGGAAGTAATTGGTTTAAATAACCAGCATAAGCAACTTGAATGAATGAAAACGAACCCATAGTAAACATTGATAAAAGCAATGCAATTGCAATAAAAAGCCAGGAACGGTTACTATATTTTAAATAAACCTTTCGCTGAGCTTCCAAACTATAAATCTGGTCCATTATGGAATTACTTAAATCGGGAAAAAACTTGGGTGCTTCATTTTTTTGAAGCAACGCACGGAATTCCAATTCAGTTAACTCATTGCTATTTGTGTTCATAAAATTGATTTTAATTCATGTTTGAGTTCCAATTGCAAGATAGCTAAAAACTGTTTCCGCGCTCTGAATAACACTACCTTAATGTGATCGGCTTTTAATTCCAATATTTCTTCCATTTGTTTCAGGTTCATATCTTCAATATAAAACAGATGCAGCACCAAAGCTTCACGCGGAGGCATTTGTTTCATGGTTAAGGAAATGAATTTTCGTTGTTCCTCATCTTTCAATTTGCCAATACTTTGATTGATATCAGGTTCATAAACGGTAATACTATCAGCATTATAGGTAGCTTCCAATTTCTTTTTGCGATGGATTTTAATGCTTTCATTCACCACAATCCGAAGGAGCCAAGTTGAAAATGATGAATCGCCCCGGAAACTACTCAGTTTTCGGAAAGCTCTAATGAAAGACTCCTGAACTACATCTTCGGCCTCAGTTTGATTGTGCACAATACTAAAAGCAACGGAGAATGCTTTTTTTTGATACTTTTCAACCAAAAATCGAAAAGAATCTACATCACCCTCCGTTACTCTTTTTATGTATTGATTATCCATAAATAATTATCCGTTCTTTTTTTTTGAAACCAAATAATTGGCTACTAAGACACTTATTCCGCCAAAAAGTAAAATAAAAGCAAAATAGGAAACCACCGGTGGAAACAATTCCAATTTACTAAATATTACGCCAAAAACCAAACCAAGGGCAATGCCTATCAATATCATTCCAAATTTAAAAAATCCATTACCGGTTTCCTTTTTTTTGTAAATCTCTGTTAAGTCAACACCTTTTTCAATTAGTGCCATACGCTCTTTGTTTCGGGCTTTAACATTATAATAAATGGCAAGTACAATGGCTGTGAAAAGCCCTAAATTAATGATAATTCCTGTTAGCATCCCAAAAATAGGAATCATAGTTACTGATGAATCTTCCATTGTTTTTAGTTTTAGTTAAACATTTTAATTTCCCATTGGATATAGCGGCAGGAAAAAAGGTAACAGAAAGTTGGCTTTTTTTTCATTTTTGTATGAATAATCTACTTTTTTCTTAAAGAATCCAGAATAATCTCTATTTTAGTCAAAACAAAAAAATCGAATTATTATGGCTGGAACTTACACTTTTACTATTATTAAACCAGGAGCAGTTGCCAATGAGCATATTGGACCTATTATTAATGTTATTAATTCCAACGGATTTCACATTTCAGCATTGAAGCTAATTAGGCTTAGAACCGCTCAAGCAAGAAAATTTTATGAAGTTCATAAAGAACGGTCTTTTTATAACGATTTGATAGAGTTTATGACTTCAGGTCCTATTGTAGTTGCAATTTTGGAAAAAGAAAATGCGGTAGAAGATTATCGCAAGCTAATTGGCAATACTGACCCCAGCAAAGCAGAGGAAGGTACGATACGTAAACTATTTGCTCAATCGGTTCAAAAAAATGCAGTTCACGGTTCCGACAGTGATGATAATGCCCGGATTGAAAGTGATTTCTTTTTTTCAAAGAGTGAACGGTTCAGCATTTTTGATGAGCGTGATTTTTGATCAAACATCATGTTATAAAACTAAAAAAGCCCCCAGGACTTGAGGGCTTTTTTAATTTTATTCATTCACTTAATTCATGGAAAAAGCTTCAATTCTGAGGCTGAATTCATCATTTATAAACTTATCTTTCAATTCTTTAAATATTGATTTTGAACCATAATTTACATTCCATTGTGTACGGTCAAGAACAAACTCTTCGCTGGTGGCTGAAACATTTCCCTCGGCTACTGTTACTTTGGCTTTAAACGAAATTCCTTTAGTTATACCTTTTATGGTTAAATTACCGTTAATGGTATGCGTATATTCTGGTACATCGTTCAAGGGTTCTATGGAAGATATAACAAACCTTGCTTCGGGGAAAGAGTCAGCATGAAAAAAATCGGCTGATTTTAAATGTCCAACCAATTTAGCATTCATGTCGGCATCGGCTAAATCAAGGTCAATTATTGAATTCATGTCAATAATGAATTCACCACCCACCAATTTTCCATCATTAATAAGGAATTTTCCTCCTTCTTTAATCCGGATAATACCATTGTGTTCTCCACCCGGTTTACGTCCTTTCCAAAATATCTTTGTCTGATGGTTACAGGCTGTTGCATATTGCCCACCTTCGGTTTCCTGTATCTGGTTTTCGACAGTAGCTTCCGTTTTAGCCCCTTTGGGTGACTGGTTGCATGCCGTGGCTATTAATGCCATGAAAGCAAAAGCAAAATAAAAGTTTTTTTTCATTTCAATCGGTTTAATTTATGAATAAGAATTAGTTTCAAATAAATTCAAATAACATCCACAGTATTACAGGACATTAATCAATTTCATTTTGTTGAAACCAATAACGGTCATATTTTGTTTAGATAGGAATTTAGATAAGTATAAAAGGGTTATAAAAGTCAACTATTGAAACCATCAATTGAAGTGTTACATAAAAACAATATCTGTAATTACCTCCGTTTTAGCTTCTTCGTTTAGCCGATTCATGAGTGGCAGCTTTATTAAAGTTAACTCGTGCCGAATGACTGACGAATTTAAAACCACAAACAATTTACGATCCTTAATATATATATCTTTCGTTGCTCTTGATATAGTTCTACCAACCATATTCTCCCAATTGGTGACTAGGCTTACCTCCTTTAGTTTTTGGTTCATTTTCAGGGCTTTTACATATTCCTGAAGAACTTCTTTCAGTGGTTGTGTATTAGACCTCTTCATAAATTCTTTTTAGTTGAGAATTTTCAACATGAAAATGAAAGTATTCCCCTTCAATTTGCCGTAAAACACTACCAATCCGAGCCGGATTGGTATCGGTGATAAAAATTTGTCCAAAATTATTTTGGGCTACTAATTTTATTATTTGCTCCACTCTATTGCTGTCGAGCTTATCAAATACATCGTCGAGTAATAAAATGGGTTTAAAACCACATAACTTGTATATGTATTCAAATTGAGCAAGTTTTAAGGCAACTAAATAGGACTTTTGTTGTCCTTGCGAACCTAATTTTCGGATTGGGTAATCGTCCAGTAAAAGTTCTAACTCATCTTTATGGATTCCCTCCGTAGTGTAGCGAACCAGTTTGTCTTTTTCGCGGGATTCTTTCAGTAACTGCTTAAGATTATTTTCCAGTAATGGGGAGTAATAATTAAGGGCAACTTGCTCGGAGCCGTTGGTAATGTGGCTAAAATATTTTTGAAATACCGATACGATTTCAGATAAAAAAAACTTCCTTTTTTCAAAAATGAGTTGTCCAGTATCGGCTAATTCATCATCGTATAATTCAAGAACTTCTTCATCAATATACCCGGAATTATTCAGTTGTTTTAACAGAAAGTTCCGTTGCATAAGCACTCTATTGTATCGCTGCAATTCATAAAGATATTCCCGGTCAAATTGCGAAATAATACCATCAACAAACCTTCGCCGCTCCTCGCTTCCCCCAATAATAAGGTTGCTGTCGTAAGGCGAAATTAAAACCAGTGGAATTAATCCAATGTGATCGGCTAGCTTATCATATTCTTTTTTATTGCGTTTAAATTTTTTGCGTTTGTTTAATTCAAAACCGCAATAAATCAAATCATTGGAACCATTTATCTGGTAACTTCCATTTATCACAAACAATTGCTGTGTGTGCTTAATGGTTAGTGAATCGTTGGAGGTAAGAAAACTTTTACAAAACGATAAGTAGTAAATAGCATCCAGTATATTAGTTTTGCCAACGCCGTTATTGCCTGTAAAACAATTTATCTTTGAAGAAAACTGCACTTCAAGGTCAGAATAGTTTTTAAAATTTACCAGCGAAAGTCTTTCCAGATACATGGAAACAAAGATAGATAAAATAGGACTGATACAAATTCCGAATAAATAAAAATCCTTCCGGAGGGCTCCGGAAGGATTTTTTACTCCTTATTTAAATACTAGCATTAATAAAACAGAAAACCAATTTTTAGTGAGTTAATTCTAAATAAATCAACTAAATATTCAAATAGATCCCACCGTTTTAATAAATAGTAAATTATTCGCTAGTATTTATGGGAGCGCTCTTCACTTGTTTATCTTTAATTCATTCAAATAATGAAATTTTCATTTTCTCTTTAGTTAAGTTCAAATGTAATAAACAAATGATTTTCACATTGGAGGAATGTGTTTTCGATGGGATTCAATAGGAAATATGGGTCATTTAAAAAGAATCAGAAATTTGATGCAAAATTATCCTAATGCTTCAAACATTTCTAAAAGCTTTTGTTTTTTTCGTTGACTCACTGGAATCTGGGTTTTATCGGAAAGGACAATGAACCCACCCTCTTTTTTATCGAAACGGGAAATGCAACGTATATTTATTAAGTGCGATTGATGAACTCTGAAAAAGCCATAGCCACTCAACATTTCGTCATATTCTTTAAGTCCCTTTGAAATAACAATCCGTTCGCCGGTTTTAAGAAAAAATGAAGTGTAGTTATTATCAGCTTCGCATCGCACTATGTCCTGTATTCCAATCAAATAAATACTATCGCTGGTTTTTAAAACAATTTTTTTATCCTCTTGCTTTTGGTTTCCCAAATTGTGAATAAAAGCATCCATCTTTATTTTATTGTTATCCTTTTCGTCGATAACCCTTTTTATGGCAACAATCAATTCCAATTGGTTTACTGGTTTTAAAATATAATCAAAAGCACTGAATTTAATTGCTTTAATGGCATATTCATGATGGGCGGTTACAAATATGACCTTGAATTGGAAATTTTTTAAAAAACTTAGCACGTCAAAGCCAGTACCATCCGGCAAGTCGATATCTAGAAAAACCAATTCAGGTTTCACCTTATCAATTAATTCAATGGCTTGCTTCACCGATTCAGCCTGACCCACCAAAGTAATTTCAGGATAATAATCCAGCAAAATGCTTTCCAGTGCTTGTCGGGCATAGATTTCATCGTCAACTATTACAGCTCTCATTTTGATAATATATCTTGCAATAAGGTAATTAAGAAACCAAATATAAATATTCTTGAAAGAATTTCATGTTTTAACCTAATTAGTTTGCTTGATGGAAAAGTTTTCTTTTAATATTCGATATCGTTTGGTTCCATAAAATTTCAATAACATATTGCTATAATTAGCGATTCAAAAAACTATTTTATAAGAATATTTCAATAAATGATAAAAAGGACTATTTTTGCCAAGAATTTTAGAAAAATAAAAACAGAAGTATGTCAAAAAATAATGATATTAAACAGGATGCAAACCTTGAGGGATTTGAAAGTGCGTTAACCAAATCGGAACAATTTATTGAAGATAACCAGAAAACATTAACTTTTGTAGTTTTAGGGGTTTTGATTGTAGTTGCTGCATATTTAGCATTCTATAAGTTTTATGCCGAACCAAAAGAAGAAGTGGCTCAATCGTATATGTTTGTTGCAGAACAATATTTCCAAAAAGACTCATTCAACTTAGCATTAAATGGCGATGGCAACTATTTTGGTTTTCTTGACATTATTAATGATTATGGAGTAACTAAATCGGCTAATCTGGCAAAATATTATGCTGGTATTTGCTATTTACATTTAGGTAATTATGATGAGGCTATAACCTATTTAAAGAAATTTAGTTCCGATGATATTATGGTTAGCGCCATTGCACAAGGAGCTATTGGTGATGCTTATTCCGAACAAAATAAATACAGTGAAGCAATTACGTATTATGAGAAAGCGGCCAATGCAACTCCAAATTCATTTACTACACCCATTTACCTAAATAAAGCGGCATTGCTTTACGAAGAAGAAGGTAATTATAATAAAGCCATATCGCTTTATGAGAAAATTAAGACTGATTATGCACAATCGCAAGAAGGCAGGTCAGCAGAAAAATTTATAGCACGTGCAAAATTGGCACTTGAAAAATAAAACTTAAATATACAAACCTTGAAAATACCAACGACGGATGTTTTTGGTATTTTTTTTTAATCTTAATGCAATGGCTACACTATTAAAAAATCTAAGTGACTTCGAATCGAATACCATTACTGACGCTTCTTCAATGAAATTTGGAATTGTAGTGGCTGAATGGAATAAGGAAATTACGGAGTCTTTGTTACAAGGTGCTTACCAAACACTACTGAAATTTGGTGTACTTGAAGATAATATTATTGGAAAAAGTGTTCCAGGATCATTTGAACTAGTGCTTGGGGCACAGTTAATTGCTGAGAATACTGATGTTGATGCAATTATTGTACTTGGTTGTGTAATTCAGGGCGAAACTCCTCATTTTGATTATATATGTCAAGGAGCTACACAAGGCATTATTGAACTGAATATTAAATACAACAAACCTTTTATTTTTGGTATTTTAACTACAAATACCCTTCAACAAGCAAAAGATAGATCAGGGGGAAAACATGGAAACAAAGGAGATGAAGCCGCTTTTTCAGCCATTCAAATGGTGGCTTTGAAGAATAGTTTTTCTAAAAAATAACGCTGAATTAAAGAGCTTACTTACCTTTAGAATTTGAGTAATACTACGCAATATAATTGATTCGAATAATAAAATAAAAAAACCCGCACATAGCGGGTTTTTTTATGAACTATCGTTTGGGTGCCTGAATTCCTCGTTGTTTCGCCATATCTTCAAGGCGTTGTTGCCATTTCGATTTTGGCGCTATTTTTTTGTTGGCTTGTGCCGCCTTAAGTTTAGCAAGAATCTCTTCGTCGTTAACTGCTCTTCGCATCAACCATGTTTGGATAATGGTAATCAACAACGATAGGAAATAGTAATAACTCAATGCTGCTGCATAACTGTTGAACCAGAATAACATCATTACAGGCATCATGTACATCATTAATTTCATGCCTGGAATGTTTTGATTACTCATGCTCATTTGATCGTTGTACATTAAATAAACAACATTCACAATGGTCATAAGCAAACAGAATAGGCTTATGTGGCTACCAAATCCCATAGGAATAGTAAAGGGTAAGTTTATTACGGCATCATAAGTAGAAAGATCATCGGCCCACAAGAAACTCTCCTGACGCAACTCAATTGAATTGGGGAAGAAACGAAACATAGCCAACAAAATGGGCATTTGAAACAACAAAGGTAAACACCCACCTAATGGACTCACGCCAACTTTCTTATAAAGAGCCATGGTTGCTTGTTGTTTTTTCATGGCATCTTCCGACTTTGGAAATTTTTCAGCCAGTTTATCAACCTCAGGCTTTAATGCTTTCATTTTAGCCGTTGATAAATAGGACTTGTAAGTAAATGGGAATAGTACGATTTTAATAATAATGGTTACCAATAGTATAATGATACCATAATTACCAATATATTTTCCCAACCAATTGAATAATGGAATTACTACCCCAACGTTAATCCATCGAATAATATTCGATCCTAAAGTAATTACTTCTTCTAAATCAACATCCAATTTTTTTAAGGTTTTATAATGGTTCGGACCAAAATAAAAACTCATGGGGATTGATTCGGTAGCTTTTCCCTGATAAGGCAATGATATTTCAGATGAAAACTGTTTTAAATACTCCGGATTGGATAATTCTTTCTCAGCCTTTACCGTAGCATTATTGAAAGAATTGTCAGCAATAAGGGTTGCATTAAAAAACTGCTGCTTGTACGAAATCCATTTAATAGGGGTATTCAGGTTTTCTTGAACCTGATCCTTAGTTTCACTCAGTTTATCAACATCGGCTTCGTTAAATTTATAAATTATGGTTGCATTGGTTGACTCCCAACTTTTCCCTTTTTCAAGTGCTGAAATATAACTTTTCCACCCCAATGAAATATCACCAGTATTGGTGGCAATTAATTTTTCCATCCCTGAAAAGTTGATATCAAATTTAATTGCATAGCTATCCGGTGAAATGGTGTAATGGTACTGTATGAACTTACCATCGGCTAATGGAAGGCTAAAAACTAGATCAATTGGTTGATTGTCAACTACAAGATTGCTATCCCCTTTTTCAAGAGTAAAGAATAACTGATTGGTGGTAATACTGCGGTTTTGGGCAAAAAAGTTCAAACCAAATTCTACTGAATCTCCACTAAAAAGCACCAAAGGACTACCATCAAACTTTTTATATTTTTTTAGTTCTACGGAATATATTCTACCCCCTTGATTCAAAAATTGCAACTTAATCAAGTTGTTTTCAACCGTATAGAATTTTCTTTCCCCCTGCGAAAAAGGTGCAAAATCACCCAATAATTGGGTCATTTCATTTTGTATTTCACTGTCTGATTTTTCACCTGATTCTGAAATTACAGGGCTACTTTTCATTTCCTCTTTTAAAGCAATTTCCTTTTGAGACCTATCTCGCTGAGCCATCATTAATGAATCTTGCACTCTTTGCCGATCGGCAATTTCTTGTTGCGTTGGTTTGGTTAAGTAGCTCCAAAGAAACAATACACTAACTATTAAGGCCAAACCTAACCATGAATTTTTATCCATATTAAATAATTTGATTATAAAAATATTCTATTCTAATGTAGCTTTTATAAAACTGATGAACAAAGGATGGGGATTGATAACAGTGCTGCGATATTCCGGATGAAATTGCACACCAACAAACCATTTATGCGAAGGAATCTCAACTATTTCTACCAGGTTGGTTTCAGGATTGATTCCAACCGGAATCATTCCTGCATTTTTAAATTCTTCCAGGTATTTATTATTAAATTCATATCGGTGTCGGTGTCTTTCATGAATCAATTCTTCGCCATAAGCTTCATAAGAAATGCTTTTCTTTGTTAAACGGCATGGATAACTTCCTAACCTCATGGTACCGCCTTTTTCAAGGATGTTTTTTTGTTCTTCCATGATGTCAATTACCGGATAGGGTGTTTTTTCATCCATTTCAGATGAATTGGCTTTTTCCATTCCAAGTACATTGCGGGCAAATTCAATAACAGCACATTGCATACCTAAACAAACTCCAAAAAAAGGAATGTTATTTTCACGGGCATACTTAACAGCTAATATTTTCCCTTCCATACCGCGATGGCCAAATCCGGGAGCTACTAATATCCCTTTCATTGATCCAAGAATTTCCTGAAAATTATTTTTATTAATATTTTCAGAATGTATCCAATGCAAATTTACTTTACAATTATTTACAGCACCTGCATGTACAAATGATTCAGCTATTGATTTGTAGGCATCTTGCAATTCAACATATTTGCCTACTAAGGCAATATCAACATTTTGTTCAGGGTGTTTAAATTTTTTTAAGAAATCATTCCACGATTTTAAATCGGCTTCTTTATTTGTTGGGAGGCCAAATTTCTCTAACACCCTAATGTCAAGCTTTTCTTCCTGCATCTTGATAGGAACCTCATAAATGGTGCAAACATCGATGGATTGTATTACGGCATTGATATTAACATTGCAAAACAAGGCTACTTTTGCCCTTAATTCGTCACTGAGTTCCCTTTCGGTTCTCAAAACAAGAATATCGGGTTGTACTCCGGCCTCGAGCAATGTTTTGACTGAATGTTGTGTTGGTTTAGTTTTTAATTCACCGGATGCCTTTAAATAAGGTACTAAAGTCAAATGTATTACTAAGGCATTGTGACCCAATTCCCATTTAAGTTGCCTAACTGACTCAACATAGGGTAATGATTCAATATCGCCAACCGTTTCCCCAATTTCAGTAATTACAAAATCGTATTTGTATTTTGTTCCAAGGAGTTTAATCCTGCGTTTTATTTCATCGGTAATGTGAGGTATTATCTGCACTGTTTTTCCTAAAAAATCACCCCTTCGTTCTTTTTCGATAACCGATTTGTATATGCTTCCGGTCGTTACATTATTGGCTTGCGAGGTAGGAACATTTAAAAATCGTTCGTAATGTCCTAAATCCAAATCGGTTTCAGCTCCATCGTCAGTAACAAAACATTCGCCATGTTCATAAGGGTTCAACGTCCCCGGATCAACATTAAGGTATGGATCAAGTTTTTGTATGGTAACAGTGTAACCTCTCGATTGCAGTAGTTTAGCTAATGAAGCTGAAATAATTCCTTTACCTAGCGATGAAGTAACTCCGCCGGTTACAAATATATATCTGGTTGTTGACAATTTGTTAGTTTTAAAATTAAACACCGGCACAAAAGTACATTTTTAATTCAATTCTATAAAACCCTTTTTTAATAAAATGCCAACATAATAGGTTATCTTAATTTGCGACTATTCAGAAATGAACTTTTACCCAAATTGAGCGATTTGCCTTTCCAAATCGCTCTACTTAGGTATTAAGAGCAAAATAGTAACAGCAATGCACTGGAGTGCTTTCTCAAATAAGGAATTTGTCTATTTTAAATGCAATCATTTAGAAAGTAAGACTAATGCCAATACTAGGTATAATGGGCAATTGATATACTTTCTTCATGGCTACTCTATCTACATAAAAAATATTAGAGCGGTTGTAAACGTTGGTAACACTTCCAACAATCTGTAGTTCACTCCACTCCGATATGAAAAAGGTTCGTTTTATATTAAAATCCAATCGGTGGTAGGAGGGTAATCTTTCGGAATTAATATCTCCCAGCAAATAGGCTAAGTCGCCGTTAGCTTTGGTATAATCACTTTTTATTCCATCCGATAAGCTGATGTTTTCATAATAACCTTTGGTTGGAGTGAAAGGAAAACCTGAGCCAAAATTCCAACGGGCACTTGCTTCCCAGCTTAAATCATTACCAAAGGTATATGAAGCCATTAAATTTATATTGTGCCGCCTATCGAAATGTGGAACATAGTTGCGCATTTCAATTTCATTCTCTTGACTTAAAAACTCCCCGTTACGATTCACATAACCAAGCGAATAAACGAACCACAGATAAACCTTTTTGTAATCGTATTTTAACAAAAAATCGACTCCATACGCATCCCCTTTTTCAATTATAAATTCTTCTTTCAATAAATCAGGTACGTAAGCATTGCCTGCATCGTCGTTTAAAATCTTGTTCCGGTTTAATTCTGTCATTTGGCTGTTGTACTTGTAATAGCCTTCCATATTAAAATTTAACCGGTGATTGATATCATACTCAAATCCCAAAATTAGATGTTTCGATTTTTGTAAAGATGATGTTACTTCTTCGCCATCAAAGGTTTCTTGTAAATCTTTGGGTCCCGTTAAAAATCCATAAAACAAGTTAACCACATCTTTATCGGAATTAGCAGCAATCAGATTTTGCGAATAAAAACCAGCGGCACCTTTAATTCGCAATTTGTCATTTACTTTATATTTTATTCCTAAACGCGGTTCAAAGCTTAATTCCGATAGCGAAGCATAATACTGAACTCTCAACCCCGGTTCAATAATAAGTTTGCCTAGATTTTTTTTGTACATAACATAAGCTCCAAATTCGGAAGAATTTTCAGCTTGCGAAACCGTAAGGCCAAATGAATTTATGTAATTAAAATCGGTACGGTAACCCAACAATTCCATGCCATAATCTAATTGATCATCCCCTTTAAAATAGGTGAAATTCAATCCCATATTAAATCCACCAATTCCACTTGAACTGGGAGAATCCTCTACCGGTTGCATTTCAATAAAATACTTGGAGTAAGCCACATTTGCAGTTACCAAAACCGAAGAACCTTGAGGCACTAGCACAATGTTGCTGCCTATTCCAACCGATTTCCATTGTAAATCAGCTGCCGACTCATACGAATTTACATAATCGTTAAAGCTAAAGCCAAAAAGGTTCACCTTGCTTCCACTTTGTCCATTGAGTGATAGTTTTCCGTAAGCATCGGTAAAACCAAAAGGGAGCCCGTTTTCATTGGCATAAGAATAGAGCGTTTTCGATGTTTTATCGATGTAAGAGCTTTTTAAAGAACCAACAGCCGTCAAACTCATCCCTTTTTCATCTTTTTGTTTTATTAATGGAGCCTCCAATAAAAGTTTACTTCCAAATGTATCGCCTGAGAATTTGCCAGTGAGTTTTTTCTTATTTCCGTCACGGGTAGTTATGTCCATTACTGATGATATGCGTCCAGAATATTGTGCGTTAAAGCCTCCTGTAAAAATATCGGCATTTCGAATTAAATCGGCATCAAAAACCGAAAACAATCCAATAGAATGAAAAGGATTGTAAATAACCATGCCGTCGAGCAATACTTTATTTTGAATGGGTGAACCTCCCCGAATATACAGTTGCCCTCCTTGATCGCCAGTAAAAACCACTCCGGGTACTACTTGCAAGTATTGTGCTAAATCGGGCTGTGCCCCAACTGATGGAAGCATGCTTAGTTGTTTTGGGCTTACTTTGGTAACAGAGGCGTGAATTTCCTTTTTCATTTCCTGATATTCGGCCGATACTACAAACTCTTCCAATTTAATAGATGATTCTGTTAGATAAAGTTTTTTAGTTTGCAACTGATTGGAACCAATTGTAATAGGTTCCCTTAAGGTATCATATCCAACCGAAGTTATCATGAGTTCATATTTGCCTGCAGGTATTTTTGTGATGCTGAAAAAACCATTTACATCGGTGGATGCACCTATGGTAGTTCCTTTTAAATACACATTGGTAAAAACAATGGGTTCCCCATTTTTAATTTCGTACACAAAACCTCTGATAGTGGATGTTTGGGCGAAGGACAATGAAATAGTAAAAATTAAAAAACCTAAGGTAGCTAGTTTTTTCATTTGAAATTTTTGAAGGAAATGGTAATTGGGGTAATTGAATGAAAAGAACCGGGAATAATACCCGGTTCTGTAAAACATTTTACTCTTGATCCATGGTATCAAGTAAACGAATCTTTTGCTTTAAATCTTCCATATTCTTTTTTGCTAAATCAATTTTCCGGTTAACTTCTAGCAAAAGCGCACTGGAATTTTTCGATTTGGAGAAAAACCCAATGTTATTCTCATATAAAGCAATTTCGTTTTCCATTTCCTTAAGTCGGGTTGCCAGCTTACTCCTTTCAGAATAAATTTTCCCCTTTGACTGTGTGCCAGCCCAATTTTCAACTTTCGAACGATAATTAATTTTATCTCGTTCAGTAACATCAATTTTCAAACTATCAAACTGAGCATTAATTGCATCACGGAATTCCTTTGTAATTTCATCTTTTTTATTGAGTGGCACATGACCAATTTCTGACCACTGCTTTTGAATTTCAATAAGTATTCTTAGGTTTTCTTTGTCTTCGCCGCCTTTTACAAAAGTTTTAACTTTATCAATCAGTTCCAATTTGAGTTTCAAATTTTCTTCCTGACGGGTATCGGCAGTATTATAAAATTCTGATTTTTTATTGAAAAACGAATCACAGGCTGTGCGGAACCGTTTCCATAAAATATCAGAATGTTTTTTAGGTACTGGACCAATTTCTTTCCAACGTTTTTGCAGTTTTACAAAGTCTTCGGTAGTCTTTTTCCATTCCGCGCTATCTTTCAATGCTTCGGCCTGAACACACAAATCTAATTTATATTGTAGGTTGTTTTTTTGAACCTCTTTTGCTTCTTTATAAAAATCGCGTTTGAGTGAAAAAAACTTATCACAACCCGTTTTAAAGCGTTGATAAACCTTATTATTATCTTTTTTAGGGGCAAAGCCAATAGTTCTCCAAAGTTTTTGAATTTCAATAATAGTATGAGCTTTATCTTCCCAAACTTTTGGATTCGAAAAATCAGCAGTCAGTACCTCTTCAATTCTTTCGCAAAGGGCAATTTTTTGTTCTAAGTTTCTAATTTGCTGGTCTTTAATTTCATCAAAATATTCCTGATGTTTTTTATTAATTTGACTGGTAGCATTTTTAAACCTATCCCAAATGTCTTCCTTTTGTTCGCGTGGAACTGGGCCAATTTCTCTCCAATGGTTGTGATAATCCTGAAGCAACTTAAAAGCCTTAGTAACGGAGTCTTCAATTAATAAAGCTTCTGCTTTTTCGCATAACTCCATTTTTAGCTCCATGTTTTTCTTCAAATCCAAATCGCGTAACTCCTTGTTTATCTTAATGTAATCGTAGAATTTTTCCACATGGTGATTGTAGTTTTCCCATAAATTTTTCACTTCACTTTGCGGAACCAAGCCTATATCGCGCCATTTTTGTTGCAAATCGCGGAATTCCTGAAAAGTTCTGTTTATTGATTCTTCGTTGTTAACCAATTCCTTTATTTCGTCAACTATTTGAAGTTTTGCTTTTAAATTAGCTTGTTTTACCTCTTCGCTTTGATGATTTAACTGACTTTTTTGATCCTTATATTTATTATATAACGATTTAAAAGTTTCTTCAGAAGCCTGATCTGCAAAAACAAAATCTTCAATTTTTCCTCCAGCTTCTAAAAAAGCAGCAGTAGCTTCAGCTAATTCAGCTTTATATTTCTTGTAAAAATTAATTTTAATTTCCTCCACTGCATTTCTAATTTCAGCAGCAGTAAAATCGGTAATTAAATCGTGAAGTTTTGCTATCAAAGTAGCCCTATCATAGATGGAATAGTCTTCGGGCATTATTATTTTATGTGATTCTTCTAAGTTAGAATGCTCCTCAATTTCCGGTACATTTTCCGTCAAATCTTCAATTTCAACACTACCCAGTTCAACCTCTTCTAATATAGGTTCTGGTGTTGGATTAACTTTAGCAATCTCTACAGGATTAGCTAGATTGGCACCTTCTTCAGGTTGGTTTTGTTCGTTCGAATAATCTAAATTTTCCATCTTTAATCAATTAAATGATAGTTAGCGGCAATGTATAAAAACATTCCTAGTTTCAACCTACGAAAATATAACTTCTGCTCGAAAAACACTAAGAATATTCATGAATATTTAACGAAAGACCCGTGAATGGCTGCAAAAGTGATTTAAATGGCATTTATAAATGATGGAATCGGTATTAAAACTTGATAATTTGAACCCAAAAGAATCAATTAACACTAAGAATTTGGTTTGTAGGTTACTTGCACTTACTTTTGCAAACACTAAATAATACGAACAAATGCGCATCGATATTTTAACCATTCTGCCGGAACTTATTCAGGGCAGTTTTGAGCATAGCATCATTAAAAGGGCAAAGGATAAAGGGTTGGTTGAAGTTTATTTTCATAATATTCGTGATTACTCTACCGATAAACATAAAAAAGTTGACGATTATGTATTTAGCGGTGGTGCCGGAATGGTAATGACCATACAACCCATTGAGGCCGCCATTGAAGCACTAACAAGTCAACGGAAATACGATGAAATTATTTACACTTCACCCGATGGGGAAACGTTCAATCAACAAATTGCAAACCGGTATTCATCGTTCGAAAACATTATGATTTTGTGCGGACATTATAAAGGTATTGACCAACGAATCCGCGAACATTTAATTACCCGAGAAATATCCATTGGTGATTATGTTTTAACTGGAGGTGAACTGGCTGCCGCTGTTATGGCTGATGCTATAATCCGGCTTATTCCCGGAGTGCTTTCCGATGAAACATCGGCACTGTCCGATTCTTTTCAGGACAATTTACTTTCGCCACCGGTTTATACCCGTCCAGCGGAATACAAAGGATGGAAAGTGCCTGAAATATTGCTTTCAGGGAACACAAAACTTATTGACAATTGGTTGCATGAACAGTCGCTGGAACGGACAAAGAGGCTTCGCCCTGACTTGCTGCAAGGAAGTTAGAAGATGGAAGTCAGAAGTCAGAAGTGAGACAAAAAAAACAATCTACAGAATTACAAATCAATGTCGTTTAGTTAAGAAATATTCACCCCTATAATCCCCTCAAGGGGATACCTCCTCCGTGGGAGCAGTGCTAGTCCTTCTTTGAGGGAGGTGCCCGAAGGGCGGAGGGTGAAAACGTTAACTAAACGACATTGAATTACAAATGATTAAATTGATATTATAATTATACTCCTGCGATTACAATCGTTGAATTACAAAAATCGATAAACTAATAAAAGATTGATTAGCGCAGAATTTTCCGCACAAAAGCCACTGTAAAGTACGACATGAGAAATACACCGGTAAATCCTTCTAAAAGTGAAAGCACCCGCACAATACCCATAGGATAAAAATCGCCATAACCAATGGTGAAAAAGGTGACCCCTGAAAAAAAGAAGCTCCTACCTACCATTCCAATAGCATTGTGTTCGCCTCCAAGCCCTGAAGTTATTCCTCCGAATCCTAATGAAAGAACCAGTACATACAATAAACTAAAAAAAGTATAGGTTGCAGCCATTGAAATCATTACCCGGGCAGGATTGGTAGCATATAATCCGGCATAATCGAATACCAGTTTTTTGAATGCATACGCCGGATATTTTAAAACATTTATTACTATCGATTTATTTTTATTTGCTGAAAAGTTAGATAACAATTCATAGCGTTTAAACCATACATAAGAATCATCTTCGTCGGAATATTGGCCTGCTTTGTTAAAACTTTCTTTGAGAATCCGGAACTGTTCTGCTTTTTCCTCCAATGTGGTTTTGTGTTGATTTTTAATCAATTGCAATACATGGTTGTTTTTCCAATCAACGTAAATAATACCCAAGAGTCTCATTCCGGAAATGTTAAGTATATGAAGTAACACTTCGTTCTGATAAGGTTTTAGGTCAATTATATCGCGAACCACCGTATCGCTTAAGTCTATTTCATGACATTGCTTTACCCGTAAATCAACATATTGGTTCAAATGGCATCCTTTAAGCACTAAAGTATGGAACTTGCCATTAAAAAAGCTGACTTCGCTATCACCCAAAATAGCTTTTTCCATATTTAGTTCCGTATTCTCGAACTCGGCCAATTCAAATATCAAATGGCCTGTCCCAAATGCAGTTTTTTTAAACGTTACTCTTCCATCAGCAGCTGAGCCCTCAAAGTTTACCTCTCCATTGCCAAATACCGCCCGGTTAAAATTTACTTTACCGGAGCCAAACTCAACGGTTTTAAAATCAGTTAACCCATTTCCAAACTCTGTTCGTTCGAATGAAATGTCACCATCGCCAAATTTGGCAAAATGGAAATCGGCTTTTCCATCACCAAAACGGGCTACTTTAAACGAAACATCGCCGTGATTAAAATTGCTGTTAATAAACGACACTTCACCACCACCAAACTCGGTATTTATAAAATTCAGTTCCCCCTGTCCGAAATCGGCATACTGAAAATCTTTAATACCATCGCTAAAAATGGCATTTTTGAATGACTTTAGACCACTTCCGAACTGGGTATTTGAAAAATCAACCTTTTTGCTTTTAACTAATGCATAACTAAAGTCGAATTTTCCATCCCCAAAAATGTTATGTTTAAAAGTTAAATCACCGGAGGCAAAGCAGCATTCTGTAAATTCCACATCGCCATCGGCAATTTTCAAAAAAGAGAAATCAATTTCAAATTCCGATGCCAACAAAGAATTTTTGGCCGATAATTTCTTAATCTCTACATAATCGGTTTTAGGAATTAACCGTGTTCTACGGTAGGCAGTAGCCGAAAAATTGTGGATATAGGCGTAATCCAGATTCACTTCGCCGGTATCGTCTAACAGCTCATAAACCTTACTGATTGGCAAATAACCGTAATCGGTGGCAAACAGATACCGTCCGTGTTGGTCGAAAAACGATACCACCGCTGTAGATGGATAGCTGATGTTGCCTTCGGCATAAAAAGCCTTGTCAATAATTTTAACCTGTATGGTATCGAAATTGGGGTTAATCATTTTTTTTGTTTTGAGGATCTAAGTATAACTAACTTTTACCTTTCAAATTTTTATATTTTCAAATATACAAAGTTACATTAAACGAAATAAATTATTTTCTCAAATTAATGAATTAGTGGAATATATCATATCTTTTATCTTTATTATCTTACTTGCATATATTGGTTAAATGAAAGAATTATTTAGTCATCCTGAAAACATTATTTTACTAAATGATGAAAATCTGTTCTAAAAACTTCCCATTCTAAAAACCTTTTTAATACAACCTTGTTTAACCTGTATTAATAAATTAAAACTTAAAAAAATGGCTTTTGAATTACCAAAATTACCTTACGAGCTCAACGCATTAGAGCCACACATAAGCAAACAGACTTTAGAATTCCATTATGGAAAACATCATCAGGCTTATGTTACTAACTTAAACAACCTTGTACCAGGAACTAAGTTTGAAAATGCCAGTTTGGAAACCATTGTAAAAGAAGCCGATGGCGGCATATTCAACAACGGCGCTCAAGTATGGAACCATACATTTTACTTTATGCAGTTTTCCAACCATGGGGCAAAAACTCCTCAAGGAAAGTTGGCTGCTGCCATTAACGCAAAATTTGGAACGTTCGATGATTTTAAAGAAGAATTTACCAAAGCGGGAGCTACCTTGTTTGGAGCCGGTTGGGCTTGGCTTTCGAAAGATGCAGCAGGCAACCTGATAATTACCCAGGAAAGCAATGCCGGCAATCCTTTACGAAGTGGATTAACCCCGGTTATGACCTGCGATGTTTGGGAACATGCCTACTATTTGGATACCCAAAACAAACGTCCCGATTATCTAAAAAATTTCTGGGAAATACTCGATTGGAATAAAATTGGGGAGCGGTTCTAGTTTTTAGAATTGAACCAGTAATTATAAAAAACTGACAATCTGTTTCGAAGCAAATTGTCAGTTTTTTTATTTCATAACCCACATTGCAACTTTCCACCCGGTTACCTTTCCACCTTGCTGCCTTGCTACCTTGTTACCCTGCAACCTTTCCAGCATTCCACCTTTCCATTTAAAATAATAAGCAATTATAGCTTTATTGCTTTCATCGAATTGGCGTTAATTACTACTTCTAATTTTAATACTGTTTATTACCTTCCACAAATCATTTTATAGGGACAATACTCACAATTCTTCACATCTTCGGTTTGAGTAAAAGGAGCCGTATCATCAAAAATCTCTGCAAGCAACGATTTGAACCCGTCGATAAATTCCGGTTCAATGGTTTTAAAGTTTCCGGATGCAAATGGGAGGTATTTGGCCGACTTTACGGCAAATGAATTTCCTTCATCAAAAAAATTACCTACCTGATAAACCATAGGCCAAATAGCTTGTTCCTGAGGATAATGATAAGCTACCATTGTACTGTAAGCAAAAGTTTGAAAAACTGCTTTGGTATTCGTTCCTTTTTTACGACTGAATAAATCCTGAATAGCATCGAAGTTTAATTTGTCATTCCCGGTTTTGTAATCTATTATACGAATTCCATTTTGGGTTCTATCTATCCGGTCAATATATCCAGCAACTATTGTTTGCATAGATTGGCCATTCACCTCAAATGACAGTGGCATTTGAATTTTCATTTCAAGTCCAACTAAAGAGAAAGGAGTATTTTTTTTATCAATTCGAATCAACTGGTGCAGATATTTTTGGATAACGTCGAACACTATATTATTTTTACCGTTTATTTCGAACACACGCTTGGAATTTTTACCAAGCAACACTTCTTTAAATGATTCTTTTATCCAGTTATCTAATAAAACGGTGTTTTTTTCAATTTGATTCAACGCTTGTTCCGTGACTAATTGATTGTCCTTAAAAAAATGGTTGTAAAATTTCTCTGACACTAAATGAAAAATTGAACCAAATAACCGGGCGTCAATTTGTTCTTCAATTTCGTCGGGTTCTTTTATGCCAACAATTGACTTAAAGTAAAACCGTAATGGGCAGCCCAAGTATGTTGACAGCGCGCTGGGCGACAATATTTTAATTGGTTCGTTCCCCAAATATTGGTTCAAAAGTTTTGCAACGGCTCCTTCTTTTTTAATTTCAATGGATTGATTGGTAATTACTTCAACGGTTTGATTTACATTAATTGAATTGGTTTTAAAGTTCCCATCGTAAAGTAATTGATGGATATACCGGCTTTTTTCACCACTAACCATACCACCAACTCCTGAGTTATAAATCAACCATACTTTTTTTGGACGTTGCAATAGCCGATAAAAATAATAGGCATACATAGCATCGTGGAGTTCACGTGTAGGCAAGCCAAACCCACGGCGCAAACTATATGGAATGAATGATGGGGAATGAGCGGAAATAGGCAAAATCCCTTCGTTTACCGAAAGGATTATCACTTCATCGAAATCGAGATTCCGGGTTTCCAAAAATCCCATAACCTGAAGCCCACTTATGGGTTCTCCCTCAAAAGGTATTCGTATTTGTTGTAATACACTTCTAATTAATCTAAAATAGGTGGGTAAAAGCATGTTGAGTTTATTCTTTTCTATTTGACTGGTTAGTTGGTTAATTTTGAGCAGGCTTTTATAAAAGAATTCCTTTTCCATTAACAGTCGGTTATCAGCATCCAATTTCCAACAGGTTGTACTTAAATTTTGAAATATGTTTTTTATATAAAGTGGAAATAAAACAATCGAATCAACGGCACAAAATACGGATTTAACTAATTCGGAACCGGTTAGTTCTGTATCGGGTACTTGGATTAAATTATTCGTCCGGATAGATTCAATTAAGGAGTTAATTAATAGAGAATCAGAATTTTGTATGAATGGGTGTTGCAGTAGGGTTATTACATTTTTGAAATAAAACGATACCTTTCCTTCTTTTGATTTTTTAGTATTTAACTGCAGTTGAATCAGCGATTGAATGAAACTACCCGCTGAGGAATCGGATAGTGGAAAACCCATAGTAATATTGAGCTGATTAATGTTTTCAGGGATGCTGTTGAGGGTAGGAAACAGCAAATTTTCTTCGGCCAGTACAAGTGCTGTGTTTGAGTAATCGGAATTATTCATGGCACCCAGTATTTGAGCTGCTTTAAATACTTGCCCTGTATCTGTTGGAACTGAAATAACAGTTATTTCTTTTTCCTGATTTATTAGTGTTGATGGTAACTTAAAATCGGGTTCCGGCAGAAACTTCTTTATATACTTTCGTTGAAAAAATCCTGCTTCAAAGGTTGTGTTTTTAATATAATACTCATCATAATCCCAAAAAAAGCCAGCCATTCCCCGGTCTTTTAAAACCGAAAATATTTTTTCCTCACAAGGTGTAATGGCGTTAAAGCCGGCAAAATAAACTTTTTTAAAAGGAAAGGAATTGGCATTGGCATTCTGAATAGTTTGCAACGCATCGCGATAAATCATGCCTTCATATCCTACCTTGTTGGTATTTAACAGCAATTGGAATCTAGTATAAACCGGTAATAGCACTTCCCAAATTTCCAGGAATTTGTCTTTTAATACCGATTGCTGCAATTGGCTGAAGTTTTTAAAAAATCGTTGAATAACGGCCAGTTGCTCATCGGTAAGAAAGTCGGTTTTATCTTCAATACTTCTGAAGTCTTTTACATTGGTAAAAACTAAATCGGGATTTACAAGGTATTTATCCACATCGTTAAAATCGTTGAGCATCATTTCAGCCCAAAAATAAAAGTCGTCAAACGATTCTTTTGAACCCGATTTTTGCTGGTGCGAAATATATAAATCGGCCATAAGTTCAATAGGCTCCGCCAATCGTAAGGCGGAATAATCGCATAAAAACTCATTAATGGTTTTAATTTTTGGTAGCCATACCGGGTGTGTTTCCTTTGATTCCAAAACTATTTTTTTATAGTGATGCAGGAAAAAAACGCCGGATCGCCTGTTGGGAAAAACAATTAGTGTTTCGTGTGGAAGGCTTTCCGATTTACTGTAAATCCAATGGGCTAAATTATAGAGAAAACTATTCATGAATTCCAAAGATTGCTAATTTAGAAGCATCAAATTTAAACCTAATTACCAATGAGATGTTATTAGTGCAGTTTTTTATGCATCCAAGGTAGTAAATAATTGAGTATTTCGATTAATTCAGGGTGTTTTGACAGGGAAATCGCTTTTAAAAACCCGCCGTGGCGGGTTTAACATGAATAGCCCCGGCTTTCAAGCCGGGGAATATGGATTTGCGGTATAAAATCGGCGCAAGCACTAACTTTTAATTGAAAATATGCGGAATCCATGCGCCGAAAAATGGGAAATTCAATATTGAAATTCTTAAAAACGATTTCCCTGGGTGTTTTGAGAGGATATAAACTTAGTAATAAATACACAAATGTTTTAACTTAAGTTACTTGTGGACTCATATAGCATTTTAATATTTGTAATTATTACTGTTTAACCTTTAAAAAAAATGTTTAACATTGTTGATTAAATGAGAGAAGAAAATTATACAATAAATGACCTTGAAAAGCTTACCGGAATAAAGGCTCACACAATCCGTATTTGGGAAAAACGATACGGACTTTTATTTCCACAACGAACCACAACTAACATTCGTTACTATACTTCAAACGATTTAAAGAAACTATTGAACATTTCCATTTTAAATAAAAATGGGGTGAAAATATCACGGATTGCTGAGTTGAAAGAAACAGTGATTAGTGAAAAAGTAATTGAATATACCACTCGGAGCAGTGATGTTGAAGATCAAATTCAGGCGCTCACCATGGCTATGTTTCATTTGAACCAGCAGAAGTTCGAAAAACTACTTACCGTTTCCTATATTAATCGGGGATTTGAAAACACGTATTCTGAAATTATTGTACCTTTTCTCTTAAAGATTGGATTTTTATGGCAAGCCGGCACTATTAGTCCTGCTCAGGAGCATTTTGCAACTAATATTATCAAAACCAAAATTATTGTAGCTATTGAGGCTATTATTACTTCGCATAATGAAAAAAGCAAAAAATTCCTGCTTTTTCTGCCCGAAGGAGAGCAACATGAAATAAGCTTATTATTTGCCTACTATTTATTAAAGAAAAAAAATCAACAAGTAACGTATTTAGGTTCCTCCGTACCGCTGTACTGCTTAAAGGAAAACAATACCTTCCATCAGGCTGATATATTAGTTATCTCGTTTACCAGTGCACTTTCGTTGTCTCGGATGAGAGAATACCTGAATGAAATAGCAACCCATTTTGTTGATCAATCCATAGTTTTAATGGGACCACAAATTGAAGTATTAAACAGTGATTTGCCTAATAATGTGAGCCTAATTCGATCGGTTGAGGATTTTTATAAATTTATTGTTGGATAGTAAAAAAGCTAGTTCATACGATTCCATCTTCCCATCTTCCCAATATTATTACCCTGTTACCTTGATACCCCCGAAGCATGTTCGGGGCAGGCTCTGCGACCTTTCCACCTTTCCCACCTTCCCAGTGTAAATATTAGCATAGTTTCAAAAACAGTATTCTGATAAAATTACTCCATAAGTTTTAGATTGCTTTTTAACCAATCGGATAAATTGGTTTGAATCAAGGAATGTTAAACAAAATTTGAAAATAACAAATTGTTTATCAATAAAATATGTTGATTCTCTTTCAATTCGTTAAACAAAAAGGTGTAAAAAGCATCAATTTTATCAAAAAAATAGGAGTGGGTTTGTTCAAAATATAATTCAAAAAATGCGAAACGTTAATAAGTTTTATTTCATAATGTAATTTAGAATGAACAATCTAAAAATAGTCAAATGAATTGAATATCAATTATATATATTGTTTTGTAATTTATAATGAATCTAATTTAACAACAAATTAACAATTTCTTATTTTGATATCTGTTTAATTAATACCTATATTTGCTTAAACATATTTGTTAATGCATTATATTTAATACATTAAACAAAATAACAATCTAAAACTCTAACATTATGACTGCAATTGATTTTACCAATAAATTGTTGAGCATTGAGAACAAATTGAAATATTTTGCTTACAGCTTGACATCCAATTCTGAAGAGGCAAAAGACTTACTTCAGGAAACAATTTTAAAAGCCTTGACCAATAGAGATAAATTTACGGATCCTAGGAATTTTAATTCATGGGCTTACACCATTATGAAAAACACTTTCATAAATAATTATCGTCGGAATGTTAAATCGAATACCATATTTAACAAAACTGGTAATAACGAAAATGTTCCACACAAACAAGAAGCTGTTTCTCCTGAATCGGAACATGCTTATAAGGAAATACAAAAAAAGGTAAATAATTTGCAAGATGATTTCAGGATTCCTTTTCAAATGTTTACCGATGGATTCAAATACAAAGAAATAGCAGAAAAATTGGATATACCTATTGGCACTGTTAAAAGCAAAATATTTTTTGCAAGGCAAAAGCTTATGAGTACGTTGCCCGAATACAAAAGCGAATACAGATAATTTATTAGTTTACAATTTGAAAAACCCAGGTAAAATCTGGGTTTTTTTGTTTACAATGTTTTATAACACGGTATATTGCTAAAATATATATTGATGATATAGTAAAATGATGGCTATAACCTCTTGCATTATAAGGGTTTGTTAATATCTTTAGTGGCTGAGTTACCATAACTGTTAATTCAAACAAACCATAAAGTAAAACTGTTATTTTACTATAAAATAAATGCAATACACGAATGGATAACTACGATTTCCTGAACAATTTTTCAGCGGAAGCACTGGATGAATTATATAAAAAATACAAAGAAACCCCAGAAGCTTTGGATGCACAATGGATGTATTTTTTTAAAGGTTTTGAGCTTGCTAAAGAGCATTTTACAACTGATGAAGTGCAAAATAATCCGCAAACCTCAAAAGAATTTAGTGTTCTAAATTTGATACTAGCCTATCGCCAACGAGGGCACTTATTCACAAAAACTAATCCGGTAAGAGAACGGCGAAAATATTTTCCAACGTTATCTCTTGATCATTTTGGGTTAACCAACGATGATTTGCCAACAAAATTTACTGCCGGTGAAAATATTGGTATAGGTAATAGTTCCTTGAGCCAGATTGTTTCACATCTTGAAAACACCTATTGTCAATCGATTGGTGTTGAATACCTTTATATTCGGAACCCAATTGAAGTTGAATGGATACGGTCGAAAATGGAATCCTGTCAAAACACCCCCATTTTCGATGCATCTGAAAAAAAGCATATTTTTCATCATTTAGTTACTGCAGTGGGTTTTGAAAAGTTTATTCACAAAAAATTCATTGGTCAGAAAAGGTTTTCTTTGGAAGGAACTGAAACGTTAATTCCATCGTTGGATGCTATTATAGAGCATGGTTCTCAATTGGGAATTAGTGAATTTGTTTTGGGTATGTCGCACCGGGGGAGGTTAAATGTTTTAGCAAACATTATGAAAAAGCCTTATGAGATTCTATTTCGGGAGTTTACTGGCAAATCATACATCGATTCCATTTCATTAGGCGATGTAAAATATCATTTAGGTTATGGGAATACCGTTACTACTGATAGCGGAAAAAAAGTGCGATTAAACCTTGCACCAAACCCTTCGCATTTAGAAACAGTGGGTCCCATTATTCAAGGAATTGCTCATGCTAAGATTAAAAGTAAGTATAAAAATGATTCCAATAAATTAGCCCCAATAATTATTCATGGTGATGCTGCCATAGCGGGTCAAGGTGTGGTGTACGAGGTAATTCAAATGTCGGAACTTTCGGGCTATCAAACGGGTGGAACTATACATTTAGTTATAAATAATCAAGTTGGATTTACTACCAATTATTTGGAAGCAAGAACAAGTACCTATTGTACCGATGTGGCCAAAGTTACCCGTTGTCCGGTGTTTCATGTAAATGGCGATGATGTGGAGGCAATGATTTATACGGTTAAACTTGCCGTAGAATATCGGCAGCAATTTCATAAAGATGTTTTTATTGATATTCTTTCGTATCGGAAATATGGGCATAACGAAGGGGATGAGCCTCGCTATACACAACCCGTTTTATATAATGCAATAGCTTCGCATCCAAATCCAAGAGATATTTATGCCCAAAAGTTGGCTGAAGAAGCAGTATTAACTAAAGAAGAAATTGTTAAGGAAGAGGCTGTTTTTGATCAATCCTTAGAGGAAAAGTTACTTATTGCTCAACGTGATTCAAAAGTTGCCATAAAACAATTTTTAGTTGAGGATTGGATGGATTTTAGACATGCTGAGGCCATTGATTTTCAGAAAAGTATCTCCACATCGGTTCCTTTTAAAAAGCTTCTTGAATTAGCAGAAAAAATGAATCAATTACCCAGTAAGGATACTTTTTTTAATAAAATTGTAAAATTATTCGACGAGCGAAATCAAATGATTAAGGAAGATAGGTTGGATTGGGCGATGGGAGAATTGTTGGCTTATGCCACTCTGATTGATCAAGGAATTCCCGTTCGCATTAGTGGACAAGATTCACAGCGAGGTACTTTTTCGCATCGACATGCCGTATTAACAAAAGAAAACACCTCTGAGAAATACACTCCGCTCAAAAATTTGTCGAAAAAACAGGCTGACTTTGATATTTATAATTCCCCTCTAAATGAGTATGGGGTGCTGGGATTTGAGTACGGCTATTCCATGGCCGCTCCCAAGAGCCTGAATATTTGGGAGGCTCAATTTGGTGATTTTCACAATGTAGCACAAGTTATTATCGATCAGTATATTTCATCAGCAGAAGAGAAGTGGGGAATTATGAATGGTTTGGTTTTGATGCTGCCGCATGGTTATGAAGGTCAAGGGCCGGAACATTCGAGTGCTCGAATAGAACGATTTTTAACACTGAGTGCCCGTAATAACATGCAATTGTTGAATTGTACAACTCCAGCCAACTTATTTCATGCATTACGTCAACAGGTTTTACGCGATTTCAGAACACCCATGATAATTTTTACTCCTAAAAGTCTATTGCGCCATCCTCAAGCTGTTTCATCGGTTAAGGATTTTGCTGAGGGAACTTTTCAACGAGTAATTGATGATACCGATACTATTCCTGAAAAAGTAACCCGAATTGTTCTTTGTACGGGCAAATTGTATTACGATCTCTTGAAGGAAAAAAATAACTTAGGTGTTAAGGATATTGCTTTAATAAGAATAGAACAAATTTATCCGCTTCCGGTTAACGAAATTGAAAGCCTGCTTTCAAAATACCATCAAAGCCAAAAGATATTATGGGCTCAGGAAGAACCGATGAACATGGGTGCTTGGTACTTTATTAGAAATGAATTAGCTCCGTTGCCCATTGAAGGCGTATTTCGGACAGCCAGTGGAAGCCCTGCCGTTGGTCTTCATGAGTTACACCAAAAGGAGCAGGAGGAGATTGTTGGGAAAATTTTCAAGAAATGCACCTGTGAATTGCAAAATCCTTATTGCGGGTTGCAATGCAAAACCGGAAAAGAGAGAATACCCATTCTACAACAACATATCTATTTTAAATTGGAACAATAATGAAAATTGAAATAAAAATACCCAGTCCGGGAGAATCCATCACCGAAGTTCAACTTTCGAGTTGGTTTGTTGCAAATGGCGATTTTGTGGAGCGAAATCAGGAGATTGCTGAACTGGAATCAGATAAAGCAACGTTAACCCTTACTGCATCCGACACAGGGTCAATTGCCATTTTAGTGCAAGCTGGTGAAACCGTTTCAGTTGGTTCTATTGCCTGCACTATTGATGTGAATGCGGTAGGTGTAAGTAAAAAACCAGAACAAAAAAAGGTTGATACTGAAAAAACATCCAATGAATCGAGTGGGGTAGAGGTTAGCCTTTTACAAAGCAAAGATAAAGTGGCTGAACAGTCAATTAAAATAACCCCTGTAGCAAAAGAGATGCTTAAGGAAAAAGGAGTTTCGATGGAAGAACTACTTACTAAAATGCAGCGAATTGGTTCAAAAGAAGTAGAATTCATTTTAAATTATCAAGACTCGCCACAAAGCAATTCCGGTGCATTGAAACAGGAACGCACCGAAGAACGGGTTAAAATGTCTCCTCTTCGTAAAAAACTCAGTCAACGATTGGTGCAGGTGAAAAATCAAACAGCCATGCTTACCACTTTTAACGAAGTGAATATGACGGAGGTAATGAGGCTGCGTAATACTTATAAAGAGGAGTTTCAGCAAAAATTTGGAGCAAAGCTGGGCTTTATGTCATTTTTTACCCGAGCAGCAGCTATTGCTTTACAACTGCATCCAAGTATTAACTCAATGATAGATGGGGAGGAAATTATTCATTTCACTTATAGCGATATCGGAATTGCTGTTCAAACCCCAAAAGGACTGATGGTTCCAGTTATACGGGATTGCGATAAACTAACTTTGGCACAAACAGAATTGGAGATTGCCCGCATGGCTCAAAAAGCTCGCGATGCAAAAATTTCGTTGGATGAAATGAGCGGAGGAACTTTTACCATCACCAATGGGGGAGTTTTTGGTTCCTTGCTTTCAACTCCTATCATTAATCCTCCGCAAGCTGGTATTTTGGGAATGCACGCTATTAATGATCGTCCGGTTGCAGAAAATGGGCAGGTTGTTATCCGGCCCATGATGTATATTGCCCTATCTTATGATCATCGGTTGGTTGATGGAAAGGATTCCGTTGGGTTTTTAGTAAAAATAAAGGAGCTTATTGAAAATCCTGAACGAATGCTGTTTGATGGGGTTGATGCTGGGAAAAAACTGATTTTAGGTTAGCAATCAATTATTTATTGTTTGGCAATGGAAACCTAGTTTTATTATTTGAAACTTTGGTGATATATTGATAAACCATCCCAGTTATAACAGTCAAATTCGGATAATTAATTTTTTCAGCTATATCGCTGGATGTATGATAGTCGTAGTGAAGACCGGTAAAGAAAACGGCGATGGGTATTTTTTTCGATAAAAAACTATAATGATCGGAACCATATTTAAAAGTTAGTTTTTCATCAAATCCCGGGTTTTTAGATACCATAAACCCTGAAGGAAGGTCAAGTCCTTTTTTTCCTAATTTAAAATACTTCCGACTTTGGTTTCCGGCGGTTAATAAATATACAAAATTCTTATTCATTTCGTGACGTTCATCCCACCGTCCAATCATATCCATATTAATATTCAGCACTACCTGAGTTAAAGGAAATGGGGGTTGACCAACAAATGCTTTGGAGCCCAGTAATCCCATTTCTTCGCCCGAAAATGCCAAAAATAAAATATTGCGTTCCGGGATTCTTCCCTGCTGAGCATCCAACGCAATAAGCCGGGCATTTTCAATGAGTGCGGCAGTGCCAGAAGCATTATCATCGGCTCCATGATATAACTGACCATAATCTTCACCTAAATGATCGTAGTGAGCTGAAAGGATTATGGTTTGCGTAGTATCTTTTCCTTTTACAAAACCACCTACATTTTCAACTGCTGCAATATCTAATGAATCGGAATAACTAATAAAAATCTCTAATTCGGGTTGTGGAAAAGCGGCTAATAACTGGCCTTTTTGTTTTTTGTTTTCTTTAGCTAACGTTTCTAATTCAACATCGGTTTTATTAAAAACATTACGCATTATATCCGGGAAACAGTAAAAAATATTCAGGGAATCGCCGGTTGGAGGTTGAACCCAAGGTTCTGTTTTTTTTATCGATTTAAGTTTTTCAAAATCAGCAGGTAACGCATAATCATACATTTGGTAATCAACACTCCATGCATTTTCTACCAGTACATTTTTTTTGGTAAAAAGCACAAAGAAATTGATGATACCGTATTTTTCCTGAATATTTTTAATAGTCTGATAGGCTTCGTGTGGCTGATTTGCAATGAATGCTATGGCTTTGCCCTTCAATTGAAGATTTTCTAATTCTTGTTCAGACCCAAAACCTGCAAAAACTAATTTATTAAAAAGCGTATCGTTTTGTTGGTAGTTCGATACCATATATAAATGCCAGGACCAAAACAGGATATTTTCCTGGCAAGTTACCACTGCATAATTTTTATGCTTCCTTATTAACTGGTAGGGATAAGAATAGGATTCGCCTGATACGGGCTCTAAACCATAAGCTTGAAATCGATTCTTAATGTAATCAGCAGCCAACTTACCACCATCTTCGCATGTTTTTCTTCCTTTAAGTTCATCACTAGCCAAATAATAAATATGATGGCGCAAGCTATCTATTGATGGTATTAATTGCTGAGATTTTACAATGCTTATAAAAAAAATGCAGATAAAAACAATCTAAATCTTAATCCCATAACTTAATCACTAAGGTGTATCAGTATTAAAAAGCCAAAACAAGTATTTAGTGCTTCTTAGAAAACTACAAAATTCAAAAAAAACAAAAAACAAAACTCAGTTTGAACAATTATAACTTTTTAATAATTAGTGTTTTAATATTGTCCATAATTTGAGTTTTGGTTCTTTTTTGATTTTTGGAGTTTTCTTATTGACACTATTTAGGTGGTGTTTATAAGCTTAAAGGTATGGAAATTCTTCTAGCCACAATTATTCGAGAATCTTTTTATCAACTATACTTCTTAATTAGAGTACTACCATGTTCCTTTTAGTAATTGCAGTCTCAAAGGTTCATTAAATTTTTCAATAGCATAGCGCAACATGGTTCGGGGCATGGTTTTATAGTGCTTTCTCAGAAAAATAAGCTCCGTTTCAAGGTTTCTATTTCCTATTTCACGGAGCATCCAACCTACTGCTTTGTGTATTAAATCGTGGGGATGATGCAATAATGTAAGTGCTATTTGTAACGGTACATCAAAGCTTTTCTGCCGAATGTGATAAAAAGTAGCGATTATGGCTACTCTATTTTCCCATAATATGGGGCTTTTCGACAAATTAAATAAAACATCAGAATTAGTATTGAATGCCCAAGGCCCTAAAATAAAATGGGCCGAGGAATCAACCAAATCCCAGTTGTTTATAAACTTCAAATGAGTCAAGTAATTTTTGGCAATTAATTCCTTTTCAGTGGGTTGAGTCTTTTTGTTGTTGTATTTTAAATCCAAAATAAATAATGCCAACAACCGTATTTCGTGAATAGGATCAGTTAGTAAGTCAAAAGCTACCTCAATGGATACATTCTTATGTTTTTTAGACAGCATTCTTACTGTTGGATTTTTAACTCCGGCAAATGAATCTCCTTCACCGTAACCACCCGGATAGCATTGAAAAAACTTCAAATCTTTTTCAATAAGTTCAGCTTGTGAATAGCTTAATAACTCATTCCGGATAATTTGCCACATGGGTCATTTTTTCATGTATGAGGTAATATCAAAAGCAATCTTTAGCACTTTAATAACTATATTATCAGCATCTAATATGGGAGTATAGGTTTCCGACAGCCAAACTTCCTTGTTGTTAATTACTATCTTGGTTTTTTCGCGCCGGGTGATGCCTTTGCGTAAATCGTTCCAAAATGCTTTATATTCTTTTTCAGAGACGTTGACCATTTCAATACCTTGTTTATGGTTTGTCCCAATTATTTCCTCTTTTTTAATTTTGAATAAATCAAGCAGTGCCTGATTAACTTCTAATATTGTTCCGTCGGTGGCGTATTCAATAATGTAAGTTGAGGCTTTAACTGCATTAAGCAAGCCATTTAATTCAACCTCCCTTTTATGGGCTCCAATTTCGAGTATTTTTAATTCAGTCACATCTTTCGATATTCCAAAAGTACCAATGCAATCGCCACTATTTGTAAGAAGTGGCAGCTTGGTAACGCTTACCCACTTCGATGATCCATCGGGCATTATTTCTTCTTGCAATTGGTCCACAATGCCTTTTCTTGATTTTATAATTTGCATTTCGTCTTCGTAGAATTTTCGTGCATTTTCCGGTGTGTGGTAATCGTAATCTGATTTTCCAACCACATCGTCCACTGTTTTTGCTCCAAACAGCGAAATGAGTGATTTGCTAATACGGATGAAGCGGCTCTCTTCATCTTTGAAGTAAATGAAATCGGGTAGAGAATTAAGCAATGCATCGAGTAGTGCATTTTGACGCAGTTCATTTTCACGCATTTTGCTGTTTATTACTTCTTGTGCCTTAAGATCTTCTTGGGCGGCTCTCATAACTTCCAATGCTTTTTCTACTTCCTCACTCTTTTGTTTGGCATCTAATTCAAGGTTTTTATACTCCGATACATCTTTTGAAATTCCAAATGTTCCAATGCATTCGCCATCATTGGTTAATAAAGGCAATTTTGTGACACTCATCCACTTAGTGGAGCCATCAGTCATGGTTTCTTTTTGCAATTGGTTGGTAATTCCTTTCTTATTTCGAATTATATTTTGTTCATCGTCGTAATATTTTTGAGCATTGGCCACATTATGAAAATCGAAATCCGATTTTCCAATCAAATCCTCGGTATTCTTGAATCCGAAGAGTTCAATCATTGAAAGGCTAACCCGAATAAATTTGCTTTCCTTATCTTTAAAATAAATGTAATCGGGCAATGAATTCATTAATGCATCGAGCAAGGTGTTTTGCTTCCGCATGTTTAAACGCATTTGCTCGTTGGTTTCCATTTGTCGTTTCAAATCTTCTTGAGTTGCTTCCATTTCCTCAAGATTCTGGCGAAGCTCTTCCTCTTGTGCAGCCAATTCTTCACTTTGATTCTGGCTTGCACTCAATAACTTATTGGTTTTTTCATTAATCTTAACATTCGAAATAGTAGCTGCAATACTTTCGCCCAATTTTTCTACAAATGCAATTTCATGGGGTTTAAGCGTTTTAAAAGAAGCAATTTCGATGACTCCATATACTTGGTCATTTAAGATACAAGGTACAATTAAAATGCAAGTTGGGTTGGCTGTTCCTAAGCCCGAAGTAATGTTGGCATAATCGCTTGGAACCTCTGTTAAGAATATTGTTTTACGTTCAAAAATGCATCGTCCCACCAATCCTTCGCCAACGCGGATTTCTTTTTGCATAAATTTATCGCGCTCGTAGGCAATGGCAGTAACAAGTTCATAAAAAATATCATCTTCGTGTTCGTCGTTAATTACAAAAAAAGCGCCCTGATTTACATCGAGATAATTTACCAGATTGCTAGTGATGTTGTATCCCAATTTTTTCATTTGATTGGAATCTTGCCTTAATATATCGCCAAACATAGCAATCCCATGCGTTGCCCAGTTCCTAATTTCTTCTTCTTCCTTGCGGTGTTCTTCCTCCTGCAAGCTATGTTTTAAACTCTCGCGCATGTTCAATAAAGCCTCACCTAACTGATCTTCAGTACTCAATAATTCATATTTTTCTTCAAGATTTCCTTTACCTATTCCAAGTGCAAAGTTTTCGGTCAACCGCAATCCATCTACCACTTTATTCAATGATTCACTCATTTGTTGTAATTCTTCCACTGCTTTTAAGTTGAGTTCTTTTACATCGCGTGTATTTCCACGCGATAGCAGTTCCAATATTCCGGTGACTTCTGAAATGGAACCAACCAAACTTTTAGTAATGAACCAGACAATCAGGATTAAAAATAGTAACCCTAATAACGCAACCAAAATTGAATTCCGGATAACCGATTTTGAGGATTCCAGCATTTTATGCATGGGTACTGTTACTTCAAGCGCCCATGGTGTAGCGGAGTTTGTTAGCTTTATAGGCACGAAATAGGAATAATACGACTTTCGTTGAAAATCAGTTTGTATGGAAAACCGTTGACCCATTTCTACTTTATTTTCAACAGTCCATTCTTTTTCTTCATTTGGGAAATTTTCTGAAAACTTTTTCCCTATAAAGGATGGATTTGAATGGGCAACAAATAGGCTATTACTCGATAAAACGGTAATAAACCCCCCGTCAACAATAGAGGATTTTTTAATAAAATCGGCAAATAGGTTTAAATTAAGAGTGATTCCATAATAACCTTTCACAATTCCATTGGACATAATCGGCGAAACAATATCAGCCATCAATTGATTTCCAATTTTATATGGTTCTAATAAAGTTGCGCCAGTTAAAGAGTAGGCAATTGCGGTCTCAGTATTTTCAGAAATCTGGTTTTTGTTTTGAGCATCGGCACGGAAAACAACTAAGCGGGAACCGTGGTTGTCTTGTTCTAGTAAGCTTGAATTTATAGTAAGCCAAGCTGAATTAATTTCAGAATTTGATTGAATTTGGTTTGTTACTAAGTCAGTAATATACTTTTGACTTAGTAATTTGTCGTTCATTTGCACGCCTACTAAATTGGATGCCGTAGCAACATTCCCAATATAGACATTCAATATTGATTCCACCTGTTTTGAATTTTTATCGGCCATAAGCTGGGTGTATTCCTCCGCTTTGTCAATAGCAAATTGGTGGTTTCGATAACCAATAAAAAAGCCTAGAATTAAAAAAACGAATAAAATTGAAGTGAGTACCAGTATTAATACCCTAGCCTGTAATTTTTTTGCGAATTTCATAGTTGTAGATATAGTAGAATGAATAACAATCAGTGATAATTACAAATAAGTAGTAATTGATTTTAGATGCTAAAAAAAAGACCCTTTTGAAAACTAAAGGATAAAATTAGTATAAAAATTAAAATGTCAAAATCAAAATAAGCTAAGATTGCCGAATATTGGGAAAAATGAATTTATTTTTAGCGGGTTTGCATTTTTAACAGAGGAAATAGTTTCCTTTTTTCTAAAATGTAACTTCCCTTATATGTTCAAGCAACACATACCATATAAAGCCCTTTACCTTTTTGTTTTCAAGCAATGCTAAGGATTCCATATATTGGTGCATTTGTATTTCGTGGTCGTTGTGCTGTTGTGCGGTAAATTTATAATCAATTACAATTATTTCTTTGTCGCGCAGTATAACCCTATCCGGCCTATTAACGTTGCCATTGGGAAGTAAAATTGAGGATTCATTCAGAACCAATCCTTGTCCGTTAAACCAATCGGCAATAATTGGGTTTAAGAATAAACGATTCAGCCGGTCTTCAAAAGTTTTTGATTCAGTAGCTGATAATAAGCCCATACCCACAAGTTTTGAAATTGCTTTGCTCAAATCGGCTGGAACTTTGATGCTTTCGAGCAACGAATGATAAACTTTTCCGCGATTTGCAAAATTCAAGGTTTCCTCACTATCGGGAAGCAGAAAATCATTGTTGGAAAGTTTCATTTGCAAATTTACCTTGTCATTGCGCTTAATAACCGTCCAATTATCTTCAGGTGCGGGTTCCCAAGGAGTAGTTTGTTGTTTCAGTATTCCTGTTTCAAATAGTAGTTTTGACTCATCCCAAGTAAATTCTGGAATTACATCGGTAGTTGCACTTTCAACCATTGAAAAAAGAAGGCTACCCACATCTTTCGAATCGCCTAATTTTTTTGGCTTTGGAGCCATTATAAAAAGCGCCTGTTCGGCTCTTGTAAAAGCAACATAAAGCAAATTCAGGCTGTCAATCATTGCATGGATATTTTCATCCTTATAAAATGACTTATAGCTTGTTTTATTTAATTTTTTAGAGTAAGTAAGCGGCACTAGATTGAACTGACTGAATGGTTCTTCATCAGTTTTGCACCAAATAATTTTCGATTGTTGATCGAGTTTCCAATCGGCAAAAGGAACAATCACCGCTTTATATTCCAGCCCTTTCGATCTATGAATGGTAAGTATTCGGATGGCGTTTTGTTCTTCGGATAAACTTACCGTAGCTTCATTGGCCGACTCCTGCCACCATTCAATAAAACCAGGTACATCAACACCATAGTTTTTAGTGTATTTCAGTACCACATCTTGAAAGGTATGGATGAAAGCAGCGTGCTTTGCCAAATTGAATGAGGGACTTTTGTAGATAAAAATATAGAGCAGTTGATTGGTCATCTCTGCAATGGGAAGTTGCCTAAGCAGTTCTAATTTTTGAGTAAATTCAATGGGTAAAAATGATTCGAATGTTTCTTTATCTGAAAAATCAATTTCAGCCATTCTTTGGGCACATTCCGATGAGGACATGGATTGCATCCAATAAAAGTGAAGCAATTGTGCCTTATTTATTTGATTGGAAGCATCGGCAATATAATGCAAAACTGAAACCAAATAATTTATGATTGAAGAGGATTTTAGAAAAACCGAATCGTTGGAAACAAACGAGAAAAGGTATTCCATATCAGGATGTTGAATGCGATATTCCATTAAGGTTTTTGCAACCAAAGCTCCTTCATTATTCCTTCGGATGAGTATGGCAATGTCTTTTGGCTGATATCCTTTTTCAAATAATTGTTCCAAAATGACAATCATTTGGGTTAAGCTTTTTTCCTGATAGGTGAATTCTTCATCGGCCAAATCAAAAAAACGAAGCGACGCAAAACCAACCGTGGTTGATTTTTCAATTGGGACTTGTTGTCCGACATGTTCGTAAATTTTTTCAATTATTTTGTGTGCATTGGTTTCCGAACCGTCTCCATTCAGGTTTGCATCGGCTTGTTCGGTAGCCAAACGGGCTAATTTTTTAAAAGCCCAGTTATTGAATGCAACAATATTTTTGTGGCTGCGCCAATTGTATGGTAAATTCACCTCTTGGGGATTAAAAGGGGCAAATTGTTTTTTAAGTTGATTTTGTAATAAGTTCCAATTGCCATTTCGCCATCGGTAAATTGATTGTTTAACATCGCCTACAACCAACGATTTATTCCCTTGTGAAATGCTATTGGCAAATAACGGATAAAAATTATTCCATTGCAACGTACTTGTATCCTGAAACTCATCAATCATAATATGTTTGAGGAACGAACCTGTTTTTTCATAGATAAACGGGGTGTCGCTTTCCTGAATCATTTTATCGAGCAACGGAGCTGCCAATGGCAATAAAAAAATATTTTTGTCGTGACAATATTCTAATAAATGATTGAATACCACTACTAAAACGGCAAATACTTCCAAATTTTTACTGATTTCAATAGCCGTTAAATACTTTTCATAATTTGTATCATAAAGCTCAAGACCAGCATTTAATTGTTGCTGCAAACCAGTTTGTACGCACTGCTGTATTTGAAATCTATCGGGCGAAGTTTTGTTAACCCATCCTTCAATTCCGTCGGTTGATTGATGTGCTTTAATTACATAAGAATTGGGTTCAGGAACTGAGCCAATTTTGGCATTTTTTAGTTTAATAAAAAAACCGCCTACTCCTTTTTCCTTCTGAGTAAATTGCTCTACGGTAAGCCCATTTTGAGCAATAAAATTAGCTCCTTGTTCTCCAATTTGATTAACCTGCTGAACAAAATCGGATAGTATTTCTTTTAGCGTTTTTCGGTACTCATCAAACTTTTCTAAGTTTGCCAGCTCGCCCAAGTGTTCTTCGGTAAAAGCAAAAAAGGATTCCGTAAAAGCTTCTTTTGAGAATTGGTAGATGTCTTTTTGAATATCCCAGCTTTTATTTTCTTCAATTTTGTGCATTGCAAATTCCGAAAGCCATTTTTTTATCTGAGGTTTTTCATCCAGCGTATCAAGAAACTGCTCAATACTAATTTCAAGTACTTGCTGAAAATTGAGTTCTACCGAAAAGCCTGCATTGAGTCCAATTTCGCGGATAAACGTTTTGAGAATTATCTGAAAAAAGCTATCAATAGTGCTTACATTGAAGTTTCCATAACTATGCAGAATGGTGTTTAAAAGTTGCCGTGCCTGAATTTTCAATTCCTCGTTCGAAAGGTGGAATTCTTTTTTAATAGCTTCAGTATGACCTGATGGTTTTCCTTCGGACAAGGAATATAATTCGTTGAGAATTCGTTCCCGCATTTCACCGGTAGCTTTGTTGGTAAAGGTTACCGCTAAAATGTTTTTAAAACTATTTGATGGGTCAAATATGAGTTTTAGGTATTCACCCGTTAGCTGGAATGTTTTTCCGGAACCGGCCGAAGCTTTATAAATGGTAATATTTGAAGTTGAATCAATCAAACGGTTAAATATACAGGATTTTAAAAACCAATTCACGCATCAATTCCAAATCATCCGTAGTTGGATTATCAATTCCTTTCGACTTGGCATCATATTCTCTGAGGAATCCAATAATTGCCATGCACTTAGTTGCAGGAAAACTCCGCGCGGCATCGAGATAATCCTGCACAAAAAATGGAATTACGCCCAACAGAGCTGCCAGTGATTGCCTTGTTTTATCGCTGGAACTGTGTATCATTAATAGTTTTGAAAAATAGGAATATAAAAAGGCAATGAGCGGAATGATACTTTTTGTTTTAGGGTTTTGACCTAAATGAGTAACGATTAAATTGGAACGATAGATATCTTTTTTTGCCAATGCCATTTGCAGTTCAAAAATATTAAAGTCTTTACTGATGCCAACATGTTCATCAATTTCTTTCATAGATATGGGGCCATTTTTTGGCGCTACAATAACTAATTTTTCAAGCTCACGGGCAACCAGAGATAAATCATTTCCCAAATGGCTTGCCATCAATTCGGCAGCCTTAGCATCAATGGTTTTTCCTGATTCTTTTAGCTGTTTTATAATCCATTCGCCTACTTTATTATCGTATATCCGTTTTGACTCAAACAAAACCGAGTTTTTATCGATGCAGCTATATATTTTTTTTCGTTTATCGAGTGATTTACCTTTATAATTGATGACAAGGATGGTTGATTTTGCAGGATTTTCCAAATAAAGCATAAACGGATCGGTTTGATCGGAAGGCAACCCGTCAATACCCTTCATGTTTTGAGCCTCCTTAACAATTACAACATTGTAATTACTCATCATGGGGAAGCGGCGCGAATTGTCGAGCAAGGTTCCCATTTCAATATCCTTTCCATAAAAAATGGATTGATTGAAAGAGCGTTCCTCCTCAGGTAAAATGCTTTTTTCGAGCAACATGGTTATCTCATCAATATAAAATGATTCCTCTCCCATAAGGAAATAAATGGGTTTGTAGATTTTCTTTTTTATATCAGAAACTATCTGTTCGTATGTTTGCATGGTAATTTTGTCTAAAATTTAAGATGTTTCACTGATTGTCCTCCTTTAATAAGGGTAGTTAAGGCAGAAATCGCTATTTGCAAGTGGTTTGAAACAAAACTGTCGGTTACTTTTTTGTCGCTTTCGGCGGTTTTTACTCCAGTTGAAATCATGGGTTGATCCGATACTAAAAGCAATGCTCCTGTAGGAATTTGATTGGCAAAACCGACAATGAAAATAGTGGCTGTTTCCATGTCAATTGCCATGGAACGGGTTTTTTGAAGATATTTTTTAAAACGCTCATCGTACTCCCAAACTCTACGGTTGGTAGTAAAAACGGTTCCGGTGTAATAGTCGAGTCCGGCATCGCGAATGGCCGATGAAACCGCCCGCTGTAAATTAAATGCTGGAAGAGCTGGAATTTCAGGAGGTAAATAATCGTTAGATGTTCCATCGCTGCGAATAGCGGCAATGGGAAGGATAAAATCGCCCAACTTATTTTTTGATTTTAAACCGCCGCATTTTCCGATAAAAAGCACCGCCTTTGGAGAAATGGCAGTTAATAAATCCATAACCGTGGCGGCATTGGGACTTCCCATTCCAAAATTTATGATGGTAATTCCATTGGCCGATGCATTGGGCATATTTTGTTGTTCTCCAATTACCGGAACATTAAAATGTTTGGCAAACATATCAACATATAATTGGAAATTGGTAAGTAAAATGTGCTTTCCAAAATCTTCCAAAGCCATTCCTGTGTATCGTGGCAGCCAATTGGCTACAATTTCTTCTTTTGTTTTCATACGTTTTTGCTCAATGTTCAAATATACCCTATAATGCTAAGCTTTACAAAGCAGCTTGTTAAATGTTGAAAACTTATTTCTTCAAGTATTTCGGAAACGGTTATTTTTATCATAAAAATGGAAGTTTTAAACCTGCCCGATTATTCGCAACAATTGCGGATAAGCCCAAAAGGAGACAAGATTTTTGACCCGATACGAAAAAAGTATGTGGCCTTATCCCCTGAAGAATGGGTCCGCCAAAACTTCCTGCTCTATTTAACCCAAGAACTTCAGTTTCCCTCCGGACTTATTTCCATGGAAATGACTTTAACGTTGAATGGTTTGGTACGGCGTTGCGATATGGTGGTATTCGACCAAATGGGAATTGCCAAATTGATAGTTGAACTCAAGGCTCCTTCAGTAACTATTAACCAAAAAACCTTCGATCAGATTGCCACCTACAACTTAAAACTCAATGTGGATTACCTGGTAGTAAGCAATGGAATGAAGCATTATTGCTGCAAAATGGATTACGATAAAAACAGCTATCATTTTTTGGAAGAGATACCGAAGTATAAGGAAATAATTGGGATGGTGTGAATTTGGTAAGGTTTATTAAAGCCTGTATCATGCAGTTTCTTCTTACCTAAGTTGATAGAATTGAGCGCAGCGATAAAGCGCTTTACATTGGTAATATGGCCTGAAAGGAATTGCGGAGAACGTCACTATCAAGATACCTTGAAATTGATGTGGGCGATAAGCTTCGCATACCGATAAAGCCCTTTTTGGCTATATAGCGTGTTAGGTGCTGGCATTTTTTCTCCAATTATTCGATAGAATGTCTCTATATGACAATGTCTTGTTGAGCATACATAATTAACCCTGTGTCGTCTTTGAATTTTTGAAGTTCAATATTGTTACCTTGATTAGCTAATGGTTTTAATCCATTACAAGCGTATGCTTCTATTTTTTCAAAATCATATATATTATTGTTTAATTTAAATTTATTTAATGTAATGGTTAGTTGTTTTCTTGCTTTTACCAACCAACCACTACTACCTCTCATTTTTAACTCTACAAATAATATACTGTTATCGAAATGTAGCATTCCGTCACATCTACTTTCCTTACTAACTCCATCTGCCTTTAAGATTGTTACGCAATTGTCAATTGCATAAAAATTAGCTTGTTTATTTTTCGAATTTTTTACTTTCCCAATCCAATTGGAAGGATTTTTTTCGTCAATATAAGCATGTTTTTCAGGAGGAGGGGTGTCGTCACATAATCCAAAATTGTTATTCTTCGATTCTGTTTTGCAAACAATATCAAAAAAATTTATTGGCATAAGTCTTCAAGCTCTAATAGGTTAATAAAAATGTCGTTTGATTTTCCAAGGCTTTCATTTAGATAATTTTCATCAGATGGCAAATCTTTATAATTATCGAGTTTAATTATTGAACCATCAGCTTCATTCAGTTCATAAACAACCCAATCGGTTGGTTTAATTATGGAGTTGATAGGTACGACTTTATTGAGTTTTTCTTTGAGCTCGGATTTTTTATTTGATTTTTCTATTTTCTCTAAAACAATTGATGCCTTAACCGAATGAGTCAGATAGTTAATTAGATATGGACTATGTGATGTCATAATTAACTTATTTCCTGCATTCATATTATTAAATTCTAAAAGTTTATTTAGTATTTGTCTTTGTGAACTTGGAAATAAATTTTGTTCTGGTTCTTCAACAATATTAATAAATGCCGTCTTATTAAATTTTGATGACAGAATTGATAAAGCCACTCGTTGTTGTTCGTAAGTTAAATTATTATTTGAAAGTATTTCTTCTGCATTTTTTTTAAATCTATCCAATTCATCTCCACTCATAGGCTCAGATTGTTTTAGAGATTGATTTTTTACTGAATTAGCTAAATATGATGATACTAAAAACAATGGAACTGTAGATTGAAAGCCACTTGAAGCATCTATTAATCGCACTTTATAGTCAATATTTTGTACTTTTCCTTTTATATTTAGTACATCATTTAATTTATCATATTCTAAATCAACATCATTTATTGGCAATTTGATAGAGCCTTTTACTTCATTTTTTGCTTTTTCAAATTCAGCTAAAAACTCTCTCAAGGAATCAGAGGCAATTTTAAGTTCTTTTGTATTTTTAACGTATGATATAAAATTTCTTTCTGCAGGCACATACATAATTTGAGGTAATGGGTAATACTTTCCTTTAATTTCCTCAATATTTAATGTTCCATTTTCAAAAACAATATGAAAGGAATCACCTAAATATTCTATGTATGGTTGGTTTGAATCATCAACATTAGGAAAATAATTATCAATCCTGAAATATGTCAAGAATTGATTTTTTAGTTTATTTTTACGAGTAAACCATTTTTTATCGTAGTCACCTCTTGTCAAAGCTTTTTCTATCCATAAAAAGGTGGTTATTAATTTTGCGACAGTACTTTTGCCTGAACCTTGATTACCAATAAACAAGGTAACTTTTTTTACGTCAATCCACCCGTCATTATCTTGGTATCCTTGTTTTATTGGTCCAAAATTGTATATTTTTATTTTGCTCATTTTACTTATTTTTTCTGTGTCAAAAAAACTTAAATTATCCTTTTCCTAGCTTGTAATGTTGAGGGAATTATGTCTTGGCATTGATTGTTTGAAGTGTACTACGCTTGCACCTAACTTAGGTATAGGCCGGGGTCTTATTCTATCGATAACACTTTTGACAATCCGATTTTTATTTCGTCCATTATTACGGAAGAAGTATCAACCAAATTTCATCTTGCTTCATAAAAATTTTCAAAATCAAGATGTGTAAAAGCAATTAATTCTTTATCTGAAACATCGTCAATATACAAAAAGTCAGCAGCTTTTTTCATTTGGAGATTCTCTTCATCCTTTCGCAAAGAATGAATAGTTTTTTCAATTACAAACATCCGCTTTTGAATGGGTAATCGTTGTATTTCTTTAATCAATTCGTTGGTTCTCATAGTGAAATATTTATTTCGGAAAGATACAAATTAATCAGGATTATTTAAATGGCGCATGTGGAATATCTATAGGTTTTACCGCTTGAAACATCCTTTCATCCAACCAACCGTTGGCTGTTTTTATCCAGTCTTTTTTAATGCCACACTTTTTAAAACCGGCTTTTTCGAACAGAGCAATACTTTTAGAATTATCAGCGGTAATGTTGCAATAGAGCTGGTGTAGGTGTAAATGTTGAAAACAGTATTCCATCAATAGGGTTAAGGCATAGAATGCAAATCCTTTTCCCCGGTCGCTTTCCTGATGGATTAGAATTCCCACTCCAGCCCTTTGGTGATAAGGATCGAAATCGAACAAATCAATGGCTCCCACCGGAATTTCCGGTTTTTCAGCAGATGCAATGATTAAACGGAGTTGTTTGGTGGTGTAGATATCCAACTGTGAATCGGCAATGTATTGCTTTAATACATAGCGGGTATAAGGAACCAACGTATTGCTTACGGTCCATATCTGTGGGTTATTCTCGCATTGATACAAGAACTCCAAATCTTCCGGCTCCAAACCCCTTAAAATAACCACCTCGTTTTGGAGCAAACTGCCCATGGGTTAGTTTTTATATTTGTCAGTTTCCACCACAAAAGCATCGTAAAAACCCAATTCAATTACACCGTTAAGTGCCTGTTTTGCAGATATTTTACCAATATATTCGCCCCATAAATAGCGGGTATAGCCATCGGCACAAGGTATTTTGTTAACATCCTTCAACCCTTTGAAATTTGGAACTTGATTGGCATTTTTTAGCGCATACAATTGTATGGAATAAACTTTGCTGTCGTTCTCACTTAATTTCGATTTGTAAAAATTGCTGCTTTTTTGAACCAATTCATTGTAGTCCTGATTGGTGATAACTTTGGCATCGGGGAAACCGGCATCAACTACTACATTCATTAAGGTTAGGGCATCGGCTTGTTTGCTGAATTTACCCAAGGTATAGATATAACCTTCGCCAACCTGATACATCCAAACATTACTTATGGTTTGCCCCGATTTACTAAAGAAGGATGGCTCCAACGGTTTTTCGGTTTGCATTAAAAAGATGGTATAGGTAACCTGTTCCTGATATTTCAATTCATCGGGTACATCAATACTTTGAATGGTAATGTTATCGTTGTTCGATTTTATTATCTTAATATCCACCCTGCGGTTAAGCCTTCTTCCTTCAGGATTATCGCTACCGTCAGGATTTTCGTTAATGGCAATAAAGTTTTCTTTTCCTAAAGCCTTGGTAACAAAACGACTGGCATCAACCCCTTTATCGTGAATATATTCAACTACGGCGCGGGCTCTTTTGGCTGAAAGTCCTATATTGTATTCATCGGTTCCGTGTGAATCGGTATTGCCGGATACTTCCACATAAAGCGATGAGTTTTTCTCCATCAACTGTGCCAGTTTTTCTATTTCAATTTGCGATTCGCGGTTTAATATATTGCTGTTATAATCGAACAAAATACTTTTTACGGCCACATATTCCCCACTGCTCACTTCCTTAGGTATCATTTTCAATGAAGTACGTACCTCAGGCGACTGCTGATCCTCGTTAATTACCACCGTTTTTTCTGACGGTTCATAACCATCGCCAAAAGCTTTAATAGTATAAGAACCGTGCTTTATTTTAGCTTTAAACTCACCGGTGGTAATATCCGGACTCAAGGCAGCGACAACTTGCCCATCGGGTTTGGTAACATGAACATAAAAAGAGGCATCCATATCACGGTTGTCCTGTAATGAAATCTTTCCAATAAGGTCATATTCCGACGGAACTACAATTTTCTTGACATCAGGTTCCACAACGGCAATTTCTGTTACCGGAATTGCGGCAACATTGGCATTTTGGGGATTTGCTGTATCTATAGTATCTACTGGAGTTGCAATGGTTTCGGCAACCACCTCAACGGTACGTTCTATTTTTGGATACTCAATTTTGAAAATCTTTTTATCTTTACCTCCAGCAGGAAAACGGGCCATATAAGCTGTTGATCCATCGCCAAGTGGAACATAAAAAACATCATCGGCAGACGAGTTTATGGGATATCCCAAATTTTGGGGCTCCGACCAAGTTCCGTTATCATCTAAAACCGATTTAAAAATATCAAATCCCCCTATGCTGCTGTGAGCCTCAGAGGCAAAATAAAGGGTTTTTCCATCTTCAGCCAGGAAAGGTGTTTCTTCCTCAAACTCAGTATTTATTGTGCTACCAAGGTTTTCAGGTGCACCCCATCGGCCTTCGTTGTCAATTGTACATTTATATATATCTCTGAGACCAATACTACCGGGCCGATCGCTTACAAAAAATAGGGTAGATCCGTCTTTGGAAAGACTTCCATGTGTTTCGTTGTATTTAGAACTGATTTGCTTAGGAAACTTTGTAAATGGAAGCCAATGGTTTTTATCTTTGGTAGAAAAATAGATATTTCCGTTACCATAATCATCGCGGTACAAGATCAACATATCGCCATTATATGAAAGAGCCGTAGATGAAAAATACCCATCGGATGCTAAATCCTGTGATATATCCTTAGGTTTTTTCCACTCATTTCCATCTTGGGTTGAATAATAAATAATATCAAAAAAACCATCTCCTTCAATAGGATCCTTTACTTCCTGATAGGCAGTAAATGCAATTGATTTTCCATCACCTGAAACAGCTGGATAATAGTTTTAGCCGGACTGCCCAATGGATAATTCATTCTCAACAAAATAAATAGGGTTGGCGGTCATTTGTATAGCCGTTTCACATGTTTTTATCTGAAGGGCAACAAAATCGATCAGATAAACATCGGAAACCCCAATATATCCCTGATATTGCTTATAAGTTTGAATTGCTTTGTCGAACTGTCCATTTAACCGGTACGCTTTTGCCAAATAAAACAATGCTTCCTGAGGGGCCCTATCTTCCTTATAATTTCCTTCTTTATAATTTGCCGATATGTTGGTAATTGCTTTTTCAAGATATGGGATAGCCAATGATTCATTTCCAGATGAATTCAGGTAGCACATTCCTATGCTATTGTAAATATTAGCATTTTCCCAACCCTCGCCAATCAATTGCAAATAAAAAGGTAAAGCCAAATCGAACTCTTCATATAAAAAGTGGGTATCGGCCTCTTTATATAATTGTTTAATTTTTTTCTCGTCCTGACCTTGAGTTATGCTAACCAATAGAAAAGCACTTAATAAAAAGCTCCATTTTAACATATAATGTGGTTTTTATGTTATTTAAAATTTATTTTAATTGGATTCAAAGTTTCATATAAATTGAATTAATTTTTTCTTCGAAGTTTGAACAAATAAGTTATTACACTTATTACAATTACATTTAGAATTACCCACCATATAAGGTTTGATTTATTGCTGCCGTTGTTGTTAATATTACTGTTGTTTGCATTATTTCCGATTGAAACCACTATTGAATTATTAGCAGTATCCAGTTTACTGCTGGAATCCTGATTAGAAAGAGCCGAACTATTTGATGGATTGGTTTTGGAAGTTACTTTATTCTCAGTGTTTTGCTCATCACTAATTTGTTTACTGGTAGCCGTATTTAACTCGCTGGCAACCAATAATTCAGTCAAAGCTAATTCTCTTGATTTGAGATCTTGGCTATCGGAATTAATTGCTACATTGTTTAATGGAACTTCTTCCCTTGGGAGTGCTAACTTAGCTTCAGTGCTTGAATTATTTTTATTTGGCTTAAGTGGGTTTTCCGATGCCGTAAGTTTTGTTTCACGTTGCAGGGTGCTAATAATATCATCAAAAATGATTACCTGTTTTGATTGGTCATAAGCATATTCGGGAACTGTTATATTGAAAAGAAAAGGAGGAGAATTGGACGATTCAAATAATGCAGAAAATTGTTGTCCACGAGGTAAAATAAACAAAAACTTTCCCGTTTCAGCATCTGGAGTGTAAATGCCAAACAAATTGTCATCCATATCGTTAAGCGTGATAATCGGATTTTTTAGCAATACGCCTGTACTGCTTCGGGCAATTCCAGCAATTACTGTTTGATTACGAACATGTGATTCAGAAAGGTCAATTCTAAAAATATCATAACTACCAATGCTGTTGTTAGTAAAAGAGGCATAATAGGCGCGTCGTCCATCAACCGAAGGCACATAATAAACGTCATCATCGGGAGTATTAATGGGGTATCCAATGTTTTGCGGAGTTGACCATTTGTCGTTTTCATCAACATAACTTATAAAAATATCAAAACCTCCCATGGTGTTATGACCTTGCGAAGCAAAGAATAACGAAGTGCCATCGGGGTGAAGGTATGGACCTTCTTCATCGAACTTGGTATTTATTTCGGGACCCATGTTTTGCGCTTTGCTCCATTTATCATTTGGTAATTTCCGAACCCGGTAAATATCCAATCCACCGTATCCACCTTTACGGTCCGAAGTAAAGTAAATTTCATTCTGATCGAAAGATATGGAGGCATGTGTCTCGCGATATTTACTGTTGATGGGTTCTGGCATCTTTTCAGGAATTTGCCATTCAGCTCCTTTGCGGGTGCTTATGTATATGTTTCCATCGTTATTATCATCTTTATAAATAAAAAGCTTGGTTCCATCAAACGACAACCCAATAGATGCTTCATGGCCTGAAGTATTTATACTTTCGCTTATTTTACTGGCTTGTGAATATGTTTTACCATCAAAACTGCATAGATAAATATCTTCAAAAAATTGCCCATCATCGGTTTTAATGCCTCCGGTATTGGTTTCGCGCTTTGAGGTAAATATTAATAAGCTTTCATCGCCTGAAATTATTGGACTGTGCTCGGTATAAGTTGAATTCACATTCCCACCTAAGTTTGAAACTTTCATTTCAACAGGCGATTTCATAAGCATTCTAGCTACCTGACAAGCAGCCAACTCATGATCGACTCGTTCAATAAACTCTTTATTATCGGAGGTTAGCTGGCTTTTTAATTTGAAAAATGTTTGTTCGGCATCGTCAATGCGGTAATTCACATGATAGGCCCGACCTAGATAATAGAGTGTTTCAACAGGTGCTCCTAATTCATTGTAATCGCCTACTTTATAATCCGGATTCAGATACTTTGAGGCAAATTCCAAATAGGGTACCGCTTTGGTTTTGTCGGTGGCTGTGTTTAGGTAACAAAAGCCAATTTTAAAGTTCAAGTTGGCATTGTTTGGAGTTTCGCTCAATAGTTTTTGATATACTTCAATGGCTTTATAAAAATTACCGTCTTCAATAAAATCTTCTGCTTGAATATAGGCTTCCGATGAAGTTTGAGCCGGAGCAATAAATGAGAAAAAAGTTATTGCAATTAAAAGGGTAATTGTTTGCTTAAGTATCATGTTTAACTATGATTAAATATTTCAAATTAAATTAGAGCAATTTAATAAAATACAACTCAACAAACAAAACAAGTAACTAATTCATTGGTAATAGTTTAAAAATTTAGGTTGCTTTTTAATTGTTATAAAAGCTCATTCTATTTCAATAAATTAATAAATAGTGAGTTAAAGTTTTAAAAATTGATTGAATTTAACCCGGATTATTCATTAATAATCCTGACGATTAAGCTATACCTCAATATTGGGAGAAAAAATAATCCCAATTTTGGGTGTAGCTAAATCGGGGTTTCCCGCTTTGCTACCCAACACCCATCACACATTCATACCTTTCGCTTTGCTCAGGTATGAATAAAGCGGGCTAAAGCCATTGCTTTCCGTCAAAGGCCTCCATATTATCGGCCACTTGTTTTAAAAACATTCCACCCAAAGAGCCATCAACTACCCGGTGGTCATACGATAAAGAAAGAATCATTAGGCTCCGGATTCCAATAAATTCACCTTGAGGAGTTTCAATAACTGCGGGACGCTTTTTAATGGCACCAACTGCGAGAATGGCAACTTCCGGTTGGTTTATAATGGGTGTACCCGAAAGGTTTCCAAAGGTTCCCACATTGGTAATGGTGAATGTTCCACCCTGAATTTCGGTAGGTAAAAGCTGTTTATTGCGAGCGCGGTTTGCCAAATCATTCACGCGACCAGCTAATCCTGAAAGACTTAATACATCGGCATTGTGGATTACAGGTACTATTAAGTTTCCATCGGGAAGAGCCGTAGCCATGCCAATATTTACTTGGTTTTTTACTACAATACGCGTACCATCGACCGATATATTAATCATTGGAAACTTTTTAATTGCTTTAACTACGGCATCTACAAAAATGGGAGTGTAGGTAAGCTTTTGTCCATACCGTTTATAAAATAAGTCTTTGTTTTTCTCCCGCCAAGTTACCATTTCCGTCAAATCCACTTCATGGAATGAAGTAACATGAGCTGAAACTTGTTTGGAGCGAACCATATTTTCAGCAATAAGCTTGCGCAATCGGCTCATCTCAATAAACTCGGAACTTCCATTTGATGTTGAATTTTCGCTACTCGCATTGGGTGTTTGAACCGATGCTTTTTTGTTTTCTAAATAATTCCACAAGTCGTCTTTCGTTGTACGGCCATCTAACCCGGTGCCTTTTATTAATGACAATTCGGACGTGGAAATACCTTCTTGTTGCGCAATACTGCGAACTAAAGGAGAAAGAAACATGCCATTTTCCGATTTATGTGGAACGGTTGAGTGTATTTCTACTGATTCAGGTTTTATATGATTTAATGCATCAACCGCTGATTGGATCGTGCCTTTTTGAGTGGTATCTTCATCAGTTAGCAAGGGTGTTTCAAGAATAATTGCATTCTTTATATCGCCATCGGTTGAAATGATGGCTATTTCCTGACCAACTTTCGCCGTAGCACCTGCCGGAACAAGAATCTTCAGTAATTTTCCGGTAACAGGAGCGGGTATTTCGGAGTCCACTTTGTCGGTGGCAATTTCCACCAACGAATCGTCCTCAACCACGGTTGCACCTTCCACAGCAAGCCATTGAGTAATGGTTGCTTCAAAAATACCTTCACCCATAGCGGGTAAAATCACCTTAATCTGTTTCATTCAAAAATAATTATTTTAACCCTTGATTATAATATTGTGTTTCTCATGGAACCTCATGCTTTATTCATACGCTTTAATTAACCTTTGTGGATGAGGGTTTCATAGTTTTTATGTTGTTTCAAGTTGCTTTTTAACAATCCCAAATTTTAGCCAGTCGGTTTTGCCTATTTTTTTATTTTTAGCAAATCCTTTTCAACTTGTTCGACAACAAATTTTTCAACTTGCTCACCTTCACTATTTGTTATAATAAGTTCGGTTTTTTCTTCATTGTATGTCCAAGTTCCTTCTTGCATTGAATGAGCATCATTTGGGGCTAAATAATTCCATGAACACGTAAAATCATTTCGCAAATCCATTTTAAACCTAAATCGAGACAAAGGAAATTCCTTGAAGTTACAAGGCCTATAAACACAAATAGTTGTTTGAAGGTCGTTTTCTTCTCTTGAATCTGTCCAACATCCGAATAAATCAGATTTATTAATCTTTAATTCTTGACTAAATAAATTGATTGAAAGAAAAGGAATGATGAGAATTATCAAGAATTTCATTAGTTAGGTTTATTATAATTTACAAAAAAAACCAGCATTAAATAAGAACAAAACTGTTATAACAACACTCCCCATATTATGTTTTACCTAGTTTTAGGAAGCCTTTTGAAAGCGTAAAAACATCATTCATTAAACGATAATCTTTAGCATACAGCAAATTAAGCCGTTCAATTTCGGAAGGTTTTATGCCAGCACCTGCATGAATCAAAGGCCAGCTCAAAACGCTTTTTTTTATTTGAGGCAGATGCATGGTATTAATTTCGCTATTTAATTGAAACCCAATCCATGTTTTTATTCCAAAAAGTACCGAAATAATATTTTTAATCATCCGTAACCGTTCTGGTACAATAATTAGCAATATCGGCAGTAAACACAGAAATAGTATGGATGCTGCAAAATCAAACAAGCGTTTTTTTCGCAAGTTATAAGGTTTGGTAATGTTATTAAAATCGACGGTATATAAATCGCCGGCTGTATCGATAGAATTGCTGCCAATAATGGATACGCTTTCAGGCGGTGCAATCTTAAACGAAACACCAGTTTCTTCCAATCGCAACATTTCGCGGATAATTTGTTGAGCAGGAAGGTTCGATGCACAAAAGACCAATTCATTAATCCGATTTACTTCCACAATTTCTTTTAGCTGGTCCAGATTCCCAATATATTGATCGTTAGTTCCTTCCGATTTTGGATTGATTAAACCTAAGTATTCAAATTGTGGAACTGCTTGTTTAATTATCTCTATTACCCGTTCCGCTTCTTGTGGTTCCCCAACTAACGCTATCCGGTTTTTATTTACAAAATCGAAGCGAAACGATGATAAGCGGCTTGCATGAAGCAGACTTCTGATTCCAATCATGGTTATTAAACCCCATAAAGTGCCCAACAATATCATGGCTCTTGAAAAGCGGAAAATTTCCGGTAATAAGGCATAAACAATCAGGATAAAACCAGTCCCGACCAGCATTCCTCGAACCAACCTTCCAATTTTAACCGGTTTATCGTATCCTCCGGAAAAGAAAACAACGGAAATCCAAATTATTAAGTAGGCAGGTACTACTATGGTAAAATATTCAATAGGAAAAGTACCGCCATCGGGAAATTTAACGTGTTCCCATTGGGGTGCAATGAGCCAAAAACCCAGAAATAACAACAAAAAGTCGAGTATAGGAAGAAAGCTTACTTTTACCATACGGCTTGAAATAGCCAATACCGCCCTAAAATAAATAGCCAGAGTTATAAAGAATGTAAAGAGCCGGGCATTTTTTGTGGAGAAGTGCTTGCGGGCAAATATTATCATGGCATTGTAGAATACTTTCACATAATTAATACTTCCCTTTTTCGTGCTTTCTCCTTTATAATGTATAATTGTAGTTTCAGGAAAATAGTAGTTTTTATAACCTCCTTGAGTAATTCGGTATGAAAGGTCGATGTCTTCGCCGTACATAAAGTAATCCTCATCCAGAAGGCCTACTTTATCTAACGTTTCTTTTCGCATCAACATAAAAGCCCCGGCCAAAACCTCAATTTCGTGCACTTCATTATTACTTAAATAACCTAAGTGATATTTTGAAAACCGGTGGGAGTGAGGAAACAATTTCGATAATCCAAATATTTTGTAAAAGGCCACCATAGGAGTGGGCAAACCGCGTTTGCTTTCGGGCAGAAAAATCCCTTTACCATCAATCATTTTTACACCCAATCCCCCAGCATCAGGATGCGTATCCATGAAGGAAATTACTTTATCGAAGGTATCTTCCTCAACCACGGTATCGGGATTTAGCAACAACACATATTCGCCTTTTGAAATCCGGATTGCTTGATTGTTGGCTTTCGAAAAACCTAAGTTGTTTTTGTTTTCAATGAGTTGCACCTGAGGAAGTTTTTGCCGAACCATGGGACAGGAACCATCAACCGAATTATTGTCAACCACAAAAACTTCGGCTTCCAACTGGTGAATGGCTTTGAACACTGAATGGAGGCACTGTTCTAAAAAGTATTTTACATTATAATTTACAATAACAATCGATAACTTCATGTAAGGAACTATTTGAGAGCGAAAATATAAAGAATGAAACAATGTTTGATGCAATGGGTGGTTAAAATGTGAAATTTCCGATGGTTTTTATTTTATAGGATACCCCATGTTCTTCAAAAAGCGGTTCCAAAATACCCAAGGCAATAAAATTGGCCAACATATTTTCGGTTTTGTTTTTTGATGACTTAGCTACCCGGCAAGCCTTTGAGAAGCTTACTTTTCCAAATTGTTCAATATAAGTCAATAGGCATTGTTCGGTTTCTGTATATTTCAGATAAACGCCTTTTGATTGCGTTTGGCGTTCCCAAACTTTTATTATCACCCTGTTGGCTACCTGGTTTTCGTCGTTTACCCGGATGTATGCTGTGTCATTATCTTCTTTTCCCGGAGCATAATGCGGTTTCAGTTTGCTTGGTTCCACTATAACCTCTACTACCGTTTTACCCTCGACAGTATGGTTTTGGGTAGTAAATTCCACTTCGGGTTTGCAATAAAGGTGGGAAGCGGTTCCAATCATATATACTTCCTCATCGGAGCGCACGCCCACAATAACCCCATTGTCTTTCACCCCAATCAGCAATCGTCCGCCATCGGTATTTGCAAAGGCAACCAGTGAGCGGGCAATTTTTTTGGCATCGCTGATTTCAAATTTAAAATCGAGCTGCTGATGCTCACCTTGAGCTATGAGTTTTTTTATGTATTGCGACACAAAAAATGGTTTACAGATTATGAACGGTAAAGGTAGGCAGATTATTTCCTCTTTTGCCCTCTGGTTTTTGGTTTGCCGTATTTCAACTGCATTTGGGTAATGCGGGTGATTTTCCGGTTCACTTTTTTGTTTTTTTCTTTCTTTTCGTGGAACGATGGGCCGGCCGCTTCTTTTTTAGGAGGTTTAACTAGTACGTTTTTCATGGCTACTACCGGCATTTCATCCATGGTAAGAATATCTGATATAGAAACCGATTCCGGCAAATTTTCCATAGGAATCTCGTAATTCATAAGAACCTCGGTTGCCAGCTTAAATTCTATTTCCGATGGAGTGATAAACGAAATGGCAATACCTTCTTTTTCTGCCCGGCCTGTCCTACCAATGCGGTTAATATAATTTTCGGGTTCCTCGGGAATATCAAAATTAATAACATGGGTTACATCTGAAATGTCAATTCCACGGGCAATGATATCGGTAGCTATTAAAATACGGTTTTCGCCTTTTTCAAATTTTTTAACCGTGTTGAACCGGTTGTTTTGGGCTTTGTTAGAGTGGATTACGCCCACATTTTTCGGAAATTTCGGTTCAATTTCATCGTATAATTGGTCGGCCAATTTTTTTGTGGAAACAAAAACCATCACTTTTTTAAAAACCCAGGATTCTGATAGCAGGTATTCAAGCAAATTTACTTTGGTGTAAAAATTGGGAACGGAATATCCTTTTTGGATGATTTTTTCAAGTGGAGTTCCCGATGGGGCAGCTTCAATTTTAATTGGATTGTAAAAAAACGTATTGATCAATTCTTCAACTTCTGGCGTCAAAGTAGCTGAGAACATTAGGTTCTGGCGTTTGGGTGGCAATAAATCCATAATGGAAATTAACTGATGCCGAAAACCCAGGTTCAACATTTCGTCCACTTCATCAATTACAAACCGCTTAATGGATTTCAACCGCAGCGAACCCCTAAGAGCCAAGTCGAGCATACGGCCCGGGGTGGCCACCAATACATCAATCCCTGCTTCAACCACCTCTGCCTGCCCCCTAATGTTTGCACCACCAAATACACCCACAATTTCGATATTCATATAAGTGGTCAGTTTTTTTGCTTCGGCAACCACTTGCAAAACCAATTCGCGGGTGGGTACCAAAATTAAAATTTGGGCAAACCGTTCTTTCGAAAATTTCCATTGTTTTAAGCAAGGAAGCAGATATGCCAAGGTTTTACCCGTTCCTGTTTGGGCTATTCCTACCACATCAACCCCCGACATAATAACGGGGAATCCTTTTTCCTGTATGGTAGTGGGTTGGGTTAATCCTGAATCATTTAATGCTTTAAGCAACGATGGATTTAAATTTAAATCTCCGAAAGTCATGGTTTTGTTATTATTTGCTGCAAAGGTACTTTTAATTGGTTAAAAAACCGCATGTGGGAAATTTTGGTACCAAGCTCCATTAAAGCAAAACCGCCCCAACTACGAGGCGGTTTTTTAATTGACAGAAATAAATTCTTTTGAGCTATTGGCCCTGTAAGCTGTTATTGTTTAAAAACAAGGGATAATTCGCTGATTGATATTGGGTTATATGGGGTTAACCCTTCTATTCTAATTAGAAGTTCACCATAGTTGTTATTTGGGGCGGTGCCACCCTGAATAAAGCTACCGTTGGCAAAAAAACCGGGAGCATCAGCATTTCGAAGGTATCCAGCTAAATCAGAGCTATCGGGACGCACGCCGTATGTTTCAAGGAACCAAGTATTTATTTCGCTGGTAAATACACTCTTTAAGGAATAATCTTTCAGAATAATGGTGCGCGATGTTTCATCTAAAGTGCTTGGAGGTAAAGCTACTTCGGCTACGGCAATATCGGCTGTTTGCTGTCCTGATGCAACAAATGCCCAGTTAAAGCCTGTTTTGTCGGTAAAAAATTGCGCATTGGGGTGATTCGAGTTTCCATAAACATCTATTATATCGCCTTTTTTTCCAACAAACATTTTAATGGCATTCACGGCATATCTGTCAATAATTGTGCTGGCCATGGGCAAATTGCTAATCTGCACAATCATGTATGCTTCGTAATCGCCCAATCCTTTTTCGGAATATTCAACGCTATACATGGCTTCACCCAGTTTTTCGGTATCGTTGTGGTTCAAATTCGACGGTTTTATTATGGCCACGCCTTCAATGGGTGAATTATTCCAGAAAACCTGCATACCAATCCCTCCATCGGCATTACCTTCCGATTCTAAATCGGTAATGGTAAGCATGTATTCCCAGGTACGGTTGTCGAAGTCAACACCCGATTCAACTACCAAATGTTTAACGCGGCTGTCATCGTCGCCGGTGAAGGTGAGTTCCCCAATGTCCTGAATATGGTATAACTTAATGTGAAAGATGATGGATTCCACAATGTCAGAAGTTCCTTCGCCAATGGCAATAAACATTTGGAGGTTTTCGTATATTTCATTGCCGGAGATGGTGTCGGCTTTTGCCGATTTAAGCGAACCGCTTTTGTGAGTTGAATTGCTGAGCGAACTTGGTATATCAATTTTAAATCGTTCAGGCAAAATAGTCGTCTCTTGATCCTTAGGTAGAACTGTTTCTTTTTCGCATGCGGTAAAAAACATTGCGGCTGATAAAGCCAACATTCCAAAAATTGCATTTCTTGTTTTCATAATACTTTTGATTTTAAGTTAATTTATTTTTTTGAACCATTAATTATTTGGTTTCAATAGTATCACACAGGAGTTTTAGTTTACCCTTATGGCAAACAAATAAAAAAATGATATTGTTTATTATTGCGCTGAATATAAGATAAATACAAGTGAGGGAATTTTAGTTTATTCCACAATATTTGTATCGGAAATAACCATACAGGCGGCAAACCATCCTCGGGTTCCGTGGCTAAAGTTGGTAAGCACGTTACCCTGTTCCATATCAAACAAGCCGCCGCGCCATTCGGTTTCAATAAGTAATGAGCGGATAAATTCTTGGTGGCTTTTGGTTAATGAATATTTTTTGCGGATAAGCGTAGTACCGGCGGGGAACCATATTTCCTGTTTTGCCGGGCCAAACTCCTCGGCCACATCAATGTTGGATATGGTATAAAAGGTTTGCGATGCATAACAGCTTCCAAAAGTGCTGCAATATCCGGTATTTGACGACCAATCGTAAAAAACCTCTGTCATGGCAGGTAAACTGCTGCCTCCATAGATATATTTATAAAGGTTATCTTTTACGATTAGGGTATCTTGCTTGAAAGGGCTTATTGCTTCCATTTGGGCAATTGCTGTGTCGCGAGCCCCGTTGTATTCAATAAGCAAAGCATAAGTTTTATCAACAGTTGCTGCAAACGGGGCCGAAACATACAAACCGGGATTGTTGGAATCCGGTTCAAAATTAACCATTTGCGACCCGTTGTATATACTTATAACTGCCGATGAAATGGGCTCCGGAGGCTTATTCAGGTTTGGCGAAGAACGGTACACCAATACCTGCTGCGCTTTGAATTCGCTAGTAATAATTGCATCAACTACCATAAAAGGAGTCGATTGCTGCAAATCCCATTGGGTTTGCTTTTCGCAGGAAAACAATACCGCAATTACCACAAACCATAAATACCCATATTTAGCATTGTTCCTTTTCATTGTTAAAACTTCAACGTGTAGGTTAATGACGGAATAACGGAATAAATATACCGATAGGTCGGTGTCAGTTCTTGGTAATTTTGCTTGTCGGTTGGAATCACCAATTGACCATCGGCATCGGTAGTTTTAGTAAAATAAAGAAAAGCCGGGTTCTGATAATTGAAAAAATTATAAACCGACACCAACAGGTGATGCTCAAAGCTCCCCTGGCTCTTGTTCAGTTTAAAGTCCATCCCTAAATCGAGGCGCTTATAGTTCGGAAGGCGGTCGTTGTTTTGGGCGGTATATACCGGAACCTGGCTACCGCGATAATAGTAAAATGCCGTAGGTGTAGTTATCATCATACCTGATGAATATAAAAAGTTGGAGGTGAGTAGCCATCGTGGTTTAATACTGTAACCCAAACCTAGCGAAAAATCAATGGGTTTGTCCTGCCGGGCTTTATATTCACGGTTGCCATTTAATCCGTTTATTAATAGCAAACTGCGGGTAAATGAGTAACCCAATTGGCCAGTGAACCGTCCTTGTGTTTTTTTTATCAGTACTTCAAAACCATAAGCTTTACCATTGCCTTGCCTCAATTCCCCTTCTAATAATGGATTGAGCAATGTGCTGGCATGGTACGAATACCCAATTTGGTTGTAAAGTTTTTTGTAAAACACATCCAAGGTTAATTCAATGGTTTTATCGGGCCAGGAATTAACTAATCCTAAATTATAAATATCGGCTTGCTGTGGCTTTATGTTCGGACCCGATGGCAGCCAAACCTCCAAGGTGTTAAAAGGGCTTATGCTGTTGTTAATTAAATTAATATGTTGCAAGGTGCGGTTGTACGATGCCTTGATTGAGGAATAATCGCCTGTTTTATACCCAACGGAAATCCGAGGCTCCCATGAATTTGATAGGTAATACCGTTCGCCTTTTTTATAAGTTTTATAGTCAACTGGTTCATATTGCTGATACTCCACAATAAAAGCTTCGCCTGAATTGCTCCATCGGGTAAGTCGGAAGCCTGTATTCAGTTGAAGTTTATGGGTGATATTCCATTCGTGGCCCGCATAAATTATAAACTCAAGCGAGTTATTGGGCGATACGGTGTGCTCAATGGAAATTCCCGGTGCGTTGTAATTTGCTGGATTGAAATAATATGTTCCTAATTTTATGCCATAGTTTAGTTGGTTTTGGGGATTTTTGAAGTAACTGAACTCCGATTGCAAATGAGTACTCGAAATGTGCGAATTCCAAAACAAATTACGCTCGTAATCGGTATGCAAATAGTAATTGTACTTGCTGGTATAAAACGTGGTATTAGCAAACAAACGCTCACCAAATAAGTGGTTCCACCGCAAGGTAAGCGATGAATTTCCCCACTCCAAACCATTTGCTATCGATTTACTTTCTTCGTTTATGAATTTATCATTACCGCTATACAAGGTAATAAAAAGACGGTCTTTTTTCCCTAATCTGAAATTGAACTTGGTGGTAAAATCGGAAAAATAAAAAGTATTGATGTTGGGTTGGGCCGCTTTTAGCAATGCCCCCAAATACGACCGGCGGAACGACACAAAATAGGAGCTTTTCTGTTTTTTAATAGGGCCTTCAAAGCTAAGGTGACCGGCAACCACACCCAAACTGGTGCTCCCCGAGAACTTTTCCATATTGCCGTCGCGGGTCCTGATGTCGATAATCGACGACAGCCTTCCACCAAATTGGATGGGAAAATCGGCTTTATAAATACTGGTGGTTTTTACTACATCGGGAATAATGGGCGTGAACAACCCGAGCATGTGCGAAGGATTATAAATAGGGGCTTCATCTAATAATATCAGGTTTTGGTCGCGGTTGCCCCCGCGCACATAAAAATAGCTGGAACCATCGCTCTGGAAACTTATACCGGGCAAATTATCGAACGATTTCAATAAATCGGTTTCACCCAAAGCTGCGGTCTGCTTTTTTACCTCAAAAGGCTTAATGTTTATTTGGGCGGCTAACGAATTCAGTAATAATGCTTCCCTTTCGGAAGAAGAAACCACAATTTCGTCGACCACGGAAGCAACGGGTTCCAAATTTATATTCCAACGAAAGTTTTTGTAAAGTTGTATGGCATCGCTGTTCATGCCGTATCCTAAATAGGAAGTATGCAGTTTATATTCGCCTTGAGGCAATGTTAACGAAAAATAGCCGTAATTGTTGGTAGTGGTGCCAACGCCCGTTTCTTCAATATAAACATTGGCCCCAATAAGAGCTTCCTGATTCTTTATATCGGTAACATACCTGCTAATAGTGAACGTTTGAGGTTTTTCGGGTTCCTTTTCTTTAGGCACATCCAACACCTTTGCCGGCTTTAATACTATGTGGTTTTCAATAAATTCGTACTGTATCCCCGCCTGGTGAAAAATGGCATCAATCAGTGCGTTTATCTTGGTTTGGGTTGCTTGATATGTAATTAGTGAATCCAATGGAATTACTTTGGGATTGTACGAAAACTGCAGCCCCGATTTTTGGGTAATGTCGTCTAATACAATTTTAAGCGGAACCTTTTGGTAATTTACATCAATTAATTTATCTGTAACCGGTTGTTGAGCCTTTACACTTAAAAATGACAGCCATAACACGGCAACCCATATAAGCCTCAAGCAGGAATGTAGGCGTATTGCATCGGCCAACCTGTTTATATAGTAGGACTCTAACATCCGTCGCCAGAAATGATAATTTTTCCGTCGAGTTTGCTTATTCTCAAGTCGAGAGTTGATTTAAGCACTTTAAGTATGGAGGCCAAATCTTTTTGATCAAAATCGACGGTAATGGTGCAATTTTTAACCGCATCGGAAACTTCAAAAGTAACATGATAGGTGTTGCTTAAAACCTCAACCACCTCAAGCAGGGTACTGTTTTCAAATTCCAGATGTTTGGTTTTCCACGATATATCGTTTAAATCGGTTGTAGCATTTTTGATAATCGCTTTCTGGTCCTTATGGTAAACACCGGTCTCGCCAGCAGTTAACATCATCTTTTTGGCGGGTTCCTTTGTTTCAAAAAGTTGAACAGTGCCTTCCACAACGGTTACTTTAACCTGTTGGTTTTGTTTGTAGGCTTTTACATTAAATTGGGTTCCTACCACTTGAATGCTTGCCCCCTGGGCATCAATAATAAAAGGTATATGGGCGTTTTTTGCTACGTCAAAAAAAGCTTCCCCTTTTAGGGTAAGTTTCCGGTCTTGTTCCCCAAATTTTTTGCTGTAAGTAATGTTCGAAAGGGCATTTAAAGTAACCTTTGAACCATCGGGAAGTATTATGGTTTGCACCTGTGCGGTGGCTGTTTTTGTGGCTACTTTTTGCGATTGGTTATAAAAAAACCAACTTGCCCCTATTAAAATAATTATTGATGCGGCAATTTGCAAAATCCGGTTTAGGCTAATAGTTCTGGGTTGCGATAAGGAAATAGTACGTTCCATTCTTTTCCATTCGCGATCCAAATCAATGGCAGCGTTGTTTACCGATTGCCCGCTCAATTCCCAAAGCTTGGCAATGGCATCGAACTCCATCTGGTTTTTTGCCGATGCACTGCGCCACTCTTCAATTTGAGCGCATTCAGCTTCTGTTGACTCGCTGGCAAAAAACCGGATTAACCGTTCCATGGGGCTTATATGTTCATTATTGCTATCCATACTTTATTATTACACACTTCATCTTAGTTTTACCCTTATCCCAAATGGTTATTATTTAATAAAAACAGCACCCATAAATACAGATAATCTTTCAATTCCTCTTTTAGCACTTTAAGGGCTTTCGACATTTGCGCTTCCACGGTTTTTACCGAAATATTTAAATGGTCGGCAATTTCTTGATATTTTTTCCCTTCAAACCGGTTCAATTCAAATACCTCGCGGCATTTTTCGGGTAGTTTTTGAATGGCAATTTTAATCTTACTTTCCAACTCGGCTACTTCCATGGAATCGGAATACTCGCCTGTATCCCACGATTCTATGGGCGAATTGTCATCGATGGTATCGTAAAATTTTTATTGTTGCGTATTACATTCAAGCTCCGGTTATAAACCGATGCAAACAAATAGGCTTTGGCGGGTTTATCGAATTCAAATTGGTGGCGGTTTTCCCATATTTTCACAAACACAGCGTGCACCACCTCCTTACTGCTGTCTAAATCAGTCAAATATTTTTGGGCAAAATATACCAAGCCGGTAAAATGCTCACGGAAAATCAGTTCGAATTGCTTTTTTAATATGTTGTCGCTAATAGGCAAAGTATGCGCTTTAATACGCAACTAAAATAAGTATAGTTTTTGAGTGGAGCAATTATTTCTATCGCTTGTCTTAAATCCTAATTCCCAACACAATAATATCATCAATTTGCTCAATGGGACCGCGCCATTCGTCAATGTTAGAGTTAAGCAATTCCTTTTGCTCGGCCATGGTTTTATCCTGAATGGTAAGCAAAAAGTCGCGAAAACGGTTCGATGTATATTTCATTTCATGTTGCCCTCCAAATTGGTCGATATATCCATCAGAGAAAATATAAAGCGTATCACCTTTTTGCAGCGGAACTAAGTTTTGTGTAAAGGTTTCTTTTTCTTTAATGTAAATACCAATTGGATTTTTATCAGCCTTAATAATTTCCAGTTCACCATTGCGTACCAGATAAAGTGGATTGTAAGCTCCTGAAAATTGCAGGTTTAGTTTGTTAAAATCAATTACCAGCAAAGCAATGTCCATGCCATCTTTGGCTTCGCCATCTTTACCGGTTTGTCCTAAGGTAGTTTTTACTTTGGTGCGGAGCCGGTTTAGTATTTCGTGCGATTGGGTTTGTTTTTGCTGGTTAATTATTTCATTCAAGAACGAAATCCCCAACATACTCATAAAAGCACCCGGAACACCATGTCCGGTGCAGTCGGCAGCCGCAACAATAACCAACCCATCTTTCTCGCCCAGCCACCAAAAATCGCCACTCACAATGTCGCGTGGCCGCCAAAGGAGAAAGTAATTTTTCAACAAATCGAAAGCCACTTCTTCCGAAGGAACAATGGCCCTTTGGATGCGTTTGGCATACACAATACTTGAGGTAATCTGGTCCTTTTGCTTGGTAATTTCTTCCTTTTGTTCTTTGAGAACCTCGTTTTTAAGCTCAATGGCATCCTTTTGGCAACGTATTTCAGCCGTGCGATCCTGTACAATACCTTCGAGGGTTATTTTTTCTTGCTCCAGCTTTCTAGTATAGAGTTTCACAATGAAATAAATGCCAATTATTATTAGGATTCCATAAACAATATATGCAAGAATGGTGCGGTACCAAGGCGGTGAAATGGTAAACCGGTATTCGGCGGTACTGCTTTCAATGGCATAAATATTTTTGGCTTTTACTTTAAAGTTATATTTTCCTTCGCGCAAATTGGTGAATACAGCTTTGGGTTCCTTTTTCCATTTGGTCCAAGTGTCTTTATAACCTTCTAATAAATAGGAGAATTCTATCTCTTTTTCTTCTTCAAAGAAAGGGGCCGCAAATTCAAAGGTTATGTCGTTGAGTTCATAATCAAATTGGAAAACCATTTGCGGAGGTTGCAAAAGTGAACTAAACAATTCACCAGTAGAAGATTTACTAAAAAAGGTACCCAAAAACACGGTAGAGTCTTCATTTAGTGTAACCTTTCGGATGAGTGTATTGTATGAATTTGAATAATCCTTTGTTGTGGCAGTATTAAAACTGTATAAACCACTTGAACTGCCGAACCAAGTTATATTATTTTCATCACAATAAATGGCTTCTACTTGTTCGCTGGGTAAACGCATGAACGATAGGGAATCCTTTGTTAATTGATTGTGATTTCTGACAACAATATGTTCAAGATGATTATGGTTCTTGTTCAATGCACTCACATAGAAGTCTTCATTGTTTGCATTATGAGCCACTTTTAAAATACTCTTTTTCCCTATTTGATAATCGATTCCGAATAATGAATCCCGTTCTATTTTGTTTGTTAGTGGTTTATAAGAAAATAAACCTGAGGCCGTTCCAAAGAACACTTGATTTTTTGCGGTAAATACAAAAATGTCATTAAGCGATTCAAGTCCCGATTCTTTCCCGTAGCGATAAACGGCATATTTTGAATTATTATTATCTTGAATCCGTATAACTCCTTTAAAATAAGTGCCTAACCATAAATCGGAATCACTGGTTTTATCAATTTGCCTGATTTCATCCTTTATCTCAGGAAATGCATCCACTCTCTCCCATAGGTTGTGTTCTATTTTTACCGACAATAAGCCTTTACTATGACCAATATAAAGCAAATTGGTTTTTAGGGTGTCTTGAAATAACTTGTAACAGTAATAATAATTTTCTACCCCATGATTGAAAATAATTTTTTCAGCTTTATGATTTTTTATTTCAAATAGTCCTACTACCGTTGCAACCAATAATTTATGTTCAGTGTTTTCTTTAAAATTAAGAAATGACCAGGATTGATCCGATATTCCTTCAATCTTAATAAACTGGGGATAATTATCCGAATCAAATTTCAAATAATAGACCCCTAAATCGGTACTGACAAATAGTTCACCATTAAATCGGATAATATCATTTACAGATCCTTCAATTCCTTGTTCTTTTCCAAATTTCCGGAGGGGTGAATTTATTTCAATTTTGCCTAAGCCTTTACTCAAACTTAACCATACCAAATCACTTTGGTTGTTATTTGAATAAATAGAGGTAACAATTATATCTTGTAACCCTTCACGGGGTGTAATGTGATTGCTGATTTTTCCTTGTTTATCGATAAAAATGGCACCGTTTTGTATGGTGCCTAGCCCAAATAAGTCATTTTTTATTTTAGCTCCCCCATATAAATAACTTTTGCTCAATTCCTTATTCAGGCTTTGGTTGAAAATTGAGGTTTCATGTGTTTGGGTAGTTGTATTGTAAACGGTTAATCCATTAAATATGGTACCGATTAGTATTTTTTGGGGATTGTAACCGGCCATAAAAAACACATCTTTATCGGCAAAATATTCACCCTTATTGATAAGTTTTAAGGAGTCGCCAACCATTTTTTTCAATCCAATATTAAAATGTTCTGAATAGAGGGTACTATCAATGAGAAAAGTGAATTTATTGTCATTGTTTAAATTCATTACCTGAACAGTATCTCTGCTATAAGTAAAAATTTTATTATAAGCACAAAAATAGACTTTATCGCTATACAGGTATGTTTTCCATATATCTGCAAAATCAAGTTCTGATGTATCAATTTTTGATAAAAGGGATTGGTATTGGTAATCGCCCCGGTTATCAGGTTTTAATTCTCCAAAGTCACCCACAGCACCTACAAATATACCTCCTGCACTATCTGTAGCCATTGAACGGATAATGGAATTGTTTGAAGCGCTGATTTTCCTCCAGGTTACCCCGTCGTATTCCAAAATGCAGGTATTATTCCCAACATACACAACACCCCGGGCATCTTGCACTATACACCAATTTTGGTCGTTAGAGCCATATTCCTGAGGGGTGTAATTGGTAATAAATGGAATTCCGTATTGGTTTATTTGGGATTGAACCGTAACACAAAATAACGATGAAATAAAAACTAACAATAAATGCCTCATTGAAAGAATAAGTTGATAGATGATAAAGATAATACAAAAATGGTTCTTGTTAACACGTTTTATTTCATTTGCAAACCGGCTTTAATTTTTTCAATTTCTGCTTTTAACTGGTCAAAATTGGTTTGCATCGTTTTAAATTCGGAGTTTTCCGATTTAATCGCTTCTATTTGTTTTTGTTGTTCCTGAATTGATTGAATTAATATTGGAATCATATCAATATAGTTAACCCCAAGATATTCAATAAAATTTTCTCTTGAATCTTTATCATTGCGATTAGATAAACTGGGATGTATTTGCCTTGAAACTAATTCAGGAAAAACTACTTGTAAATCTTGTGCAATAAGTCCAATTCTTTGTCCGTTTGGCAAATTAAATTGAGGATATTCATCGCTATTGTATTCATATGATACTGGGATAAGTTTCAGTAATTTGTCAAGAGTACCTACTAGTGGCAAGATGTTCTGTTTAAATTTTTTATCAGAAACATCGGTAAGTGTACCAGTATATGCGAGGTCGCCACTAAAATATCCAGCATAGGCAGTTGCTCCCCCTGTAGCTGTGCCATAAACACCATATCTTGCACCAGTACCAGCACCACTGGCACTTCCATACACTCCTGAAATGTTATAGGAAGTAGCAGAGGCATTTCCTTCAACTCCCCTGTATCCACCTACACCTTTTATTCCTATGCCGTAGGTATCAGTATTATTTTTATAGCCATATATTGCGGCGTTATCGTTACTTGTTATTTCATCAACAACATGTAATTTATAACTTGGACTAGTTCCAATGCCAACCTGCCCATTTCCACTGATTGAGAGAATATCAGTACCCGTTGTTCCATTGTGGTAATAGAAATTAAGTTTTGAGGATGCATCTGTGGTGTTATTTAATATTCCCGCTATAGTCCAGTATTTATTACCACTAGCATTTTGTATAGTAAAACGTCCGTAGCCATTAGATGCATTATCTTTAATAAGAATATGTGGGACAGTTGTTGTACTTGTGGCTTCAATGTTTAGGCTTGCAGTTGGTACTGAAGTCCCAATTCCCAAGCGGTTGTTAGTATTATCCCAATGAAAACTTGTGTTAGAACTCAGGGTATTGGCATCAGTCCAGAAAGCAAGCTTACTGGTAACCCCGGTACCTAAAGCACCATCAGCCCACAAAACACCAGAAACCCCTCGTTTTAAAACGTTACCCACACTTCCAAGTGAATTATTATAGTCATATAATCTTCCGCGCAATCGCATCGTACCATTTATATCTAAATTGGCAGTTCCTGTAAAAGGTGCTACTGCACCAACTCCATTTATGTAAACATCACCATTTATTGCAAAATCATTAGCATTAAAATCTCCCCATATTAGAGGTGATGTTGTTGAAGAAATATCAATATATAGAAGATTAGAACCGGTTTCATCGAATCCTACATCTTTTCCAATAAAAATATTACTTGAACCGGTAGCTTTTAAGCCTGCCGATTTACCGATGTAAACATTATTAGAACCTGGGTTTGGTGTACTAAATCCTTGTCCAGCTCCCTTCCCAATATAAACATTATCATCACCACTGGGGGTATTGTATCCTGCTAAATTTCCCATATAAGTGTTGTTTGTACCGTCTCCACATAAAACGCCACTTGACATACCTATAAATGTATTAAAATTTCCGGTAGCTGATTGGCCTGCATTATAACCGATATAGGTACTTGATGCGCTTGCGGCACTTTCCTTACCCGCTTGCATTCCAATAAATGTATTTCCACCACTGGTATTGTCTCTGCCCGCTTCATTACCAACAAAAGTATTTCCGAAAAAGGTTTCGTTTAATAAACCCGCTTGATACCCGATGTAAACATTTTTGTAGCCGGTGGTAGTAGCTTTACCACTCTCAAAACCGATATATGTATTATATTCACCTGTAGTGGTATTGTAACCGGATTTATTGCCAATGAATATATTAAAAGCACTGCTGGTACTGAGTTTTGCACTTTCATTACCAATGAATATATTATCGTGTCCACTTAAATTTGCTGAACCGGCACTATTCCCTAAAAAAACATTTTCGCTACCACCTTCATTGTAATATCCTGATGAAAAACCAATAAATACATTATGGATACCTGTTGAATTGCTAAAGCCTGAATTTTCGCCAATGTAAATACTTTGTTCACCATTTATATCGTTTTGTCCGGCTTTACTTCCAATAAAAACGTTACCACCTTTAATGGTATGACTTTTGCCAGCATAATAACCAATAAAGGTATTGTCGCTACTCGTATTACTGCTACCGGCTTCATACCCTAAAATAGTATTGTAGCTACCTGTTGTATTACCTGCTCCAGCGCCGTTACCAATATTTACATTATTTCCTCCTGTGGTATTCATTTGCCCCGATTGAAAACCCATAAACACATTATTAGTTCCAGTTAAATTATCCAATCCGCATTTGTAGCCGATGAATACATTATTAGCTCCTTCGGTATTGGCAAACCCTGTTTGAAAACCTAAAAATACGTTATACGATCCAAATGTACTTGACTTACCAGCCTGATAGCCAATAAAAGAATTATAAAGGCCACTATTGATATTTATACCAGCTTCATGTCCAATAAAATAGTTTTGTTTTAATAATTGCATCAAGCTTGTCGATGAACCAGTTTCAGTATTACCAACTGAAAATCCTGCATTTGGATCCGCAACATAAAGCCGTGTACTATCTTTGGTAATTTTCATAATATCACTCGAAATACCTTTACCTGAGCTTACACCTGATACCGCAAACCCTCCTTTGGTAGTACCTTTTTCACCTTTAGCGGCTTCCTCTACGTAAATTCGTGCACTATCCTGATTAATTAAAAAGTAATTTTGTTCCGTACCTTTACCTGAACTAACACCCGATACGGCAAATCCACCTTTGGTCGTCCCTTTTGTTGGAGCAGAATTGAAATAAACCCTTACACTATCCTCGGTTACCCTGAATATATCGTTTCCTATTCCTTTTCCTGAACTTACACCCGATACAGCAAAACCTCCTTTGGTAGTTCCTTTTAATCCTGTTGTATCTTCTTCTACATAAATCCTTGCACTATCCTGATTTATTATAAAATAATCTTGTTTAGTACCTTTCCCAGAGCTAACGCCTGATACGGCAAATCCTCCTTTTGTGGTTCCTTTTGCTAAACCATCTCCTACATTTATCTGCACCCCTTCCTGGTAAACAGCAAAAACTGTATCTCCAGCGTTATTTACAACAGCAAATAAGGCTTCATTAGGTTGTGCCCCTGAATTTTTAGCCCCGAGATTTACCCACTTTCCTTTTGTGCTGTTGTAATAGAAAAAACTACCATAAAATGTATCATAAACCAATAAACCATTTGTTGGTGCAGCAATGGCATTACGTTCACTGGAGTCCATCCGGGGTACCAAAACCCCACTGGTTGTTGAAGCCATTTCAAGTAACGCAGAGGTATTGGGTGTACTAGTGCCAATGCCAATATTTCCAGCACTTTAAATTACCATTTTAGCATCGGCCGCAGTAACATTACCTGCACCTCCAGAGATGTTATTTGCAAAAAGCATATCACCTATTCCATAAGTTTCTGAATCTCTGTAAAAGATACCTCCTTTAAATGTAGTTGGTGCAGTTCCATTTTGGAATCGGATTCCTGATAATACACCTGTGTTATCATTGATATTCTGAATATCAATGAACATTCCATCAGTTCCGGATACATTGCTATTATCGCCGTAAACATGTAATTTATGCAGTGGAGAATTGGTTCCTATCCCTACAAATCCATCATCCTTAACAAAAAATCCGGGTGATCCATTGTCCTGTATAATAAAATCACCGGTACCACTTAAATTATAAATCATGTTAAAGTTTCCTTGAGTTATAGTGGTATTTTCTGTTAATGTGTCGCCTAATTTTACAATATTGCCACTTTGTGTGATTCCGTTCTGAAAAACCAATGAATTTGCTCCAACCATCTTCCAATCGGTACCATCCCAAAAATAAAATCCCGGGCTTGGGTAATTTCCCGTTGTTGATGTATTCCAAACCATTAAGCCCGTTGGCTTTGTTACTGAAGTAATAGGATCATTAGTTGTTTCAAGGGCAATGCGTGGTATTAACAATCCCTTATTGAGTGAATAAATTTCCAACATAGCTGATGGATCGGGAGTGTAGAGTTCGTTCTCACTGATGCTTACATTTTGCCCATGTACCATGCTGCCGGTAAAAAGCAGCAAGCAAGCAACCCAAAATTTTAAATTATTCTTTTTCATAATTATTCAAGAATTATTTTCTTTGAAAACTGATGTTTCGATGATACCAACCTAAATATATAAACCCCTCTAATAACTGGCGGAAGGGAAACTGAATATTGATTGAAACCAAGAATTGTTGCCGATTTTTCGGAATAAAGCAACCGCCCAATCGGATCGTTTAGAGTAAGGGTATAGGATTCCTCGGTGTGGCTGTAAAACGAATAGTCTATGGTAGATCCCCCTGTTTTGAATACTTGCAATCCCTCAAAAGGGTTAACCAAACATTGGGCAGCCAATAAAGGAAAAACTATTTGCTTACCGTTATAATCGGCTTGCGATAAACGGTAATAAACAACTTGATTGGTAACTATGCGATGGAAAAATGAATACTTAGTTACTTGATGGCTGGTTCCGGCACCAGGCACTTGGTCCAATCGGGAAAAATCGGTTCCATTCATTGAATATTCCAAGGTAAACGATTCGTTGTTGATTTCTGATTCGGTTTCCCAATTAACGTAAATTCCATTTTCATGACAAATGGTGTAAAAGGAAGATAAAATGATTGGCAAAGGCCATAAATCAGACTTCCCTATAATGAAATCGGAAAAATTTGTCAAATTTGAACGCTTAGCGGTAATCGGACTGGTTTCTGTACCGCTTTGGGTTAAATTATCGTGGTCGCCTACATTTTCCCAATCGCCCCCGCTGCGCTTAAAAACTGCATGTTGCGCAGCTTCTGCCCCACCATTGGTGTGCCCCGATGAGGTTAAGGTAATGTCGTATTGCACTCCGGTTCCATTATCAGGAGTAAAAGTCCAATACCCTCGATTTAAAAATTCAACAATTGGTGTTCCATCTACATTTAAATCCGATGGAACACTTTCGGATGCTGTGGAATTGAACTTTGCCGATAAGTAATGCATTGCACCCAAAGAACTAATCTCAAGTATTGCCGGCAAATAGTCACCACCTAATGCCAAAGGGAAACTATAAATTCCGGTTGATAAATACCGGCGCAAATTACCGGACACATTTTTTATCGAGCTTTCGTTAAGTATAGAACTTGGATTACTATTAAGAATAATAACCGTATCGGTGGATCCAGTAGTAATATTGCCTTCATTAAAGCTCAACGTATTGGCAATTAATACATTATCATCAATTGTTGTTCCGCTGGCATTATTCGTTATTAAATTTTCGAATTGAGTGGCTTTTGAACCCCCAATATCTTGAGATGAAGTACCTGAAAATGTAACTGAACCAAAGGCATCAACATTTTTAAAAATGGAATCGCTCGAATAATTTTTCCAATTACCTTCCAAAATTATTTTACCATCACAATCAATCCGTCCATCCTTGCCCCCAACAAAAATAGAATTGACATTTCCCTTAAAACCTCCATCTACATAAATTGCCGCACCAGTACCAATATGAATAGCACCTCCATTAATTGAAAGTCCAATGTTGTTTGAGATATAATCATCAATAATTCCATGATATCCACTGATATTCATACCGGTAAAATTTCCCTGCGTATTTATTTCCCCATTACCGGTAAGGTAATTATTGTTATTGGCTCCGGTAAAATTTCCATATACAGTCAATGACCCATTAAGACTAATATCCGCAGTAATATTCACAGTAAAATTTTGGGAAACCAAGAGATCGCCTGTTATGATGGTTGTTTGGTTATTGTTGGCGGTAAAAGCACCATCTATCGCCATTCTTCCCGTTATTTTCATTGTTAACGGATAGTTGGTAATTACATTCCCTGTAATCAATAGATTTCCATTAACCGTTACTTCACAAGTATTATTAAAAGTAAGGGTGCTGTTTAATGTAATTTCATGGTTTGCGCTAATGATAATATTATCGACAGTAGCAATAGTTACCGGTGGAACAATCCCACCTTGCCATACTGAACCCTCAGTCCAATTTCCGGAACTTATGGATACATAATTGATTCCAATTGCCCTAAAGGTAATTGAAAGAAAAAACAGGATTTTAACTACTTTTTGCATGATCCCGGGTAATCTGCTTTAGGTTTTGTAAAGTAATGATTTACTATTGAAATTAAATTAAAAGCTAATTTGGTTCTAATTTTAAAATCACTAATATTTCTTTGCACTCTAATTTTCCAATAAAATGCTGTTGAAAGCACAGTATTATGTTGGAATCCTCAAAGTTAAAATAATAAAACAATTTTTTATAACACCCCGCTTATTTAGAATTATTATAAGTAGTTGATACATTGAAGGATTATGAAATTTAATTAAAAATACTACCTTAGGAAAAAAGTGGCTTTTCTAGGCAATATTAATATAACACAATTGTATCTTTGGCACCTGAAAATTTACTACTACATCTATGGCAAAAGAATTGTTACTTTGGAGTCAAGCTTATAGCGTAAACAATGATGAAATTGATGCTCAACACAAAAAACTGATTGATCTCATCAACCTTTTGTACAATGTTTATTTGGATCAAAAGCATGAAACTGAAATAAAAAACATTATTGATCAGATTAAACAGTACTCGCTTTACCATTTTAAAACTGAAGAGACGTTTTTTAAAATAAAAAATTACAAGAATTCAGCAGAACATATAAAGTTACACCAATCCTTTATCGAAGAATTTGAAGAAATATTAAAATCATACAATGGTTTAAACCTGGTAATAACCATGAAAACTATGACTTTTTTGCAACGATGGCTCACCAATCATATTCTTAAAGAAGATAAAAAGTATATTGGATTTATTTAACTGGTACCGTTCAATTGTAATTTCATTTTATAATATATTTAATCTCAATTCTTTGATGTAAATTTAAAATTTAATTAACTTTACTTAAAGCTGTTAACAATAGCTTTACAATCAAATAATAATGGAAACAATATGTTAAAAGAAACCAAAATTTTATTGGTTGACGATGAGCCCGATATAACAGAGTTTATAGGCTTTAATCTTGAAGCTGAAGGCTTTATAGTTGAAAAAGCACAAACCGGTGAAGAAGCCATTGAAAAAGCCAAAGTTTTTATTCCCGATTTAATTATACTCGATGTAATGATGCCCGGTATGGATGGTATGGAAACTTGTGAAAAACTTCGCAAAATGCCAAGCCTAAATAACCCAATAATTGCATTTTTAACCGCCCGTGGTGAGGACTACTCCCAAATTGCCGGATTTGATGCGGGTGCTGACGATTACATTGCTAAACCTATTAAGCCTAAAGTGCTGATTAGCCGTGTAAAAGCATTACTTAAAAGAAAATCAGGTAAAGCGGATGATCATAACAAATCAACGGAACGCATTATGAAAGTTGGGGACATTACCATTGACCGCGAACGCTATAATGTTACCTTCAACAACCAAGAACTATTTCTTCCCCGTAAAGAATTTGAACTTCTAACCTTACTTGCATCAAAACCCGATAAAGTATTTACCCGCGACGAAATTTATACACATATTTGGGGCGATGATATCATTGTGGGTGATCGCACCATTGATGTTCACATCAGAAAATTACGCGAGCGGTTTGGCAACGACCATATTCACACCATAAAAGGAGTTGGATATAAATTTGTGGAATAACTCAAAAAGAAAACTCAAAAAAACAAGGTTACAATTGCGGGCAATTTTAAAATACTAATTCGATGTCGTTTAGTTAGCGAATTCCCCCCTATAATCCCCCCGAGGGGATACCTCCGCTGTGGCATCAGCGCTAGTCCTCCCTTGAGGGAGGTGGCCAAAGGCCGGAGGGTGAAAAAGCCTTAACTAAACGACATTGAATGCTAATTATTAATTAGATAGTAACCATTTTACCTATCCTAAAATTAGGGTAAAAAAAAATGTTCAATACAAAACGAACAACTAACAATAAACAAGTTATCTCTGAAGTGAAATATTTGCTCATTGAATATTGAGCATTTGCCCTGTCCGTTTTAGTGCTACATTTGCATTTCTATAAATTTAAAAATTAAAAGATGAGAAATTTTCAGATGAGCATTACAAGCAACCAAGCGGTGGTTTTCAAACGTTGGAGCCATAAACCGTATGCCGTGTTCCGTAGCATGCACAAAGTAATCAACATTGGGGTTTTATCTAGCGCCCTAACCCTGCTGGCCGCACCCAATAAAGGGTATGCGCAGACCGATACTATTACAATAAACGACCATCAGGAGATTGATGAAGTGATTGTAAGTGCAAGCCGAACACCCAAGGTATTCAGCGAATTGAACCGGATTGTAACAGTAATTCCCCACAATGAAATACTATCGGCTCCCGTTGAAACCCTCCAAGACCTGCTAAAATACACAGCCAGTGCCGATGTCCGCCAGCGGGGGGCTCAAGGCGTTCAAGCCGATATTAGCATCCGGGGCGGTTCCAACGAACAAACACTAATCCTTCTGAACGGAATTCCCATTAACGACCCACAAACAGGGCACCACAACCTAAACATTCCCATCGACCTTTCAGCTATTGAACGCATCGAAATCCTCCACGGTTCCGGTTCACGCATTTATGGCCCCAATGCATTCAGTGGCGCCATTAACCTTATTACCGACACAAAAGAAGCACGTAAAATTTTAGTTTCACTCAATGCCGGGCAATACGGACTTTACCAAGGAACCATTGCCGCCAATTACGCTATTGGAAAAGTAACCAACTATCTTTCAGCTTCCACCATATCTTCCAATGGTTTTTCCAACAATACCGATTTTAAAACCTACAACTTATTTTACCATGCCGGACTGAATTCCAACATTGGACAATTCGACCTGCAAGCCGGATACCTAACCAAAGCCTTTGGGGCTAACAGCTTTTATACAGCTAAATATCCCGACCAATTTGAACAAACCCGGACCCAGTTTGCCAGTTTAAATTATACTACCCAAAAATTACTCATGAAAATAAATTTCAGCATTTATTGGCGAAGGAACCACGACCGTTTTGAAACTTTCCGTGAAGACTATTATGTTTACCATAATGGTTATTATATTAAAGAACCTAATGATACAGCCAAATATAGTCCAACTTACTATTACCCGGGGCACAATTACCATTTAACCGATGTAGCGGGAACAAATTTGAGCACCGCTTTTGAATCCAAATTCGGTTCAACGGCATTGGGTGTTGATTTTAAATACGAACACATATATAGCAATGTGTTGGGTACCTTATCGGATACCATTGAGGCTCCCGGCGAAGCGAGGGGAACGATGAACAAAGAAGCATCGCGCCAATATTTGAACCTTTATGCTGAGCAAAGCATTCAATTATCATTTTTTGATATATCAGCCGGCGCCTTGTTTCACTACAACAGCGATTATAACTGGTTTATAACTGGAGGGGGTGAACTGGGTTTAAAGATAAATAAAAACCACCGGGCTTTCTTATCCATTAACCAAGCAATGAGGATGCCCACTTTTACCGATTTATATTATGATGGCCCAACCAACAAAGGGAATCCCAATTTGAAACCGGAAACAGCAGTTTCTTATGAATTGGGTTACAAAGGGAATTTGCAGGTTATACAATGGGATGCCGCTGTATTTCTGAGAGATACAAAAAATGCCATTGATTGGGTGAAAAATGCATCTGATACAGAATATACAACCTCCAATTACACTAACATGTTGACCAAAGGAGTAGAGCTTTCAACCCGTTTGAATGCACAAAGAATGGGTAATATCGGAAGATTTATTAATTATCTGAATTTGAGTTATTCCTACCTCCATGTATCGAAAAGCATTCCCGATACCATTGATTCCTATTATGCACTCGACTACCTGAAACAGAAATTCGCTCTATCGGCCGACCACACCCTTTATAAATCGCTTGGTTTAGCTTGGACGTTGACCTTTCAGGATAGAAATGGAACTTACAACAATGTAAACAATCAACCCATTGGTTATAACCCTTACCACTTATTTGATGTGAAGGTTTACTGGAAAAAACCCAATTACGAAATATATGCCGAAGGGCAAAACCTGTTCAATATTACCTATTCCGATTTGGGTGGAATTACTCAGCCTGGAGTTTGGATTAAGGGAGGAATTAAAATCTATTTCAATTTATAACCTGAAAAACAGAAAGGGCTGCCGAAACCTGGCAGCCCTTTGAATTGGAGTTAGCTTTGTTACAATTCAAATAAGTCGAATTTAACCTTCAGGTAGTAACTGGTTCCAACTATAAAGTTTGTTTTTTCAATGGTTAAATCGGAAAGTTTATCTTTAACATACTCACCTAATTCAGGATTCGTGGCACTTAAATCGATAATTTTCACTTTTGAATTCCCATCCAAAGTGACTTCCATCCAAACTTCACCTTCAATCAGGTTTTCTTTGGCAAACTTTGGATACTTTAAATGTTTTGCGATTTCTTTTTTAAAATCCACAGGTAATTTGACTGCCTCTTTAGGTGAATTTGTTGCACTTACTGTTGTAGCTAAACCTAAGGCTATTGCTACCATTAATACTACTACTTTTTTCATACTTTTAAGATTTAAAGGGTATAATTTATTTATTGTTATGTTAAAACTTTCTATTTGTGATGCCTTAAGTCAAGCTGTCAATCGGCATAACGTCAATTGCATATAACTATCTGTTTTTAAATCGGTATTTGCCAATTTTGTCTTGTTTATTGAGGCAATCCTGAAATTAAAGAATACGTTTTTCCATACTTTCAGGCAATTTGACTTTACCTTACACGACTTAATTTTTTGACATATTTTTTCCCGTAACAAAACAACGGCTTTGCTTCAAAATATTTTTTTATATACTTGTTATTTAGGTTATTAGAACATCATTTTAAACTGTTTTCGAATTATAGACGCTTTGAAAAAATGAATGTTACAAATAGGAATGAAATAATGCTGTCTGAAATAAAAAAAACCTTACAAACCTTTACCCATCAATGAAAAAAAAAATCCAAAAATGAGTACCGTTTAAAACCAATAGTATCTTTGTGTAAATATTTTTTTATGAAAAACATCGTTTTTATGCTATTTGTAATGGGCATTTGTATTAGTTGTCAACACGAATTAAAACCAAAACCCAATCCAACAGTTCCGCCTAAATATGTGGTTACGCATGAACCTGTTTTTGTAAACCAGGGAATAGTAACATTTGCAAACGCGGCGGGCAGTCCTATTTCAACCATTGATATTGAATTAGCCGACTCTCCACAAAAAAGAGAAATGGGTTTGATGCACCGTACCAGTATGATGGAAAACCAAGGAATGCTTTTTATTTTTGATGCAGAAGAAAGGCAGTCATTTTGGATGAAAAATACCCATTTACCCTTGGATATTATTTTTGTAAATGAAGCAAAAACTATTGTGCACATTGCCGAAAATTGTGAACCATACTCTTTAAAACCGATTCCATCGTTTGAATATGCAAAATATGTGGTGGAAGTAAATGCGGGCTATACTAAAAAGAACAAAATAAAAGTTGGGTCAATAATCAATTTTAAACTTTTGCATTCTTGATAAGATAAAATATATATTCCAAACAAGGAGTCACTAAAAAAGCTTTCAACTACCTTTGTCTTTTCTTTAGATTTAACTTATGAGCATAACAGAGAAATCACGTAAAGTTGAGGAATTATTCAAATCGCTGGAGGTAGAGATTTCTCATTTAAAAAAGGAAACGGGAGTTCATTGCATTGAAAATTGCATATACTGCTGCACCACTCCTAAAATCATGGCAACATCTCTTGAATTCTATCCGTTGGCCTATCATTTATATAAAACCGGACAAGCTGAACTGGTATTGGAAAAGATTCATAATTCTGAAAAAACAGCCTCATGTCCCTTATTAAATTCAATTTCAATAGATGGAAGTCGTATCGGTTGCACGCAATATGAAAATAGGGGAATGATTTGCCGCTTGTTTACCTATAATTACAGCACCGATAAGCATGGTTTTCGCAAAATATCGGCCTGTAAGGCAATGAAACTAGCGCAACCCGATGAAATTCGTAAAACCAATGAAATTCTGAAAGAAAAATCAATAGGTCCTCGTGCCAGTGGGTATTATTCGCAATTGCAAACCATCGATTTTATTGAAGGACAAAACCTTTATCCTATACGTGAAGCCATTACAACGGCCATTGAGAATGTACTTACCTACTATCATTATAAAGGTAGTGAAATAGAATAGATACATTATCACCAAATTTTAGCAACTATGGCATTAGCGTTTACTGCAAAAATTGAGCTTGGCTACCAAGCACCTGCTTTCAATTTATTGGAACCCCTTACCGGGAGATTCAGAAGTTCAAATGAATTTGCTTCTGAAGTGGCTACAGTAGTGATGTTTATTTGCAACCATTGTCCTTATGTAAAACATGTGAATCAAGGATTATTTAAGCTGGCTAACGATTATATTGGTAAAGGAGTGAAGTTTGTTGCAATAAATTCAAATGATGCCATAACCTACCCCGATGATGCACCGGAATGAATGATTGAAATTGCAAAGACTCTTAATTATCCTTTTCCTTATTTATACGATGCCACACAGCAAACAGCGCGCGATTATTATGCGGTTTGCACCCCCGATTTTAGTATTTTTGATAAGTCGTTGGCTTGTGTGTATCGGGGTCAACTGGATGATTCAAGACCGGGAAATAACTTGCCGGTTACTGGTACTGATATAAGAGCTGTACTCGAAGCGATGGTTTTAAGACAACCCATTCCAAAAAGCCAAATACCCAGTGCTGGTTGCAGTATTAAATGGAAGTAATTGGAATTTGGAATCTATGCTTGGCTCAATTATTTATTTGCCAATTTTTGCATGAATTCCTCCGAATTAATAAGGTATCGAATGTGTTCGGCAGAACCAATGAGCCCATCTTCGTCCCATGCCATTAAATTGAAAAATATTTTTTTACCTTCAAGGTTCGAAACCTCTGATTTGCATGTAATTATTGCCCCTGGGAGTGAGGCTTTTTTGTGCTGAACATTTATTTGAATTCCAACCGTTGAATAGCCATCTGGTAAAAATGGTTCAATGCTTGAATAGGCGGTATGTTCCATTAAAGCTACGAGAGCGGGAGTTGCAAAAACTTCTGCCAAACCAGAGCCATAACTTTTAGCCGTATCTTTTTTTTCCACCATTTTTGTTTGGTGCCCTTGCAATCCAACTTTTATTTGAATTTCCATTTTGATGACTATAAAAAAGAAAAACGGGTGATTCCCGTTTTTAGTATTGCACTTCAAGGTATTTATCGGTCTCTTTCAACATGTTATTAAAAAAGAGGATGCTTAAGGTAATACCATCTTTTTCGTTGTATTCAATGCTCACAAAACTGTCTCCCTTTTCAATAGTCCATACTCTTCGATAAAGTTTATCCGCAAATGCTTTATCATCAGCTTCATTCCAATCTACATTAGAATGATCATCTTCTCCATAAATTGATAAAACTCTTTCAACCATTGCTTTAAGCAACTCCAAGTCAACCTTTTTAGTCAGTGAAATAAATTTAACATTTACAGGGTTACTACCGGTAAGGCTATCTTTGTCAAAAAAAATTCGAAACTGAACGGCATCAAAAATTCCCAATTCATTCCAAGGAAGTTTTTTTTCATATACAATCATTATGGTTGCCGGAGTTTCTTCTCCATCAATTTCCTGATAATCATCAAAAAAGAAAGTTTTCAGATCGTAGGTAAAACAATCTAAAATGCTTTTACTTTTTTTATTAGGATTGAATGTATTCATTGTATATAACCTGCCTTTTTTTGTAAATTTATAAATTCCATCCTTTAAAAAAAATTTACTCGACCTTTTTTAAAATTAAATACTCACTTATCTTATTTTTCAATAAAAAATAAGGCTTACTATCATTAGTATAATCAATAGTTAAGGCGAAAGATCATAAATAAAAATTATTTTCTTTTTGGATTATTAAAATAGAAATGTATTAATTGGATTCAATTAACTTGAGTAAAATAAAAAAACCACCCGGAAGTAGGTGGTTTACATATTTTTAGATTAGATCAGATTTTTTGGAGCATCACAGTAAAGTGTCTCATTATAGGAGCTTCCCATACAATTTTATATCCTGTTTTTATTGTTTCCCTCCGGTCGAAAACATTTTTTAGGGCTACCGCAATAACATCCATGTGATTATTGGTATAAGTACGGCGTGGTATGGCGAGCCGCAAAAATTCAAGGTTAGGATAGCGGTTTTCGCGGGTTACTGGATCTCTATCTGCTAGTAAAGTTCCAATTTCAACTCCACGGATACCCGCTTCAAGGTATAATTCAATACCTAACGTTTGTGCTACAAATTGTTCTTTAGGAACCTGTGTAAGTAATTTTTTTGCATCAACAAATACCGCATGACCTCCAATCGGCCTTTGAACAGGAATTCCAAATTCAATGAGCCTGTTTCCTAAATAAGTAACCTGATTAATCCGGGTTTCAAGATATTCGAATTCAGTTCCTTCGTCTAACCCTTGGGCCAGAGCATTCATATCACGTCCACTCATTCCGCCATAAGTTATATATCCTTCGAACATAATATTATAAGTACACGCTTTACGGAACAGTTCCTCATTTTTGAATCCAATAAAACCACCCATATTTACTATGGCATCTTTTCTACTGCTCATGGTGGCTAAATCGGCATATTTATACATTTCAAGCACAATTTCCTTGATAGTATAATTTGCGTAAGCTTGCTCGCGGGTTTTAATGAAATAGGCGTTTTCAGCAAAGCGGGCTGAATCGAATAAAAGCAATATTCCATATTTCTTGGCTAAGGCCGATACTTCCTTTATGTTGGCAAGTGAAACCGGCTGTCCACCGGCGGTATTGTTGGTAAGTGTTAAAACAATGAACGATATTTTTTCTTTAGGATATTGTTTCAATACTTTTTCCAATTTTTCGGTATCAATATTCCCTTTAAAGGGATGCAAATTGTTGGTATCAAAAGCCTCGTCAATTGTGCAGTCAATGGCTTTTGCTTTGCGGAATTCAATATGCCCTTTTGTAGTATCAAAATGAGAATTACCAGGTACAACATCACCCTCTTTCACCAAAACGGAGAAAAGAACATTTTCAGCAGCCCGGCCCTGATGGGTTGGTAAAAAATAATCAAAACCCATAATTTTTTTAATGGCATCCTTCATATTTTGATGAGAACTGGCTCCTGCATACGATTCGTCGCCTACCATCATTGCAGCCCATTGTTTATCGCTCATGGCGCCTGTGCCGGAGTCGGTAAGTAAATCAATAAATACCTGACTGCTCTTTAAATTAAACAGATTGTAATTGGCCTCTTTAATCCATTTTTCGCGCTCTAAACGAGTGCTACGGCGGATGGTTTCCACCATTTTTATTTTATATGATTCGGCAAATGGTAATTCCATAATTGTATTTTTTAAAATTAATAATAAAACGTACTGATTTTAAGTTCAGAATTAATAGGTATGTTAAAAACCAATTGGGTTTATTATAAATGGTATGAATCCCTATTTTTTAAATTGAGGAAAATTTTGAGTGGAAGTACTTTTAAATATAGGTTATTCATGAAATACAATTTGATGTAAAAATAGCGGAAATATACAAAACCCAACCAAACATTTCTGTTTTGTTTAGCATACATTCTTAACCATTAACGGCATAAAAAAGAAGCTTCTGCCAATGAAAAAGTATTTTTTTTGTAATTATGTGAAACACTTTCAGATTTTGTAATCTGATATGAGTTAAAGTTTTAACTTTGACTTGGATTAAGCTGTACGATTAATTGAAACAAATTATTATTAAATAAAAAATTACTATGAAAGCTAAAAGTATTAAAGGATTGTTGATGATTCTTCTTTTTGCAACCATTATGGTTACTGGCTGCAAACAGGCTGAAGTAAAGCATGAAACTAAGGTTGAAGTTAAGGATGGCTGGTATTTCCTTAACGGTGAAAAGTATTTTATTAAAGCTATTGGATATGAAATTGGTGCCCGGCCCGGTCAAGATCCATACAAAGACACTATTTCCGATTTGGGTAGAATGCGTGCCGACATGAAAATTTTAAAAGATGGCGGATTTAATGCCATTCGTACGTGGAGCCAATTGTCGGAAGAACAGTTGCAACTGGTTCAGGAAGCGGGCTTAAAAGTTATTTTTGGTATCTGGTTAAAACCAGAGGAAGATTATGGCGACAGCGAATACATGAAGAGTTCGGAAGAACTGGTTCGGAAAGTGGTGGCATATACTAAGAAATATGATTGCGTTATTTCCTATTTAATTTTGAATGAACCCATGACTGACCACATTTATAAAGTGGGAGCAAAGAAAATGGCAACAATGTTGACCACCATGAAGGCAATACTAAATACCGAACATCCGGGAATACCAGTGGGTATTTCAGGCAATGCAGGTACCGATGACTTTATTGATATGAACTTACTCGACTTTTACGGTTACAACTGTTATGATTATGGCGGTGGACAGGTTGGAACTATGGGAATGGGAGGATTCCTAAACTGGTGTAACCAATTGAATAAAAATGAAAAACCCATGATAATTACCGAATTCGGTTATTCAGTTTCCGATATGGGATGGGGACAATACGGTGGCAATACCCTAGAAGCACAAAAAGAAGGGGTACTAAGAAATTATCGTAGTTTACTTGATGCTGGTGCTGTTGGCGCTTGTCCATTTTATTATGCCGATGGTTGGTGGAAAGGTGGAAAACCTGCCATTCATGACGATGCTCCTGAAGAATGGTTTGGTTATTGGGGTTATAGCAATTTGAACGATTCGGTAGGAACACCACGTCCAGTTTGGTTTGCATTGGTTACTTACATGAAAGGTTTGGTGGTTTCGCCAAAGAATCAGGAAGTATATGGCAATACCATTCCAGTGGAGTTATTTTTAGATGCCGATGTAAAATATGTTTCGGTAAAGCTTCATGACAGTGTTTTATTTACTCAGGAAGTGAAAAAAGCTGGTTTTTTAACTGATGCCATTCGATATACCCCAAAGGGAATGGAGGATGCTGAGTTGGTATTTGAGTTTTGCGATGCTACTAAAAAAGTAATTAAAACTGAAAGTATCTTTGTGTTACTATCAGAAGCAGAGGTAGTGTTGCCTAAGATAAGTTTAACTGTTGATCCGGCAGATAATTTAGGCAAAGCCAAAAAATGTACCATGAAAATGACCCTTTCCGACTTAGGAAAATTCAAAATTGTAAGCGATTTGCAATACAATTTCAATTACCATTTAGGTTGGGAATCTGGCCCTGAAAGTAAAATGGTAGTGCCCGAGTCAAAAGACCAAAAAGAGATAGTTTTGGAACAAAGAAGTGACATTCCCGATAATTGTTGGGTAATGGTTGCTTCGGCCGGAGTTACGGTTAAATACGGTAAATTCACTAAAAGAATACATGACCAGAAAATGGTTTACCGCGACCATTGGTTCGAAGGAATTGGAAGATAAAATGAATAATCATTATGAATAAATAAAAACGGCTTAGCTTCCACGAGGCCACTGAAAAAGTATCTATTATTTCATGTAGTCCATAAAAGGATAACTGGCAGGTGAAGACCAATTCTTCATCTACCAGTTTTTTTTAAGTGTGAAGTGTATTTTTTCTGGTTAAAA
>JBAYKX010000017.1:0-94785 GCA_041664345.1 Salinivirgaceae bacterium
CGGGCTGAGAAAGGCTTATTTGCAACAAAGAGAGAATGTTTTTTTAAATATGGCAAGGAAAAGGGCTTGTACAAACAAAATTGTACAAGCCCTTAATTTATCAGGACTTTTTCAGTGCCCTCCATTGAAGCGGCTTGTATTTATTTTGTATAGCAAAACTATGCGTGATCAACAGAATGCATGTGTTGAATAAGCTCTACAACTTTTGCAGAATAACCCATTTCGTTATCGTACCAAGAAACTACTTTTACAAAGTTATTGTTCAAACTGATTCCAGCACCTGCATCAAAAATGGAGGTTCTTGTATCACCCGTAAAATCGTTTGAAACTACTGAATCCTCGGTATATCCTAAAACACCTTTCATTTCACCTTCACTCGCTTTTTTCATTGCTGCGCAAATAGCTTCATAAGAGGCACCTTTTTCCAAACGTACAGTTAAGTCAACTACAGAAACATCAGGAGTTGGTACACGGAATGCCATACCGGTTAGTTTTCCATTCAATTCAGGAATAACTTTACCAACGGCTTTAGCGGCACCAGTTGATGAAGGAATGATATTTTGAGCAGCACCACGTCCACCTCTCCAGTCTTTTGATGAAGGACCATCAACAGTTTTTTGTGTAGCTGTAGTAGCATGAACAGTGGTCATTAAACCTTCGAGGATGCCAAAATTATCGTGCAATACTTTAGCTATTGGAGCTAAACAGTTGGTGGTACAAGATGCATTTGACACATAATCCATGTTTTTGGCGTATTTCTTATGGTTAACACCCATTACAAACATTGGAGTTTCATCCTTTGATGGAGCTGACATAATTACTTTTTTAGCACCTGCATCCAAGTGACCTTTTGCTGTGTCTTTTGAAAGGAATAGTCCTGTTGACTCTACAACGTATTCAGCACCCACTTCATTCCATTTCAATTCGGCAGGGTTTTTAACGGCAGTAACACGAATTGATTTTCCGTTAACAATTAATTTACCATCTTTTACTTCAACGGTTCCTTTAAATTGTCCGTGTGTTGAATCATATTTAAGCATATAAGCCATATAATCCACATCAATAAGGTCATTGATACCAACTACCTCAAATTTATCGTTTGCAACAGCAACACGAAAAACGAAACGGCCAATACGGCCAAACCCATTAATCCCAATTTTAATTTTTGACATAATGTATAATTTTTAAATATTAAATTACAAATTGAACGCTACATGATTCAAAAACAAAAAATATGTTTTTAAAAATGCGCACAAATTTAAAAATTCGTATTTCAAAAAGCAAAAAAAAGCCGGACAATTGCCCGGCTTTCTGTCAAATAAATTTTTATTTATTTTTTAATGAATCGGGTTGTACCCCGATGACATCCTGAATGAACGGTCAAAAGATAAGTTCCTTGCTGCAACTCATTAATTTTCAGTGTGATACTATTTTGTCCTTTCCATCTATTTCCTAAATCAGCGGTTTTAACAATTTGACCATTCATTTGAATCACCTCAATTTTTACCGGAGCACCTTCAATCAAGGTAAAAGATAGGTTTAACTCTTCAAAAACTGGATTTGGATAAACATTCAAGGCTATTTTTTTTGTTAAACCTGTTTTTCCAGAACCATCTAACTCAGGTATGCCAACATAATTCCGGTCTTCAAAAAATCCCCGGCCATGAGTTCCAATATAGATTTTACCATAATTGCTACCATTCCAATTAGGCATGTTCAATTGGGTAATTTGGAATACAGGTGCCGCACCAACTCCTTCCTGATACGATTCCCAATTAATAGATGAACCTGAAGTTACCTGACTAAAAATATTTGTTGTCTTGAATGTTCCCATATCGGTACCTATAATAACCGTGCTTTTCACTTTATCTAATTCGAATAGTGCACAATAAACGGGTACTTTCGGTATGTTACCGGTAATATCGGTAAAATTTGAAAAAGAACCACTAGCAGCAATTGTTGTAGCCTGAGTAGTTAAATATAAATAGCTCTCATTCCCATAATTTCCTAACGTAATAATCAAATTATCCGGATTATTTGGGTCACAGGCTATTCCTGTTATAGTACGGGAACCAAATCCTCCTATTTTAGTAAGCACTGTAATTGGTTTACCAAAAAGGTAATCAGCATCGGTATATTTGCGGGCTGCATTCAAATTTGAGAGGCGATATATTTCATTTTCACTGGTTGAAAAGAATAAGTTATTTCCATCCATTGAAAACTTCAATTGAGTAACATACTCTTCAGTGCCCATGGTATTCTTTTTAAGCGCTCTCCACCAATCCTTTTGAGTTAATGTTTTATTCCAATTGGCTGCATAAGGGGTAAGCCAAACCTCCCTTTTCATCCCAAGTGCAAACAAAGCCCTATAATTATCTCTATAATTGATGGTATCTCCCTCTTCATAAGTTTTATCCATGGTTAAAATAATGGGAGCTTTGTTAATGTTATAACTTGGGAAAACTACGGTAGTGTCTTTTGGATATCTTTTTTTTGCAATAAATTTAACCGTATCGATTCCTAATGCATCATTATCAGTTTCCCAATAAGTGATGGGTGTTACAAACGAAGCCGATTGAGCATCTGGTTCCCAGTTACCCGAAGACCATTCTGCCATATCTGCTAAATCGGAGTTATAAAAGGTATTCCAATCACCGTAGTCTTTGTCATTATTACGCCATAAGCCTCCAAAATAAATAGTTCCATAAGCGATTGCGGGGTTAATTTGCGACATAACGGTATGTCCACCATCACCACCTAGCATTTGGAATCCATTTAAATCAGAATTGCCATACCCTTCAACAATCAATTGAGTTCCATTATCCTGAGTTCCTCCAAGCAAAAAACCATAACTATTCACCGCTACAGAATAAAACTGTGTTACATTATAGTTTTTATTCATGGTTTTGAATTGATATTTTATTCCATCTTTGCCTAAGAAACCTCTTGAAATGCCGCCATCACTTCCTACAAATAGGGTTTGCGGATCTTTAGGATCAAAAACAAGGGCATGTTGGTCGGCATGAACATACAATGGGTTTAATTCATACATATTCCAAAGAGTTACCTGGCTCCATGCAAAAAGATCGCCTGTATTTGCAGCTTTTCCAAACCAAATATCCAATCCTCCAATAAATACTTCTTTGTTATTAGCTGGGTTAACGGCAATGCATAAATCATAGGTTCCTTGTGAACCAAAAGGTTGGAATAATGCAGAACCTCCTTTACCAATAACTACCCAATTATCGCCACCATCAGCTGATTTATAAATATTCCTTAATTGGCCTGAATGTGTAGCTACAGCACAAAATACAACATTCGGATCTTGTGGTGAATAAGCAAATTCCATTCTACCAACATCGGAAGTAGTTATTAAATGACCGGTTTCTGGATTTTCCAAATTATCAGTACCTGACTTTTCCAAGAAAACCGATGAACCTGCTTTTTTTACAAAACAGTGCTCTCCAATACTTGCAATAACAGAACCATCAGTAGCAATTTTAACATCAGTAGCCGTTCTATTATCATAAATGCTTACTTCCAATGGTGCAGGATTCCAGGAACTACCCCCATTTTCTGAAACTTTTAACCCTTTATAGGTTGCTGCATAGATTATATCGGGGTTGATGGGATCAGCCGCCATTTTATTAACTAATATAAACGCTGTGTCAACAGATGGTTCAGTTGAAGCAATTTTTGCAAAAGATTGTCCGTGATCGTTCGATTTCCATATTCCAGACCCTAAAATCATTGGGGTGGCAATATTTGTTCCATGGTTTCCAATAAAACCTTCACCGGTACCAAAATAAATATCACCATTTGCCGCCTGACATATCGACACTATAGCTAAGTTTGCAAAATCTTCGGTGGTGGCACCATAATATTGTACCGACTCCCAATATTGTCCCGCAGAGGTAGATTTCCAAAGTCCTCCAGCCACTCCTCCAGCAAACATAATGTTTGAATTATCCTTGTCAATTAATAAGGCTCTGGTACGGCCTCCAACATTGTCAGGCCCTCTGTAAACCCAAGCTTCAACAGCACTTTTTTTGTTAGATATCTCTCTAAGTTGATTCTGAGCTCTATTAACATCAGCAATATCAATGGTTTTTGTTTCCTGATTTGCCCGGATATTCATTATAAAATCAAAAGCTCCTTGTGCACCGTATGCAATTTTGTTCTGATAACTTCTTGATTCAAAGCTACGAACCGTTTCCTTGGCAGATGATAGAAAAAATATAATTCCTATCGTCATGGCAAGGAACATGCTAAAATATAAGTATTTGTTTTTCATGATGTTGTATTTTCAATCTTCAATAGTTTCAATTTCAAATAAGGCTCACAAGATAAAGAAAAATAAATTAACTATAAAAGTACCTAATCAGCAACTGCAATTGATAAACCTATTTAGCAGCATAAAAACCGCATTATTTACTATTTAATGCCGTTTCCTTTTTAGCATGTGGGTTATAAATTCGACCAAACCGGTAACTTATGAAAATAGCTAGGAAGTAAAATTTGTTCTGATTGTTTGCCATAATCTCCACTTTTTTAGGATAACAATCAAAGGTAATTCCGCATTCTAATGCATTAATTATTAAATCATTCTTACTAAACTCAAAACTACCTCCAATCTTTGCGTACAATCCAGGAAGTACTGAAAGTTCATCAAATCCTCTAAAATAGGAGGCACCTCCTTCAGGGTAAATTCCGATTTTTTTCACATCATCAAACTTTACTGTTTTAAAGGGTTCCGGTCCAACAACATAGTAAACAGGTTTTAAAACCCCAAGAACAGGTCCTAATTGATAAAACCACCTAATTTCAATTCCTCCTTTATCTTTTTTATCATAAAGAGTAATTAGATTGCCATATCCAAAGCGGAAATTGAGAAAATCGTTTTGTTTGCCAAAAACAAAACGACCATAATCGGGATTGGAAGTAAATTTTTTCTCCTTTTGATCTTTAATGGAAACCCATTCAATGGTGTACATGGTCTTTCGATGAATATTTTTCATCTTACCATAGGAATAACCTAATCCCCATCCATTGCTATTTAGGAGAATATCATAGGTGTGTTCATTTCTAATTAATGCTTTCTTTTCGTCCGATATATCTCCTTGAGCATTAACTTTCAGAAATACGAAACACAAACACAGAAAGAGAAATACATACTTCATAAAAAAAATAAACCTCCATTAAAAGAGGTTCCATTTAACGAATAGTAAAATTTAGTTAGGCAGTTTGTTCAACCTCTGTGGGGCTGGCTTGAGAATAGGCTGGACAATCGGCAGTTTTGCATGAGTTGAGCAAAACAATACCAAACAAAGCTATAACCACAAGGATAATTAATTTTTTCATGAGTTTAAATTTTAATCATTTACACCAATTTTGCATTCCGATTTTGCGATAAAAGTATGAAAATAAAATTTTAAACAAAACTATTTCGAAAGCTCTTCCAACAAAATTACATCAAAGTTAGCTTTTTCTTTCTGAACTTTAACAAAAGTAGCTTTAACTTTGTTCGAATCGGTTATCCATTTTTTAAATTTTTGTTCGTCACACTTATTTACCAAGGTAATTGCTTTTCTTTTGCATACTGTTAACATAGTGGCTTCAAACTTTTCGGGATTTTTTTCGTTAACCGGAATTTGCAACATGCATTCCATTGCTTTATCAAATTCATTCAAATTATAATGAACAATCGATTTATTTATCAAGGCTTCTTTATATCTGGGTGATATATCTAAAGCTAACTGATAATACGTTAATGCTGCTTGTTTGTCACCCGTTAAATCATAGCAAGTGGCCAAATTATTAATCACCTGTAAGTGATATGGATTTATTTTATAAGCTTCTAAAAATGCTTGTTTTGCCCCTTCCAGGTTTTTTAATGATGTTAGCGCTACTCCCTCGTAATATTTCATGGGAGTAGTAAAATTATCCAAAGTATATAACGTATTTTGAACGCTTCGTGCAGCTCTATAAGTTAAATTAAAATTCTTCGTCTTTATACCATATTTTACTGCCCTGGCTGCTTTTTCACCTGAAATAAACTGCTTAGCAGCCCATACATTCAAAGTAGTAAGAATGAGCATGAAAAATATAAGGGCTGCTTTATAAACCTTGGATGGAATCCGCTTTTTCGATTTTTCATCGGAAGGTATTAGCAACAAAACCAACGCAAATAAAATAGCCAACATTGAATTATGTGTAACCCGTTCACGTGGAAAAGAAACAAACATATCAACCATGAAACCTATTAAGAAAGCAAAAACCAACACTGAAAAGAGTCTAACCTGCCACTCATTTTGTTTTAAAAAATTGATAAGTGCAACGACAAGTATTCCTATATAAATAATCATATAAAACAAAAAACCTACAATTCCATTTTCGGAAAGTATCCAAAGGAAATCGTTGTGAGGTCTCTGAAAAAGCATGGTTCCATTCCTAATGTCATGCTCAAAACGGTCGAGGCCAAATTTTGGATATTCAATCCACCATTGCCCTCCGCCTATTCCAAAAATTGGGTGCTCCTTAAGCAGTTCTATTGTGTTTTTCCAAACATACACCCTGGTTTGGGTAGATGTTGGCATTGGGGTTCCATAATCTTGCTGTAGCGTTGTTTCAGCATCAATTACCTGAGAAATTTTATCGGACACCATTTTTACCAATTTAACATCGGACTTCATCAAAAAGAGATATCCCGAAAAAAGTATTACTATGGGAACTACCAGCAGAGCAACTTTAAAACTATTCGTCAATAATTTTCCTGTTTGTTTGTATCTCATGAAAAACAGATAAAAATAACCCAATAAACCAATAACGATAAATGCTAAGCCTGTTGCTCCCCAGATACCCTTTGAGGCTAGTATGAAAATAAAAAACAAAGCTGAAACCAAAACCAATCCGGAAATAATGCGCCAAACCTTTTTGTAAACTATCAGACCATAAATTGAGAACGGCAAACTCATGAATAAGAAGGATGAAAACAACAGCACATTTGCCAAAGTGGATAAAACATGTCCAATAGCCTGCCTAAAATAATAGCCATAACTACCCGTTGCCGTATTAAATTGAGTAAAATCAGATTGCCACAATTGCACATATCCGATGGCTAAATAGAAGGAGGCCATTATGAGTACTGACTTTATTAAAACATCCTCCCCTTTAGAATTATTCCGAAGCAATTGATATAAATAAAAAAAACATAAAATATAGGTAGTTTCTTTTGTTAAATGGAAAAGTGCTTCTTTGTAATTAATTGCACCAATCATTGATATAACATTTACCAAAATATACAAAAGTGCAGAACCAAAAATGATTTTATCAACACTAGTAAAATAGAAAATAACTTTATCGGAAAACAACCGAATAGAAAAAGCAATGGTAAGTAATAAAATAAAAACTGTCAGCGCTAAGAATCTTGAATAAAGCACCGGATCAAGCAATTGGGTGGTATAAATAAAAGGTAAGGTTAATAAAAATAGTGAAACCAATACCCACTCAATATTTCCGAAAAACCGCTCAACGAATCGCATCATAAATTTAAATATATTGGAAGAATAGCTATTATTAAAAATCGACATCAAAGATGATTAATTTTCATTTAAAAACCTGAAATGTAGCCGTTAATTTAATTTTTGCATAGAATCTCGAGAGAGGGGTACAAATAATAAAAGTAGCATAGTAGAAATAATCTAGATTTTTTATTCCACGAAAGGGGGTTACCTTTGCAAAAATTAATCAAATGAATACACTATTTAATCACCGCTCCATTCGAAAATACAAAAGTACACCCATTGAAGATACTTTATTGGAAAAGATATTGAATGCCGGAACGCGGGCGTCAAATACGGGAAATATGCAAATGTACAGCATAATAGTAACTACCGATGAGTTGATTCGGAAACAACTTTGGGAAATTCATTTTAAGCAGAATATGGTATTGGAAGCTCCGGTGCACCTAACTTTTTGTGCCGATATAAACCGGTTTAACCAATGGTGCCAACAGCGCGATACCGTTCCGGGATATGACAATTTTTTATGGTTTTATAATGCCTCTATAGATGCTTTGTTAGCGAGTCAAAATAGTTGCCTTGAAGCGGAAAAAAATGGACTTGGAATTTGCTATTTAGGTACCACTACTTATGCCGCCGATAAAATAGTTCAATTGTTAAATTTGCCCATGGGAGTTGTACCTGTTACATCAATAGTTTTAGGTTACCCCGATGAGAATCCTAAATTAACCGATAGATTGCCACTTGAGGCCATTTTGCATTACGAGAAATATCAACCATATTCTTCCTCTGATATTGATAAACTGTATGCTGATAAAGAGGCTCTTCCGGGTACAAAAAAACTAATTGAAGAAAATTAAACGGATAATTTGGCGCAAATTTTTACTGAAAAGCGGTACAAAAAAAGTGATAATGTTCATTTTTCAAATTCTTTTTTTCAAACAATTAAAAATCAAGGATTCATGAACCAATGAAAAAACATACAACTTATTTGATGTTATAAAATACTGAATTTGAATGATTAATAGCCATTATTTTAAAAATATTCCCTATTTATGGCCAGCCTTATTCCTTTTCTACCTAGGAATTTCGAATTCTTTCGCACAAAACAACCGCCTATCGGTAACAATAAAATGTCAGGATTACGATTTCAATAAATTTCCAAATCAATTTGCCTCAAAAGAAGACTTGTTATTTAAATTAAATGAAGTCAAACAATGCCATATTAATAAAGGATATCTTGCATTTTCAATTGATTCAATAATTTTTGATTCCACAAAAGCCGCCATATTTGCTACAAGGGGAAATCGGTACCTTTTAAACCAGTGGAATTGTTTACCTGAAACCTATAACCACTTGCTACCGAAATTAAGAAAACCAACACCATATATTTATAAAACCCTTACTAAAGCGGAAGACAAAATACTTACAGAACTATATTCAGAGGGGTTCGCAACTGCGCTTATTAAAAAGGAACTTGTTACCGAATCAACTGCAATTAGTGTCACTTATCAAATACAAAAAGGTGAAAGATTCACTTTTGATACAATCCATGTTTTGGGTCCAAAATTAATTAGCGCAAATTACATCCAGCACAAAACAGGTATCTTTCCAAATAAACCCTATCAATCAAAAAAGGTAAAAAACAGTAGTTTTCTTATCAATCAATCGGGTTTTCTAAAAGTAGATTCGGTAGCGCTTAGTTTTGTAGGAACAAAAGCCCAATTACAGTTATCAATGAAAGCTATTCAACAAAATAGTTTTAGCGGAATTCTTGGAGTTCAAACCAATCAGAAAAACGAAACCGAAATAACAGGAACTGTTGAATTACAATTAGTTAATTCGCTAAAAATGGGCGAAAAAATGTATTTAAATTGGAAAAAACCTGCTCCCGCTTCGCAAGATTTGCAAGTAAATTTTCAATTTCCCTATTTATTTAAAAGTCCTGTTGGCATTGTAAGTTCTGCGCTGTTTGAAAAGCAAGACAGTTCCTTCTCAAATACAGCCATTACAGCAGGAATAAGCATTCCCATCCTTAATTCAGGCGAATTAGGGCTGCTGTCGCAATGGAAAAGCACCTCCATCGCCCAAAAAGGTGTTTCAATTTATGGAACATCGGAAAGTCATTTATATGGGTTGAGTTACAACTTCCAAACATTCAGTCCAATGCAATTATCAACTAAAGGAATTGGAATAGTTATTTATACCTTGGCTGGCACTAAAAAAAATATTTCAACTGATACTGAAAATTACCAATCGTTTTCGGCGGAGATTCAAGAAACCTTAGAATGGATGATTCCAGCGCCACTTGGAGCCCTTTATTTTAAAAATCAGGCTGGGTTACTTAGTAACGATTCGTTGTATAGTAACAATTTATTTCGTTCCGGAGGTTTTAATTCCATTCGTGGATTCAACGAGAAAAGCATCTATTCAAAGACGTTTACCTATTTCACAGGAGCCTACCGGATTATTTTAAAAAGTGCTTCCTACATGGAACTGTTTTACGATTTAGGCTGGTTTAACGAGCCTACAACTACAAATTTTACTGCAATTAAAAGGCAAGCCCTTGGAATGGGTATTAATATAAAAACTAAAGCGGGCATAGCATCAATTGCTTTTGCCATAGGGAAAAAAGACCGTGATCCTTTTGCCCTTAACGAGGGTAAAATACACCTTGGATTTACCAGTTTGTTTTAGCATTAAATCAAATTAATAAAAAAATAACTATTGAAAATATAGTTTTACCGAGAAATAAGTATCTTCACAAAATCAATAAAACTACTTACGGATAGATTTTATATTGTAGTATCTAAAATTCTGTTTTTAAAAACATTACACGAATGAAGGCTCGTTTTACAATTACAAATAAATTAATTTTAGGATTTGGAGTTCTGCTGTTTGCAACACTTCTAAATGGAATTTTCACCTATTCCACCTTGAATGAAAGCCAAGAACTGAACAATAAAATTCTTACTGTTTACAATCCATCCACTGCAAAGCTACAGGATTTGACGTCTATGGTTAATAATTCATACATGCTTACAAAAAATTGGGTTTTCATTGAAAAGCAGTTGAATACACCAGATAAAAAGAAATTACAAGACATACATTTGCAAGATTTCCCAGCGTTGAAGACAGAAATCAGTGCATTGGCAAATTACTGGGAACCAACATTAAAAAGTAGTATCGATTCCTTACTTAATACCATTGAAACTTCATTATTTGCAGAGCAAAAAAAAATAATGGATCTTTTAAACAGTTTTGAAAGTTATGATGATTTTATGATTATTGCCGAAGCCGCTCCCATGGTAGAAGAAGGCGGTTCAATTACCATTGAAATTTCAAGTTGTTTGGAATCGTTATCAAAAATTGAAAAAATAATGGATGATAAAGCTAAAGAAACAACTCTTGAAATGAGTGAATCATTTCGGTGGTTTCAGCGGTTTATTCTAATAGCTGTTTTATTAATTACACTTTTTGTTATAGCTTCTGCATTGGTCACTACCCGGAGCATTGTATTTCCGATACTCAAATTAAAAGATTTTTTATTAACCATGGCTCAAGGTATTTTACCTAAAGAAAAACTTAAAACCAATAACGATGAAATTGGCGATATGAGCGATGCCATGAACTTATACATTGAGAATATAAGAAAAACTTCGGAATTTGGGGTTGAGATTGGCAAGGGTAATTACGACAGTAAATTTGAGGCACTCGGCCCGGAAGATATGCTTGGAAATGCGTTGCTGGAAATGCGTGCCAACTTAAAAAAATCGAAAGAATTATTTGAAGAGTTAGCTAAAAGCGATGAAATAAGAAATTGGATTACCAAAGGGCTGGCTGATTTTGGCGACATATTGAGACAAAATTCAGATAATATGGACCGATTGGCTAAAAATGTAATGAATGAACTGATTGATTACATTGGAGCCAATCAAGGAGCCATTTATATATTAAACGAACTAGACGAAAAGAACAAATTCTTTGAAATGAAATCGGCTATTGCTTATGGTAGAGAAAAATTTCTGAAAAAGAATTTTGAAATAAAAGAAGGCTTGGTTGGACGGTGCGCTTTTGAAAAATTACCCGTCTATCTGACCGAAATACCAGAAAATTACATCCAATTGACTTCAGGACTTGGTGGAGCTGAACCCAATTATTTGCTTTTAGTACCGCTTATTATTGACGAAAACGTAATGGGAGTAATTGAAGTGGCATCGTTTAAACCCATTGAAAAACACCAAATAGAGTTTATTACATCGCTTGGGCAAACCATAGCTTCCACCATTTCAAATGTCCGTATTAATGAACAAACCCGTTATTTATTGGATGAATCAAAAATGCGGGGAGATGAATTGTCGGCACAGGAAGAAGAGTTGAGGCAAAACATGGAAGAACTTCAAGCAACTCAAGAAGAAGCAGCCCAAAGAGAGATGGAAATGATGAACACGATTGATGCCATAAACAATACATTAGGAACCATTGAAATTGACCGTCATGGAAATATATCATCCATCAACGACATTTTCTTAAACAGAACCCATTTGAATGCCAGTATTTTAATTGGTAAGTCGTTTCAGGAATTTTTTGCAGGCAATGAAAACTTAGAAGCAGCCTTTTCCCAAATTTGGTCGGGGCTACATGCCGGTGAAAGTGGAACACTAATTGTTAATTTTATAACCCCCGATGCCGAACTTTGGTTCAAACATACCTTTACCCCATTTAAAAACAAAGCTGGTGAATTGAACAAGGTAATTGATTTGGTTTTGGATATTACTACTCAACGAAATCTTGAGAAAGAAGTAGAAGATTACCGTTTAAATTCCAACTTATAACCCGTCGGATAATTAGTCTTTTTTAATACTTTTATTGGGTGTTAATAAGCTACCCAACACCTAATTTTATTGATGAAATCCAGCAATAATTACAAATAATATTGAACCATAATTTGCAAACTCAGTTCTCATTCAATGGACATACAATCCCGAAAATCTGATTTTATTTTCTTAGGACAAAAGCTTATCGAACTTTCGACCAACCTTACCCAATGTTCGTATAAAAATGTCATAAAAAAAGCCACGATTGAGAATAGTTGGTTCACTTCCGATTTTATTGCCTTATCATTTAAAGCAATTGGAGAATCATTAACAAAGGAAAATATCAACAATTGGTTATCGAAGTATTCCATTCCAAATAACCCCACACCGATAAAGATTGGATTGATACTAGCCGGAAACATTCCATTGGTGGGCCTTCATGATATTCTTTGTGTTTTAATGAGCGGAAATCAGGTGATCGCAAAACTATCGGTTAAAGACCAGCTTTTATATTCCATAATTAAAGACCAATTAGTGACTCAAAACCCTGAATATGAAAACAGGCTTATTTTTACCGATGGATTTATTAAGGAGGTGGATGCCATTATAGCCACCGGAAGTAATAATAGCAGCCGGTACTTTGAATACTATTTTGGAAAATACCCGAACATTATACGAAAAAACAGAAATTCATTGGGGCTAATTTCGGGTAATGAAACAACCGATGATTTAGAACTACTTGCCGATGATATTTTTACCTATTTTGGGTTGGGCTGCCGGAATGTTTCATTCCTTTGGCTGCCAATAAATTTCCCCTTAGATTTGCTTTTTAAATCATTCACTCGTTATTCGCACCTTATACATAATAATAAGTATGCGAATAATTACGATTACCAAAAAGCTATTATGCTTATGAATCAAGTTCCATTTTTTGACAATGGACTGGTAATGCTCCGCGAAAATGATCAACTAAGTTCACCTATTGGAGTAGTTCATTATCAGTATTATAAGTCAATAAATGAAATCAATAATTTTGTATCAAACAATAAACATAACATTCAATGCATTGTTAGTAAAACCAAATGCGATTTTCCTACGTATGAATTAGGTGGTGCGCAAAAACCAGAATTATGGGATTATGCTGATAACGTGGATACAATGGAATTTTTATTGACTTTAAAATAACAGCTATGATTTTTACTTTTCGATTTATTACGGATGAAGAAGAGAGTTTTATTATGGATATAAACATAAACCATGATCAAACTTTTGAACAACTTCACGATGCCATTCAAGAGAAACTGGATTACGATCCGGCTCAGTTGGCTTCATTTTTTATATCGAACGAAAGTTGGGAAAAATTACAGGAGATAACCTTATTGGATATGGGTGTTGAAGGAGGTAAAAATATGGCCGATTCAAGAATTGAAGATTTTTTTACTGCGAAAAACCAACATTTACTATACGAGTATGACTATTTAGCAGGCCGTTTGTTTTTTGGAAACGTCATTCGCACCATTGATGCCGCTTCGCCCATTGATCTACCCTCAGTTTCAAAATTAGAAGGATCTATTCCCCCACAAATAAAGCGATTTGATGTGAACCTAAACGATGAGGATTGGGGTAACGACGAGGACGAGGACGAATATGGGGATTTTGAAGATGAATTACCGGAAGATTTAGAAGATTATAACATTCATGAGGATAATTCCATATAAAACCCTAGTTGTAATTTTAGGACCTACAGGAATTGGCAAAACCAGTTTAAGCATTGAAATAGCCCAAGAACTAAACACGGAAATTATTTCGTGCGATAGCCGGCAAATGTATCGTGAGCTAAGGATTGGAACCGCTGTACCAGAACCGTTTCAATTGTCGCAAGTAAAACATCACTTTATTGGGAATCTCTCCATTCACGATTATTACAATGCCAGCGAGTTTGAAGTACAAGCCCTTCAACAGTTGGAACAACTTTTTAAACACCATCAATATGCAATCATGACCGGTGGTTCCGGATTATATATTGATGCCTTGGTGAAAGGTATTGATGAGTTACCAGCTATTGATTCAACCGTAAGGCATGACCTAAAAACCCGATTGCAAACCGACGGTTTAGAAGCTCTTCAGCAAGATCTTTTTAAAATTGATCCGGATTATTATCAAACTGTCGATTTAAAAAACCCTAAAAGGATATTGAAAGCGCTCGAGGTTTTCTACATGACAGGAAAGCCCTATTCCTCGTTTCGGACCAATGAATCGAAACATCGGCCTTTTAAGATTCTCCAAATTGGGTTGGCTATGGATAGGCAGGAATTGTACCACCGAATAAACCAACGTGTGGACCAAATGGTTGAAGCCGGACTGGTTGAAGAAGCCCGACCGCTTTTTCCCTACAACCATTTAAACTCGCTAAACACCGTTGGATACAAAGAGCTTTTTGGTTATTTTGCCCATGAGTATGATTTGGATGAAGCCATAGGATTGATTAAAAGAAACTCGCGTCATTACGCCAAACGGCAAATTACGTATTGGAACCGAAATAAGGATATTGAATGGTTTCATCCTTCAGAGAAAATAAAGATACTCGATTATATTAAGTCCGGTTTGAGGACCTAAATATCGATTTTGTGCAGAAGAACTTAAAAACCTCAATAGTTTAGTACAAATAGCATTATACACTTTTATTTCTGCAAGGATTGTGATGAATTGCTTTATTTAGTAATTTTGTATCAACTATTTTGATCATTAAAAACAAATCAATGCTTTAAAAACGAACTTTACTATGATACATACCATAACCATTGATGTAATAAATGATAAAGCACTAAAGCTTTTGCATGATTTAGAAATGTTGCAACTCATTCATGTGCATAGGAAAAATAAACAATCAAAAACCGCACTCAATTGGGCATCAAAATACAAAGGAGCGATGCAGAAACAACCTATGATTGAAGTTGACAACCAATTAAATGACCTTCGTAACGCATGGGAATAAAATACCTTTGGGATACCAATATTTCAATTTACTACTTACAACAGATGTTTCCTCCGGCAGCTGAAAAGTATATCGATGAATTATTGAAGGAGGATCAACCTGTAATTTCTGCTATTACTGAAATTGAATTGCTTTGTTGGAAGAATGCTTCTGAAAAAGATTTAGCCTTATTGCACAATTTTATCAACGACTCAATGGTAATAGAACTTGAACGGTCGATAAAACTTAAAACAGCGGATATTCGCAAAATGCACCCTATTAAACTCCCTGATGCCATTATTGCAGCTACGGCTCTTGTATATAACCTTACATTAATTACCCGAAATACAAAGGATTTTGATAAAATTGAGGGTTTAGAGGTACTGAATCCTTTCAATATTTAAAACTTCCAACTATTACATACAATTTCCACTATTATCATTCTCCCCTAATTATAGGGGATTCCGATCCCGAGTGCTCGGGATCGGACCGACAAGGAGAGGAGTAACTAAGCTCTATACCTCTTTTTAACAATCCAGGCACGTTGCTTTAAACAAAAAGCCCGGTTTTGAATGCTCAGGGCCAGGCTCTTTGTATATTTCATTACTTCTGCTTTGCTGAACCTGCAAACCCGTTAAGTTCGGCAATAGGTTTTAACTGGCCACACGAGGGGACTCGTGCGGCAGCAGGGGTTGTTTTTTTTGATTTGAATAGTCAATTTTTGTTTTGTATTTTTGTACTACAAACTATTTTCGTGTAACTAAGTAAAATAAATACCATGAACGTTCAAGCTCAAAAAGCGATTATCATAGAGCAGTTTAAACAGGTAAACGATGTAAGCCTGATTAACGCAATAAAAAACATGCTCGATTATGCTTTAAAAAAAGAGCAAGCAAATCTTGAAATTCCGGAAGCCCACCAAAAACTGGTACTGGAACGCTTTGATAAGGTAAGGGAAAACCCTGAAAGGCTTTTGGATTGGGACGAAGCTAAAAAGAGGCTCAACGGCTGATGAAAAAGTACAAGGTAAAAATTGAACCGGAAGCCCTTGCCGATATTCAGGAAATAACCGATTGGTACAATGAAGCACAGGCAGGACTTGGGAAAAGATTTCAGAAAACGACTATCAAACTTATTAATACCCTTAGCAAAGACCCTCAGGTTTATGCTATTCGTTACAAGGAAATTCGCTGTGCACTTATTAAGAAATTCCCATATATGACACATTACTACATTAACGACGAAAACTATACGGTGGAAGTTTTGGCCGTAATTAGCACCGACCGGAATCCGAAAATTTGGCAAGAAAAAACAAGTAGGAAATAATTTGTAATAGACCCAGCATTGAAACTGCAAAAAAAATAGCTAAACTGGTTGATACAACCGTGGGTTATTTATTAAGCGAGTCGGAACAGGAAAACGTTTTAAAAGACCCCGACATGCCTAAACGCCTCACCGAAATTGAGAAAATAGTAGATACGGACAAAGTCCATATCCTTTCCGTAATTGACGGGTTTATTAAATCCATAAAACTTAAAAATATTGCCGCATTATAAAAAAACCTCCCATTGTTGAGAGGTTTTAGTTATGCCAGTTTTTATTGTTTTAATTACTTAGAACGCGATGCAATCGCGCACTAGCGGGGCAGTTACGAAAAGATTACTCTTTTCTCACAGCACACCGTGCAGCAGCGGGGTAGCAGGGGTAAATAAAATAGTAAGATTAAAAAGGACCATTGGGTGCATTGTTTCTTAGTATTACCATTTTATTTGTTGTTGGAGGCCAAGTATAGAACATTTCTTCTAAAAAGTTTGCCTTTGAACATTGAAAAGGCAGAAGGCTGTCAGGTACCATTACCCGATTCCAAGTAGGGTCTTTTATTTTATACTTTACCATGAGGGAAATTCCAGTAGTAACTTTTAACCGATCTGTTTTTGCATAATACTTTTTGCCATTTGCTTTGAATTCTACGATAGAAATAGCCCAATGGCGCTGTGAATCATACCAATTGTGACTCACTAATATACCTTGAACGAGCGCAGTATCATATTTTAGATTTTGGTCAATCCTCCATCGCATGTAAGGAAATTTAAGTTGGGAGTAAGGGATATAAGTAATTAAGAATAAAACACTAAACCAGGTCATTATTTTTTTGGGATCCATCTTTATCTATAATTTTTTATTTTGACCTTATTTTTAATTTCCCTTAGGGGGATAATACAAATCCAAATTGTTGTTGAGTTTTTGCTGTTCAAATAAGCGTTTTAGTTCATCAATTTCATCCATCCACTTATTTTCAAGGATACCGTTATTAAAAAAGTTCAACATACCATCTGTTGAAAAACCTTTTCCATATTCACTCAAGCTTTTTCTCCCAAATTCCTGTTTTAATCCAATTTCGGAAACATCAAAATAATTCTGACGCATGGTTTGATTGTACATAGAATAACTGGGGCTTCTACTAAAAGCCTGATTGTTGTTGGCATTCATGGCACAATAAGTTAAGAAATTCAGAGTAGATTGAATTCCACTATTTAATGCATAATACCCAGGCATTTTGTCATCTTCTATATAATTTCCATCATTATTATGACTTTTAACACCAACAATATCTATTTGCCAACCATTAGATTGATCTTCCATATATTCAATATCAACAGCATTTGTTAACCATGGTGACGCTACTCCAAACCACATAACATTCAATGGAGCTGCAAAAACCATTACTTCTGCACCAACTCCTCCCATTCCAACATCAAACCAATCAATGCCTTTATACCATCTCTCTCCCCCATTATAATCCTCATTTGCTGCAACTTGAGACAAATAGTCAATACCACTTCCAATTATAAATATAAGTGCAATTGCTAAAAATGAATCCCCATCGGGGTCGGTGTACATCAATGGATTATTAAGGCAATAGGTGTACCTATTAAAATTCTGGGTAAAGTCGGGTGCCTGTATGTTGTTGTCGGGGCTGGTAAACAGACCCAGGGCGGGGTCGTAAAAACGCCCGTTCATTTTTATTAAGCCCAGCATGTCAACATGTTCATGCCCAGTAAAGCCCCGTGCAAACAATAATCCTGTAGGGGTGGTGGTGTATTTTACACCGGTGGTTGGGTTGCGGCGGTTGCCCCATTTTGCATTTCGAATATTCAAAGAACGCAAGCCAAATATAGCAAAACCCTGTTAAACTTGCTCACAAAGAAAAAATTTAAAGACTTTTTTAATAAAAATATTGCGGCTTTATAAAATTAAAGCCCGAGCAATCGGGCTTTTTGTTTTTCTAATAAGGTTCCTTAAATAGGATAAGCAATTTATTTTCATCACTTTTTAAGTTATCCTTAACATGTTTTTTTTCTTTATTATCTAGCACCTCAATTGTAACATTGCTAATTCTTAACAATCTGTCTAACTTTAATAATTCTCCCTCATCATAAAAGTTTATACGATTTTCATTATAACCAAGCTGCTCATTACCATAATTATTACCTAAATTTAAACGGTCATACTTTCTAATCAACAATCCTTCTGGAATATTTTTTAATTTGTTATTAGCTAAATCAATACTTTGTACCCCTTGTAACTTTGAAATTTCAGGAGTAACAAATACTATCCGATTGCAAGCAAAATTGAATTCCGTAACATGTATAAAATTCACAATACCGTCAGGAATCGTATCAATGTTGGAATATATAAGCTCAATCTTTTTTAACGAAGTAAGATTTGATAAAACTATAGGAAACTCAGTAAATGCTAATCCTCCAATAATCAATGTCTTTAACTTTGGAAGTTTATTTAACTTAGCTGTATCAATCTGAATAGTTTTAATAAATTTATTAGTACTAATTCCTGACCTTCCTGGTCTAATAACTCCACTAACTTGTAATGTCTCAAGGTTTGGAAATTCTAATATCAAGTCATTGGGGAAAAATTCGTCCGAATAAGCATCTATAGCCAAATAATAAACCTTTTCCTTTTGTTTTATTGGAGGCTTTTTTGATGGACCTTTTTTATTCCAATAATAACTTTCACTTATCGGCTTTTGAGCAAATGCTGAATTTGATATCACTAGTATTAAACTTAATCCAAAAACTGTGATAAATAACTTTTCTTTATTCATATGGTACTATTAATAATACAACCAACCAAGTTTTCTTAAACCAGTTAGCAAATAACCTGACTTTGTGTACAAATCACTTTTATCTTGACTATATAATGAATTTGGGCTTAGGTTTAATTTATCCACCAAATTTTGAAAAGGACCAAATCCATTGCCAGGCATTGAGGATTGAACGGAAGTAGCAAACATACTCAAATATGAAGACCCCCTGTCGAAACGAAATGGTGAAAACCTACCTGGAAAATCTGTTTTTAGTCCTAAATTCTCTCTTAATATTTTCCTATTGGCGGGTATTTCTCCCATTGTAAGTACATATCCTTCCAATGCTCCAAGTCCTCCTTCAAGCCACAAGTCTTTCCCTCTTAAACCATTAGCATACCCTTCTACCATTCTTGTACCAAATCCATTTGATACTGCAGTAAATTGGTTTCTAATTGAAAGCCCTTTTGATTGCCAGTATCCAAAGCCATTTTGTCCATGAGAAAAATATCCAGAGGCTAATGCAGTTGCTCCAGCTCCTGCAGCTAAACCAATAAGTCCTTCTTTATACATTACATCTAAATTCCAGTCTGTTCGGATTCCTGCAGAAAGCATATTAACATTTGCTGTAATCAAACCATTAGCCGTCATTTCCCATGCTAAAGAAGTTTCCATTGCTTTAAGCCCAGCTCCAGTTGCTAATCCAGTTCCCGATGCTCCAACTGCCGCTGCTAATGCAGCACCTGCTCCAGCCCCTACGATTCCGCCTACAATTGCACCTTTCCACCAATCAGTTCCCTTCCAAGAACCATCAAAAGCATTCCAATCGGCATGAGAAAAACCACCATCTCCAGCGGCAACAGCTCCACCAATATACCCTCCAGCAAATAAACCTATTGCCACTGGAATCAACCAAAACAGTTCCCCATCCGGGTCAGTGTACATCAGCGGGTTATTGAGGCAATACGTGTACCTATTAAAGTTCTGGGTAAAGTCGGGTGCCTGTATGTAGTTGTCGGGACTTGTGAAAAGGCCTAGGGCGGGGTCGTAAAAACGCCCGTTCATGTTTATTAGGCCCAGCATGTCAACATGTTCGTGTCCGGTAAAGCCCCGCGCAAACAATAACCCAGTAGGGGTGGTGGTGTAATTTACGCCCGTGAGTGGGTTGCGGCGGTTGCCCCAAGCATCGAAGCTTAAGGTTTGTACTACAGCCCCGCTTCCATTGGTAATGCTGCGCAGCGACCCCAAATAGTCGGTATAAATGTAATAAGGGGTGGTGGTGGTTCCCGTTTGCGTAAATATGGCAACAAGCCTGCCCCCGGCATACACATAATTCAGGTGGCGGGTAGTGGTGCCGTTGGTTATTTCCTTTTCGTAATTGTTAAAATAATAGCTGGTAAGGTTTAAACCGATATTGGAAATTACTTGTTTAAACCGTTGGTCTAGTACATTGTATGTAAAGGTCAAGCTAGTCCGAATGGCATCGTCGGATATATACCCCACTTTACCGGTTGGTGTAAAGGTGTATGTTTGTTTGGTTGGCAAATAGCTGGCTATGGCATTCAAATGGTTTACCTTATGGTTTGCCGGGTTATCGTAAACAAAAGTACCGGCATCAGATTTTTTATCTATTCGGTCTTTACTAGTGGGATTATATGTCATTTGTAACTTTGTTACTTTAGGTGCGGAAGCACTAGTTTGGTGCTGAACTATAGTTAAACGGTTTACTGCATCATAATTAAAGCTTTCAATAAATGAGCTGGGCTGTCCATTGGCATAATACTTTTCTTCACGCCCACTTATTTGATCTAATTCGTTGAACGTATAATTAAAATCGATTACGGTAGGCGTATTAATCCGGGTTATTTTATCATTGTCATATTCAAAGATGGTTTGCTTGTTATTGCCATAGGTAGCTTTCCAAATTTGTCCTTTTGGGGTTACATCATCCAATCTCCATATGAGAGAGCTATTAGATGCATTGCTTATCTGAATAATATCGTCGTATTGGGTATAGCCATACTGTATCGCAAAACCACCGGGATAGGTCATTTTATTCAACCGGTTTTTAGCCGCATCGTATTCATAGGTATATTTCAATTCATCGGTTCCCTCTTTGCATTTTTCTTCAATCATGTTCAACAATCCGTCGTATTTATAGTACATGCCCGAAGTTCCTTTGATAACACTTTCGAGCATACCAATACCATTTGCCGGATCGTAGTTATAGGTGGTGGCTGTGCCATTCAGGGTGCTGGTTTTCATTCGTCCCAGCTTGTCGTAGGTCATTACCGTAGTATTGGTCAATTGTTTTTGCAAGGTTAACTCATTCCAAGCGTTGTAGCCATACTGAATGGTTCCGGCATCAGGGTCATCGAGGTATTCTTGACGTCCCAAGGCATCATAACGGATTCCAACGGAGGTGCCACCGGAAGTGGTGCTTTTTAGTTTTCCGTTTTTAAAGTAAGCATAACTGATGGTTCCACCCGGGTCGGTAGCCTCGGTTATTAACCCTGCTGCATTGTATTTTTTAGTAAATGTTCCTTTAACAGATGAGGATTTTACATCGTGATAGCTACCTTGATTTTCGTAAGTAAAAGTAGTGGTGATGCCATCGTAGATTTGGGTTTTTATTCTACCTTCCGTGTCATAGGTATAGGAGGTTGTTTTATCCTTGGTCCCTGAATAGGGATCGGAAACTGACTTAACCTGTCCCAATTCGTTGTACTCGGTATCGGTATATAAACGGGCACCATTAAAACCCACACTAACTTTCCGGAGGCTTTTCCCTTGGCAGTTAAAATATTCTGCACTGCTAAATAAGTCTTTCCGCAGGGTTTCAGTATAATAAAGAGCCCCTGTTATCTTATCCGCACCATTTAAATCCCAATCCGTAGTAGTGGTATAGGTGCCATCGGGTGTTACCGATTCAGTCAGTAAATCCCAACTGTTATATTTGTTGGTAGTAGTTTTATTATTTGGGTCGGTCATTGTTAGTACATTTCCCCGGTTATCGGAGGTATATTTGGTAACATGTAATAAAGGGTTGGTAACCTGGTTCACAAACCGTGAGGTGGGGTCGTATGTATAGCTGGTTTTTCGGGTAGAGCCATCTGCGGTTAAACTTACATCTTTTAAGCGTTGCGAATAAGAGAAATAAGTATTGGTTGTTGTAATCCCCCGGGAATCTTGAAGTGATTTAACAGTTCCATTAGTATTATATACCAATGTGGAAGTATGGGTTAATGCGGCCCCTTCGGTGGCGCTGTTCAATGTATAGGTCTCGGAAATACTGGTTGGGGCATTGTTGGTATGGTTATTATCGAGCGATGGGAAATCGGAATAACCTGAATACGATTTTGTTGAAGTGGCTATTACTGTTCCTCCGGTTTCAGCAATTTCGGTTGTACTCGATTCAAGGTTCCCTTGGTCATCATATGAAACAGTTTGTGTCTCTTTTTTACTGGATATATAGTCGATAGCAGTCCTTTCGTGGGGATATATAAAACAGCTACCATCAGGAAATATGTTATTGTTGCCTTTATAGGTTATACTTAAGCTATTAGTGACCTTCGAAACTCTATCGATAATACTTTTTGAAGTACTTTTTAAATAGGGCATAAAATACTCCGAAGCGCTCTCTTTAAATGAATAAACAGATTCTACTTTGTTAGTGGAGTTGGTATTAGTTACCGCAGTTTTGGCAAAGCCTAAAAACCCAAGCAGGGGATGGGCTGTGGCTCCCTCATAGGTGTATGCAAAGTTGGAATTGGTACCGCCAATAGTTTTAACTGTATCTACTATTGTTAAAGCAGCAGGTAATGGGATTAAGCCCGATATTGGTGTAGATGCTGTATAATTTTCGTTTAAAATGGTATTAGTATAGGTAATTTCGGACCGATTTCCAAGACCATCAGCCACCCCAGTTAAAAGGCCCTGATTTTGACCAGCATTGTAGTTGCTATAAATCCGCCACGCGGTGGTTGTGGTTCCGTTCCAACAATCAAACCCATAATTCATAAAATCTTTTCGGTTATCGCCATCAAAATCGCCTTGAACAAACAGGTTTTTAAATGAATAATTTACATCTCCTGTAGTAATTTGTTCTTTAGGGATCACGTTAGTACCTGTTGATTGATACCAGGACACTATAAAATTAATAAACTTAGAATCAGTATCATACAATGCATCAAATGTAATAAAATCATCCATTCCATCGTTATTCCAATCCATTACAATGCAATTGTCTTTGTCGTCATCCAGACTTCCACAGTCAGTAGTAGTACATTGATTCAAAGATATTATTCCAAATTTTCCATCTCCCTTATTTAGTGCAAAATACCAAGAGGAAGGATTTAGTAGTGGGTTGTAAACAAAATCCATCAAACCATCCCCATTAAAATCCCCGGGGCGGATGGAAATCATTCTCCCTTTCAATGTATTGGAATTGTTAACACTAGCTATAGTCTCAAATGAAGAACTACTAGTTCCTCCATTGTTTTTGTAAATATAGTATGCATTCCCAGTAATAATCAACAAGTCTTTCAATCCATCGTTGTTATAATCAAAAGGAAATATTTCCTCAGGAACACCTGGTGTTTGGAATTTATATTCAATTCGATTTCGGGATTCTGAAGGATTATCAAAGTCATTTTGGCTTAAAAATGTAATACTACTATTTCTAAACTGGTCGTCACTCAATTTTTCAAGAACTAATAAATCGGAGTTTCCATCATTATTAAAATCGGAATTTAGAAACAACGGGATTTGAGACAGATTCCCCAAATCTATAGGTTTTTTATTAAAATTATGCGTAATATCTACTTGATTAAGTGCCATCCCATCCAATACTTGGAAGCAAGATAATTTTAAATCTAATGTAGTCAATTTAGGATTCATAAAATCACAGTTGCCATCACCATTAAAGTCAGAAGATGCCATAACATTTCGACCAATATTTTTCCAATAGGAATTAAAAGGACCACCCGCTTGAGTCAGATTGTCTTGAAATAATTCAACTGATTGCTGCTTATAAGTTAAACTTCCGGATTCGTCTGGTGTTGCCGCACGAATATTTACATTTGTATATGACCAATTATTATTAGTATATGGATAGGTACTTATCAGTTCATCTTTCCCAACACCATCCCTATCACCTGAATACCAAATTTGAGTTTCAAAGGGTTTCCCTGCAATAGCAGGAACTACTATGTTTTGAGAATCAAAATCAAGGTCGGAACCTGCTTTAAAAACACCATAACAAAATATAGTTGGGTTTAACTCATTGCCTGCACTGTTTTTCTTGGTAATTGATTTCAGCCGGGAATACATATCTTTGGAATAGGCTAAATCGTAACTGTTTTGCAGTTCGCTGTTAATATAAGTGCTGATACGAGCCAATATCCTATCCATTTTACCGGTTTGCATACCAATCACTATAGGTATCTCGTCAAGTCTTTTTTCATAAGTAAACACCACTTCACAGAGGATGCCATCGGAATTGTTTTTATTCAAGCCATACGATATTTTTTTTAAATACGTGGTTAACCCATCTTGTTCATATTCATACGACATGTAGTTTCCATTCACATCTTCCATATAATCGAGGTACCACGAAACTACATAGGCAGTTGTGCCGTCGGTGTTATTTACCGATAGTTTTCCAGTGGTACTTCCATATTCAAGTTTTTTACCGTCTTTGGGTTCCACTTCAAAAAAATTGGGAGAATCGGTGCCCACTATTTCTCTGGAAGTTATTATGGCAAAATTTCTCATCAGGGTATTATAAGTAGTACCTGAGGCACCGTATGTTCCTATTGTCATCAACCGGTTGCCGTCTAATGCAAACCGGTCGGTTGCGGTTAAGGTAATGCCTTTAAAATAATCGTTGTAATAATAATCCTGAGGTACACGGGTAATAGCCGATATGCCGGCTATATTGCATCCCCAGCCTGCCAACCCGTTGCCCACTTGGCTGTTGTAGGCAATGGATATAGAGGGTTGCAAGCCATCAAGCCCAATAGGCAGGTCAATGGGAACGGTATACGAGGACCCCCCGCTGGGAGTAACATTGAAAGAACCGGGAATGGAGCCCAAATCGAGCCCTGTACTTGGTTCTTGTGCAACACTTGTAAAAGCATCCTGATAAGTAACAGGATAGGTTATAGTCCCATCAATTTTTGCATTAAAGGTAGCTGTAGTCGTCGGTTTATAGCTAAAACCAGGTTCTAGTTTAATAAAATCTCTGGCCGTGTAGGTCTTTGTTCCTGATACGGATTGATTTAAAGTAAAACTTGTAGCGGGATCCTGTCCATTGGCAACAATTACTATCGCCAAAAGCGTTAAAAGCAATATAATATTTTTCATTTCTTACAATTTGGATTAGTGGGTAATTCAAGTTGGAATGGTTACTGTTTAACAATCCGCCATTCGGTAGTTTTACCGTTAATTTGGATTTTCATCAAATAAACCCCATCTGCATAGTTACTCAAATCAATTTCCTGAGAGGTTTGCACCGATCTGGAATTTTGAAGAATAGCCCCTTTACTGTCAGTTAAGATGAATTCCCCGCTTGTTACATCACCGTTTGTAATTTCAATCTTAATCAAACCAGCAGTGGGATTCGGGAAAATACTTAACGCCACATCGCCAACATTGTCGTGGTATTCTTTTTCAAAACCATCAATTTTAGTTCCTTCTAAGTTGTAGTTTCCGCTAATTGTTTCTGTAGAGTCAGGAGTTATGGCAGCAGATTTATTCATACCAATTGTCCTTGAGGTACGGTTGCCAAAATCATCATAGAGATACGTGTATGTATTTTGACCGCTAGCCATATAATTGATCATTATAAATGCTATACATAAAGTAAACTTTATATTCATGGCCTATTCCTCCAATTTAGTAATTCTACTTTCTAATTCTTGATTCCGTTGTTTAAGCTCTTTATTGCTCTTGTCAAGCTCAATTAAATACACGGTAATTTCTTCAACTTTTTGTAGCAGTATTTTATTCATTTCGCCCAGGTTCACGCCGTTTTCTTTAACATCGGCGGCTGAGGGAACATCGGGTAGGTGGTTGTTTTCTTTTATAAAGGTTTCAATTTCTGCCAGACTATTTAATCTATAACCATCATCGAAAACAAAATCAGGCCAGTTAGCATATTCGGCAACTACAACTTCCAAAGCGGCAATACTTCCATTTACTCCTAATGTTGCATTTTTAGATAAAAAACCGGTTAAATTTGCAGCAGTAATTCCAATACCAAGCTTCCCATTTATATTAACAAGGTTAGTTGAAAAATCACCATAAATCAATGGAGTAGTAGTACTCGAATTATCAATATAGAGTTTATTGGAACCGGTTTCATTATATCCGGCATAATAACCTATAAATACATTGTTACTCCCGGTATTAGAATAACCAGCAGATTTTCCAATAAAAACATTAGACCCCCCGGTATTACTATAACCGGAAAAGCCTCCTAAAAAAACATTGTTATTTCCTGAAATATTAGTAAAACCTGCATTTGCACCAATAGCAACATTATAAGCACCAGTTTTGTTATTTATCCCACCTAAATTACCCATAAAAACATTGTACGAACCTGTAGTATTACTTATACCGCAATTGTAACCAAAAAAACTATTGCATGGGCCGGTTGAACTTTTTCCCGCTTAATATCCCAAAAATGAATTATAAGTTCCATTAATTCCGGCACTGGTTCCATAACTTGTTGAATACGTTGAAGCGGGGATATTTACTTGTCCCCATACAAAAACGGGCAGAATTGCCATTAACGATAATACAAACAAAACTTTTTTCATAACAATAATAATTTTAGGTTGTGACTACTATACATACTTTTCGGCTTCCGCGAGTTTAAGGTGAATAAAATTCAAAACTTGTTAAAAATTGTTGTTGTTGATTTGCAGGTTTGGGCCTGAGTTAATTTCAATGCAATTAGCAAAAAAAAAAAACAGGTTAACAAAATATTTGAAAGTGTTTTTTAGCAGGTTTTGGTGGTTTGTTTTCTCATAAAATTTAAGGCTTTATCCAAAATCAAACGTAGCTTTCATACAGCCATAATTTAGTGCAAATCACCTATTGGAACCGGAATAAGACTATTGAATGGTTCCATCCCAAACAGAAAAAAGAGATTTTGGAGTTTATAGTCAACCTAAATCACCAAACAGTGGATTTAAATATTGGCATTTAAATCTGCTATTCAATTGTAATTTTTGAAACGTAAATTCTGTTATCTAAAATTATTTTAGCTATAAACATTCCTTTACCGTTCAGTTTCACGTAAAGGCTGTTAAGCTTTGTTTTGTCCTCAAAGACCAATTCCCCGGCAAGGCTGTAAATGGCTATTTGTTTGTCAAAATGACCCTTGGGTAAGTCAATATTAAATTCTCCAAAGGATGGATTGGGGTATGTGTTCAAAATTTCATGATCCCCTTCGGAAATTCCAATACCTGTATTTACTTGAATTTTTAATGGTGTTGAAAAACTGCCTGTTCCGCAACGGTTTGAAGCAGCTACTTGAAGTGCAGCTTCCCCTTTAAATTCACTGTTCCATTCCATGGTTGCTTCATTTTCATTGGCAATTAATTTTCCTGCATCTATCGGCAATAGTTTCCATTCATAAACATATTCCGATGAATCGGCAAAAAAAGCAGATACCGGTTTTTCATCGGTAATAACAATGGTATCGCCCGATGGAGTTTTGGGAACGGGCAGCCATACTTCGCTCGATGTATAAAAAGACAAACCCAACTGAGATATATAACTCAAAATACTATCGAGGTTAGCGTACGTTATTTGATAATCCGTTGTAACAATATCGACCGGTGTATGGCTATAAAAAACCTGAATAAAACTATCCCTTTTACATTTGTCGAGTTGCTCTTTAATTTGATCAAGTGAATGCCCGTACCCATCATCAATTCCTACACCAAAAATCAACCCGGTATGCGAAAGGGACTTAATTCTATTAAGTTGACTGTTCATTGAATAATCAGTGCCCCGCAGAACTTTGAAATATTTCAAAAGGGCCGTATCCAATTTCAAATTTCTGGCCCCATAAGGATATGAAAAGCTTTGAACTTGAATATCCAAAACAGTGTCAAACCAATTGATGGACGGAAGAATTTCTCGATTTAAGAAATTTTCGATACTAGATGTATCAATGAAATTCACACTGTTCAAATGATGGAAACCATGACATGCAATTTCGTTGGAAGCAGCATGCAAATCACGTATCATTTGCTGTTTTTCACTATCCAATAAATGAGGATAACAAATATAAAATGTCGCTTTGGCATTATATTTTTCAAATATGGGCAACAGTTTGTGCCAGTTGGCAACGGCGTAATCGTCAAACGTTAGAACTACACCCGGGTTAATCTGCTGACTAAAACCTTGATAAGATACAATTTGAAACAAACAAATTATAATGAGTTTCTGGAGTTTACCTTTGAACATGAACTCGATTTTTTATGATTGGATAACGAGTAACTTTTTTAATGGCCTTTTTTCAGATTATGTTAGGCGTCCAAACTTACCGTTTTTTGTTTATAATTTAATACTTTTACGCCAATAACTTTTAAACAAACCAATGATAAAACGCATTGTCATATTAGGCACCGCCTACCCTTACCGGGGCGGCTTGGCCGTTTATAACGAAAGGCTGGCTAAGGCGTTTCAGGAAGAAGGGGCAACCGTTTCCATTGAAACATTCACCTTGCAGTACCCGAATTTTCTTTTCCCGGGCAAAACACAATACGCCGATTGGGAAGCTCCAAACAACCTGAAGATTGAACAATCGGTTAATTCCATCAATCCGTTTAACTGGATTAAAGTGGGCCGGAAAATTAAAAAGCAACAACCCGATGTGCTGCTTATTAAATATTGGCTTCCGTTTATGGCTCCTTGTTTTGGAACCATTGCCCGGATTGTCCGCAAAAACAAGCATACCAAAGTCATTTCTATTTTAGACAATATTATTCCTCATGAAAAGCGCATTGGCGATATGCAATTCTCGCGTTATTTCTCAAAAAGCGTGGATGCTTTTGTAGCGATGTCAAAAAGTGTATTGAACGACTTGAACACCTTTGACACCAAAAAACCGAGAACCTTTTGTCCGCACCCATTGTACGACAACTTTGGGGGGAAAGTGGAACGCGAAACCGCTCTTGCAAAACTTAACCTTGACCCGAAATTCCGGTACATCTTATTCTTTGGATTGATCCGCGATTACAAGGGATTGGATTGGTTGATAGAGGCCTTCGCAGATTCCCGATTTAGAAAACTACCTATAAAGCTAATTATTGCCGGGGAGTTTTATTCCGATGAAGAAAAATATAACCAACTGATTGATAAATACCAATTGCACGGTTTTATTGAGATTCACAACCGCTTTGTGCCCGACCCGGAAGTTGGACTCTATTTTGGGGCTGCCGATATTATAGCCCAACCTTACAAAACAGCCACTCAGAGCGGTGTTACACAGATTGGCTATCACTTTGAAAAACCCATGTTGGTTACCAATGTGGGTGGCTTGGCTGAAATTATCCCCGACCAAAAAGTAGGTTACGTGGTTGAACCCAATCCCAAAGCCATTGCCGATAAACTGCTCGATTTTTTTGAAAATAAACGAGGTGCCGATTTCACAGAAAACCTCTTAGAAGAAAAAAAGAAATATGCTTGGAGTACTATGACCGGGACTATTTTTGAGTTGTATCGGAAATTGACAGCTAAATCAGAGAATTCTTAATTCAACTTTAACAGATGATCTGTTATTAAATTACAAACACTTACCTAAAATATTCGTGCATTCGTGGTTCCTTTAATATTTCCTATTAATAAGCTATTGGGATAAATTTATATTCAAAATTTAATCTGTTAAAGTAGAATTATTTTAGGAATTTTGTTGTACACCAAAAAAAAAACTAAGCCCAAAAAATTGAATTGGATAATTATCTTTGTGGTTTACTAATAATTATGACAACCATGTTCATCCGAAGTAAAGCCCCGCTCCGCATAGGACTTGCCGGCGGAGGTTCCGATGTTTCGCCATTCAGCGATTTGTATGGAGGCGCCATCCTGAATGCCACTATAAATATGTACGCCTACGCCACCATTGAACCCCGCTCCGATGGAAAGATTGTATTAAATGCTGTGGACAAAGGAGAGTATTACATGTTGGAAAGTACAGAACACCTTGCCATCGACGGGGAACTCGATTTGATAAAAGGCATTTACAACCGTGTGGTTAAAGATTTTGCGCATAAAGCCCTCACTTTTACCTTAACCACTTACGTGGATGCTCCTCCAGGATCTGGTTTGGGAACATCATCCACATTGGTTACTGCCATATTGGGAGCCTTTGCCGAATGGCTGAACCTGCCGTTGGGCGAATACGATTTGGCGCATCTGGCTTATGAAATTGAACGGGTGGATTTGGATATGGCCGGTGGCAAACAGGATCAATATGCGGCAACATTTGGAGGGGTAAATTTTATGGAGTTTTACAAAGAAGATAAAGTTATTGTAAACCCTTTGCGTATTAAACCCCAGATTTTAAATGAACTGGCCTATAACATGGTGTTGTATTACACCGGAACCAGCCGGGTTTCGGCTCAGATTATTGAAGCCCAGCGGCAAAATGTAAAATCGAAAAATGAACAATCCATTGAAGCCATGCACAACATCAAACAACAGGCCACCACCATGAAGGAAGCTTTGCTAAAAGGTGAACTGCATAAAATTGGTGAAATTTTGGATTATGGCTGGCAGCAGAAAAAAAAGATGGCTGACAACATTACCAACTCAGCTATTGATGAGCTTTACACCAAAGTATTGGCCGCCGGAGCTAATGGTGGCAAAATATCGGGAGCCGGTGGTGGCGGATTCATGATTTTTTATTGCCCTGGAAACACCCGTCACCAGGTAATTAAAATGCTGGAACAAAACGGAGGGCAGGTAAAACGCTATGAATTTGTTACTACTGGGTTGCAGACTTGGACTATGGGGTAATTCTAATCTTTATAAATCATATCTAATAGAATTAAAAATAAAAAGCATATTTGCTTTTAACAATATTTTTTTATTCATTCTTTAAAATTTCATTTATCCCTTTAATCATTTTCCACCGTCATACTCTTTTCGAGTAAAATCTGGTTGATCTCCTTTTGGATTTAGTAAATAGAATAAATTCCCAAATAGGTAAATGCCTGATAATACAATAAAAATAAAAGGTGAAAGTAATATACTTAAAGCAAACAAATATGGAAACGACAGATAAAACTGTTTCATGCTTCTTGTCCACCTTTTACGAAATGAAGCCCCGTTAAAAAATATTCTGGATGTGAAGGCAAGCAAACACAATGGATAAACTATTGATTTACAAATGGCGGCCCTGTTTGAAAATACGGGATTTTGGGAATCTTTTAAATTGGAATATCCGCTAATAAGATTCTCGAACAACCTAAATGGCCATGGGCCTCCCTCGGTAACCAATTTTGAATAAGTTGAAAAAACAAGTTTAGATGCTTCATGATGTAAAAAGCTCTTAGTTTCAAAATTAAAATTGGTTATACCATCCAATTCAACTTTATAGTGCGTTGAAATCCGGCCTTCTTGTTTCATTTTCTCCCAAAGTCTTGTGCCAGGTACAATATGGAGCGGCACAACCTGATAAAATGTAGGATTCATTAATACAAACCTTTCCGAGTCAGCTTTTGCTAATTCATAGGTCTGGCTGTCCCAACCAATTATTAGTGAGCCAAGGGTGTTTATGCCATTTGCATGAAGTTGCCTAAAAATGGATTCAATTTCACCTTTTCGTTTTACCAATCCCTCCTCCAACAATACTTCATTACTCAACGATTCAACTCCAATAAAAATGGTACCTATTCCACACTCAATTAACTCTTGGATGCTGTAGTTCAGTACAGAACTTACCGACGCAAATATAGTCAAAAGGAACGCCTGTTTTTGTAATTCACTGGCTTTATAGAGTTCAATAAAAGATAGCACCTGTTGACGATTTGAGAGAAAATCTTCATCATAAATTATAGCTGACTTAATTTTTGGATACTTTTTACATTGCCCAAGTAAACTGTCAAAAAGCTGTTTGCCTGTAAATAAAGGAATGTATTGTTTATTAAATTGGCTTGAAGTTGAACAAAACGAGCATCCATAAACACACCCAAGCCCACCAATAAGTACTATTTGTTTGAAAATTACAATGTGGGTTCTGAAAAAACTGTTTTTAGCCGGAATTAAACTTTGCTTTAAGGAATTGTGGTTTTCAACGTTCCATTTTATTGAAATAATTGAATTCATAAAGCCCAAGCCCTCACCATAACAAATATGGTTGACCAAGTTTTTGAGTTTCTCCGATGTTTCAAACGATTCTTTAAAAATAGCGGTTCCATACCCTCCCAATACAATTTCAATGGAAGGATGGTTTTGTTTGAGCCATTCTGCCATTTCCAAAACTTTTTTGGTAAGGAGTATGGTAAAACCAATGGCCACAATTTCGTATCCACCCTTATTTATTTCCTTTTGAAATGCCTGCATTGAAGGGTTTTCAAGCACTACGGATGCCACCGCGATATTTTGGGCCATAAAATGGAGCGGATGCCAACTTTGAAACGAACGAAGTTGAAACATCTTTTGCTTATAGGTATTGCGATAATAAAAATAGTCGATAGGATCCTTATCTAAAGGCAATTTGGCATATGGGCCGCAAGGAGATGTAAAAAGGATTTTAGGCTTAATGGGCGTATCCGATTAGATACTCGTTTTTCGTAACACATAATTGAAACGGCTGTAAACCATAAAGTTAACAAGGTTCCGCATATTTGTTTTTCTATCGAACAAACGATGCGTAATGGATGAAACACTATAAAAATCTTTGTTAGCTTTTATTGCGGATTCGCTTAACTGTTCGGCGGTCATTAATTTTGGGTTAAAAGGAGCCTGATTGTATTTGTAATCAGGATGGTTCCACCAATGCCCATCGTAAAGCAACCTGCCTTCATTTTTAAATTGTTCATAAACCTGGGTTCCCGGATAAGGCATCAATACGTGGAAGAATGCTAGGGTGAACTTGTTTTTAATGGCAAATTCAACTGTTTTATCAATAGTATCAATGGTATCAAAATCGTTTCCAACCATGAAACTCGCCCAAGTTAAAAAGCCATAATCCCTAAAAATAGCCAAAACCTCTTTATAACTATTAAAATCGCGGATGTTTGGCGATTTGTTAAACCATTTCAGGGTATTCAAGTTGATAGATTCAAAACCAATTAAATTGCCCACGCATCCGCTATCAGCCATTAGTTTGAGCAATTCTTTATCGTTTACCATGTCGATACTCGACTGGCTGGCCCACTTTACTTTTAAAGGTATAAGTTCGCGAAGGAATATTTTGAGTTCTTCTTTGTTGGCCACCATATTATCGTCAACAAAAAGTATGGTTTTAAGCTTATCCTTTTCAATTTCGTACAAAACATCTTCTAGTTTCCTACATTGGTGCGAGTGTTTAAAGAATTGCGATACCGAGCAAAATGTACAATTGAATTTACACCCGCGGCTAAACTGCATGAGTGAAACAGGGAGGTATTTTTTCCCTTTAAAAATAGCCCTGTCGGGGAAACATTCTTCCTGTGGAATCAAAAAGGGAGCCATGTATCTCTTTTGGAACTTTCCTTGTTTTGCATCGCTTATTAGTTGGTACCAAACAGGTTCCACATCGCCCACTACAATGGCATCAGCATATTGCGAGGCTTCATCGGGAAGTAAAGAAACATGCATACCACCCAATACCACTTTAATTTTCCGTTTTTTATATTCCATTGAAATTTCGTAGGCCCGGCGGGCACTAAAAGAATCGACCGTTATACAAACCAAATCGGTTGGCTCATCAAAAGGGATTTGTTCGAGCCTATCGTCGTACATAATTACTTGGTCGGGTTCAGTTATAAGGCCCGCAATAATAGCCAATTGTAGGGGCTCCATACTCCCTTCGGCCAAATTATAACCTGAAATAATATTTCCTAAGCTGGGCTTAATTAATGTTATTCGCATCTTTAAAAAATATTAGGCGTTATTTTCCTTCGTACGTAATGTCGGTAATGAAAATTAATGGCAATAGAAAAAAGCAGCATCTCTGGGTTTTTCCAAAGCTTTCTGTTCATAACTACCCGATAAAAGATACTTTTCAACGAAAAAACCTTGTTGTTAAGCCACCAATACATTTCGGTAAGCTTTTCGGGCTCCATTAGTTTAGGGATATGCACGCAACGTGTTCCATCGTATAATTTAAGATCATCAGTCAGCAACCGGCCTTGTTGCTTAAGTTCTTTATGCAATGCGGTGCCCGGAACGGGGGTTAGAATATAAAAACGCGGAATGGGCACCTGATTCCGATAAATAAAAGAATAAGTCTCCCGAATGGAATCCTCGGTGTCGAAATCGGTTCCAACAATCATTTCGGTACTTACCGTAATTCCCGATTGAGTGAGGATTTTAATATTCTGTTCATGCTCATCGGCCTTTAACCACGGTTTGTGGAGGCTATTAATGGCATCTTGCTGAATGCTTTCAACCCCAAAACTCATTAAGTCGCAACCAGAATCGCGAACTATTTTCAATAATTCAGCATTTTTGGCCAAATGGATAGCACATTGGCTGGCCCATTTCATTTTTAGCGGTGCAATTTTTTGACAAAGCTCTTTTAGGTAGGAGGGATTGGAAACAATATTGTCGTCGATTAAATAAAAACGTTTAAATCCCAAGCGTTTAACTTCTTTAATATCGCGGATTACTTCGTCAACTGGGCGGAATAAATATTTGCCTTGGTATAAACAAGCAATGGAGCAGAAGGAGCAAGTAAAGCTACAGCCACGCCCTGCTTGAACAGGCAGCATAGTGCCTATTTTTTTTTGAGTAAGCAACTGGTAGCGGGGAATGGGCAGGTTTTTGAGTTCATGGATGGGATAGTTGTACAAAGGTTTTACGGTGCCCGTGAGCTCATAATCATGTAACATTTTAGGATACGATATTTCGGCATCGCCAATGATAACAGAATCTACGTGTTTCATGGCTTCCTGGTAAGCTATAGATGCCATATAGCCACCCATAACCACTATCCTGCCACGCTTTTTAAATTCTGATGCAATTTCCAACCCGCGGAAAGTTGCATGCCCCATACTTCCAATGGCTACAATATCGGCCGCTGTATCAAAATTAATCTCATCCACTACCTCAATCAAAAGTTCAACCTCCCAATGCAATGGGGTATAAGCTGCCAAAAGGGGAAATGCCAAACCCGGGAGATTAATTTTTCGCTGTTTGCATAGTTTCCCGTTTTCAGCATATTGGGTAGGTTGTATAAAGAGTATTTTAGGCATAGTTTTCAGCTTCTTTAATTTTCTTTTGATACTGTTTTGATACCCGGTAGCCGCCCACAAGCATCTTGAAAAGCATTCCTGTTTTATAGGCAGTAAAATATTTCCAAAGCACTTTTGGGTTGTATAAAATTGAATGATACGCCCTTAGTATTTCTTTATAAAACTCAGTCACCGTCAATTTTGTTGGTTGAACCGAAATGTGCGCCAAATCCCATTGTGGATAATTCTGCCGGTTGATAATGAGTTGCCCGGCCGGAAAACTGACCCCTGTTTTTGGAAGCGGGGTTAACGGTTGCAGGTTTACAAAATGAATTTCGAGTGATTTTATGACCTTTACCATATTTTTAAAGTCCTTTTTATCCCAATGGGGAGGAATGATGATGGTGGCAAATACCTCAATCTTCGCGCTATGCAGTACCTCCATGGTTTTTTGGTAAATTGCCACCGATGTATTTTTGTTGTATGCGTCCAATTCCTTATCGGAGAAACTTTCGAAACCAACAATCACGGTGCGTAAACCAACCTGTGCCAGTTCATGTATGGTATCCGGGTTTTCAGCAATAAAATCGGCCCGGCCATACACCAAATAATGTTTATCAATTTTTTGTTGTTTTATCTCCGATATAAAAGTTTGCAGCCATTTTTTATCAACCAAAAAATCATCGTCAACAATATATATTTCGGCTTCTTGAATCTGCCCAAGTTCTTGTATAACTTCGTGTAAAGGCCGCCGGTGATATGTTCCACCGGTAATAATGCGGCAAAAGCAGAATGAACATTGATACGGACAACCAAAGGAAGTTTTTACAAGCGCAACTTTGTTGTGGAAAATATAAAAGTACTGATTGCGATAACGTGCCACCGCACTTCTGTCGGGGAAAGGCACACGAAAATCGAATTCAGGAAGCGACGTATTTTCAAGCGAATCGCCTTTGCCAAAAACACCTTTGGGTAATGCTGTTTTTTTATCAATATGGTTCAACAAATCGGTAAATACGATGGCGGCATTTCGGACAACCCTGAAATCAATGGCACAATGCTCAAAATCTTCGGGGCACACTTCGCAATGAACCCCACCTACAATGGTTGTTATTTTGTCCGATACCCTTTTAGCAGCCTCGCAATAGGCAATAATGGTGGAAACATTGGTAATATACCCTGTGACACAAATTACATCGGGGCAATGCTCGACGACAAACGATTCAAAGGACCGTTTTTCGAGAATCATATCTACTACGGTTACGGTATCGGAATCGCGCTTTAGGGTACACAAAATTTCTAATTCCAACGGTTCCACAATCATTAAGTGTTGCAAACCAATAGTTTCGGGCGAAGGTTTTGGACGCACCATCAGTATTTTCATGCAATTCCCTCCTTTATGGCGTTTGTGTTCTCTAGTTTTTGCCGGTACTCAAGCAACGGGCTACAAATTTTAATTAATGAATGCAAAATCTTACTGCTATGATGAGCTTCCATGTAGAGGGGTTCCGGTTTTCCACCCATCCTCATTTTGGGAATTTCAGCCGTTTGCCCCAGTTCAATAAATTCGGCTCTCTTTTCAATTCCATCTTTAATAAGGGTTGAAAGCAACCCTAAATAAGTGGAGTGAATTTTATTCAGTTTGTAATTAACACCACCCAAAAAGAAATAATACTTGTTTTGGTTTTGGAGGGCAATGTTCCAACCCATTATTGAATCATGGTTGAAACAAACCGTAAGAATAAATTCCGGAGGCAGGTTTTTGAAAAAATTAAAACCCAGTTTTTCCAGTTTACCACTGCTTTTTTTATATACTTCCAGATATTGCTTATACATTTCATCGGTAAACCCGGCACAGGTTATTTTTTGGAACCGCAAATCTTTGGTTGCCTTGGTAATAATATGCAACCGGCGCCGATAATTGGAACGCAACAACGCCACATAATTGTCCCATTTTAGGAACTGGTTTTTTAATACCATGGTGGGTAAGGTTTTGCCCGATGCAAAAAAAGCCCCATCGGGTTTCTCCTTTAAGTTTAAGAAAAGGACAAACCCTTTCTCAACCTTGGCAATGTGTTTCTTCAATGCTTCCATCCCAACTTTGCTTCCGAAAATCCCCGGGTTCGAAACGGAACAGGGAATTCCAACAATATGCATCTTAATGGGGCTTTTTATATTCACGAATGTGAATATATCGAGTTGCAAGGAATAAACAATGGCCGCCGAAACCAGTTTCTCATTTTCGAGACAGATATAATAGCGTTGATGGCAGGGATTGTACTTCTCGGTATGTAACAAGAATTTTGTTTGCTGAAAATAGTGATCGGCAAGCTCATCCCATGCTGATGGAAGATGGTTTGAATCCGGTATGTGTTTTATCTCCACCATTAGAGCGTAGTTTCAAATGTTGCAAATTGGCGATATGCCTCGGGAGTTTCGCCATTACAGCGTTGCAAAATCCGTTTTACAAAAGCGATGGAAGAGAGGTTTTCTTCAAAAATAAATCCTCCTTCACAATATTTATAACCTTTTTCGATGAGTACCGGCAATGATTTATTTAGCATGGCCAAGGCAACCGGGCTTCCTTGATATTCGGGTACAATTCCTATTTCAGTAAAGCGAAAGGTATCAATGGACTTACCAAACCGGTATTTAATTACATCGAATACATTTATATCACGTTGGCTCGATACCAATTGGTTGAAATTGGGATACCACAAAAAGAATCCAACGGGTTTGCCATGAATCTCAGCAAATATTAAATTTTCATTTTCCAATAAAAACCGGAAGGGCTTAAACAGTTCCAAGTCTTCTTCCTTGTCGCGATTTGCCCAGTATGGATGCTTAAGAAATGCTTGATTATTAAGCTCGGTATAAATAGCACTTTCTTTTGCTATGTTATTTTTATCCATAAACCGAACGGTAAGGCCATTCAATCCCCTTTGCGAAGAATAGGTGTGGGCCCATGCTGCGTATGCTTCCATACTAAATCGGAAAGTGACCATTTTCCGGCAATAGAGGTCGCGGAAATAATCAGCATAATAATCAGGATTATAGGGTAATCCAAACATAGGAGCCTTGTCGAAATGATTTAGCAAAATACCGGCTCCATAATTTAAATGCCCGTTTAACCCCACCACTACTTTTTTGCCTTGCGGAAAATGCCGGATAATCTCCTTTTTAATGAGCAGAAAAATATCGCCTAACCCTGGCTGTGCTTCAAAGAACGAAACATGGATGTTTCCTTTCAAACGATGGTCGCAAATAAGTGCAAAGCGGGCTACCGCATCATTACCATGGCGGATGATAAACTTTTTAATGGTAGCGTGCTTTTGGAATGCGCTCTCTGAGTTTAATAACAATCGTTCAACTGTTCCTTCGGTTCCCCTGAAATAGTTGTTCCCGTAGTAAACATCAGTACTTACTTTTTCAAAGGTTTTATAACCCCCTTTGCCTTCAATAAATTCTACCTTCATATAAAAAATTCGTCGGGTTTAGCAAAGCCTAAAAATTCCATGTGCGAAGAGGCTGAATATGAACCTGCATTGCCAAATACTACCACATCACCAATTTTTAATTCGGGCAATTCTATTTTATCCGAAAAAATATCGCGCGAATAGGTGGAACAACCGTAAATGGTTGTTGTATTTTTAGGTCCCGAAGTAAGTTGAATGCCATCCCTGACAATCATTATCGGGTGGTTGGCGGTATCAGGGTAAAGTAGCGGCCGCGAGAATTGTACTGTTGAGGCATTAACGCCAACCAACCGTTTTTGGTCTCTAATTTTTACGTCGGTTACATGGCACACAAAATAGCCAGCCTCGCCACCAATAATCCTTCCCGGTTCTAAAATTAGCTTGATGTTTTTCCCTTTTCTGATAGAAACCTCCTCCATGAGTTTGGAAACCCTGGAATTGAATTTTGCTATATTAAATTGCTTTTCTCCATTCTCCGAAACGCCAAACCCACCCCCGAAATTCAGGTATTCAAGTTCCGGAAAACCTAGGGCAATTTCAATCAGCTCTTTGTAGCAATTTATAAAATAATCGATGTTAAAAATATCGGTGCCTACATATAAATGCAATCCTTTAATTTTCGATTTATCGGCAATTTCATCAATTTCTGGGCGGGTAAACCCCAACCGGCTTTCACTCCCAATAAAAAAGCCGGCACGGGTTGAATAAGGTTTTACGTTGTCGCCAATATTGCAACGGATACCAATGGCTTTTTGGGGGAACAGCGTGCGCCATAGGCTGAGTTGGTTGGGGGAATCAAGGTTTATTTGAACGCCAGAACTTTCAGCATATTTCATGGTTTTAGCGGTTAGGGCCGACGAGGTAAAAATTATATCGTGCCCTTTAAATCCAACCCTAAGGGCAGTTTCAAGGTGCAGTGGTGAATTGACAAATATGTGTACCTTTTCATTTTTAACAATTTGTAAAAAATGGGGATTTATATTTGCCATGGAGGCAAAGTGGATTGATTTGTTCTGATACGAAATAGCTTGAAACTTACGGCATTGATTTATTATAACCTGGCTGTCGTAAATGTAGTAGGGTTCAAACTCCGGTTCGTTTTTGGTAGTTATATGGTTTAGTATTTTTTTGGTTAAAAGCATGGTTTAATTCGTTAGATGTAAGTTTTTATATTTTTATAAAGCAAGTAGGGAGTAACTTCCGTTCATTCAGCTTATGTAACCCCAGAATTTAAGTACATCCAAACCTACTGCCAATATACAAAAATATATGTAAAACTACTTTGGGTACACCAATGGCCGCAATTTTATATATCAGTACCTGGTGGTGGCGGTTTCATGATTTTTAATTGCCCTGGAAATACCCGCCACCAGGTAATTCAAATGTTGGAACAAAACGGGGCCAAGTGAAACGTTATGAGTTTGTTACTACTGGGTTGCAGATTTGGAGCATGGGGTAATTTTTTTATATATAAATCACTGGTTTTATTCAATTAACTGTGTAATAAATTTTGTCAAAAGTGCTTAACCAGGACCAAAATACTTCCCAATTTGGTAAGTCTGGTATTTTATTGTAACTTTGCTCTATGAGAATTATTGCATTTAGAACGCTAAATGAGTTTTGGGAAATACCGGAATATGCAAATTCAGAGTCATCATTACGCTCTTGGTATCATGATGCAAAAAGTTCAAATTGGAAAAACCCAAACGAGATTAAACATCAATATAAAAATGCAAGCATCATAGATGAAGTTCGTATTGTTTTTAACATAAAAGAAAATGCTTACCGGCTTATCGTATCAATAGATTATGATTTTCAAATAATTTTTATCCGATTTATTGGAACACATTTGCAATACGACAAAATTGACGATAAAACAATTTGAATATGGAAATCAAACCAATAAAAACAGAGGACGATTATATAAAATCGATTAAAAGGATTGAGGATTTATGGGGTTCTAAAAAAGATACTCCAGAAGGAGATGAGTTGGATATACTCTGTACCATTGTTGAATCGTATGAGATGAAACATTTTCCGATTGCCCCACCGGATCCAATAGATGCCATTATATTTAGGATGGAACAGATGGAAATGACTAAAACTGACATGGCAAAGTTTTTAGGAAGTCAAAGTAGGGTGAGCGAAGTACTCAGCAAAAAAAGGAAACTAACCCTCAAAATGGTTAAATCATTATACAAAGGTTTAAAAATACCAGCAGAAATTTTGTTAACCTAATAGTTTGGAATTGTTCAGAGATGAAAAATACTCTAAACATTAATTCGTTTTATTGATTAATTCCATTAATATAAATTAGTACTTAATTCAATGAAAAACATAAATATCCAGCAAATAATTGAAAGCTCCATTGCTACCAAGCAACAGATTATTACCGATAAAACGCTGATGCAGACCGTTCAGCAGATTGCCGATGCTGTGGTAACCTGTTATAAAAAAGGTGGAAAAGTATTGTTCTGCGGAAATGGCGGCAGTGCCGCCGATGCGCAACATTTGGCAGCCGAATTATCGGGTAGGTTTTATTTCGACCGTCCCCCGCTGGAAGCTGAGGCATTGCATGTTAATTCGTCGTATGTTACGGCTGTAGCCAACGACTATTCCTACAACGACATTTATTCGCGCTACGTAAACGGGGTTGGAAAACCGGGCGATGTTATTATTGGCTTTTCAACCTCAGGCAACAGCGAAAACATTGTACGGGCACTGAAAGGGGCACGTGAAAAAAAAATGGTCACTGTGGGAATGACCGGGAAAACCGGTGGAAAAATGAAAGAACTATCAGACTTTCTGCTGAACGTTCCATCAATTGATACACCCCGCATTCAGGAATCGCACATCATGCTGGGTCATATTTTTTGCGAGATAGTAGAAGAAACTTTATTTGGAGCCCATGATTAACGAAGCAATTATATTAGCCGGAGGCCTTGGAACGAGGTTAAAAGGCGTAATCAAAGATATACCAAAGCCAATGGCTCCCATTGATGGCAAGCCTTTCCTGCATTATGTGTTTCAGTACCTGACCCGCTTTCCCATTAAAAAAGTTATTTTGGCGGTGGGGTATAAATACGAAGCCATTGAAGCCGTTTTTGGAACCTGCTATTTAGGAATAGATATTGAATATGCCATTGAAAACGAACCACTGGGAACTGGTGGAGCTATTGCAAATGCCCTTCAATACACCACCAACGATGATGTATTTCTGCTTAACGGTGACACTTTTTTTGATGTGGATTTAGATGCCCTTTATGTTCACCACCAGTTGAGCGGCTCCCGATTAACTTTATCGCTCAAACCCATGCAAAACTTCGATAGGTACGGAACAGTGCTATTGAAAGGAACCCAAATTACCGCATTTAACGAGAAGAAACCGGTTGCAAAAGGGTTGATAAATGGAGGTGTTTATGTACTAAATCGTGGACTGTTCAGCAATCCGAATTTAACAAAGAAGTTTTCCTTCGAAAAAGACATCATGGAGCAAGGGGTTTTACAATTTGATATGCAAGCCTATTTTAGCGATGGCTATTTCATTGATATTGGTATTCCAGAAGATTATGAAAGGGCTCAACAGGAATTGCCAGGAATGTTTAATGCCCGCTAGAATCCAGAGTAATTGCAATCAAAAACTTCTATTTTAAATATTTCCGGCTAAAGTAAAATTTGAGGTGCTGGATATTGAAATTTCAAATTATTATTGTTTACTGAATTTAAAAAATATCGATCGCCGTGTGCGAGGGCTCCCCGCGATATGGTGTGGAATTTAACGTTTTATAGCTAAGCCGGGTGGGTTTGTGGGAATAAAACGTAAAATTCGGAAATCGCGGTGATTTTTGGTTCTTTTCATCTAGGAAAAGAACAAAGAGAGAAAAATATTGGTTATGCATACGTTTTGTTTCAGCATAAATTGAATTGGGGGCTTTAAGTAATAAAAAATCACTTCCTTACTTTTTCCATGATGAAAAAGTAACAAAAAATCTAGACAAAACAATGCTTCCACCCGCTCTTCCAAATGGTAAGCCCCACGGCAAGGTAAAATGAAACAGAATTTTTGGAGTGTTTCTACCCTGCAAATCATTTGAATGTAAAATTTCCGTTTCAAAACGCAAGCGCCCTTACACGTGGGGCTAACAATTTGGATTCACGCCTGCGCCCGCCCGCAGTTTTGTCAGGCCATCGCACCGTTCTTATCTAATATTTGATCTTGATAACCATCGAAAATTGAATCCAGGGTATATTTTGTAAGAAGATAGATATACTCAGCACCTTAAAAAAAGAATTAGCCATATTCCTTAAAAACCATGACCTTCTATTAAAACAATATAAACCTTGCATGAGGAAATAAAAGGTTGTTTTACCAATAATTTCAAATCAGGAATTATTTATCTTCAACTATTTTGCTTAAAAGAGAAGAATTAGCTTTTACATTTGAAAAATAAAAGAGATTTTAAGCATTCAGTTGATCTACCTTAAACCAACCTTTGATATAGATCTGAATAAAACTTGATAATTTTCAATCAAAACCAAACATTTATCAGTTCATAGCATGATTTTTACCCATATTTTAATGCTTTACAACACCTCCTTTTTGTAAATGTACTATAATTCAAATATTTAGATGATTATCAGGTATTTTATTGAGCAATTACAGGATTTATAACTGTGGATTTGAAAATAAAGCTTCTAATTTTACGCCCACAAAAATTTCATCATAACGCTTGAATACAGAACTATTATGAGCAGCGAATCGTTACTACTGTTTTTTGTCTTAGGCCTAGTATTGGTTGGAGGAGCGGTGGTTTTTTCCACTTTTGCAGCGCCCAAATCATGGAATGCGGCCAAATTTCAACCTTATGAATGCGGTATCCCGGTCAAGGACGGGGCATGGACCCAATTTAACGTAGGGTATTATTTATTTTCCATTATTTATCTGGTGTTCGACGTGGAAATAGTATTCATTTATCCATGGGGAACCGTGATGAAAGATATCGGCATGTCAGCATTTATTGAAATCATAATCTTTTTTATAATTCTGGGTCTTGGTTTGGCTTATGCCTGGAAGAAAAAAGCACTCAAATGGGTATAGATATCAAATCGATGAAATATGAAGATTTCAACGACAACGATACGTTGGAAATCTTTAAGAAATCAGGGGGAAACATACTGCTAACCAGTGTAGATAACCTGATAAATTGGGGACGCTCAAATTCAATTTGGCCCCTTACGTTTGCCACCAGTTGTTGCGGAATTGAAATGATGGCTGCCGGAGCATCCAGACATGACTTTTCGCGTTTTGGCATTGAAGTATATCGGGCCTCGCCCCGCCAAGCAGACGTAATTGTGGTTGCCGGAACAATTGTACACAAAATGGCTCCTGTATTAAAAAGGCTTTACGACCAAATGGCCGAACCTAAATATGTAATTGCCATGGGTGCTTGTGCCATTTCAGGGGGTCCATTTTACATGAATAGTTACTCCGTTGTACGCGGTGTTGACCATGTAATACCTGTTGATGTATATATTCCGGGATGCCCTCCCCGACCCGAAGCATTGCTTTATGGAGTAATGCAGCTACAACGGAAAATTAAAGCCGAGAGCAAAGAGAACCGAATGGAAACCAGAAATAATTTTATTTGATAAATCCAGAATCTATGGATCAATCCTCATTGCAACAGACCATCGAACGATTGGTGCCCAGCGCTGTGTTTAAAACCAATCTTCAGTTTGTAGAATTGGCAGTTGCGGCCAGTGAATTTCATCAAGTAGCCAAATCGTTAAAAGAAAATACCGAAACCCAATTCGATTTTCTATCCAATCAAACCGGTATGGATTTTAAAGGGGAACTCACACTGGTATGTCACTTGCGTTCCACTACGCTGAAACATTCCTGTGTTTTGAAAACCATTGCACCGAACCGGGAAAAAGCTGAATTGGATACAATTTCTGATTTATGGCCAGCTGCCGAATATTTTGAAAGAGAAATATTCGATTTATTGGGAATACGGTTTACCAACCACCCCGATATGAGAAGGTTGTTTCTAGAAGATGATTTTGTGGGTCATCCGCTCCGAAAAGATTTTATTGACACTGTAAATATAATTGAACGTTAGCTCGCTAATTATGGTAGAAAAATCAGAAGTAATTCTCGGCGAGAATGAACAATATGTAATAAATATGGGGCCTCAGCACCCATCAACCCATGGGGTATTGCGTTTTGAATGATACCTTAAAGGAGAAATTGTTGAAAAAGTAGTACCGCATTGTGGATACATCCATCGGGGTATTGAAAAAATGGGTGAATCGAACACCTATCAGCAAATCATACATCTGACTGACCGGATGGATTACCTATCAGCACATCAAAACAATGAAGCTGTAAGCTTATTGGTTGAAAAAGCTTTGGGAATTGAGGTGCCTGAACGAGTAAAAGTAATACGGACCATTTTATCGGAACTCGGCAGATTAGGCTCACACCAATTATGGTGGGCAGCCTTTGGAATGGATTTGGGAGCTTTAACCACTTTCTTTTATGGGCTTCGCGATAGAGAAAAAATTCTCGACATTTTCGAAGAAAGTTTCGGCTCCCGGTTGTTACACAGCTACATTTGTCCCGGAGGGCTTATGAATGATGTACATCCAAACTTCAAAACCCGTATTAAAGAGTTAATCCCTTATCTCAGGAAAAAATTGCCGGAATACGATCAATTACTAACCGGAAATGTGATATTCACCGAACGATCGAAAAATATTGGTTACATGAGCCTGCAAGATGCCATAGGTTATGGCATAACAGGCCCTTCGGGCAGGGGTTCGGGTTTTGCTTGCGATATTCGTAAAGTAGAACCTTACAGTGCTTACGATAGGGTTGATTTTAAAGAAATATTGTTAACCGAAGGCGATACTTTTGCCAGATATCAGGTGCGTATATTAGAAATGTACGAATCGCTGAAAATTCTGGAACAATTGGTGGATCAGATACCCGATGGAGACTATACCGTAAAAATGAAACCCATTATAAAACTTCCAGAAGGAGAATATTACCAAAGGGTTGAGACCGCTCGGGGTGAATTGGGAGTTTATGTGGTTAGTACCGGCGATAAATACCCAGATCGGATTCGATTCCGGACTCCAAATTTCAGCAACCTTTTTATTATAGACAAGCTGGCACGTGGCCATAAGATTGCCGATTTGGTGGCTATCAGTGGCTCTCTCGACTTAGTTATTCCTGATATTGACCGTTAAACGAATAGATTATGTCATTTAATATATATGATTTTAGCTCTTTCACGCAATCCATACACGAGGCATTAGCAAGTGTTATGTCGCCTACCTGGGTATTTATATCCGAATTGGTTTTAGTGGGATTGGTTTTCTTGATGTTCTACGCAATTCTGGGATTGTTTCTTGTTTATTTGGAACGGAGGGTTTGCGCATTTATTCAGAACAGGTTGGGACCTAACCGGGTTGGACCGCAGGGTATTTTTCAAACCATTGCCGACTTAATTAAACTGCTCTTTAAAGAGCTATTTATAATTAAAAACGCCGACCGGTTTTTGTTTAACCTGGCACCTTTTATTGTAATTATTGCCTCATTAATGGCTATTGGATCACTGCCTTATGCCAAAGGATTGCAAGCCATCGATTTCAATATTGGTATATTTTACATTTTAGCTGTAACTTCATTGGGTGTTGTTGGCATTTTGTTAGCCGGATGGTCGAGCAATAGCAAATACTCCTTGCTTGGAGCCATGCGAAGTGGAGCACAAATCATCAGTTATGAACTTTCAGTAGGCTTATCAATGCTGGCTATCATTATCTTTTCAGGCTCTATGCAACTATCAGTAATTGTTGAAAGCCAAGCGAATGGCTGGTGGATCTTTAAAGGTCACATTCCAGCATTCATTTCCTTTATAATCTTTTTAATAGCAGCTACTGCTGAAACCAACAGGGGACCATTTGATTTGGCTGAAGCTGAATCGGAATTAACCGCAGGTTTTCATACGGAATACACCGGAATCCGATTTGCCTTTTTCTTTTTGGCTGAATACATGAACATGTTCCTCGCCGCTGCATTAGCTACCACATTGTTTTTAGGTGGATGGATGCCGTTGCATTTTGGAATCGACACTCAATTTAACCACATTATGGATTTTATTCCACCCGTAGTTTGGTTCTTTGGAAAAACGTTCTTTGTGATTTACATCATCATGCTTTTTAAATGGACTTTTCCAAGGTTACGTATTGACCAACTGCTGACACTGGAGTGGAAGTATTTATTGCCGATCAATTTATTCAATATTGTATTAATAGCTTTCCTGGTATTGATGGGATGGCATTTTTAAGAAACTTATGAATGCATTTTTCAATTACTTTTCCGAAATAGGCCGTGGTGTTAAGACCCTTTTAAAAGGGATGCAGATTACCAATGGCTACTTTTTCAAACCGCGTGAAATAGTCACACAGAAATATCCTGAAAACCGGGCAACCTTAAAAATGTTCGACCAGTTCAAAGGTGAAGTGATTATGCCTCACGACGAAAACAACCAACACCGCTGCACGGGTTGCGGTATCTGTGAAAACAATTGCCCCAACGGATCCATTCAGATACTTACCCGCAAAGAAACCAATGCTGAAGGAAAATCAATTAGGGTTATCGATAAACATATTTATCATTTATCGATGTGTACTTTCTGCGGGCTTTGCATTAAAACTTGTCCATCGGATGCAATAACATGGGGACAAACTTTTGAACACGCCGTATTCGACAGGAATAAGCTCACTAAAGTATTAAATCAACCAGGTTCAACCATTAAAAAAGAGGTAAAAGAATGAGTTTACAACAACTAATGTTTTCGCTTTTCGCGGTTATGATTATGGTGTTTTCAATACTCACCATCACCAGCCGACGAATATTAAGGGCAGCTACTTTCTTGCTTTTTGTGCTCATATCAACTGCCGGTCTATATTTCTGGCTCAACTATGAATTTTTAGCCGGTGTGCAGGTTGCTTTATATGCAGGAGGTATTGTAGTTATCATTATCTTCTCCATATTACTGACTCATCACATTAACCACCGGTTTGAAAAACCAGGACTTGGTAACTTAATAGCAGGAATTGGAGTAGGTGTACTTGGTGCAGTTATATCTATCAGCACTATTTTAACTTATAACTTTTCCACCAAAACACCCGAACCGATTGTAAATGATGTAAAAGCTATCGGAAATCAATTGGTTAGTACCGGACACAACGGATACGCGCTCCCTTTCGAGGTAATAAGTATATTACTCTTAGCTGCCCTTATTGGAGCTATTGTGGTAGCAAAAAAATCAGATACCGAACCAGAAACTGAATCAAAATAATCGATTATGGAACATACCATACCTTTACAGTATTTTCTCATAGTGAGCACCCTCATGTTTTTTACCGGGGTAGCAGGCTTTATTATCCGCCGCAATTTGATAACCATTCTTATGTCGGTAGAATTGATGCTAAATGCAGTGAATATAAACTTTGTAGCATTCAACCGATATTTATTTCCCGATCAGATGCAAGGCCACTTCTTTTCGCTTTTTATAGTTGCCATAGCAGCTGCTGAAGCAGCCGTTGCCATAGCATTGATAATTAACATCTACCGCAGATTCAATTCCATTGAAGTGGATCATGTGGATGAAATGAAATATTAACCGGTAAAGAAAATCCTCTGTCATGAGTAATTTTAATTATACAATCTTAATCCCTGTTCTTCCCTTCCTTTTATTTCTGGTAATTGGGTTAACAGGTGGAAAATACAAACCACTGGTTTCAGGAATCATTGGAACCGTAGGCCTGGGAGTTATTACTGTGCTGTCGTACATCGCTGCCATTAATTACTTTTGGGGTGTAGGCCAAGTGGGCGAAGTGTATCAAACCATCATTCCGGCTAATTACGATTGGTTGGTATTCAGAGCCGGTTTTAAAATCAGCATGGGCGTATTGTTGGATCCAATTTCAGTGATGATGTTGGTGGTAGTAACCACGGTTTCTTTCATGGTTCACATTTACAGCATTGGTTATATGAAAGGCGACCCCGGATTTTCGCGCTTTTTTGCTTTTTTATCGCTGTTTACATTCTCCATGTTAGGTCTGGTATTGGCAACCAATATTTTTCAGATGTATATTTTCTGGGAATTGGTGGGGGTCTCTTCCTTTCTGTTGATTGGATATTACTACGAAAAACCTTCGGCAGTAGCAGCTTCAAAAAAAGCGTTCATTGTTACCCGTTTTGCCGATTTCGGATTCTTACTGGGAATCTTAATTTTATCATATTATACCGGAACTTTTGATTTCGGAACCTTAACCAACCCGGAAACATCACCAGTGGCTTCCTACACAGGAATCACCTTTATGGGATTATCAGTAGTTTCATGGGCAATGCTCTTAGTATTTATGGGAGGTGCCGGTAAATCGGCCATGATGCCGTTCCATATTTGGTTGCCCGATGCTATGGAAGGTCCAACTCCGGTTTCAGCTTTAATACATGCCGCTACCATGGTGGTTGCAGGGGTTTATTTGGTTGCCCGTATGTTTGTGGTCTATCATTTCTGGGCAACCGATGTATTAACAATTATTGCATACGTAGGCGCTTTTACCTCGTTGTTTGCTGCCGTTATAGCCATTACCCAATTCGACATAAAGCGGGTGTTGGCATTTTCAACCCTGTCGCAAATTGGTTATATGATGCTTGCATTGGGAGTTTCAGGGTATGGAGGAGAGCACGGAGTAGGTTATATGGCCTCAATGTTCCACCTGTTTACCCATGCTATGTTTAAGGCATTGCTTTTCCTTGGTGCGGGCTCAATTATTCATGCAGTACACAGCAATTATATGTACGATATGGGAGGTTTACGCAAATACATGCCCATCACTCACATTACGTTTCTAATTGCCACATTAACTATTGTCGGAATTCCTTTCCTTTCGGATTCTTCAGTAAAGATGAAATTCTGGTAGCCGCTTTTGAACACAATAAATTTCTTTTTGGAATTGAATTCTTAGTGGCAGGAATCACTGCCTTTTATATGTTTAGGTTATACTTCAACGTTTTTTGGGGCGAAGATAAACATTACCATCATACCCCTCATGAATCGCCACTGGTGATGACTATACCATTGATGATTCTGGCATTTGGGGCCATATTTGCCGGTTACCTTCCTTTTGCAAATATGATTTCGCCTGATAAAATGCCTATGGAACTGAAAATGCACTGGAACATTGCCATTCCTTCGGTTTTGATTGGGTTGGCCGGTATTGCTTTTGCCTGGATACTTTACAAAAAGAAAACCGACATTCCTGATAAATTGGCTGCTGCTTTTGGTGGTTTCTACACTACGGTGTATAACAAATTTTATTTCGATGAAATATACCTTTTTGTTACTAAAAAAATCCTTTTCAATTTGATTTCAAGACCGGTGGCATGGTTCGACCGTCATATTGTAGATGGCACTATGAATGGGGTAGCTTTTGTAATTACCACTGCATCGTTAAAAATAAAAGGATTCCAATCGGGACAACTACAACAGTATGCTGCCGTATTTGTTGCGGGTGCACTGGGATTGGTGTTAATGGCTATTTATCTTTTAGGTTAAACTGAAAAAAAAGACAACAAACAATGAATATACTTAATTTATTAGTTATTATCCCTCTGTTAACCGTATTTGGGATTGCAATAGCCAAAGACATGAAAACCGTTCGCTGGGTTTCGGCTATCGGGATGTTTGTGCAATTGCTGACAGCCATTACCGTAATGCTCCTTTATCTGGGAATCCGTAAAAGTGGGGTAACCGACGAAATGGTTATGATGTCGGATCATCTTTGGTTTAAAACGCTTAACATTCACTATACCATTGGCGTTGACGGAATATCGGTTGCTATGATATTATTAACCGGTATTGTAGTTTTCGCCGGTATCTTTGCTTCCTGGGAAGTAGAATACTTGCAAAAAGAGTTTTTTATTTCACTCATTCTTTTAGCAACAGGGGTATTTGGATTTTTTATTTCCATCGACCTGTTTACCATGTTCTTGTATTACGAAATAGCGGTAATCCCAATGTACTTGCTCATAGGTATCTGGGGAACCGGACCCAAAGAGTATTCCGCTATGAAGCTTACCTTGATGTTAATGGGAGGTTCCGCTTTATTAATTGTTGCCTTATTTGGGATTTACTATAACACAGAATTTGCCGATGGCACCCATTCATTCAACTTACTGGAACTGGCAAAGCAAACCATGAATGCCGATGCGCAGCGTTTCTTTTTCCCATTTGCCTTTTTAGGTTTTGGGGTTTTAGGAGCACTTTTCCCATTTCATACTTGGTCGCCCGATGGTCATGCTTCAGCGCCTACCGCAGTTTCCATGTTACACGCCGGGGTTTTAATGAAGCTGGGAGGTTACGGTATTTTTCGGATTGCTATGTATTTGATGCCTCAGGCAGCTCACGAACAAGCCTGGATTTTTATTATACTAACCAGTACCAGCGTTATTTATGGAGCTTTTGGTGCAATCTGGCAAAAAGACCTGAAATACATTAACGCCTACTCATCGGTGAGCCACTGCGGCTTGGTAATATTTGGTTTGCTAATGATGAATCAAACAGCCATGGACGGAGCTATTCTTCAAATGATATCACACGGTTTGATGACAGCCCTTTTCTTTGCCTTAATTGGTATGATTTATTCAAGGACGCACACCCGTATGATTCATGAAATGGGCGGTTTAATGAAAGTAATTCCGTTCCTAGGAGTAGTTTACATGATTGCCGGTTTTGCATCTTTAGGATTACCAGGTTTAAGTGGTTTCGTTGCCGAGATGACCATCTTTGTAGGAGCCTTTCAACATGCCGACATCTTTTACAGGGTAGCAACCATTATGGCAATTTCAGCCATTGTGGTGACCGCCGTTTACATTTTACGTGTGGTTGGAATCTTACTGTTAGGTCCCATTAAAAACGACCATTTTCTACATTTAAAAGACGCTACTTGGTATGAAAAAATAAGCACCATAACATTGCTGGCAGCAGTTGCCGGAATTGGTTTGTTCCCAAATTGGTTGTACCAAATCATTTTTGATAGCTTAGAACCGATTGTTACAAAACTAGCTACTGTCTTATAATATTAATAAACGGAATATATGAAGTTTCAGGATTTATTTCTCATACGGCACGAATTGTTGCTCACCTTAGCAGCACTGATTTTAATTGTATTCGAACTTTTTACTGCCGATAACCGAAAAAAAAGCATCGTTCCAATTTCACTGTTCTTACTGGTTTTGGTAACTGCAATAGGCATTTTATTTCCTGCCAAAGGAATTGCATTTGGAGGCATGTATCAAACAGATTCCTTACGCACGGCCATGAAAGCAATTTTAGATATTGCTGCTATCATCATCTTTTTGCAATCGTATGGCTGGATATCAAAAAAAGCCAATCAAGGTAAAACTACCGAATTTTATATTCTGATTCTTTCCACATTGATTGGAATGGATTTTATGATATCGTCTGGCGATTTTCTGATGTTATACCTCGGATTGGAATTAGCAACCATTCCCATTGCAGCCATGGCGGCATTCGACCGATACAAGACCAATTCGGCAGAAGCGGGCATCAAGCTTATTTTATCTTCTGCTCTTTCAAGTGCCTTGCTTCTTTATGGGTTATCAATTCTCTATGGAACTACCGGTTCCATCTATTTTGAAGAGGTTAAACTAGCGTTCAAACCCGAACCACTTCCAATTTTAGGATTAATATTCTTTATTACCGGAATGGGATTTAAAATATCCTTAGTGCCGTTTCACTTATGGACCGCTGATGTGTATGAAGGTTCACCAATTGCCGTTACATCTTACCTTTCTGTTGTTTCAAAAGGAGCCGCCATTTTCATTTTTACTTTTGTAATGTACACCGTTTTTGCCGATGTTTCAAAAGTATGGTCGCAGATTATAGTAGTATTATCAATAACAACCATGACCGTAGGTAATCTTTTTGCTCTAAGGCAAGAAAATATGAAACGATTTCTGGCATTTTCGAGCATCGCTCAAGCAGGTTTTATTATGTTGGGTATTTTAGGAATGGAAAACCAAGGCATGGCCAGTGTGGTGTTCTTTCTATTAGTATATGTATTTACCAATCTGGCCGCGTTCAGTGTGGTGGCAGCTATTGACAACCAAACCGGAAAAGAAAACATGGCCGATTATAATGGATTGTATAAAACCAATCCTAAATTGAGCCTGATCATGATGTTGGCTCTTTTCTCCTTAGCTGGTATTCCTCCGGTTGCCGGATTCTTTGGAAAATTATTCCTTTTCAGTGCGGCGGCAAGTAACGGCTATTATTGGTTGTTGTTCATCGCTGTATTAAATGCCACCATCTCATTGTATTATTACTTGCGTCCGGTACGGGCTATGTTTATTGAGAAAAATGACAACCCAATTCCTGCTTTCAAATCAGATATTTACATGCGCATTGGTATTGGTATTTGCGTGGCCGGTATCTTTTTAACCGGTTTTATCAGTGCCATTTTTGAGTATTTTATATCCATCAGTAACCTTTTTTAAATTTAAACAGCAATGGCATTAAATAAAATTAAACCGATAGTTGAAGAATTCGAAGGGGTTCGCTGCATTGTGGTAGAATCGGGGATAACTGCTGAACGGGCCGATTTTCTAACCAAACTGTTGAATCATAATGGATATGAAGTAAAAAAAACAGCAAGTCCAGAAAATACAATTAACTTAGGGGTTACCGACCTTCTTTTTAACCCGGTATTGGATGTTTACAAACGACGTTTAAAAAGCCTTTCCGGGAAAAGAGTTACACCTGCATATTGGATGCAAAAGACCGATGCCGAAACTGAACATGAAGTAAACTACTGGCTAAAATAACAACAAAATACTATTCTACAAAACGCAGGATTCTCTTCTCAATTGAATCCTGCGTTTTTGTTTCAAAAGAACCAATAAGGAAAATAGCAATTTTTACTTTATTGATTAATTTTAACATACAGAATAAGAACCTAGCCCGGAGGGCTATACCATGCGTTACCCCATGCGAGGCACGAGCTTGGGGATACCAGAGAGTGTGGCTCATGCGAGGAACGAACGTGGGAAAGCACAGAGCGAGGCACTAACAAGCATAGGGATAGCCCGGAGGGCTTCACTATAGTTTACCCTATGCGAGGCACGAGCTTAGGGACTTGGAGCAAAAAGCAACCTCCGCATGTAATGCGGCACAATAATAACAGCACTATGAGTTACACAAAATTGCTGTATCATATAGTCATACGAACTAAATACAGCCGCCCAACTATTCCAAACGAACATGCCGATGAACTGTATCGGTATATCTGGGGTTATGTAAAAAACAAGAAAAGTGTGCTATACAGGATTAATGGAATGCCCGAGCATATCCATTTGTTTGTGCAGCTTCACCCCACAATTGCTGTATCAGACTTTGTACGCGACTTAAAAACTTCATCACACGCTTGGCTCGACAAAGCACCCAATTTTCCTGATTTTGAGTCGTGGGGTAAAAAATATTGTGCCCTAACCTATGATGTCAGAGATAAGGATATGATTGTATATTACATAAAAAACCAAAGAAAACATCATGGGGCAGAACCATTTATTGAAGAATTCCGTCGGTTACTTGTCGATAATGAAATAGTAATTGATGAACAGTACTTTATGGAAGAGTAAACCCAGTTTGTTACTACACCTTGTCTATTGTGAGGTAGCGCACTCCGTGCGCCTTGTAGTTAGGTTTTGTATATCCCCAAGCTCCCAAAAGGTCGCTTAGGGATAAGCATGGTTGCGCACTTCGTGCAAGTATAGCCCACAACTAATTTCCCTGATAGCCCAAAGGGCTATACCATGCTTTACCCCATGTGAGGCACGAACAAGGGGTAAAGCTAAACCTATTTTAGTTTAATAATTGAATACGATTGATCGGGAACCACCACCGATACAGTGGTACCCCTTTTCGTTAGTTTCAATTCATTTCCAGCCAAGGTAGTTGATTTTTTATAAGGGGTTGTCAGCTCAAAAGTAGCCGACGATTCTTTACCTGAAGGGTTTAATACAACCAGCACCATATCGTTTCCATTGGCGCGGGCATAAATAAACGGATAGGTATTTTCCTTTGCGTAAAGTGGAATAAATTCGGCATAGTTAGCCAATGCAGGCTCGGAATGTTTCAACGCTATTAACTTTCGGGTTTTGTTCAAAAGTGAGTTCGGATTGTTTTCTTCATCTGCAACAGTAGGGGCATCTACAGCCGGATCCACCGGTAAATAGAGTTGATTGGCAGTGGCTGTAGAGAATCCCAGATTTGCACTATTAGCCCACTGCATAGGGGTACGGGCACCATTCCGAGGACGGTAAGCTCCTTCAACCTGTGGCCATGTGGTAGGTAACTGGCGCATACCAATTTCATTTCCATAATAAAGAAAGGGAATACCCGGAATGGTCATTCCAAAAGCGTAAATAATTTCTAAATCAATGGTGCTACGTTGGTTACCCAAACGCGCGTTATCGTGATTACCAAGCGGCAAGCAGATATAACCCTTATCTTTTGTTGGAGTATATTGATCGAGGTATTTTGTTAGGAAGTTGGTGATATTTCCTTTGCCTTCTACATCAAAAAAGCTGTGCCCTTCGGAATAACCATTTAGAATACGCCAGCTTTCTTTCTGGAACAAATCGTTATAACCATCGAACCAGTGAAAAAAATCGGCATGGAAACAGTCATCCAACGCATCTTTCGGGTACGACCATTCTGAAACCATAAACCCTTCAGGATATTCATTGTCGAACATTTCACGAATCTCCCTCCAGAATTGTTGGGTGGCATTTTCGCGGGTATTAAAGAATTGGTCGTTGCCCAAAATGTAGGAGGTTTTGGTTAAAGCACCGGCCATATCGGCACGGAAACCGTCGGCACCCAAGTTCATCCAAAAGCGCACCACATTTTTCATTTCTTCGCGCATGGCCATTATATCAGGGTGATTTGTGGGTAATTGCCATTTGCAAGCAGTGTCGGGCCTGGCAAAACCAAAATTCAAAGCGGGCTGGCAAAAGAAAAAGTTACGCATGTATTGCCCGTTGCGGGTTCCAAAGCCTTTAATAAATGAATCTTGATATTCTTTTGGAGGGTTAACCCAAATATTATCGGTCCAGATGTACCAGTTTGAATACTTATTGGTGTCTTGTTGAGCTGAGGCTTTAAACCAGGCATTTTCCATGGAACTGTAACTGGCTACAAAATCGAAAATAACCTTTAATCCACGTTTATGGGCTTCCTCGAACAAACGTTTGGCATCATCGTTGTTTCCGTAGCGGGCTGCCACTTTGTAATAATCTGAAATATCGTACCCTGCATCGCAATAAGGCGATTCAAAAAAAGGGTTTAGCCAAATAGCATCAACGCCTATGCTTTTAATGTAATCGAGTTTGAGGATAATACCCTGTAAATCACCTATGCCATCGCCATTTGAGTCGTAGTAGGTTTGGGGATAAATTTGATAGAACACCGCTTTTTTAACCCACTCGGGCGATTTTGGTGCCGTGCAATTGCCGGTAATACTAGGGGTTTGTGCTTTAATCAGGGAACTTACGGCCAAAATTCCCATAAACACAAGTAAGGTTTTAATCGAGAATAGTTTCATCTGTTTATAGTTTTATTTTTAAAGGTCATATTATTTAACTTAAATTGGTGCTTTGTAAAACTAGTGTATTTTATACACTTTAAGAAAATGTTGGATACAAAAAGTATTGGTAACTATTCCGACTTAAAACTTGGATATAAACCTGAGCCCTCTTCCACTTTTTCCTTTATCTTTGAGGCTTTAAGCAAACAACCATGTGCGGAATTACCGGGTATTTTTCAAATAAAAACGCAGTATCGGAAACGGAATTGAGGCGGATGACCCAGGTGTTAAGCCACCGCGGCCCTGATGCTGAAGGTTTCTATACCCACCAGCATATTGGGTTGGGGCATCGTAGGTTAAGCATCATTGACCTGTCGGAACAAGCCAACCAGCCCATGTTCTCACATTCAGGCGATTCGGTGATTGTGTTTAACGGTGAAATCTACAATTTTCAAGAAATTGGAAATGAACTTGGGATAACACCTAACACTTCGTCCGATACCGAAATAATTCTGGAAGCATTTGAAAAATGGGGACCTTTGTTTGTCAATAAGCTGAATGGCATGTTTGCCATGGCCATTTACCGGATATCGGAAAACAAACTGTATCTGTTCCGCGACCGCATGGGCATCAAACCATTGTTTTACTTATTGGCCGACGATCAACTTATTTTTGCCTCTGAATTAAAAGCAATTACCCAACTCAGTTTTTTTAAGCAACATAAAAACATAAACCCCAATGCAGTAAATACTTTTTTGCAATTGGGCTATATTCCGGCACCTAACACCATTTATGAAAGGGTACATAAGTTTCCACAAGGAAATTACGCTATTTTCGACGGAAACCGGTTGGAATTAAATTCATACTGGAGTTTGACAGAGCAAGACCATCCATCACCCCTTTCCCATTTTGGTGAAGCAAAAGAACAACTGAATGAACTATTGACCAGTTCGGTAAAATACCGGTTGATATCGGATGTTCCCTTTGGAACCTTTTTAAGCGGGGGCATCGACAGTTCGCTGGTAACCGCAGTAGCTCAAAAGGTTACCAATCACCAACTGAAAACTTTCTCCATAGGTTTTTCGGAAAGTAAATTCAATGAATCGGGTTACGCACAACAAGTGGCAACCCATTTGAATACCGATCACCATAACTTTTTGCTTACCGAGAAAGAAGCATTGGGGATGGTTCCCGAAATGTTCCGTTATTATGATGAACCCTTTGCCGATTCATCAGCCATTCCTACCATGTTGGTTTCAAAAATGGCACGACAGCAAGTAACCATGACTCTTTCGGGTGACGGCGGTGATGAACTTTTTCATGGATATGGGATGTATAATTGGGCTAAACGGTTGAAAAATCCGATTGCTCATAGCAATCGCTATATAATTAAAAATATTCTAAATCAACTAAGTCCAAAATATCAGCGGGTAAGCAAGCTTTTTGATTTTGATTCTTCAACCCCTTTAAAACAGCATATATTTTCACAGGAACAATATTATTTTAGCTTAAAAGAATCGCAAAATATACTCAATCAAGCATATCATATTCCTTTGCCTTTAGATGAAAACCCTATTTCGAATCGTCAATTTAATGCGGCTGAAAGTCAGGCCCTTTTCGATTTGATGTACTATTTACCCGATGATTTACTGGTAAAAGTAGATAGGGCCAGCATGCGGTTCTCGATTGAAGATAGGGTGCCTCTGCTCGATTACCGGATAGTTACGTTTGCCTTGAACCTGCATCCCAGTTTAAAAACACACAACGGAATCCAAAAGTACCTACTCAAGGAACTGCTTTACGCTTATGTTCCCCGCGAACTATTCAACCGACCTAAATGGGGGTTCAGCATACCAATGAATAAATGGCTCAAAGGCGATTTGAACTTTTTAATTAAGGAATACCTTTCGGAAGATAAGGTAAATGAAGCCGGATTTGTTAAACCCGAAGAAGTTACCCAACTGATTCAAGAATACCTAACCACCAACAAAGAATACCTGTACAACCGGGTTTGGGTATTAATATGCCTCCATCAATGGTATCAGGAGGTTTACAAGAATTTATAAGGTGAAATGATGCTGGTTACTGGTTGCTGGTTGCTGTCTTCAGGCTTCCAACTTCTAATTTTTGTTTTCTTGCTTCTGACTTTTCAATATTGCGGTGCATGTTACAATGTCATTCCATTTCAACTAATGTGGATGCACCGCTTTTTGTTGTTTTTGTTTTCTCGGGGCGTTGCCCCGAGCTTTGTTCTTTCGCCCTTTTAGGGCTGCCACTACTTCTAACTTCTAACTTCGGACTATTCACTTCTAACTTCCAATCTCTAATCTCTATCATCTAATTAATCATTATCCCCGTAATAATCCGACCGGTTTTGCCACCATCGCGACGAGCCGAATAATACAATTCATTTTGCTGATACGTACAATGGTTATCAGTTTTAATATTGTCATTCAACACACCATGCCTTAACAGCAGTTCCGTGTTGGCCCTATTCAGGTTGCAATAATATTTTCCTGGAGTATTACTTGCTTTAAAAATCTTTTCATTAGCTAATCCATGGGCACTAAAAGCCTCATATACATCGGAACCCACTTCATATATTTCCTGCGAAATACAAGGTCCGATGTATGCAATTACTTGACTGGGATTGGTGCCAAAATTCTGCTGCATTAAAGAAATTGCGGTTCCGGTAATGTTTTGGGCAGTTCCCCGCCATCCGGCATGAATAGCGGCTACAACTTCATGTATCGGATCAACCAGCAAAATTGGTGTGCAATCGGCGGTTTGTATGCATAAACAAATACCTTTTACATTAGTTATCAGTCCATCTGTATCAGCATAAGGAGCTTCCTGATTTTTTTCTCGTACAATTTGAATATTGGCGGAATGGGTTTGTTTGGCAAACACCAGTTGTTCCGAGTTAATATTCAATTGGGAGGTATAATATCATAAATATTATTCCAAAGAGCCGCTTTCAATCCGGTTACTATTTGTTCGTTAAAAGTTCGTTGAAGGTGCAATGGCAAATCAGCTTTTGTGGTAGTAAAAGCTTTAATTACAGAACCAAATCCTTCATTTTCAGTAGTATGCCAAATCATAAAATGACAGTTATATTTGTGCCAACAAAGCTATAATTAATGTGTCAATTTTGTTAAACCACACAATTAAAATGTGGTGTTATAAAAATCCTGTTATTCTAAAAATAAAATAGTTACCATTAAATAACCGGTGAAACATTAAAATTGATAAATTTGAACGGATAATTTCAATTTTATAGTAACCCTGTTTCCTTATTTTCATTAAAATCGTCTTGGCCTTTCTGAAAAGAAGTAACGAATAGTTTTTATATCAAGAGTGCGCTATCAAAACAAGACCCATTGTCCACAAATAGTAGCTATGTCAAAATTTTTCAACAATACGCATTGTAGTAAATATTATCAGTTATTATTGAAATTAGCATTAATAACATTGCTGATTATTCCTTTACAGGCTTTCTCTGAGAATAAATTCCAACAATTATATACCCAACTAGTAAATGCCGAAAACCTTGCCACTATCAATAAAGATTCTGCCCTGACCCTCTCCATTAAACTTATTGAAGAGTTGAAAAAGGAACCAAATTATCCTGATTCCCTTTTAGGTTATGCCTACTATATTTTGGGGGAATGTTACCGATATGGAGCCAATTGCGACCAAGCATTGAGTTATCAGGACACGGCTTTAAAATATGTCACGAAACCTGATTATTTATTTGGGCAAAGCCGCATTTACCATGGAAAAGGAAATATTTTTTTGATTCTTGGATCGTTCGATTCTGCCATGTATTATTACCAAAAGGCCATTGCCATAAGAACGAAACTAAACCAACCATTCGAGTTATCAAAATCGATGGTCAATTTAGGAATTGTGTATTTCAAAAAATCACAATACGATTCTGCCTTGTATTATTACTCAGAATCACTGCGAATGCGCACCCAAATAAACGATTCGGCCGGCATAGTAACCTCCTTGACCAATATTGGAAATGTATATTTATACCAAAATAATTTTGAGCTAGCTGCATCGTATTACTTAAAAGCAAAACAACTAATTGATACCACTGTATCATCGAGACAATTGGCAAGCATTATAAATAACATTGGTAATATTTACAATCGTCAAGGACAATATACCTTAGCCCTCGAAAACTTTATGCAGGCTATGCGCTGGTACGATGCATTGGGCGACAGAGCCGGAAAAGCAAAAATATACAACAATGCGGCATTAATACATTTTGAACAAGGAAATTTATTGCTCGCTATGCAGTATCATGCAGAAGCATTGGAGCTTTTTACTGAAATTAACGACAAATTTGGCATTGCCGACACGTATTATTACATAGCCCGCATCCATCATATAAATAAGGAATATGACAAGGCAAAAAACTATTTTCAATTTGCTTTAAAAGAAAAGACAGAATTGGACGATGTTGCAGGAATTGCGGATTGTATGCAGAATTTGGGAGTCATTTATTTAGATACGCACGGGTATGACTCAGCTGGTTTTTGCTTACAAAAAGCCATCGCAAGCTATGTTCAAATCAAGAATAAATATGGCCAGGCTGTAGCTTTAAATAATTTAGCTGAACTAAACATGCAATTAAAAAAATATTCCAAAGCCTTTGATTATGCTCAGCAAGCGCTTAAGGTTGCTGAAATGTATAATGGCCTCAACGAAATGATGTTTGCCAAGGAGCAAATGGCCAATGCCAGTGAATTTAAAGGGAATTACAAGGAAGCGTTGCGCTTAACAAAACAAGTCATTGAGTTAAATGATTCTCTTTTTAGCCAGAAAAAATCAGAATCCATTATGGAATTGGAATCGAAATACCAACTGGAACGCAAGCAACAAGCCATTGAAATGCAGCAAGTACAACTAGCTAAAAGAGATTTGGAGTTTAAAAACAAAGAAAATGAAATTGTTTGGCAAAAAAGATTACGGAATCTTTACTTAGGATTGGTACTGTTACTCTCTGTTTTAGTAGTGATGCTTATCAGAAATTTGGTACACCGTAAAGCCCTGAACAACAAATTGGCCAAACAACAGCATGATATATTGATTAAGAATGAGGATCTGGCTCAACTCAACGAAGAACTGAGAACTACGCAACAACAAATTGTAATGCAAAACGAAACCTTGTTGCAACAAAATAATAAAATTGTGCAAGCCAATAAAACATTTCAGGATAGTGTGAATTATGCACAATACATTCAACGAGCCGTGCTACCATCGAAACAGCGCATGAATTCCGTATTGCCAAATCATTTTGTACTTTATATGCCAAAATTTATTGTGGGTGGCGATTTTTACTGGGTACACCGAGCCAACCATAAAATAATAGTAGCAGTTGGCGACTGCACAGGTCATGGCGTTCCGGGAGGGTTTTTAAGCATGTTGGGATTGGCATTCTTGAAAGAGATAGTTACCGTACAAAATATGTATAAAACCAATTTGGTGCTCGATGCTTTGAGAAGCCAAGTAATTGATTCTCTTCAACAAACAAGAGATTTAATGGAATATAACGATGGTATTGATATTTCATTGCTGGTTATTGATGAGCAAAATAGAACCATTGAGTATTCAGGAGCAAGAGGAAAAATAGTAATTATTTCCAATCAATCGCCGGTAATACTAAAAGGAGACCGAATGCCTGTTGGATTCAGTCCAAAAATGAAACCCTTTAACTCTGAAACCTTTGCTCTACTGCCAAACCAAACGTTTTACCTTTTAACCGATGGGTTTACCGACCAATACAACGAAACCAACGAAAAATTTGGAATGAACCGATTTGTAGATCTTTGTAAAGATAATTGCTCTAAAGCGTTACCTTTACAAAAGGAAGTGTTTTTTCAAACCTTCCAAAATTGGCGAGGTAATTTTGAACAAATTGATGATGCAACAGTTTTATCAATTAATATCTAAACATAAAAACAAGGTTATGAAAAAATTTACTCGTTTTTTGGCATGGTCACTTACAATTGCCCTATTAACAAGTGCTTCGATACTAAGTGCCAAGGATAAAAAAGATAAAAACAAAGAGGAAGGGTATGTATTTACCCCAAAAATTGAAATTCCTTGTACTCCGGTAAAAGATCAAGCCAGCAGTGGAACCTGTTGGAGCTTTGCCACCACTTCGTTTGTTGAATCGGAAATAATTCGTTTGGGTCAAGCATCGTTCGACCTGTCGGAAATGTTTTTTGTACATCATGCCTATTCCCAAAAAGCCATCAAATACATCCGATACCAAGGCATGGCTAACTTTAGCGAAGGCGGTCAGGCCCACGATGTGATGAACCTTATTGGTCAATATGGCTTGATTCCTGAAGAAGCTTATACCGGGATTAATTATGGATTAACTTACCACCGGCATGGGGAAATGGGAGCTGTAATGAAAGGGATTTTAGATAAAAGCCTTGAAACAAAAAACGGGTTTAGCAATAAAAGTTTAGATGTTTTGGATGCTACCTTGGATATCTATTTAGGAAAAATGCCTGAAAGCTTTACCTATCAAGGAAATACGTTTACTCCAAAGGCGTTTGCCACCAGTTTAAGCTTTAATCCATCGGATTATTTTGAATTTACATCTTACCAATGCTATCCGTTCGATACCTTAGTTGATTTGGAAATTCCTGATAATTGGTCGCATGGGAAATACTACAACATTCCAATTGATGAATTAATTCAAATAATGAACTACGCTTTTGAACACGGCCATTCGGTGAATTGGGACGGCGATGTAAGTGAACCGGGGTTCTCGCACAATCATGGAGTAGCCATTATTCCAGAAAGTGACCCAAAAAATATGGAAGAAAGCGAACGGTTAAAATGGGAAGCCCTTTCGGAAGAAGAAAAATCGGAAATGCTTTTTGACTTTACCAAACCGCGAAATGAGAAAACCATAACCCAGGAAATGCGCCAAAAAACATTCGATAAGTTTCAAACTACCGACGACCATTTGATGCATTTGGTGGGTACCGCTACCGACCAACGAGGAACCAACTATTTCCGCACTAAAAACTCATGGGCCGACGACAGTAATGATTTTGGCGGCTATTTGTATATGAGCGAAGCATACATCCGGCTAAAAACCATTGCCATTCAAGTGCATAAGGATGCTATACCGGATTCAATAAAGCAAAAGCTTGGGTTGAAATAATCAATGTTACATTAAATAATGAAAAGACCTCAAAACCATAGTAGCTTTTGAGGTCTTTTCATTTTATTCAAAATGGATTATAAACATCGTCTTGTAAAAATCAATATCTATTTTGAAATGAGCATACTGTAAAGCACTAAACAATTTAGAGGGTTTTGTTAAATGAACCACCACTTAGTACCAAATATTTATAAATTTGCAGATAGAACTAAAAACTTTGGAGTTTGAAATTTTTTCTCGACACCGCCAATCTTGATCAGATAAGAGAAGCACAAGATTTGGGTATTATTGATGGAGTAACCACCAATCCTTCATTAATGGCAAAAGAAGGTATTAAAGGGCAGGCGAATATCCTGAAACATTATGTTGATATCTGCAACATTGTAGATGGCGATGTGAGTGCCGAAGTTATTGCCACCGATTACGAAGGAATGATTAAAGAAGGGGAAATTTTGGCTGCTCTGCATCCGCAAATAGTGGTTAAAGTTCCTGTAATTAAAGATGGAATAAAAGCTATAAAATACTTATCATCAAAAGGCATCCGTACCAATTGCACATTAATTTTTACGGTTGGACAAGCATTATTGGCTTCCAAAGCAGGTGCTACTTATGTTTCGCCATTTGTTGGTCGGTTGGATGATATTTCGCAAGATGGTATGGAGTTGATTGGCCAAATTGTTGACATGCTCAATTATTACGAAATGGGTACTCAAGTATTGGCCGCTTCAATCCGCAGCCCTTTACATATTATAAAATGCATTGAGTTAGGTGCCGATGTGGCCACTTGCCCATTGGAACCAATTTTGGCCTTATTAAAACACCCATTAACCGATAGTGGTTTGAAAAAATTCCTCGACGATTACCACAAACTTAACGGTTAGCAGATGCTTATCAAGATTTATCCGGAGAATCCGAATGACCGTGAAGTTCAAAAAGTAGTGGAACTATTGAATAATGGCGGGGTTATTATCTACCCAACCGACACGGTTTATGGTATTGGATGCGATATTAACAATCCGAAAGCTGTGAACCGGGTTGCCAAAATCAGAGGGATAAATCTTGAAAAAGCTAATTTTTCTTTTATTTGTTTCGACCTAAGTCACATTGCCGATTACACTAAAAATGTTCCGAACGATGTGTTTAAATTAATGAAGCGGAATTTGCCAGGGCCTTTTACTTTTGTATTGGAAGCCAATAACAACGTTCCAAAAATATTTAAAGCGCGAAAAAAGACCATCGGGATTCGTGTACCCAATAATAACATTATCCGTACTTTGGTAAAACAGTTAGGAAATCCCATTTTATCCACTTCCATTCATGATGAAGATGAAATTTTGGAATACTCCACCGATCCGGAATTAATTCATGAAAAATATGAATGGTTGGTTGATGCTGTAATTGATGGCGGATATGGCGATAACGAACCTTCAACCGTGGTTGATTGCTCGGCTGATGGATATGAAATTCTGCGTCAAGGAAAAGGGGAATTGTTGCTTTGAGGTTACAATCTGGTCGTAAAAAATCAACACCGTTTAATTCGTTTTAACTTATTCTTCCATTTAAAAAGGAGTCCTATTTCCGGTTCAGGCAAAGCTTCCATATATTTTGCTCCCCGCTTTAAATAACCATTTACAAATGAACCTGAGGTCATTCCCCATTTCATTAAAAAGGTATCGCTTCCTTTATTCTTTTTAACCCTCCTGGTTGATTTCGATCCAAAATGATACACTTTACTTTTCCCAATACCTTTAAATATGCGCACTCCAGCCATCCATAGCTTCATCGATAAATCAGGGTCGGAATACATTCCCGGTGAAAACTCGATGCTCATTCCCCCTACTAAATCCCACAAATCGGTAGGTAAAATAATGGGCGGCCAGGTGCTTCCCGTCCAGTTATCTTTGGCGAGTGTTTCAAATTCGCTAAGCAACAATGCCTCCTGGAAATTCTCCAAACTATTCCCATAATTTTTTACTACCACACAAGGATTTCCGGTATCGGTAGGTTCAATCATGGTTCCTGAAAGTATAAAATTATTGTGTCCAATGGCTACTATTTCCTCTTCCAATGCTTTATCCCAATTGGGCAATAAATACATGTCGTCGTTCAGGTAAACCACGTAATTTGTTTGAATAAGCGATCGGCAACTGTTTAACCCATAACAAATTCCTAAATTTATAGGACTATAAACATAATCTAAATCAGGCTGCGATTCAACCCAAGCCAAAGTGCCATCCTTTCCCTCATTTATTATAATAACTATCTGATGAGTGAAAAAACTGTTTTTCCGAATACTTGCCACACAAAATTTTATGTATTCCAGATTGTTCCATGTGGGAATCAGTAACGAATACTTAAAATCGGCAGTTTGATTTCGTTGCACCTTTTTAATAGCTTGTATCATGAGTTTATTTCTTTTTGGTTTAAACATGCCTTAACCTATTTTAAGTTAAAAGGTAAAGGCAGCTAAGACATGCTTTTTTCTTTTTTTTGAAGCTCAAGCATTTTTATATATTTTAAAAAATTCTCGTGACTATTTATAATACAAACCACAAAACCATAATATCCATCGAGAAATCCAAGTTTAAAAAAATAATTGCGCACAAACCGCCAAAATGGATTAATAACTGCTGCCAAAACGGTTGCTTTACGCCCTTTACTCAAAGCACTTTCGGCACCCAAACCAGAAAATTTATTGGCCTGCGCCACGTGCTCACTAATCGTTAAATAGGAATAATGCAAAAGATCCCCATTTAAATGCTCAACAGTTGCTCCAGGTTGCATTTCAATTTTTTCATGAATGGTAGTACCTCCCCATTTTCCCTTAGTTCGGTTATATAGCCGTAATTTTCGGTCGGGATACCAACCGGAGTGGTGTATCCAAGTTCCGCAGTAATTATTCAACCGGTTGAACTCATACCCATCAGCCAAAAAATTATTTTTGACTTTCAAAATTTCCTTTATAAGTGGTTCTGAAAGTTCCTCATCGGCATCTATCGATAAAATAAAGTCATGATTTGCAGCATCTGCAGCCAGGTTTTTTTGTTTTACATAGCCTTCAAAGGAATGTTCAATAAAACGTACCCCTTTGGCTTCACAAATTTTCTTCGTATTATCCGTCGAAAAAGAATCCACCACAATAATTTCATCGGCAACACTTGTCAGTGAATCAATACACCGTCCAATTTTATCTTCTTCGTTTAGGGTAATAATTACCGCGGAAATATTTACCATCAGTTTTCATTTTTTGAAAAAACAAGCAACGTATAAAACAAAATATAGAAAGTAACTCCGGCTTGTGTTTCAAGGGTATCTTCGTTAAGCATACTTAAAAATATAATAACCAGAAAGGCTACTAAAACAAAACTATTTTTATTAGCAGAATAGTATCCCGGAAGGAACATGCTTACTATTGCTAATAGAAAACCTACAAATCCGAAGGTTACAAAAAAAGTGATGAATTGGTTATGCGCCCGAAGTAGATTTTTTACATCCAACTTTGAATGCAATTGATTGTATGCCACTTTATATTCCTGGATTAAATCGCCAGTGCCTATTCCGAACAAGAAGTTTTTTTTGATTATTAACGCTGCTCCTTTCCAATATTCCATTCGCTGTGCCACTGATTTAAAATTGGCATTCCCCGTTTTAGCGTACATATCCAATTCCCAAATTAAATCATAAACCTTAATGTAGGGAATAAAACGGCTCCTATAAACACAACTGGCGTATCCTTGCTCTATCATTTTAATATCTTCTGCATCTAAGGCCATCAAACCATCGTAATCTTTTGGCAATCCTTTTGATGCTAAATACCTTACTAACGTTGACCAAATTGGATAGTCATTGGCATCATTACCTTCATAGGGTATATTACTTAATTTTGGCCATGTTGTCGATAATTCCTTATAACAAACTAAAACCTGAACATAATGACCGTTTTCCTTAATTTCAGATAAGGTATCATTCCAATACATATTACCTCTTGGACTATGAGTAGGCAGTTCAGAAAACTTAGGGTTCGAAGTAAAATAAAAATCATAACAAACCTTCCCAACAAGCGACAAACTTAAAATGAGGATCACACCAAGAATTGACCAACCTATTGTTTTGAGGTAGCGCCATTTTATTTGATGATAATAAAAAAAGAATAAAAAGTTGATAAGAAAAAACAGTATAATCCAACTTGTAATGGATTGAAGTATCACAAGAAACAGTAAAAACCACACATTAAGAATGAAAAAACCTAAACTGACCCAATACTGTTGGTTTAGATAGCTCTTCAAAATAAAATAACTGGTTAACACCATTGAAAAAACAATCATAAGGCCAAACCGAATATGGGAAATAAATATTGAAGTTTCCCGAATATCGTTATAAGGATGATTGTAAATACCGGTTAAAATGGCCACCGTTACTACCGTTCCTGAAAATACAGCAAAAAGGAAAAATTTAAAAATAAGTTCCACCTCTTTTTTAGATAATGCATTGGAAGTCCCCATTACAAGAGGGAAAAGTAAAAGCGGAAGTTTTATTTTTATGTCATGAATGGCATAATCTAAATTATGGGTATTAAAAAGCCAAAGCACATGAATAACTGGTAAAATGAGAAAAAGCCACAGAATTCGGTTGCTTTTAAAACGTTGAAACTTTTCTGACCAATTGCCTTCAAGTATCCAATTGAAAAATAACAGAAATTGAGAAGATCCAACCAAAAAAGGAGAGAGCGGTAATCCTAAAACAAGTAATAGTAACGAAAAAATGAGAAGATTCTTTCCTACTAAAACTTTATAAAAATCCTTAATTGAAATGGCTTTAATTAAATGCATGCCCTTTTTAATAAAAAACAGTAACATAACCTGTCTCTGGCTCATAGGTAACAGAGCCACTTTGAGGTGTAATCACATAAAAATAGGTTCCGGGCTTAACCATGGTACCATTAGGCAACCTCCCATCCCATGCTATTTGTTCAGTTCCTGACCTGCTAAAAACCCGATTTCCCCAACGGCTATATATATCGATGGTAAAAAGAGTTACTCCATTGGAGGTAACTATAAATTGATCGTTAATAAGATCGTTATTGGGTGTGAAAACATTGGGAACCATAAAAACATCGGATATAACAATATCTTCATTAATTGAATCGGTACAATTATTTACATCGGTTACTTTATGCAATACAGTATATGTGCCCGATTCTCTATATTTATAGGCAAAAACAGTAGTATCTGATGAGTATTTGTTCCCATCGCCAAAGTCCCAATAATACTTTTTAGCAGGATTGGGAAAAATTGAAGTATCAATAAACAAACGGGTATAGCTGGAATAGGAAACCGAAGCGGTATCGACCCAAAAATAAGCCGTTGGTCTCAGTGAAATATAAATAGGATGGGTTACCGAAAAACTATTGACCCCGATGGTAATAGTTAGAGTAACATTATAAGTGCCGCTGTTTTGGTAGGTGTGCGTGGCAACAGAATCGGTGCTGCTATTGTTATTGTCATCGTCAAAGTCCCATTCCCTAATGTCGGATGAAGGTGATAGATCAACAAAAGTTAACTCCACTCCTTGGCATAAAATACCCGGGGGATTAAAAACTGCCTGCGCAAAGCTATTCGCAGAGAAAAACAGTAGAATGGCAAGACAGAGATATAGTTGTTTCATCTAAATATTGATCAATTTGGCATGGTAATACCAAATACAAACATAAAAAATTATATGCTCAACCAAAACAGAATTACCATGAACTTCGGAATAAATTTTACAAAAACTGTAATTGGGGAACCGACAATTAAACAGCTCCATTTCAAATAAAGAAAAACACTACGTATAATTATTGGCTTAAATATTCCGGGTTAGCTTCTGAACTACTTTAAAACTACTAAAAAACTCTTTGGCAATAACCCGAATAACAGTATACGATGGAATTGCCAAAACCATCCCTCCTATTCCTGCCATACTTCCAGCCATAAGTATAACTAAAAAAATTTCCAAAGGATGTGCATTCACACTATTGGAATAAATTAATGGCTGAAATATGCTGCCATCCAGAATTTGAATTATTACAAAAACCAGTAACATATAACCTACTAAAGGCAACAATGCGGTTTCAAATGGTAAATTAATGTTGGTTGCTACCCCTATAGCTATACTAAATGCAGCACCAATCCATGGACCTACATAAGGAATAACATTCAATATTCCTGAGAACAATCCGCAAATTATGGCATGATGGAACTCAATGCCCACCAACCACAAGCCAAAAGTAACCAAGGTCATAATTATAAACACATCCAATAGAATTCCTGCCAAATAACGGGATAACAATACCCTGATTTTATGCAAAATATTCTCCACTTCAACTATATGTTTATCGGGCACCAATGCCATAATTCCATCGTTAAATAAATTGGCATCCTTTAAAAAGAAAAAAGTTATAAACGAGATGGCGAAAAAAGCAACCATAACACTCCCAATCATGGAGGTTAATCGGGCAAACAGGTTGGAAAAGAAATCGGGATTTATTAAAACTGCAAATTTATCTTGAATGATATCAATTATGGAAGTCTCGGAGTTTACTGCCCCTATCTTGATTAAAAAAGGTTGCATTTTTTGCAAAGGCAGTTCCAATTGAGTAGTCAACTGTGCAAAGTCAATTTCAGATAACTCATTGGCTTCAGATAAAATGATTGGGGTAAAATACCGGAAAAAAAGACCAATAAAAACCCAAAATAAGACCAATGTAATTGCAGCACATAAAGAGCGGGGAAGAATAAACCGGCGAAATTTAATTCGTTGTAGCGCATTAATAATTGGCTGGCCTAATATTGAAAGTGCCGCCGAAATCATTATATAGGTTACAATGGAAAGGAAAATCCAAATGGCATAAATGAATACAGCTACACCTAAAAAAATTATTAAATTACGTATTCGTTTATCCATAAATATTAAAGCAAAATAACTAGCTAAAATTAGCAATAAATGTTAATTGCTTGCTATTTATTCATCAATAATTGATTAAGGTACTTTATTTAGATTTTTATGATATTCCTGCGATTAAACGGTTTTTAAATAACTTTTAAACTCCAATAACCACACTGTAAATGCTATGAATCAATTATTGCGGCTTTGCCGGAAAAGAATTTCCTTGTCACGGGCTGAAAGGCTTTCGTAACCCGATTGAGCAATTTTTTCTAAAATAACATCAATTTCCTGTTGGTTGGTTTTTTTTCGTGCATTGTATTCCAAGTCCGTTTCGCCACGTCGATAGGTTACTTTTAGTTTTCTCTTGCGTTTAAAGATTGATGTAATTGCATCAATTAATTTACTTAAGCCCTTACTCATATCGGTTCCACTTTTTAGCTGCATGGTAAATAAATAGCCAAAAAATGCCCCTCCAATGTGTGCTATATGTCCGCCGTAGTTTCCTTGATCAAAATTCACCACATCTAATAAAATAGATACCATGGCAATATATTTTATTTTAACCGGTCCTAAAAATAACAAGTGAACCGTATAGTTTGGTACATAAACCGCCACAGCTACTACTACCGCTAAAACGGCAGCTGAGGCTCCCAACGCATAGGATACAGGCACTACATCGCGAAAGGCTGGAAAAACATTAAACGATAAAATATACAATGCCCCACCAAACAATCCGCCAATCAGGTAAACCCCAAGTAATTGCTTACCCGATAAGTATTCTAAAAATATTTTTCCGAACCAATAAAACCATAAAAGATTAAAGAGTATATGTAAAAACTCCTGATGCAGAAACATGTAAGTTAAAGGAGTCCAGGGATGCAGGGCTATCTGACTTAGCTGTGCAGGAACCTCAAGCCATTCCACAATGAAATTGGCATCGCCTAGTGCAAATAGAAGATAAAAAACATCGACCAATTTTACAGCTAAAAAAACAGCCAGATTGGCGTAAATCAATCGGGTGAGCATGCTTCCATGCTTGAAAGAATCTTTAATTTCATCAACTATTCCGTAGCCAGCCATGGGTTACTAATTTTAAAATTGTTTAAAATTTCCTATTCCTTTATGGTTCCAATATTTTATGAGTAAAAACCCAAACAACATTCCTCCTAAATGGGCAAAATGGGCCACGTTATCGCCGGGCTGTTGCAACACTGCAAAAAACAATTCAATTCCGCCATAAATAATTACAAAATATTTTGCCTTAATTGGAATGGGAGGAAAAAGAAGCATTAACTGGGTGTTGGGAAACAACATTCCAAAAGCCAACAACACACCAAAAACGGCTCCTGATGCCCCCACCGTTGGTATATTCAAATGCATTTCATATACCGACTGTACAAATTGAGTGGCCTCGTTAATATAGGCTGGATTAGACGGTTGCAGACTGTAAGACGAGATAAATTCATTTACGCCCACACTAGCATTCGGTACATATTCCCGAACAAAACTCATAAAAACTTCGGGCGAAGGAGTATTAGCAAAAGCCATAGTGGCTTCGCGTAAGCCTGTCAAACTTAAATAACTAACAAAACTATGCAAAGCGGCAGCTCCCAAACCGGTGATAAAATAATAAATCAAAAAACGCTTAGGACCCCAAACCATTTCAAGCATCCGCCCAAACATATAGAGGGCTAACATATTGAAAAAAATATGGGTTATATTACCATGCATAAACATGTGAGTAACCAGCTGAAATGGCTTAAAATAGGGCGATTGAAAATTGAACAATGCCAAATTTTGCATTACGTCAATTCCAATTAAAGGCAAAATATTATCAGCGGCAAAAACCAATATGTTAATTATAAGCAGGTTTTTTACAACCATTGGTATATTACCAAATAGTGGGGCTCTGTATGATTTCATAAATCGATTTTTATTTATTTGAACTTTTTTTCTATCTCGTCCATACCAATAATGGTAATAATGGGCTTTCCATCAGGAGTCAGGTTGGGTATGGGCGAAACAAATAACATATCATTAATATGGGCCATTTCTTCCTGAGTTAAAATTTTGCCGTAAGGGATTGACAAAAACTTTGCCAACGATTTTACTACATTTTCACGCAAGGCTTCTTTAAAATCTTGCTGATATTCTTTCATGTGATCAATAATCTGAGTAACCCAGGAGGCAATATCTCCATCGGGAAAATCGGCCGGAATGCTGCTAACTACAAAGGTGTTTCCTCCAAAGTTTTCTATTTCAAAACCCAATCGGTTCACTTCTGGTAAAACGGCTCTAAAAAGTTCTGCTTCCAAAGTATCTAATTCAATTTTTTGAGGGTAAGCAACCGCTGTCCTATTCCACTTTGTGCCCCTTTTTTATAAATATATTCATCGTACAAAATCCGTTCATGAGCACGCTTTTGATCAATCAACATGATTCCTGACTTTACGGCAGTTAATAGATATTTCCCTTTTACCTGAAAAAACCTTCCTGTTTCAACCACACTTCCGTGATTAAAACTCGTTTGATCTGAGAATTCCTGATCCGAAGGTTGTAAGTTAAAAGGTTCTATCAACGGGGTTTCCGGATTTTCAAAACCATTGTACAATTGCTGCCAGTCAGCTACTGGGCGTTTATGCGAATGGGTATTATTTGGTGGATTAGTCTCCCGGAGATTTGATTTCGGTTGCTGATTAAAAGGATTGTATCCGGGATTAATTTTTATTGAGGGTGGTTCCACTGTCTCACCTTTTCGAAGCAAAGGTATATCAAATGCGGACTCTTGATTAAAATCAAGCGTTGGAACCAAATTAAATTTACCCAATCCTTCCTTAATGGTTGCTTTTAAAATTTGCCACAAATCGTGCTCATTTTCAAATTTAATTTCAGTTTTGGTGGGATGAATATTAATATCAATCGTATTCGGATCTACGTCAAAATAAATGTAAAACGAAGGAAGCATTCCCTGTGGAAGTATCTGTTCATAAGCGGCCATTACTGCTTTAAAAAAGTATGGATGCTTCATAAACCGATTGTTTACGAAGAAAAACTGTTCCCCCGGACTTTTTCGTGCATGCTCTGGTTTTCCAACGTATCCTTTAATGCTGGCAAGGTTGGTTACCGATTGTACCGGAACAATACTTTGGCTAGCCGTTTTACCAACCACATTAATAATACGATTGTATATTTTTGAACCGGGTAGGTTATAAATAGTTACTTCATTGTGAACAAGCTGCATCTCAATTTCGGGAAAACCGAAAGCAATATGTTGAAACTCTTCCATAAGATACTTTAACTCGGAACTGTTTGATTTTAGGAACTTTCGACGAGCAGGCACATTATAAAAAAGATTTTTTACAGCAATGTTGGTGCCATTCTGACAGCTTATAGGCTCCTGAGTTTCTACTTTTGATCCGCTAATGCGGATATAAACACCCAACTCTGCATCCGTTTTTTTCGATTTTAATTCAACGGTTGCTATGGCTGCAATTGATGCCATTGCTTCACCCCGGAATCCCATAGTTCTTATATCAAACAAATCGAGTGCTTTGCGTATTTTTGAAGTAGCATGCCGCTCAAAACACATCCGGGCATCATTTTCCGTCATTCCGCACCCATTATCGATAACTTGAATTAACGTTTTTCCTGCATCTTTAACCAGAACCTGAATCTTAGTACTTCCCGCATCAATAGCATTCTCCACCAGTTCTTTCAGCACCGAAGCTGGTCGCTGAACTACTTCGCCTGCTGCAATCTGGTTGGCAACGCTATCGGGTAAAAGTTGAATAATATCGGGCATTTATAATTAAAATTGAAATTTAAAGTAAAACGTGATGCAATTTGAAATCAAGTTAGCTGAATTTGGTTAAATTTTATTTAAATAAAAAAAAGTAAAATAGTAACAAAAGAATGGCTAAAATAATCAATATCCTTAGGTTCGATTTTTTGTGTGCTTTACGTCTTAATTTAATATAATTTGCCAATTCATCTTTGGTTATCCGCGTTGGATTTCCGTTTTTTTCTGCCTCTAATTCTTTCTTGATTAGTTCCTGGCGTTCTTTTCGTAATTCTTCACGTTGATTATAAAACCTCGGTTTGTAATTAAACCGCTTATGCGGAGGTAACTGAAATATATTTGCCATTTTTTATTTTTTTGAGCCTACAAAGGTATTGGATTTATTTTTAAAACCGATATAAACGTATTCATCATTCACTCATTGAATTTACTCTGGATTTATTAAAAAAAAATCAACCCTTGTTGATTCCAAATTTTAATAGTAAGTTTGCCTCGCAAAATTCAGAAAGCAAATTTAAAGGTTCTTTTTACTGACTAAAAAAATAAAATAAAATTTTCTTACTATTTTTTTTTGGAAAATTAAATATTTAATTACTTTTGCAGTCCGAAAACAAACGCTCCGTTCGTCTAGGGGTTAGGACGCCAGGTTTTCATCCTGGTAGCAGGGGTTCGATTCCCCTACGGAGTACAAACAATACACTTTAGAATTTAAAAAAATGGCAAATCATCTATCAACAAAAAAAAGGATACGTCAAAACGAAGAGCATCGGTTGCGTAATAAATACGTTGCTAAAACCGCACGTAATGCTGTGAGAGATATACGGGCTATTACTACAAAAGCAGAAGCAGAGGCACAATTGCCTAAAGTAACTGCAATGCTTGATAAATTGGTAAAAACAAACATTCTTCACAAGAATAAAGCTGCTAACCTTAAATCGGGTTTGGCCGTTCACATTAACGGATTATAATTTTATTAAAATATTTTTCGAAACCCTGAGCTTAGCAGTTCAGGGTTTTTGCTTTTATACCCTTTGGCTCCTCAATTACTTGTACATTGTTAGTTGTTTATTTTGTATTGAACTTTTTTAAATTTTTAGTCTATTTTTTGGGTAGTTGAAAATGGTAAGTTTTTTATACATTTACTTCAAACCGGAAATACGTAATCATGAAGGAATACCAAAACCTTACGATAAAGCAATGGGCTGCAGAAGATAGGCCTCGCGAGAAGTTTTTAACAAAAGGAATTTCTGCGTTATCGGATGCGGAACTAATTGCAATTTTGTTGGCAACTGGCACCAAAAATATTTCGGCTGTTGACCTAGCAAAAAATATTTTAGCCAGTGCCGATAATAACTTACACTTATTAGGTAAAAAAAATGTTTCCGATTTAAAAAAAATATCGGGTATTGGCGAAGCAAAAGCAATTTCAATAATTGCCGCTTTAGAATTAGGTAAACGCCGCAAACCGGACGAGATTGAGCAAAAAAAAGTAACCAGCAGTAATGTAGTATTTGAATTATTCCAACCCATATTGGGCGATTTGCCCCACGAAGAGTTTTGGGTGCTTTATTTAAACCGATCAAATCAGATTAAGGATAAGGAAAAAATTAGCTTGGGAGGAACCAGCGGAACAGTAATTGATGTTAAGATAATTCTCAAACATGCCATTGAAAAACTTGCCAGTGGACTTATTTTGGTTCATAACCATCCATCGGGGAATGTTCAACCAAGCGATAACGACCTTAAAATAACCGAAAAAATAAAAAATGCCGGTCAGTTAATGGATATTGCCACCCTTGACCATATAATTATTGGTGACACTAAATATTATAGTTTTGCTTACGAAGGAATTCTTTAGGTTTTTGGAATTAATACTTTCTGGAATTTATTAAACCACATCGTTAAATAAAGGCAGCGACACAAAGAAAGAGCTTCCTTGATTCAATTCCGAATGAAACCAAATGGCTCCACCAAATTCTTCTACAATGTTTTTAACAATGGCCAACCCAAGCCCGGTACCGCTATTTTTAGTGGTAAAATTGGGCTGAAAAAGTTTATTAGCCATTTCAGGGTCTATTCCGGTTCCATTATCCTTTACTTCTACCACCACACTTTGCTCTGAAGGCGTGAGTTGAATTGAAATTTTCCCCTGCCCGTTTTTTGGAATTGATTGGATGGCATTTTTTATCAAATTATTAAATACCTGAAGCATGCGCTCATTATCTGCTTTTACATAAATGGCTTCTTCATCATTAAAATTGCAGGTTACCTGAGCAAATGTACATTCTTTATATAGTTGAGCGCACTGAATTATCCGATCCTTGATATCCACTTTTTCAGAACGGGCTTTTGGCATTTGCGCAAATTGCGAAAAAGCAGAAGCAATGGACGATAGGCTGTCAATTTGTTCAATCAGGTTTCCGGTAAATCGGTTAAACCTTTCATTAAAATCAGAGTCTTTATTCTTCCACGAAAGCTCTAAAAGCTGAATATTAAGCTTCATGGGTGTTAACGGGTTTTTAATTTCATGAGCTATTTGTTTAGCCATTTCGCGCCAAGCCGATTCCCTTTCCGATTTTGCAAGCAGTTGGGTGCTATTATCCAATTCTTCCAACATTCGGTTATACTCATAAACAAGTTCCGCAATTTCATCTTTTCCATTATATTCAATCCGTTCATTTTCTTTGCGCAAATCAATGCTGCTTATTCGCTGTTGAAGCACTCGCAAAGGCTCTGTAATTTTGCTCGACATATAAAAAGCAATAACAATGCTTAGTATTATTAAAAAAGCATAAATATTTATTACTGCCACTACCACCCCTAAAAGTTCTTGCCTGAATGCACTTTCTTTCGAAAAATAGGGAAGATTCAAATAGGCTAACAAACGTCCATCAGCACTTATAAACGGTACATAACCGGAATAATAATGCAGATTCCCGATATCCTCTTTATGTACAATTCTGGCTTTTTTATTGATTACCAGCTCCCGGTATGCCTCGGCATTCATTTTGGTACTGGTTAGTTGACGCTCAAATATTTCATTCCGCGAGGTGGCTACCAAATTTCCTTTCAAATCGTATAAATTAATATCGGTATAAAATACATTGGAAAATTTTAGCAATAAATAATTCAGATAGTCGGGCGATATTTGATCAATGCTTTTATATGTAGCCAACTTAGTTTCAATTTCAACCAATATTGATTGCAACTTCTCGCTCAACATATTGTTTTGCCCCTTCTCAAACTGCCGATAAGTATAAAATATGGTTCCTCCCCCAACAAATACCAGCGAAATGAGCAGAATTAAAATCATGCTATAAACAATCTTGTTTTTTATGCTCCAGGTAAAATTAACTATTGGAGTAAAACGGTTTCCAATAATTAGTAGCAAAATGGTAAGAATGAAGAAAAAGAAATATACGTATGTAAATGAAATCAGAACATGGTGAAACCGGATTGTTGGAAAACTTACAATTACCGTGTTTTTTTCATCGGCATTGTATAACAGATGGTCGAATCCTTCGGTTTGAAAAAATGCAAATTCAGTATGAGCATACTTGTAAATGGAACGTTCAAATGCATAAGGGAAGTTTCCGGTACGCACTTGCAATTTATTGTCAGCATATTTTGCATAATTCAAATTATGATAGTTTTTATACAGTACCAAAGGTTTCTCAAGTAATAATTCAGGATAACCCAGCACTTCAAAATTTGGTTTTGAGGTAAGTTCAAGGTAAAGCCTCACATCATCCCAACCCTGCTTTAGGTTAATTCGTAAATTTAAAAAGTAGTTTACCCCACCATTCCGGCTTTTAAGGTAATATAGTCCGGGAACATTTGTGGGGGTTCCGTTCTGTTTAATCATTTCTTGAAAAAACCCGAAACAATACTCCCACTCTTGATTGGATGCATCCAGCAGAACGCTATCTTTTGAATTGCAAAGGGTTAATTGAAAACTATATCGACCCAAATATCCAGTAAAATATTCACTCTGGATGTAATTGCTCATATCGTTAAAGTTAAACCATTCCTTTTGAAGCATACTGGAAATAACCGTATCCTTTTTTACTTTCTCAATTAATTCGCTTAATACCAATTCAGCTACCGGATCCTGTTCGCGGGCTAAGTTAACGGCCAACACTTTGCTTTCCTCAATCCGTTTAATATAATTCTCTTTTCTGATAAAATAACTAGAATAGCTTGCAAAAAAGGCGAGGAGAATTACCATGGAACCAAAACCCGGCTGGAGCTTCGAACGGATAACTATCCAATAAATTAACACCAAGGCAACAAAAAGTATGGAAACAAGATGCTCCTTCCCATGAAAGAATAGTAAAAAAATAGAGCTGAGAAAAGTTATCCCTACAATATAATACAAAACAGAATCGGGGATGATGGCACTTCTTGTTTGAAAAATAAACTTGTCAATCAGTAATATAAAACCTACAAATAAAACAATGAGTATAAAATATCCAATAAAACTAAAGACTGAAAGATTTAATACATCATAAGCCTCATATTGAAAATTAGAATCGACAATAAGATGCTTAAATATATTATGCGTAAGAAGCAAGTAACCTGAAATAAAAATAATCCATGATAAAAGTATTAAGTATTTGGTGATGATGGGAAATTCATGAATTTTTTTGAAATTAACTTTTGAGTAAAAAATATAAATAAGACTTACCAACAAAATAGCAGAAATCATCAAATCGCCCAGCGAGGGAAAGAATTGTGAATAAGCAAAAGTCTCGGGTTGAAATAAGGGCAATTTGTCAAAAAAATAAGGAATCCGAAACCCTTGCATTGCTACTCTAACGCCAATTAAAAAAGCTGAGAATAATAGAAATTGAGCAAAAGAGAGTTTTCTATTCTTGAATATGTTACGAGCAAAGAGCAAGAGAAAAAAAGCAGCTATAAGTATAACAATCGAAATTACATTCTCTTTTTGAGCGAAATTAACTAATGAGTCTTCCTTTAAACTAAATAAATAGGCACCTTCCTTATTCGCTATGGTTGGATTTCCTGAATATTCATCAACCATCAACGAAAAAGTGTTGGAAATAGCTAACGATTTATGAAACTCATTTTTTAAAAACTCATTTTCAAACGGATAATCCGTCATTACCTGAATTAAAGCAACACCTTTGGCCTTGCTGGTGTTTTTAGTGCGCACTTCGGCTAACACATTCCCTATTCTTTGAAAAGGCTTATCCAACCAATTAGTATCCTGAGGAACAGCCACTGAATTATTTGTCCAATAAATTAACTCGTTTGCCTGATATATATAGAGAATAATACCATGATCTTTGAAGTAAAAATCAATGATGTGGCTATTGGAATTTACCCATTCCGAAAAGGTTTCATCTTCAACTTTCGATAAAAGAGTATCCATTAATTGATCGGCAACCCATTCCTTTTCGTGCAATAATTCAACTAATGTTCGAGTGGTGGATGCATTGCTATGTAAAACAACTCCGGGTTTATTCAAAACCCAACCTAAAGCCAGAAAAGCAAAAAACAGCAACAGATATATATAATTCTTAAGCAGTTGGCGCATAGTTAATTTATTGATGATGGTAAGGCTCTCCTTTCAATATGGTATGAGCCCGGTAAAATTGTTCAGCAAAAATCAGGCGTATTAATTGGTGCGAAAAAGTCATTTTTGAAAAGGATATTTTATGATGGGCTCTTTGATAAACTGCTTCAGAAAACCCATAAGGACCGCCAATTACAAAAACTATACGTTTTTGCCCCGAAATGAGCATTGAATTGAACCATTGAGCAAATGAAACTGAGGAATATTGCGTTCCATTCTCATCCAATAACACCAAAATATCGCTTGTTTGAATCTTTTTTAAAATAAGTTCGCCTTCTTTTTCCTTTTGGATGGTCTCGCTTAAACTACGGGTGTTTTTCAAGTCAGCAATTACTTCCAAGTCAAAAGCCATATACCTATTAATTCGATTTGCATAGTTCTTAAACCCTTCGTTAAGGTAAGCATCATCGGTTTTTCCTATTACCAGTAATATAGCTTTCATTGATTCGTAATTAATGCAAGGCTTCTTTTTTTTAGAAGGATTTGAAATATTTGATACAAGTGTAATTTTGTTCCTACTTAAAACTCGCTAAATTTGCAATAATTCAAGTAAAAGCGGAAATTAACTAAATGTTTTCAAACAAAAAAAATCTTTTTTACGGTGCTCTGTTGCTTCTGCTATTCAGAGTTCCTCTTTATGCGCAGGAAGAACCGGAACAAAAGCAGTTATTTGATTCACTCAACTTAATGGTTACTAATGCAATGACAGCTATTGATGCCCAATTACTTTCCCAAACATTTCATGACAAAATAGATCTATCCCTTATTGACAACCAAGGAATTTATAGCAATTCGCAAGCTCAATACATTATTTCAGGCTTTTTTAAAAAAAATCCAATCCTTTCTTATCAAATTGTCAGCCAGAACAATACAGCTAACAGCAATTTTGTAGTAGGAATTATGCACACAGCAAATCAAAAATTTAAGGTTTGTTATCTTATCAAACAAGAAAATAATACCCCAAAAATTTACCAATTTAGAATTGAAAAATGATAGAAAACATTGATTACATAAAAGGGTTTATTGAGAACGCTTTACGGGAAGATGTTGGCGATGGCGATCACACCTCGCTCAGTTGCATTCCGGCTACTCAAACCGGAAAAGCCAAGCTGCTGGTTAAACAAGAAGGTATTATTGCAGGAGTTGAAGTGGCCAAAATGGTATTTCACCTATTTGACCCTGAACTTAGTGTAAAGCAGTTTATTGCCGATGGCAAATGGGTTAACCCCGGCGATGTGGTTTTTGAAGTCAGTGGCAAGGAGCTTTCCATTCTGCAAACGGAACGGTTGGTTTTGAATTTTATGCAACGCATGAGCGGTATTGCCACGCAAACCAACGAATACGTCAAACTTTTAGACGGTTTGAAAACAAAAATCCTGGATACCCGGAAAACAACTCCCGGCATGAGAATTTTTGAGAAAATGGCAGTTAAATTGGGCGGTGGTGATAACCATCGGATGGGACTTTACGACATGATCCTGATTAAAGACAATCATGTTGATTTTGCCGGAGGAATCCGTCAAGCCATTGAGCGGGCACAAAAATATTTATCAGTTAATGGAAAAGACCTTAAAATTGAAGTGGAAGCCAGAAGTTTTGACGAAATAGAACAAATAATGGAGGTTGGAGGTGTACACCGGATTATGATTGATAATTTTTCAGTTGCCGATACGTTAAAAGCAGTTACTCTGATTGGTGATAATTATGAAACAGAATCATCGGGTGGAATTACTAAAGAAACACTGCGTGATTATGCTAATTGCGGGGTTGACTTTATTTCGATAGGTGCACTGACACACCAAATTAATAGCTTGGATTTAAGCTTAAAAGCTATAAAATAAAAGCATGACAAATAATTGGTTCACCCGATGGGCTAAATCGCAAATAAAAGAAACAGTTGTTCTTGCCCGAAGGCTTATTTTACCCGGTTTTGGGAAAGTTCCGCTTTACGATGTGGGTGGTTTTTATATGAATGGAATTGCCAATGGCGCGATTGGAGTACGTGCATCGGGAATTGCTTTCCACTTCTTTATGGCTCTGTTTCCAAGTCTTATTTTCCTTTTTACGCTCATTCCGTTTATCCCCATCCCAAATTTTCAAACGGAACTGATTGCCTTGATTGAAAAAGTTTTACCGGCCAATACTTATCATGCCGTTGAAAACACCATTCTGGATATTACCACTCATAAAAGGGGCAGTTTGCTTTCATTTGGTTTCTTGGCGGCTCTGTTCTTTAGCACCAACGGCATTTCGGCCATGATAGCCGCATTCAATGCTTCGGCCAATTCGTTCGAAAACCGGCGCTGGATAAGCATGCGGCTGGTAGCAATTTTATTGGTGGTCATCATTTTTGTACTTATTACCATTGCTATCGGGCTCATCATATTTGGACAAACCATTTTAACTTATTTGGTAAATCATGGCTGGATGCAAAGTGGATTTTCAAAAATTGTGTTTATAGGTGGCCAATGGCTCATTATTCTGGCGTTTATTCTCATTTGTCTTTCATTTTTATACTATTATGCCCCATCGAATCGGTCTTCGTTTCGATTTTTTTCACCAGGGGCTGTAATGGCAACTATATTGGTTATCCTAACTTCACTTGCTTTTTCTTATTATCTGGGGCATTTTGGCCAATACAACAAACTGTATGGTTCCATTGGCACCTTGTTGGCATTGCTTATATGGCTAAATATCAATTCATTTGTGCTTCTCATTGGTTTTGAACTCAATGTAAGCATCCACAATGCACATCTGGAATCGAAAAATGAGTTGGAGCTTTCGGAAAACAGCAAAGAGTATGAGCGCTATTATCCAAAAAAAGAAGAATTGTTAAAAGATCTATAAAAAGGTTAATTTTTTATGAAAAATACGCTGATATTATTATTGGTTCTGGTATCTTGTTTAGCTTCGCAAGCTCAAATTACAGAGCAAGGGTTAGCCTCCTTTTATGACGATAAATTTAATGGACGAATTACTGCCAGTGGGGAACTATTTGATCAATCAAAACTTACGGCGGCTCACCGAACATTTCCTTTTGGAACACGAGTAGCCGTTACCAATATTAACAACAAAAAAACCGTAGAATTAATCATCAACGACCGAGGGCCTTACGTTAAAGATCGAATTATTGATGTTTCAAAAAAAGCTGCTCAAGAATTGGGATTTGTTGGCAAAGGAACGGCAAATGTCAAAGTTGAAGTTATTAAATTAGGAGATTCTACACCAATAGCAGCCTCTCAAAAACAGAAAGCAAAGGAACACGAAAAAAAGGAATCTGAAACAAAAAAAACGGAAGCAAAGAAAACCGCAGGAGAGACTGTTACCTACAATGCAGAACCGCAACAAGCATCAAAAGGAACGGTAGCTGCCGAGGCACTGGAATATTTTATGTTAGATTCAAAACAAATTGAACCTATGGGGTTTGGCATTCAGGTAGCCAGCTATCAGGAAGCCTCCAATTTAATTAAAAGGTGCAGCGAAATAAAAAGCCTTACCACCAAAGATGTGATTGTGCAAGTAGGCGATAGCCAGGCTAAAAAAGTGTACCGTATTATCATAGGCACTTTCGCCACCCGCGAGTTGGCCGATGATTTTCTAAAATCAAATGAAACTAAGTTTCAGGGTGGTTTTGTGTTTGGGTTTTAGGTTGTTGGATTTTGGGTGCTGGTCTTCATATTTTGGATTTCGGATTGTTGATTTCGGATTATTGTTCTGCTCAATCCGAAATCGTAAATCCTAAATCCACAATTCTTCCTAATTCCTCATCCAAAATAAACCACGGTAATTCCGGCTCCCCCAAACTCTACGTGTTCATCTTGGACTTTGCTTACCACATTTACCGTTTTCAGATATTCGCGGATTAGTTGGCGCAAAATACCATTTCCTTTTCCATGCAGGATTTTTACTTCGTGCACTCCCACCATAATGGCCTCGTCAATAAATTCGGTTACCAGTTGCACCGCTTCATCAGCCCGTTTGCCCCGAATATCCAATCCCGGCTTGAACGAAAGCCTACGGGCATTCAATTCATACGACTGCACAAAATTCTTATGGGTGGTTTTTGATGAACGCAGGTGTTTCTTTTGCTGATTGTCGAGCAGTTCCAGCCTTTCAATTCCTACGGTGGTTAACAGGTTTCCAAAGGCAATTACGGCGCTTTTTTCTGTCAGTTCCATTATTTCACCAATGCTGGTTTGGCCGGCAATTTTAACTGGCATGCCTATGGTAAAGGTTTTTTCCTTTTTCAGGATGGGTTTTTCCTGTTTTTCTGGTTCTCTATTTCCCTCTTTTGGTCTTTTTACCTGATTTTCGCGCTCCTTGAGCTTTTCAATTTTGCGGAGGATTTTCTCGTCCTGTTCATCGGTTTTTTCAACCAATTGCGCCTTAAAAGTTTCCACTTCATTCCGTATTTCTTTGGTTTTACTCTTTTCAGCCTGAACCTCCTTTATTTGTCGGATGGTATTTTCAATGAGCTTATTGGTGTTGTTCAAAAGCATTTTAGCTTCCCCTTGGGCACTTTCCTTAACTTCCTTTCGGAAGGCTTTTGCCTGTTCCAGTTCCACTTTTTCTTTTTCCATCATTTCCTCAAGCCGGCGCTCTATCTTTCGTATATTTTCCCGTTTTTGCTCCCAATACCTTTTATCACGCAGTATTTCCTTTAAATGCTTGTCGAAATTTACATGGTCTTCGCCCAGTTTCGATTTGGCATCATTTATAATGTCTTGTGCCAGCCCAATTTTGTAAGCAATTTCAAAAGCAAAACTGCTTCCGGGCTTTCCCATTTCCAACACAAAAAGCGGCTCCAGCCGTTGGGTATCGTAAAGCATGGCACCATTTACAATGCCGGGTTGCGACGAGGCAAAATGCTTCAGATTGGTATAGTGGGTGGTTATTACCCCATAAGCTTTGTTCATGTTTAGTTTATTCAATACCGCTTCGGCAATGGCGCCGCCCAGCATAGGTTCGGTGCCGGTACCAAATTCATCAATCAGCAACAGTGTATGGGCATCGGCATTTCGGGTAAAATGCTTCATGTTCAGCAGGTGCGAGCTGTAGGTGCTCAAATCGTTTTCAATGCTCTGTTCATCGCCAATATCGATAAAAAGGTTCTTGAAAATACCGGCTACACTTCTCTCCTCAACGGGAATGAGCAACCCGCATTGCAGCATGTATTGCAGCAATCCCACGGTTTTCAGGCAAACCGATTTGCCACCGGCATTGGGACCTGAAATAAGCAGAATCCGTTGCTCACCGGTAAGCTTGATGCTCAGCGGCACCACAACCCTATCTTCGGCTTTAAAGGTGAGGAAAAGCAGCGGATGAACCGATTGGTTCCACTCAATGCGGGGTTCATTAACCAGCTCCGGTGCAACCGCACTAATACGGATTGCCAATTTGGCTTTGGCCCTAATAAAATCCATAATGGACATCAGTTGGATGCTGTCTTCCAAATCATCGGCATAAGGGCGGATGGAATCGGTAAACTCCCGCAATATTTTAACAATCTCGCGCCGTTCGGCCATTTCAAGTTCCGATATTTCATTGTTCATTTCAACCACCGGTGTAGGTTCCACATAACTGGTTTTTCCGGTTGCCGATTCATCGTGTATAATTCCGGGTATCTTACGTTTAAACGATGCCGGAACGGGTATAACGGTTCTTCCGTCGCGCACCGATAGGGTGGTGTCTGCCTCAACCCAACCCTCCTTTTGCGCCTGGGCAATAATTCGGTGTATCAGTTTTGAAACGGCACTTTGCTTAGCCGCCAAATCGCGCCGGATATCGGCCAATTCCGACGAGGCATTGTCCTTAATCCTGCCTTGACTGGAAAGTATGCGATCAATGCCATCGGTAATGTAAGGATGTACCGTCACTTTTTGGGCAATTGCCGCCAACGTGGGATAATTTAAGGCCGTTTCTTCCTTTTTAAAAAACCGGAGAATGGCTTTAATGGTTTGCAGCGACCGTCGGAGATCGAACAATTCCTTTACTTCTAAAAAAGTGCCGTTAACCCGTATCTTGGCAATGGCTGGGCGCAAATCAAAAAAATGTTCGGTGGGAAATTCCTCTCCTTTTCAAGAATTTGTTTGAATTCATGGGTTTCGGTCAAACGCAACCGGATGGTTTCATATTGGGTCATCCACCGCATGTCGTCAACCAACGAAATACCCAATTCGCTCAGGCAATGCTCTTTTATAAGAGTCCGTACCTTGATAAAATCAACTTTATGTTCAAAATTTTCTGGATAAATCACAGCAATTGTTTTTGCAAAAATAGTGTTATCATTTCATAATTCAGCATTCATTGGCTTTTGGTATACATTTTATAAAAGAATCCGGAATAAAGTTTATTTTTGAAGGTGCAATTATCAACTATTTCATTGATTGTATATCAATGTCGTTTAGTTAAGAATCATCTTTTTAACGCTTCCAGGTCTATCGACGGTGGAAGGTTATTTCGACTGACCTGGTAGCGTTCGCAGAACCTGCCAGCGTCAAAAAACCTTAACTAAACAACATTAGATTGTAAATTGAAATATTAGTGTAAACAGAATTTTTAATATCCAAACAATGAACTACAAAACCTTTATATTCAGCCCTTTTCAGGAAAACACCTATCTGCTTTATGACGATTCCAAGGAATGTGTAATCGTTGATCCGGGGAACTTTTATCCACAGGAGAATCAAACGTTGGATGCTTTTATAACCGAAAACAACCTGAAGCCCGTTTACATCATTCAAACACACAACCATTTGGACCACCTGTTTGGTACACAATACCTTGCTGATAAATACCAAATACCGCTTGCCTGCCATGCCGATGAGGTTTTTTGGATTGAAAACTTCAAAAAAACGTGTGCCGGCTATGGGTTAGCCATTGAAACCCAGCCTCCTTTGCCATCAACCTTTTTAACCGATGGAATGGTCTTCATTTTTGGAAATACCCAACTAAAAGTAATTCATGTACCGGGCCATTCAGCCGGTGGTGTGGCTTTTTATAATGCTGTTGATGGATTGCTCTTTTGTGGTGACATTTTGTTCAACGACAGCATTGGCCGTGCCGATTTGCCGGGTGGCGATTACGACCAATTGATTGATGGCATTAAAACTAAACTGCTGGTACTACCGGAAGAAACCAAAGTATTTTCTGGCCATGGGCCAGCCACCACCATTGGGAAAGAGAAAAAAAGCAATCCTTTTTTAAGATAATTTAACCCTAAAAGGCTCCGCCATGAAAGTAATCTCAACCAACATAGGAGAAAAAACCCTGATAAAATGGCGGGGAAAAGAGGTTACTACTGGTATTTATAAAAATCCGGTTAATTACCCCATACTTCTCGGATTAACCGATGTAACCGATGATGTAGTTATCGATCGCCGGTATCATGGAGGCGCTGACAAAGCCTGTTACCTTTATGCTGCGGATCATTACCCGTTTTGGAAAGAAAAATTCCCCAAACTTGAGTGGCAATGGGGAATGTTTGGTGAAAATATTACGATGGAAGGGTTGGATGAATCGAAGATACATATTGGAGACATTTACCAATTAGGCAAAGCATTAGTCCAAATATCACAACCCCGGCAACCTTGTTTTAAGTTGGGTATCAGGCTTAAAAACCCCATGGCCGTAAAACAGTTTGTGGCCGCAGGTAAACCCGGAGCATACGTTCGGGTTCTGGAGTCGGGTTTGGTTTCTGTAAATGATGCCATGGAACTAATCGAAAGAAAACCGGCAAACTTTACCCTGAAAGAGGTTTTTCATTTATTATACCATGGCTGCCAGCAGGTGGAACAGGTTAAAAGAACGCTGCAAATGCCTGAACTGGCGGAAAGCTGCAGAAACGATTTAAAAAAGCAGATTAGAGCTGATGAATAAAAGGATTCGGAAATTTTAACATTTAGCTACGTTCTATTATTAACAGCAAAATTGAAATTTATTTTCCACTTTCGAAATGGAAAAATAAATCATTTTTTTGCCAAAAGCATTCTGATATATTGGGGATATTTTTTTTTTAATATTAGCCTGTAAGGCTAAAAGAACATAGCCCGGTGCAACGCACCGGGTGTATAAATTACAAATAGTTATCGGCGCAAGCAATACTATAAATAAGTAAGCAAATGAATTATGCGCCGAAATTCTGAAATTTCTAGTAAATGCGGTTAATAAGAACTTAACATAACCAATTCAATATTGTATGAAATTGTATCGGAATAAGTTTGCTATTTCCCTACAGATTTTTGACTACTTAATTTTACAAGAGGAATTTCTATCTGACTAATTAGCCGCTTTCATTTCATTCCACAACCGCTCAAATTCAGTCCGATATTGAGCTACTATATCGAAGTTTGTAGTTACCAACAAATTTTCCTGATTGTGTTTTACTGCCGTGTAGGTCCAATTAAAACTGCCGGTAAAAATCATCCGTGAATCAATGACTCCAAATTTATTGTGCATGTGATAGCGCGATTTATCGGTCCGCAATGGAATTCCTAATTTACGTAAATCATTAATACAAGAACCCGCATCATACTGCTTTTCGTCATCGGTAAGTATCCTCATCTGTATGCCTCGATGGAATGCCAATTCCAACTCTTTTGCCAACTCCTGATGAGTTATGGTAAATATGCACAAATCAATGGTATGCTCAGCATTTTTAATCAGTTCCATCATGGCTTCCGGAATATCGCTCCCCGGACTAAAAAACACCTGATGGTATCGGAAAGCATATTTTTCGATGGACATATAACAGTTTTCCAACCAATAAACTACTTCGGTTGCTGACAACTTAACTGAGAGCTTTTTGGCTTCATTAAACAGCAATATTTTCAGGTCACCTTTACCGGCGCGGTTTAAATGGTTGAGCTTAAAAATAAGCTCCTCATTCAAGGCTAGTTTATTAGGTTCTCCAGCTTGTGAAACAAAATAAGCCGCTATTTCATGCACGGAATCCATACTCAATTGGCTACCACAACAATTATAAAACCGGCCACAAAACCGATACCTGCACTCAACAAACTGTTTTTAATTATCTTTTTCTTTACACCCTCTTGATAACCCATCAAATAGGAATCAGTTGGATTGGAAATGGGTGTTTTGTTTTTTAATTTATCCACATTGGGCGACAGCACACCGCTCAAACCTATATATGCCGTTGGTATAAGAATTCCAATTGGCACGGGCATAGTACTTTCGCCCAGTTTAACTTCCGGACTTGGAACAAGAGCCCCCAAAACCCCAGAACTAAAACTGCCAATCATCAATAAGGGTGAAGGACGGTAGGTTTTTGCATCCGACAACCCAATTAAATAATCTTTCATTTCAACCTTGCTAAAGGTTTCTCCAATTTCTTGTTGAGGATGATATAGTATAACCTCATTGGCAACTTTTCCTTGAAATGAATATACCTCATCGGTAAAAAAATGCTTTTCCTTGCCTTTTGAATTAAAATATGATACTCTTGGATTATACTCATCTATAGAATCTAGGACAAAATTCATTGAATTAATTCGTTTACCATTCAACAACCATATAGTTTTTATTTGAAATATGTTATTTTGACTTTTAATAATTTTATTATTCTCAATATTCTTTGTCATGGAGGAGTCAAATGAACGCTTTTCTTCATTTTGATCATTAATCATTTCAATAATTTTCACCAAATCAGCGTATTTATACTGTTTGTTTTTCACCTTTTCTATCCATTCAGGATTATCATGAAAAACACATGTGAAATCTTTTTTAAAGTGAAACTTTCGGATACCAAAAAAATCCCCATCCTTAATTGCATAATACTTTTTCCTAACCCCTGTTGGATAATAATATCCATTAGCACCATAAACTATCTGAAAATGACGATTTAATAAAAGTGTTATTTTCCCTTGTACAACAAGTTCAAGAAATCTCTTATCATAGCTAAAAAACTTTCTTTCTTTAATCTTATATTCTTTAATCATGTCGGGAGAATAATTTAACTTCTCAGTTTCCTTTCTAAGAACAATTTTATTATGCTTCCTAAAATCTTTAATATCTTTTATCTGCCCCAAAATGGTGTCGTTGTTATATGTAATAACATAACCATCAAAATAATTTGACTTTTGAGAAAACAAGAAATTTGAAACAGTCAAAATATAAATAAATAGCATTAATCGTTTCATAAGCAAAGTGTAAAACATTAAATTAAAAAATCGTATATATTATTCATTATTAAATAGTTAAAATGCTCTAGTGGTAAATTTCATTTTTTTACCTTCAATTTTAGATTTCACTATTTTCACCAAAACTAAAAATAAAACTTCGCTTGTATAACCTTTTACCATTTTTTCTGCGGATATCTGGTATAATGATTAAAATAAATATTGTTGTGTTGGATATTTAAAATGCATATTTTCAGTATAAGCTGAAGTTAAAAAATATCGATCGCCGTGTGCGAGGGCTCCCCGCGATATAGTGCGGAATTTAACGTTTTATAGCTAAGCCGGGCATGCTTGTGGGTATAAAACGCTAAATTCGGAAATCGCGGTGATTTTTGGTTCTTTTCATCCAGGAAAAGAACAAATAGAAAAAATATTAGTTGAACTCATGCTTATTTTCAGTATTAGTTCAATTTGCGGTTTGAATGTAATCTAAAAATATTACTTCCATGCTTTTTCTGCACCTAAAAAAATACTTAGCCATAAAAGAGATTATATCTCAATCTTAATGATACTTTTCAAAAAAAGTTTCAGCAAGCTAACTATTTTTCCTTTGCTATTAAACATGTTAATAAAATAGTGATATAAAAGGCAGCAATGGTTAAATGATTTAATTTTACCCCCATATATTTGTAACTTAAATGTAATTCAAAAATAATATATTATGACCATTCATAATTTCCTTTCAAGGCACATCGGACCTCGAAATACCGACATTGATGAGATGTTATCCAGCATCGGGGTTTCCTCACTCGATGAATTAATAAATCAGACCATTCCTTCTGATATTCGTTTGCCGAAGCCTTTATCTATAGGCGAGCCCATGTCGGAATACGAATACCTGAACCACTTGAAAGAAATTGCTGGTAAAAACAAGTTATACAAATCCTACATTGGAATGGGGTATTACAACACCATTACTCCATCGGTTATTTTACGGAATATTTTCGAAAACCCCAGTTGGTACACTTCCTACACCCCTTACCAAGCTGAAATTTCACAAGGTCGTTTGGAAGGGTTGTTGAATTATCAAACTATGGTGATGAGCCTTACCGGGATGGAGATAGCCAACTCATCGCTTTTGGACGAAGCTACGGCTGCTGCCGAAGCTATTATTATGATGTTCAACAAACGCGACCGTGCTTTTATAAAAAACGAAGGCAACCAACTATTTGTGGATGAAAAGATTTTTCCGCAAACATTGGATGTTTTAATCACCCGTGCTGAGCCACTAGGAATTCAGATAATAACCGGTGATTATAAAAAGTTTGCTTTTACCGATAAAATATTTGGTGCTATTGTACAATATCCAAATTCCAATGGCTCCATTGAAGACTACCGGGAATTTGTAACATCAGCCCACACCAACAACAGCTTGGTAACCGTGGTTGCCGATTTACTGAGTCTTGCCATTTTGGTTCCTCCGGGCGAATGGTGTGCCGATATTGTATGCGGAACTACCCAACGCTTTGGAATACCCATGGGATATGGCGGCCCACATGCTGCCTATTTTGCTACCCGCGACAGCTTAAAGAGGAGCATGCCTGGACGTATCATTGGGGTTTCAATTGACCGTAATGGTAACAAAGCATTGCGTATGGCCCTGCAAACCCGCGAGCAACATATAAAACGCGAAAAAGCTACTTCAAATATCTGCACCGCTCAGGCATTACTGGCAAACATGGCTGGAATGTATGCCGTTTATCACGGACCCGAAGGAATAAAAGGCATTGCTCACCACATCAACCATTTAGCCGGTTTATTAAACAATGCATTGAAATCTATCGGAATAACTCAGGAAAACGAAAATTTCTTTGATACATTAAGGATTAAGCTTACCAGCACCGATGCTAATCAATTGATTACTCTGGGACACAACGAAAAAATGAATTTCCGTTATGTGGATGAAAAAACTATTGGAATTAGTATTGATGAAACTACCACCATTAAAGATATAAATGCCATACTAAATGTAATTGCCCTTTCTTGCAAAAAAGAGGCTAAACCCATTGTTGACCAAGATGAACATATCCATTTTGACGAGGTTTTTTTACGTAATAGTCCCATTCTTGAAGAAAAAGTGTTCAATAAATACCGTTCAGAAACAGAAATGATGCGGTACATTAAAAAACTGGAACGAAAAGACATTTCACTAACTCACTCCATGATATCTTTGGGCTCATGCACCATGAAGCTAAATCCCGCAACTACCATGTTGCCGCTAAGTTGGCCTGAATTTGCCAACATTCACCCGTTTGTTCCCAAAGATCAAGCGGAAGGATATCAACTACTTATTGCTGAACTGGAACAAGATTTAGCAACCATTACCGGATTTTCAGCCATATCTCTGCAACCTAATTCAGGTGCCGCTGGCGAATATGCTGGGTTAATGGTGATTCGCGAATACCATAAATCGAGAGGTGAAGGGCATCGGAACGTAATATTGATTCCAGCTTCGGCTCATGGTACCAATCCTGCCAGTGCTGCTATGGCCGGCGGAACTGTAGTGGTGGTGGCCTGCGACGAAAAAGGCAATGTCGATATCAACGATTTGAAAAACAAAGCTCAGGAATACGGTAAAAACCTGAATGCCTTTATGATTACTTACCCATCAACTCATGGGGTTTTTGAAACCGAAATCCGAGCTATGATAGACATCATACATAATCAGGGTGGACAAGTCTTTATGGATGGTGCCAACATGAATGCCCAGGTTGGATTAACCAGTCCGGGATTCATTGGAGCCGATGTATGCCATTTGAATTTACACAAAACCTTTGCTATACCCCATGGGGGAGGTGGTCCGGGTGTTGGACCCATTGGCGTTGCCAAACATTTGGTTCCATTTTTACCCAGCCACAGCGCTTTACAACCTGGAGAAAAACGGAGTATGAATGCCATTTCAGCGGCTCCTTACGGAAGTGCCATGGTTTTGCCCATTACCCACGCATACATTAAAATGCTAGGTGCTGAAGGACTTGCTTATTCAACTAAAATGGCCATTTTAAATGCTAACTATCTGGTTCACCGGCTAAAAGATAATTTTGGTATCTTATACAGGGGAGCCAATGGAAGGGTTGGACATGAAATGATTGTTGATTGCCGCCATTTTAGAAATGAATTTGGTATTGAAACCATTGATATTGCCAAGCGGTTGATGGACTATGGCTTCCATGCTCCTACGTTATCGTTCCCGGTTCATGAAACACTGATGATTGAACCTACCGAAAGTGAAAGCAAAGAAGAACTCGATCGGTTTGTAGAAGCCTTAGAATCAATTATGGAAGAAATAATGGAAATAAAAGCGGGTACTGCCGATGCTAAAGACAATTTATTGAAAAATGCCCCTCACACAGCTATAGAAGCCACTGATGAATGCTGGGATCATCCGTATAGCCGCCATCGGGCTGCTTATCCGTTGGATTGGGTAACCCACAACAAATTTTGGCCCTCGATAGCCCGTGTGGATGATGGTTACGGCGACCGGAACTTGGTTTGTTCCTGTGCCCCCATTTCAGATTATCTCGATTAAGAAAAATACTATATTTGAATAGAGAAAGCCTGGTATTTTTATCAGGCTTTTTTAATACCTAATGGGTTCAACAGGCATAACTATCCATAGGATAATATAGACCAAAATTCCAGGGAAACCAGCACTTAAAATACTTACCAAAGCGTATAGCACCCTAATTAAGGTAACATCCCAACCGAGCCATTCGGCTAATCCGGCGCATACTCCAGCTATAATTTTATTCCTCGAACGGGTTAATCGTGGATTCATATATTCAATGGTTTTAGTTTGAGTATAAAATTAAAGAAAAATCGTAACTACTCAACTCCCTAAAAATAAAAAATGTTCAATACCAAACAAACAACTATCAATGCTCAAGTAATCGGATTTGCCAAATGCTTAGTATCCTATTTTTTCGGTACTGATTTTCTTTACTTCCTTGGCCGTTTTCTTTCTTTATTTCACAAATTCAATTAGTAAATGCGACAAAGATTGATTTTTCTCTCTTTCCGTAATGGAGCATAGCGAAATGAAGGAAAGAGAGAAAAGCCCGAAAAGCATTTTCTCTCTTAATGCAAATGTTC
>JBAYKX010000018.1:0-94561 GCA_041664345.1 Salinivirgaceae bacterium
ATCCGTTGTTCCAATTGCTGAATCGATTTTAGGTATCCTTCTTTAGAACTAAATTCCTCCCAGCTAATGGGATAAAGCATATACTCCCATTTACGTCCGGTTAATGGTTCATTCGTTTCACTAAGCAGTTCCAGTGATGAGGAACCGCTCACCAAAAGTTGGGTTGTTTTAATTTGGTCAGTAATTATCTTTAATGTGATTCCAATATTTTTTACGCGTTGGGCCTCGTCAATAAAAACTACATCGGCATTTGTAATAAGCTGCTTCAGCTTTTCAGTATTGGTTTCTGAAAGCATAACCGAAACCAATTTGTCATCACAATCTAAAAATAATGGGTTTTTAAATCCTTGGGTAATGGAATGAAGTAAGGTAGTCTTTCCTGTTTGCCGTGGACCTATTATAATAATTGCCTTTCCGGTATTGACTTTTTGCCCAATGATACCTTTTAGGATTCTTTCGTACATAATAAATAATTTGTACAAAGAAAGAAAATATTTTTATATTCACCAAATATTACCTTTTTTGGTGAATATATTCACCAAAAAAGGTAATATTTGGTGAATACTTCCTATTGATAGAAATCTTCTTATTGTAATTTACCCTGAAATATTCAATTTGCATTTGAATATTTCAGGGTAAATGTTTTAAATAGTTTTCATCAATATCTCCAGAATCTGAACAGCCGCTCTCGAAACGGAAGTTCCAGGGCCAAAAATTCCCACTACTCCCGAATCGTAAAGGAATTTGTAATCCTGAGCAGGGATAACGCCTCCGGCAATAACCATGATATCCTCGCGGCCCAGTTTTTTCAGTTCGGCAATAACCGCAGGTACCAGCGTTTTGTGTCCGGCCGCGAGTGACGAAACACCTAATATATGCACATCATTGTCAACAGCATCTTTGGCAGCTTCTTCGGGTGTTTGGAACAGCGGTCCCATGTCCACATCAAAACCGATGTCGGCATAACCGGTAGCTACTACTTTTGCTCCACGGTCGTGTCCATCTTGCCCCATTTTGGCAATCATAATGCGTGGCTGGCGGCCTTCTTTTTTAGCAAACTCGGCACACATAGCGCGTGCTTTCTCAAAGTCTTTGTCGTTTTTCGACTCGCTTGAGTAAACTCCTGAAATGGATCGTATCACAGCTTTATACCTCCCTACAACTTTTTCGCAAGCATCGGAAATTTCACCTAAGGTAACTCTTCTCTTTGCAGCTTCAACGGCTAATTCCAATAGATTGCCCTGGCCTGTTTCGGCACATTTGGTTATGGCATTTAATATTTCTTGAACTTCCTTATCGTTCCGGTTGGCTTTCAATTCCTTGATCCGACGAACCTGAGCTTCACGAACAGCAGTATTGTCAATCTCCAATGTTTCCAACGGATCTTCTTTTTCCAGACGGTATTTATTTACCCCAACAATGGTTTGGGTTCCCGAATCAATCTTAGCTTGTGCTCTTGCGGCGGCTTCTTCAATACGCATTTTAGGAATCCCGGTTTCAACGGCTTTTGACATTCCGCCCAGTTCTTCCACTTCTTCAATCAATTTCCAGGCCCGTTGCGCAATTTCGTGCGTTAAGCTTTCCACATAATACGAACCGGCCCAAGGATCGAGTGAACGACAAATCTGAGTTTCTTCTTGCAAATAAATTTGGGTATTCCGTGCAATACGTGCCGAAAAATCGGTGGGTAAGGCAATGGCTTCATCCAAGGCATTGGTATGCAAGCTTTGGGTATGGCCTAAGGCGGCTCCCATAGCTTCAATGCAAGTACGGCCAATGTTGTTGAACGGATCCTGTTCCGTTAAACTCCAACCCGAAGTTTGTGAGTGCGTACGCAGTGCCAGCGCTTTTGGGTTTTTAGGGTTGAACTGCGATACCAGCTTGGCCCATATCATCCGGGCGGCACGCATTTTGGCTATCTCCATAAAATGGTTCATTCCAACCGCCCAAAAGAATGAAAGTCTGGGGGCAAATGCATCAATGTCGATTCCGGCTTTGATTCCGGTACGCAAATATTCCAATCCATCAGCCAAGGTATAAGCCATCTCAATGTCGTTGGTGGCACCCGCTTCCTGCATGTGGTAACCCGAAATGGAAATGGAATTGAACTTAGGCATGTATTTCGAGGTGTATTCAAAAATATCGGCTATCGATTTCATGGAAAATGCGGGTGGAAAAATATAGGTATTTCGCACCATGAACTCCTTTAAGATGTCGTTTTGGATGGTTCCGGTCAACTCTTCCAATTTAGCGCCTTGCTCCAGTGCGGTAACAATGTAAAAGGCCATAATAGGCAATACGGCGCCGTTCATGGTCATGGAAACCGACATTTTGTTCAAAGGAATCTGGTCGAAAAGGATTTTCATATCCAGAATGGAGTCAATGGCTACCCCGGCTTTTCCCACATCACCTATCACGCGTGGATGATCGGAGTCGTATCCGCGGTGTGTGGCCAAATCGAAAGCCACCGATAACCCTTTTTGCCCGGCTGCTAAGTTGCGTCGGTAAAAGGCATTCGATTCCTCGGCTGTTGAGAATCCGGCATATTGGCGCACCGTCCATGGCTGGGTGGCGTACATGGCAGAATAAGGGCCGCGTAAGAAAGGCGCCAATCCTGCGGCATAATTCAGGTGTTCCATTCCTTCCAAATCGTCTTTGGTGTAAACCGGTTTAACTGGAATTTGCTCTGAAGTGATCCAGTTTTTTTCAATGTGATTCAGCTTTTGCCATTCTTTACCTGAAATTGAGGCTTTTGGGGCAGTCCTAAAGTTGATATTTTTAAAATTTGGTCTCATGTTTTATAAGATTTGAGATTAAGAGATTTGAGATGTGAGACGTTCTCACTACTCATTTCTCACCTCTAATGTCTATTTAAATTCCTAGTTCTTTTTGAAATGCGGTTAATGTTTCCAAAACATTGCATTTTACATGGATGAAATGTTCTATCCCAGCTGCTTTGAGGGTGTCCATTATTTCTTTTGGAAATCCGGCTACCACCACCATGGCTTTGCCTGCCAGTTTTTTTACTTCCGGGGCAAAATCCGCATATTCTTCATCGGAACTGCAAACCACAATTACATCCGCTTTAGCGTCTTGGGCGTCTTTTATTCCCTCTGCCACGGTTTTGTATCCGATACCTTCCAATACCGAAAAACCGGCCACTGCAAAAAAGTTGGCGGCAAACTGGGCTCGGGCTTTGCGCATGGCGACACTTCCAATTGGGAGCATGAATACCATGGGACGTTTGTGTGTTTTTGAAAACACGTCGGTTTTATAGCGAAGTGCTTCAAAAGCCATAGCTCCGCGGTAGGGAACCAACGGTTCAATTTCGGTTTCCGATGGTTGGGGTTTGGTAAACAAAGAATTTTCCAATTCCACATCCAATTTTTCGATAAAATTGGGATATTGGTTTACCCCCAAAATAATCTCGCGGCGGTTGGCAATATCCAAGTCGCGTTTTTGTGCCATTTCCCTTACTTGTTTTTGAATGAATCCCTGGTTTGAAGCGGCGATGAAACCGCCCTTATCTTCCACTTCCAGAAACAGTTTCCAAGCTTGTTCGGCAATGTTATCGGTAAGCGATTCAATATAATAGGAACCAGCTCCCGGATCGACCGTTTTATCAAAATGAGCTTCTTCTTTCAATATTATTTGCTGGTTACGGGCAATTCGTTCGCTAAAATCGGTAGGTTTTTCGTAAGCCGCATTGAATGCGTTAATGGTAAGCGAATCGGCGCCACCCAATACCGACGACATGGCCTCAGTTTGAGTACGCAATACATTTACATAAGGGTCGTAAATGGTTTTGTTCCAATTGCTGGTTACTGCATGAATGTTGGCAATGCAGGAGTTTTCAGATGCCGGTTTGTATTGCTTAACAATTTGCGCCCAAAGCAACCGGGCTGCACGTATCTTGGCAATTTCCATAAAGTAGTTAGAACCTACACCAAACTTGAATTTAATGGATTGACCCGCCTCATCGGCGGTTATTCCATGTTGGGTAAGCGATGCCATATATTCGTTAGCCACCGCCAACGAAAAACCCAGTTCCTGAACTAACGATGAACCGGCATTTTCAAAGATATCGCCCCGTACCACCAACCCTTTAAACTTGGGGATTGCTTTGGTTAAACCCACTATTTTAGCGGCATCTTCCAAAGGGTTTGCAGAACAGGATTTTCCTGTTTTAACCCGGCACATAATTGGATCAAAAACTACCGAACCCTTTATTGACGCTGGGTTGATTCCTTTTGATGAAATATACTCGGTGAACGACTCCAACACACTGAATGCGGCATAACCGGCCACAAAATTGATTTCAATATCGGTTACCGGAAGGTTATTTAACAACACACCCATATCGTGAGGGGTGTATTTTTTTGTATTGTCTAAAACAAAACCAAAGGAATTGACCCCTTTGCCCAGCAAGTTCAATGCTTTACCATTGGCCACGACTAAATCGAATTCTTTAATCTCCTGACGGATGAACCACCGGTTTTCGGTTTTATTTCCGCGTACAAAAGGGAACTTACCGGGCATCACTTCCAGATAACTGATTTTGTCTGCATCCTCTTGGCGGTAGTAAGGGCGCACGTTGAATCCTTCGTTGGTTTTCCAAACGAGTTTCTTTTCGTAGTCGGCACCTTTCAAATCGCTGGTAATTTTTGCTTCCCACTGCTGGGTAGTAACGGGCGGAAACTCGGTGAATAATTTCTTGCCTTTCTCCATTTCGGTCATAAGGGTCTGTTTTTGAAATTAAAGCGCAAATTTACTAACCTTTATTTAATGTGGAGCGGTAAAAAACTGTTTTTTGTCAGGTAGATTGAGTTTTACATATCGGTTAAAGAAATAAAAAGTGGATAAAATGAGTGCTCCATATTTTAAATTATGTTATATTAACCAATGAAATGAATGAACCCAGCTATAAATTGGAGATTTTCGCAATAAAGGGGTGGCTATACAGCCATTTTCAGGGTAAAATACGTGTAACTGGGTTTAGACAGTAGTTGTATGCAACATTAAAATACCGAGGCATAGCGGTAAAGACCTGTGCCATAATTATAACAATCTAATAAATACTTAAAATGAAAAAATTACTTTTTTTTTGCAGTAGCATTAATGCTTGGTCAACTGGTTAATGCACAAATTGAAATGAATTCGAGTGGAAGTGTGGGTTTAGGTATAACACCCAACAGTTCCTATAAACTTTATGTAAATGGTTATTCTTATTTAAATAGTAATGTGGGTATTGGAGTTGCTCCGAGTAGCTCATATAAACTTTATGTAAATGGGTATTCATACTTAAATAGTAGTGTAGGTATTGGTGTTGCTCCGAGTAGTTCCTATAAACTTTATGTAAATGGTGATTCATACTTGAATAGTAATGTTGGTATTGGAGTTGCTCCAAGTAGCTCCTATAAACTTTATGTAAATGGGTATTCTTACTTATATAGTGGTGTAGGGATAGGAGTTGCTCCTAACACGGATTACAAATTGGGTGTTACCGGACCGGTTAATGTTAATTGTGGGGCTCATAGCGCAAGCCTTATATTTAAATGGAACAGCAGTGGTTATGCAAGCCTGTATCCTTCTGCAAATAATAATGGTTCAATTGGAAATTCCAGTTCGGCATTTTCTACAATGTATGCATACAGCTTTACTACCGTTTCAGATGCCCGGCAAAAAGAAAACTTGAAAGATATTAAAACCCCATTACAGACAATTTTAAATTTAAAAGGGTTAAAATATGATATTAAGAAAGAGTATTCTGCAAACACAGATAGTATAAAGGACTTTACATTAAAAGAGAAAATTGACAAGCAGAGGTTTGGCCATATTGGTTTTTTAGCACAAGATGTTCAAAAGGTTTTACCCGAGGCGGTAGCATACGATGATGTGACCGATGTTTATACAATGAATTATTCAAGCATAGTACCTGTATTGGTTGAGGCCATTAAAGAACAGTAATTAATAATTGAGGGCTTGGCAAAAGAGTTGAAAAGCGTGATAGATAAGAACTCGCAAAAAGGAGCTACTATAGGAGCCAAGAATGAGCAGAATTTGCTGTACCAAAATGCACCCAATCCATTTTCGGTAAGTACTCAAATAGAATATTTTATTATTGATAATACTCAAAATGCCATGATAAATATCTATAACATGAATGGTACGCAACTAAAGAGCATACAGCTTCATCAAACCGGAAGTGGGTTTATAACCATAAGCGGTAGCGAATTTACAGCCGGTATGTATATGTATGCTTTAATTGCCGATGGGCAAGTGATTGATACGAAACAAATGATTTTAACTGATTAATATACATATTATGAAACTGTGCTATATGGGTAATCTAAACATTTCTACATTTACTCAAAATCGTAACGGTTTGACAGGTTTGAGCTTCGAAATCCCGGCCTACGCATATTGCCATCGTTGGCGGTAATTAGAATGACAGATACTGCAAACAATTAAAACTTTAATTATGAAAAGATTAATAGTGATTTTTTTATCAATTAGCATTTTAGGTTGCAATAAATACGAACTGCCAAAAGAAACCAAAGAGGGAAAAGATACATTTGGAATGCTTGTTGAAGGAGTTGAATGGATTCCTTACAATCCTTCAGAAATTGGGCCTGGTGATAACAAGCCATTTTCAGTTTATTACTCGGCCTGCGGCACAATTGAGATTTATGCATATGGAGAAGGATTTATTTATTTTACCGCACAAATAAAGGATACAGGTACATATTTAATAAATAAATGTTTTCCTCAAATAAATTATTGTTTACCTGATTCAATTTATACAAATACTTATGAAACAGATAGTTACAAAACGAGATTTCAAGTATCTACCAATTCTGATTCCATTTATTTTTTAACTGATTCTTTAAAGAGCAGACTCAAGATTACTGCTTTTGATACTGAAAAACAAGTGATTTCAGGTAAGTTCGAGATGGCCTTATGCAATAGGAATAATGAGAAATTACAAATAACAAAAGGAATTTTTGATATTAACTATAAAAACTACTAACCAATGAAAAACATTTTTTTACTAATATCATTGCATCTATTCGTTTTCGAATATTCTAATGCACAGCCATTTATTATTACAGCAACTCGTGATTATAATGGCGAATACGCTTCAGGAACATACCAAATTTATCGTAGTAGTTCTGTTTATAATATTACATTGTCGAATTTGAGAAAGCCATTAATCCTTGTTGAAGGTTTTGACCCAAATAATAGTTTTGGTTTTGACCCTACGAATACAGACCCAAACACTGTTGATATTTATGATTTGTTTGATGGATATCCTACTTATCTTGCTTCTCAAATACATAGTGAAGGGTATGATATTATTATTTTAAATTTCAACAATGGTGGTGATTATATTCAAAAAAATGCAATGTTGTTAGTCGAGCTTATTTCAAGTGTTAATAGCCAAAAACCAACAAGTGACCCTTTAGTTGTGTTAGGATATAGCATGGGTGGATTTGACTGCCGGAAACTCTATAACCTTATTTTCGGGGTTTTCTGCTGAACTAGGAAGTGAGTTTTCAGCAAAAATAGAGCCTTGCGGACCTAAACCCTGTTCTTGGCAAACTTCTTCAAGTACACTTAAATCCTCAAGAGTCAGCCAAATAATTGACACTAATTTGGTGATAAAATCAGCACCTTTGAATAATACAAATGTAAATCATAAAAACATAGCTGATGAAAATAAATATATCAAAGTATTCCCAAATCCAAATAACGGTAATTTATTTATATATACCACAATAGATAAAGGAAAACTTCAAATTATTAATTCCGTCGGAAAAATTGTAAACAAGCAAAGAATAAATTTTGGTTATAATGAGATTAACTTTGATGAACCAAGTGGCATTTATCAACTAGTTGTAATTGATAAGAATAATAATATTTATAATGAAAAGCTAATAAAACAGTAAACTACCGCCAATATGCTATATACACCATGCGGGGGATACAGCGTATTCGAACAGCAGTTTTTCAAACAAAATATTATGCAACATGATACGAAAGTACCTTGAAAACCCGCACGGAGAATAGTGTGCCGAGAAGCAGAGCGACATCATATATAAGTTCTGCATGCTGTAATTAAGATGGAGGGGACAGTTGTAAGTTGATTCTCTAGCGTTGTTTTACATAGATAGCGTCAACTAAGATAAGAACACGCAAAAAGGAGCTACTATAGGAGCCAAAAATGAGCAGAATTTGCTATACCAAAATGTACCCAACCCATTTACGGCAGGTACTCAAATTGAATATTTTATTATTGATAATATTCAAAATGCTATGATAAATATCTATAACATGAATGGTACGCAACTAAAGAGTATACAGCTACATCAAACAGGAAGTGGGTTTATAACTATAAGCGGTAGTGAATTTACAGCCGGCATGTATATGTATGCTTTAATTGCCGATGGGCAAGTGATTGATACTAAACAAATGATTTTAACTGATTAATGTATGTATTATGAAAAACATAAATGTTTATCTTGTTTTCTTTTTTTCATTTCTAAGCTTGAATATTTTTAGTCAAACAGAAAATAGAATTGCAACGAACATTCAAAAAGCTAAACAAGCAGGTATAGAATTTGTAGACTTAAGAAACTTGTTTGAAATCCGACAACTTGAAAAACAAGGCAAATACGAGAAATATATTGATAACTTTCAAGCTTTTCGATTGAATAAAATGAAACTTAGGGAACTTAAATCATCTAAAAATCTGATTACAAATATTCCATATAATGGAGAAACAATAGTAATTGAATTGCAGGAAGTGAATAGCAAATTTAATTCCTATCATTTGAGAACTTCAAGTGGAAAAAAGCATGAAAGCAATAAAAATCAAAAACATTACAGAGGTATAATAAATGGAACATCACAAAGCATTGTTGCTCTTAGTTTTTTTGATAACGAAGTTAGTGGATTTTTATCTTCAAATAAACATGGAACAATCAATATTGGTAAATTAAAAAAAGATTCGGCTCAATTTATTTATAGTGATAATGCAATTTCCAGTATTGTAGCCGGTAACTCAATTGACGGCTGTTATACAAATTCGGCGAAACAGAATTCAGCATTAGATGAAATATATTCGAGGCTTGGCACGACAAGTAATCTGAAATCAGCTGCTGCTGTAACTGAAGATGGAAATCATTTAAATCTATATATTGAAGTGGACAATGATATATATAATGACTTTGGTAGTAGAATCGCAAATGTTGAAAACTATGTAACTGGTCTATTTAATCAGGTTGCTACTTTATATGCGAACGAAAATATTTTTTTGCAACTTTCTGAGATTTTCATTTGGGATACTCCTGATGCTTATGCGGCAAACATTAATGATGGATTAGCAGATTTTGTTGACACGAGAGTAACTTTTGATGGTGATTTAGCTTTACTACTATCATATATCGATGGGGACGATGACCCTGACAATACTGCGAACGCTGGAGGAATTGCAAATGGCATAGGTGGTTTATGTGTAATAGGTGATGCCGATTTAAGTCCTCATGCTCATATTGCTTTATTTCCTGAATTTGAAGAATTCCCAACATTTTCTCGACAAGTAAAAGTAGTAACACATGAAATGGGGCATGTTCTTGGTTCAAGACATACTCATGCATGTGTTTGGAATGGCACTAATACAGCAATTGATGGATGCGGTGATTGTATGGAGGAAACGATTTTCCCCGAAACCTGTCCAACTTTTGCTGATTGCTGTGAGGGTTGTGCTGACCCAGGTAATCCTGCAGTAGGTGGTACAATTATGAGCTATTGCGATAGAACAACTGTAGGAATAGATTTTATGCTTGGATTTGGAGAGCAGCCGGGTGATGTGATACGTAATTTTATTGTTGCTGCAGATTGTTTAGATTGTAATATTACAATTGCTAATAGGGCTATTGACAGCGATGCTGTTATAAATGCTTGTGGTGTTGAAATAGAGAATGTAACTATTGAGAATAATGCAAATGTAGAGATTAACTCAACGGGCAATGTTATTATTAATGGAATTTTTGAAGCAGAACTAGGGACAACACTCGAAATCAAAAATGAATAATTTAAACTAAATGATTATGAAAACATTTAACATATCTATAAATTTGGCTATTATAAAAGCAATAATATTTGGATTCATTTTTTTATCTTGTGATAAAGATGCTACAACTCAAAACGATTTAGATGGTGAATGGAATTTAATAAGTTTTGAGTGTTGTGATTTGCCTAAAGAGGAATTTAATCGAAACGATATTGTTTGGCTTTATAATACTTCAAAACAGAATGTTACAATAACGAACAATACGACTATTGACATTACATCTCAGTATAATTTTACTGAGAGCGGAGTATATAATATTGAAATAGTTGAAAAAGAAATGACTATCTATTATAAAGAAAATGAGATAAGTTATAATTATTCAATATCGAATGACACTTTAGTATTAAGTAATTCTCCTGAATCAGATGGTTCTATAATTAAGTTTGCAAAGTAACGTTGCATAACCCCGCATAAAAAAGCAGTTGCAGTCAAGTGCGAAATTGAAAGTGTGAATAAGAAATTAACTATATTGCTTAATTCTACTTTGACAAATTAGAAAAATTTGGTGTTAATTTGGTGTTTTTGTGTCTTGGTGGCTAAAAAAATCGCCACTAAAACACTAAGTCACCAAGTATCACCAAAAAGAAAAATTGCTACTTATTGTAATATGTCAAAGTAGAATTAAGCAAACAGAAGTGCAAGCAAGTGCAAACGCTTTTTATGCGCAACGTTGGGTGCTATTTTAACAGACCCCGTAAACTATAACAGAAATCAATATGAAAAAAACAATCTTAACAACATTACTAATCGGGACATTAAGTCAAATTGGATTTGCTCAAAACTTTGACAAAACCAAATTAGACAATTACTTTAACGCACTTGAGGCGAACAACAAATTTATGGGTAGTGTGGCGGTTTCTAAAGACGGTGCAGTAGTTTACTCAAAATCTATCGGGTTTTCTGACGTTGAAAACAGCGTTAAAGCAGACAAAAACTCTAAATACAGAATAGGTTCAATTTCTAAAACGTTCACTTCGGTATTGATTTTGAAAGCAGTGGAAGAAAAAAAATTGGACTTAAACCAAACGATAGACAAGTATTTTCCTACAATCAAAAATACCAAGAAAATAACCATAAAGAATTTACTCTACCATCGAAGCGGGATACACAATTTTACAGACGACAAAGACTATCTGACTTGGAACACACAACCTAAGACAGAAAAAGAAATGGTAGAAATTATTACGAAAGCAGGCAGCGATTTTGAGCCAGACAGCAAAGCGGAATACAGTAACTCAAATTTTGTGCTTTTAAGCTATATTCTTGAAAAAACATTCAATAAACTTTATGCCGATTTGTTACAAGAATACATTATCAAACCTGTCGGGTTACAAAATACATACTTTGGCGGAAAAATTGTCTCAAGTAAAAACGAATGTAAATCATATAGTTTTAGCGGTGGTTGGAAACTTGAACCTGAAACAGATATTTCCATTCCCTTAGGAGCAGGTGGAATTATTTCCACTCCAAGCGACCTAACAATATTTAGTAACGCTTTGTTTGGCGGAAAACTTTTGAAACCGGAAAGTCTTGAAATAATGAAAACCATTATAGATAACTATGGAATTGGGTTGTTCCAAATTCCATTTTACGACAAAGTAAGTTACGGACATACAGGCGGTATTGACGGTTTTAGTTCGGTTTTTTCATATTTCACCGACGGAAACATTTCTTATGCTTTAACATCAAACGGAACAAGTTACAATAACAACAACATATCTATTGCGGTATTGAGTGCAGTTTTCGATAAACCGTATGACATTCCCGAATTTTCAACTTATGAAGTAAGTTCAGAAGTTTTGGATAAATATTTAGGCGTTTACTCTTCCAAAGAAATTGCTTTGAAAATTACAGTAACAAAAGATAACAATACAATAGTTGCACAAGGAACAGGACAAACTGCACTTCCTCTTGAAGCAACAGCAAAAGACATTTTTAAATTTGACCAAGCAGGAGCGGTTTTTGAATTTAATCCAACTGACAAAACAATGATACTAAAACAAGGTGGTGGACAAATTAAATTTACACAAGAATAAAAACAGCACCCAATACGTGATATAAAAAATTGCCGAGGCAGTAGGTTATCTAAGGGTTGTAGCCCGCTTCAACTTTTGAGTTTTTTAAAAGTTAATTGCAGGGCAAACGCTTACTTTTAATATACTTAATGTTGGCAACAATTGAAATGAAAAGAATAATATTTGACAATATTGAAATAAATCAAAATAAGTACTTATATTTGTACTTATTAATGAACTTATAAAATTATAATTATGATTGCTGCTAATTTCTCAGAATTCAGGACTGGACTAAAAGGATATCTTGATAGTGTAGAAGATGATAATGAAACATTAATCATCAAAAGAAAAAGTGGAAAAGGAACTGTTATTATATCATTGGACGAATACAATTCAATCATGGAGACAATGCATATTTTAAGTTCAAAGAAAAATGCAGATAGACTTTATGAATCGATTGAACAAATGAGAGTTGGAAAAATCGTTCAACCAAAAATAGATGACTAATATGGTTCTAACTTTCACAGAAAATGCTTGGGAAGACTATCTTTATTGGCAAGAAATTGACAAAAAGATATCTAAAAAAATTAATGGATTAATTAAAGAAATTAAACGGACTCCATTTGAAGGTTCTGGTCAACCTGAACCGCTCAAATATGATTTATCTGGATATTGGTCAAGACGTATTTTCAATGAGCACAGACTTGTATATCAAATTGTTGAAAATGAAATAAGGATTTATTCTTGTAGATTCCATTATGACTAAAAGCAAATAATTACAAAGCCTATTACCGTATAATAAAGCAGTTGCGGGTAAGTGCGAGCTTGAAACTATGAATAATTAATTAACTATATTGAATAAGCAAACAGAAGTGTATGCAAGTGCAACCGCTTCACATACGTAACGTATGCTTGATTAAATGCAACGATATGCAAGCAAAAGACATCACTAAATTGAATAAAAAGCAACAATTATGAAAACAATTAACCTTTTTCTGCTAGTTGGATTTTTAATCTTCATGTTTTCAAATTCATGTGATTCTGACCTTAATGTTGACCTTAATGATTCAGAATTAACAATAGAGTTTTCTGATGGTATGTCGTTAACTGAAAATGAAATAGACTTTTATGATAGCTCAACCCATACTTACTTTCTAAAATCAGACCTGATATTTGAAACACCATTAACTAGTTTTAAAATTAAAGTGAATAACGACAGCTTATATGGAGGGGTATTTTATTCTTGCGAATTATCATCTCCACCGCTGTCGCCTTATTTTATTTCTTACTGTTTTTTTTCCGGTCGTAATATTCTTACAATCGGATATTATGGAAATGAAGAAAATTTAATAAATGATCCGCAAATAGTATATTCATTAATTGAAAACAATAAATTTCGTCGAGGATTAAGTTATCAAATTGATAGTATTAGAGTTATTGAATCCAATAATCAGACTGATGTTGTAAGTACGATAACAATTAAGAACCATGATAACATAGCGTATTACATTCCCGATATAAATAAAATGGGAGAGCGATACTACACTGATTATACAGGAGGATTATCTTTTTTCGATATTAATACTGGTTTGAGTTCTTTTATTAAAGATTCAAATAGCGACAGGCAAAGGGATGATATAAAAATTGAGGATTTAACTAAACTTGAGGCAAACGCTGAATTAACTTACACCTATAAATCAAGGAATTATTATTCGATTCCAAAAGGTGAATACAGGGTAAGGGCAAGTTTCATGGGGATTGTTTATACTGCATCTGATTTTAATTTAAATCAAGATGATGGACGAATTTGGGTTGGACAAATAGATACTCATAAAGAAGGGATTATTATAGAATAACGAAGCCTACGAGCGGTTATAGCCAATATGGGTATCGGTGTTGTGCGAATGGCAGTAGCCCGCTTCATGATTTTTGGCAACGTGAAAAGAGGATCACCAGCAACGGCGAAGCGGAATAATCTTTTTCCGACCATACTGCCAAACGTTGGCGGCTCTATTAAAAACACACAAAAATGAAAATACAAACACAACGATTAGAACTAACTGAAATATCGTGGGCCGACTTGGAGAATATTCACAGGCTTCATTCAATTTTTGAGGTGGATGAATTTAATACGGTTGGAATTCCAAAGAGCATAGAGGAAACTAGGGAAAATGTAAAGCCTTACGTTGAGGCCAACCAATGCAGCCCTCAATCAAAATATACATGGAATATAAAACTTAAAGAAACCGATGAATTTATTGGGTTGGGAGGAATTAAATTATCACTTGACAAATTTAGGATAGGTGAAATATTTTACAAATTATTACCGGAGTATTGGGGAAACGGGTATGCCACTGAAGTATCGAAACAACTGATTGAGACAGGATTTGAAAGATTTAACTTACACCGGATTGAAGCGGGTTGTGCGGTAAAAAATTACCAATCAATTAGAGTACTCGAAAAATCAGGAATGGCTAGGGAAGGAATTCAACGAAAGATTTTACCGATAAGAGGGGAATGGGTTGACAGTTATATGTATTCAATAATTGAAGACGAAAGAAGTATTAACCACCAACAAAATCACTAATGCACCATGCAATATATGAAAAATATGAAGAGACATAGCCTTTTGCTAGTATTAGTTCTTTTTTCAGTAAGCCTGAAAAGTCAAAACAGTTCATCGTTGCTATGGGAAATAAGTGGGAATGGGTTAAAGCAACCGTCGTATTTGTTTGGTACCATCCATATAATTCCAAAAAGCGATTACTTTTTTACCGATGAAATGAAGCAGGCCTTTGATTCCTGTAAGGCATTGGTGCTTGAAGCGGATATGTTTTCAATCAGCCTTTCTGAGAAAATAAAGATGGTTAATAAAGTGCTGATACCCGATGGAAAAACATTGGAGCAGTACATGGATAGCAATGAATATGCCTATTTTAAGCAAGTATTAAAAGATAGTTTGGGCATAAGTGGTAAAAAGGTGGATAAAAAGTATGCCCGCATAAAACCATTTTTCTTGACAGCCTTGTTATTACAGGAATTTGTTGGCAAAACTAAAACCTACGAGCAAGAACTTTTCAACGATTCAAAAAAGAACGATATGTCGCTGTTGGGTCTTGAAACCATTGAGTTTCAACTATCGTTGGCCGAGGAAATCCCTTTCGGGGAACAACTAACCGAACTAACTGATATGAACCAATACCGCAGTTATTCCACTATGGTGGCATTATACAAGCGGCAAGACCTTGATGGATTGCATAAAATGTCCATTGAAGAGTATAAAACCCCGGCAGAGAAGGAGTTTTTAGACTTATTTTTAACTAAAAGGAATAGTGACTGGATTCCTAAAATTGAAAAAATGATAAACGAACAGCCCTGTTTTATTGCTGTTGGTGCGCTTCATTTGCCCGGCGAAACCGGAGTTATTGAACTGTTGAAAAAAGAAGGGTTTACCGTAAATCCGGTTAAAGAGAAATAGTTCACTTTAAGTTGGAATAGTTATTCGGTAAATTATTTAGTGTAACTCTTTCCAATACAACCAATCAAATAAATCAGGAAACCTGCAATCCCATTTATTATTTTCTGATGTATGCAGAGTTATCAAAAATGAGGATTGTTCCTAAACTTGATTCACTATAAATTTTAAAAATAATTATTCCGTAAACGTACACGGAATTTAAAAAATAGTTCTACATTTGCTTTCGTTAACGTACACGGAGATGAATAAAAGGAAAAGCAGAAGAGTTGGGATTAAAGATATAGCAGCTAAAGCCGGGGTTTCCATCGGAACTATCGATCGGGTTTTGCATAACCGTGGTGAAGTAAAGGAAGAAACCCGGAAAAAAGTGATGGAAATTGTGGATGAATTAGAATATACGCCCAATATTTTTGCAAAATCGCTATCCTCAAAAAAAACCACCAAAATAGCCATTGTAATCCCCGATTCCAGCGATAATAACCCCTATTGGTTGATTCCAGTACTGGGCATTAATCAGGCAATGGAAGAGTTGTTGAGCTACAATGCTGAAATTATTTATGAGCATTTTGATGCTTCCGATGAACAGTCGTTTAAAGCCGTATTGCGGCAAGTGAGCGACCAGAACCCCGACGGGGTTGTATTAAATCCTGTTTTTGGTACTGCGGCCATGGAATTTATCCGTGAGTTTGATTTAAAAAAAATATCGTATGTTTTTATCGATATCAATTTAAACGAGATAAATAACCTGGCCTATTTTGGGCAAGATGCCGAGCAAAGCGGTAGAGTGGCTGCCCGCCTGATGGAATTAAGTACTCCATTAAATGGCACCTATTTAATTGTTAAGCAGGCCAATCGGAAAGTATTCTCTCATCATATCGAGGCACGGGTCCAGGGGTTTTGTAACTATTTTGGCGAAAAAGCAACAACTGAAAAGCCAACTATCCTAATTACTGAAGTCGATTTGCTCAATAGTAATGAACCTTCCGAAACTTTGTCGAAACTGTTTGAAGGAAATATGAATATAGGTGGGATTTTTGTTCCGAACTCACGTGGGTTTAAATTGGCAGACTATCTTGAATCGGTTGCATTAAATGGGTTTATTGTTATTGGATACGATTTGATTAGTGAAAATACAGAGCACCTGAAAAAAGGGAATATCACCTATTTAATCTGCCAAAAGCCTGAGGAGCAAGCTTAAAAATCAATTATGGCATTGTTTAATTATCTGCATTCAAAAAAGGAAGTAATAAAAACAAACTACAGCCCAATTGATGTTATTATAAATGAAAATATTGATTATTATTATAAAAAAGCAAAATAGATGAATATGCAGCAATCAAATTTTAACGACCTGGAAGGTAAAGTTTGTGTGATAACAGGGGGAGCCGGAATTATCGGTTCGGTATTGGCAAAAGGGTTGGCCTCGGTTGGGGTAAAGGTAGCCATACTCGACCGCGATGAAGCCAAAGCCATTGAAGTGGCGGCATCCATTGAAAAAGAAACCGGAACTATGTGCCGTGGATACGCCGCCGATGTATTGGATAAACCCATATTGCAAAAGGCCAAAGAACAAGTTAACCACGACTTTGGAAAAATAAACCTGTTAATTAACGGTGCGGGTGGTAATTCGCCCAAAGCCACTACCCAACTGGAAAAGATTGAAAAGGAAAACCTGAATGAGCTGGAAAAATCGTTTTACGGGCTCAATGTGGAGGGATTCGATTTTGTGTTCGACCTTAATTTTAAAGGAACACTGTTGCCAACCATGGTGTTTACCACCGACATGCTTGAACTCGGAAAGGGTGCCGTACTTAACATCTCATCGATGAACAGTTATAAGCCTTTAACCAAGATACCAGCCTATTCCGCTGCCAAAGCTGCCATTAATAATTTTACACAGTGGCTGGCAGTGCATTTAGCAAAAACAGGTATCCGTGTCAATGCTGTTGCCCCGGGCTTTTTCCTGACCAACCAAAACAGGTTTTTAATGGTTGACGAAAAAACCGGAAACCCCACAGCGCGCGGTCAAAAAGTAATCAACAATACGCCCATGAACCGCTATGGCGAAGTTGAAGAATTGTCGGGAACAGCCATATACCTATTGAGTGATATGTCGAAATTCGTTACCGGCATTTGCATTCCTGTTGATGGAGGTTTTAGTGCCTTTGGAGGAGTTTAAGGAATATAGAAACCAGAAACTAGAAAGAAGAATTGCGGATTTGTGATTTATGATTGCGGATTAAGCAAACCGGCAATCCGAAATCAACCTTCCGAAATCCGAAATTCAAAGACCAGAAACTAGAAAGAAGAATTGCGGATTTGTGATTTACGATTGCGGATTAAGCAAACCGGCAATCCGAAATCAACCTTCCGAAATCCGAAATTCAAAGACCAGAAACTAGAAACAATATATTATGAGCATACAACTAAAACAAAACTGTAAATATTCCCTGTTAGTACCTACCAGTATGGGAATTCGAATTACGCCTGAACACGGACAACCGGTTCACAGCAGCGATACGTTTAAATTGCAGGCTACCAGTGCCGAAACCAATGTGGCGAGCATTGCATCCTATCTGGGATTACCCGTAAAGGTGTTAACCACTTTTGTAAAAGACAGTCCCATTGCGCAGATCATTAAAAGCAATTTAAAGGCTCGCCACATGGACTATGAGGGGACTGAGGTGGAACAGGGTAATCCATGGGGTTACCGTCACCAGATAAACATTGCCGACAGCGGTTTTGGGTCGCGCGGGCCAAGAGTATTAAACGACCGTGCCGGCGAAGTGGGAAGGACCCTGAATGTGAAGGATTTTGATTTGGAACGGATTTTCGGAAAAGAGGGCGTTCAAATTGTACATTTATCGGGTTTAATTGGAGCTTTGTCGCCCGAAACCAGCCAGTTTTGCTTGGAAATTGCCCGTACTGCAAAGAAATACGGAACACGAATATCGTTCGACCTCAATTACCGGGCGAGCTTCTGGAAAGGCCGCGACAAAGAATTGCGCGAAATATTTACTGAAATTGCTTCGGTTTCTGATATTTTAATCGGCAACGAAGAAGATTTTCAGCTTTGCTTGGGAATACAAGGGCCAGAGGCAGGAGGTAACGATATTGAAGCTGAAATTGACGGCTTTAAAGCCATGATTGGCAGGGTCAAAGCCGCATTCCCAAATGCATCGGTTTCTGCAACAACGTTACGCGAGGTAATTAGTACCAACGAGCATTTGTGGGGAGCTATTATGTTGGCCGACAATGAATGGCAGGTTATACAACCACGTACCATTCGGGTGCTCGACCGTATTGGCGGGGGCGATGGCTTTGTAGGCGGATTGCTTTATGGAATACTTAAAGGTTGGGAAGCCGAGAAATGGCCAAAATTTGGCTGGGCAACTGGTGCTTTGGCCACCACATTCATTACCGATTACGCCCAACCTGCCGATGAAGAGATGGTTTGGAGTATTTGGGAAGGCAATGCAAGAGTAAAACGATAAATTTTTAGCTCCAAAGGGGCTTAATAATATAGCTTGGGGCAACGCCCCAAGAATTTCGCGAAGCGAAATAAATCGGTGCACGACATAAGTTTTTTTGAAATAAATAGTTGTTTGCACCGAAATGGATGAAATCTATTTAATGCGATAATATTAAATAAAAAAAATATGATGTACTATCAAATAGGTTCCGAAACCACCATATTAACCTCTGCCGACTTGCAGGAAGGCTTGAACATAGCCCTTAAGAAATTAGGAGAACGCAAAAAAGTGTTGGTAATACCTCCCGATTTTACCCGTTACCACTCGCGTGCGGGTGAGTTAACAAGCTACGCTTATGAATATTACAGCAATAGAATTACCGATATTCTTCCGGCATTGGGAACGCATGTGGGCATGAGTGATGCAGAAATCGGCACTATGTACAAGGGCATTCCGTTGAATTTATTCAGGGTGCACGACTGGCGCAACGATGTGGTTACTGTTGGGCGGGTGCCCGGTGAATTGGTATCAAAATTGACCAACGGAGCATTGGATTATGACTGGCCGGCGCAGGTAAACAAACTGATTTGGGAAGGAAAACACGATTTAATCCTTTCCATTGGTCAGGTGGTGCCTCACGAAGTGATGGGAATGGCCAACTACAACAAAAATATTTTTGTGGGAACGGGCGGTGCCGAGGGCATTAACAAAAGCCATTTTGTGGGAGCGGTTTACGGAATGGAAAATGTAATGGGCCGTGCCGATAACCCGGTTCGCAGTTTATTGAACTACGCATCTGAAAATTTCACCAATCATTTGCCTATTGTTTACGTGCATACGGTGGTGGCACGCGACAAAGAAACCGGCAAACTGGTAACCCGCGGCCTTTTTATTGGCGATGATTACAGCGTGTTGACCGAGGCTGCTGAATTGTCGTTAAAAGTAAACTTTACCATGTTGGATAAACCCATAAAAAAAGCCGTGGTTTACCTTGACCCAACTGAATTTAAAAGTACCTGGTTGGGCAATAAAAGTGTTTACCGTACTCGGATGGCTATGGCCGATTGAGGCGAATTGATTGTTTTGGCACCTGCGTTAAAGGAGTTTGGCGAAGACAAAGAGATTGACCGGTTGATACGGAAATATGGTTATTGTGGAACACCTAAAACATTGCACAGTTTGAAAGAAAATACTGAACTGGAAGCAAATTTGAGTGCCGCCGCCCATCTGATTCACGGTAGTTCCGAAGGAAGGTTTTCCATAACCTATTGTCCCGGTCATTTGACGCAAGCGGAGATTGAATCGGTAAATTTTAAGTACGCCGATTTACAGGCGATGAGCAAAAAATATAATCCTGAAAACATGAAGGAGGGGTACAAGACCATGCCTGATGGAGAAGAGGTTTTCTTTATCTCGAACCCGGCAATTGGTTTGTGGGCTTACAAAGACAGATTTAAATAATTGGATAAAAAAAAGGCTGAAAGCCTTAAAGAACATAGCCCGGTGCAACGCACCTGGTAAAGTGAAGCGATTAAAAATCGGCGCACGAAATAGTTTAATTGGAATTGAAGGTATTTTGCGCCGAAACACTGCGGATATTTAATTAAATCACTAAGCATCAATAATTAAGAGCAATGAACAAAATTAAATGGGGAATACTTGGATGTGGTGATGTTACCGAATTCAAAAGCGGCCCTGCTTTTAATTTGGTTTCAAATTCTGAGTTGGTTGCAGTTATGCGTCGCGATGCCGCCAAAGCCGAAGATTATGCCAAACGCCATGGTGTCCCCAAATGGTATAGCAATGCCGATGATTTAATAAATGACCCAGAGGTAAATGCCGTGTATGTTGCAACACCACCAAATGCACATGCAGCATTAACCATAAAAGCATTAAAAGCTGGTAAGCCTGTTTATGTTGAAAAGCCCATGGCTTTGAATTTTAGTGAATGCCAGCAAATGATACAAGCATCTGAAAAATATCATACACCTCTTTTTGTAGCTTATTACCGCCGTGCTTTACCCGGATTCTTAAAAGTGAAAGAGTTGGTTGAAAACGGCAGCATTGGGAAAGTGCGTTTGGTAAATTTGCAATTGTACAAATCGCTTTCAAATTACAGTGGTTCCAATGATTTGCTCTGGCGTGTTGATCCTAAAATGTCGGGAGGCGGACATTTTTTCGATTTGGCATCGCATCAGCTTGACTTTATGGATTTTGTGTTTGGACCGGTACAAAAAGTGAATTCATTTGCACTGAACCAGGCAAAAAAATACGAGGCTGAAGATATTATTTCCGCCAGTTTTTTAATGCCCGAAAACGTGTTGGTGAACGGAACTTGGTGTTTTACCGTGCCCGAATTTTTGGAACGCGACATCATTGAAATCATCGGCGAAAAAGGAACTATAACCTATTCGTGTTTCGATTTTGTTCCCGTGGAACTGAGAACAGCAGAGGGAAAGCAAACTTTTGAATTTACTAAACCCAAACATGTGCAGCAAAACATGATTCAATTGGTGGTTAACGACCTATTGGGAAAAGGAAAATCGCCAAGCAATGGTATTTCGGGAGCCAGAACCAATTGGGTTATGGACGAGGTAGTGAAAGAATTTTATACATTTGAATGATAAGATGCTGGTTACTTAATACTTGATACTCAATACTTAATACTAAAAATCTAAAAAAAACAATATGAAACAATTATCAGACATAGCAGTAGTGGGCTTGGCCGTAATGGGCGAAAACCTTATCCTAAACATGGAAAGCAAAGGCTTTACCGTAACCGCCTACAACCGGACAACCGAAAAAGTTGAAAAATTTGTTACCGGTCGGGCAAAGGGTAAAAATATACGTGGAGCCTATTCGGTTGAGGAATTGGTGGCTTCGTTGAGCAAGCCCCGCAAGATAATGTTAATGGTAAAAGCCGGAAAGGCGGTGGATGATTTTATTGAAATCTTAATCCCGCATCTTGAAAAAGGCGATATTATTATTGACGGTGGAAACACCCATTTTCCTGACACCAACCGCAGGGTGACTTATGTGGAAAGCAAAGGCCTTCGGTATATTGGTACAGGCGTTTCGGGTGGCGAAGAGGGTGCCCTTAAAGGCCCTTCCATCATGCCCGGAGGTTCTCCATCGGCTTGGCCGGAAGTGAAAACCATTTTTCAAACCATTTCGGCAAAGGTTGACGGCAACGTACCTTGCTGCGACTGGGTTGGAGAAAACGGTGCCGGTCACTTTGTGAAAATGGTGCACAATGGTATTGAATACGGCGACATGCAGCTGATTACCGAAGCTTATCAGTTAATGAAAGATTTGTTGGGCATGAGTGCCGATGAGATGCACGAGGTATTTAAAGAATGGAACGAAGGCGAATTGAGCAGTTACCTAATTGAAATTACCCGCGATATTTTGGCTTATAAAGATGCCGATGGTAGCGCTTTGGTGGAAAAAATATTGGACACCGCCGGTCAAAAAGGTACCGGAAAATGGACCGCCGTAACCGCCCTCGATCAAGGCATTCCATTGACTCTTATTGGCGAAGCAGTATTTGCCCGTTGTTTATCGGCAATTAAAGATGAGAGGGTTGAAGCATCGAAACAGATAAAAGCTACACAACCTGCCTTTACCGGCGATAAAAAACAAATTATTTCTGATTTAAAAGATGCTCTGTATGCTTCAAAATTAGTGTCGTATGCTCAAGGCTATACCTTAATGAAAGCTCAGGCCGACGAAGTGGGTTGGCACTTAAATTATGGAGGAATAGCCTTAATGTGGCGTGGTGGATGCATTATTCGTTCTTCATTCTTGGGGAAAATTAAGGAGGCTTATGACCGCAATCCTGAAATAAAAAACCTGTTACTCGACCCCTTCTTTAAAGATAAAGTGGAAAAAGCCGAAAAGGCATGGCGCCGTTTGGTTGCAACTGCTATTTTGAATGGAATCCCGGTTCCAACCTTATCGAGTGCATTAACCTATTTTGATGGCTACCGGAGTGCAAGGCTGCCGGCCAATTTACTGCAAGCGCAGCGCGACTATTTTGGGGCGCATACTTATGAAAGAATTGACAAACCGCGCGGTGAATTCTTCCATACCAATTGGACCGGAACGGGAGGCGATACCGCTTCGTCAACTTATAATGTTTAGGAGAATACCGAAGTTGGAAGCAGGAAGTTAGAAGAAATAAAGGATAAAACAGGCTGTAAGCCTGAAAGAACATAGCCCGGGGCAACGCCCTGGGTATTCAAATTGTAAGTAAATATCGGCGCATGCAATGGAATTAATTTTAGCAGTGAATGTTTCATGCGCCGAAAACTGGAAATATTCAAGAGATGAAGACCCAAGTTAGAAGTTAGCAAACCAGTAACCAGCAACAAGTAACCAGCAACAAGACACATAAATATAAATTATTAACATGAACAGACTATGACAATAAAAACAATTAGCGAAAAAATGACAAACTACCGTTGGGCAATCACCGGGTTGTTATTTTTTGCTACAACCATTAATTACTTGGACCGACAAGTGCTGTCGTTAACATGGAAAGATTTTATTGCCCCGGAATTCCATTGGACAAACAACGATTACGGAAATATCACAGCGCTGTTTTCTATTTTTTATGCTTTTAGTTTGCTTATTGCCGGTAGGCTGGTTGATAGGTTCGATACCAAAAAGGGATTCCTTTGGGCCATTGGAATTTGGTCGGTTGGGGCCGTGCTTCATGCTTTTTCAGGAATAGCTACTTCAGGTATTGTAGCCGGTAAATGGTTAGTCGGGTTCGAAGGAGCCAAACAAGCTATTGGAACCATTGGCGACACCGGATTAATTGTATCGGTGAGTGTTACCTTTTTTATCATTGCCCGCTTTGTGCTGGCTCTTGGAGAGGCAGGAAACTTTCCCGCTGCCATTAAAGCTACGGCCGAATATTTCCCTAAAAAAGACCGGGCTTTTTCCACGAGTATATTTAATGCAGGAGCCACAGTAGGAGCATTGGTCGCTCCAATTTCTATTCCAATAATTGCCCTTCATTATGGGTGGGAAATGGCTTTTATATTAATCGGGGCATTAGGTTTTATTTGGATGGGTTTTTGGGTGTTCATGTACAAAAAACCACACCAGCATCCTAACGTAAATAAGGCAGAACTGGATTATATCAATCAGGACACCATAGCAGAAACCGCAGCAAATAACGATGTTGAAAAAACTGAGTTGAAAATTTCATTTAAAGATAGTTTCAAGTACAAACAAACCTGGGCTTTTGCATTTGGTAAATTCATGACCGATGGCGTTTGGTGGTTTTATTTGTTCTGGACTCCGGCATATTTGAGCGATGTATATGGTTTAACTTCCGATTCCACGATGGCACAGGTTTTACTCTTTCTTTTATATGCCATTACCTTATTATCAATAATTGGAGGTTGGTTACCCACCTATTTTGTCGATAAAAAAGGGATGAATCCTTATGCAGGCCGTATGCGTTCCATGCTAATCTTTGCTTTTTTCCCTTTGTTGGCCTTATTGGCACAGCCATTGGGACATTATTCCTATTGGTTTCCGGTAATTATTATTGGTATTGCAGGAGCGGCGCATCAAGCCTGGTCGGCAAATATTTTTTCGAGTATCGGCGATATGTTTCCTAAATCGGCTATTGCTACCATTACCGGAATTGGCGGTATGGCAGGCGGAATAGGTTCGTTCTTTATAAATAAAGGTTCGGGCTTATTGTTTGATTATTCACTTACCACTAACATGAAGTTTTTTGGGTTCGAAGGCATTAAATCAGGGTACTTTATCATTTTTTCGATATGTGCTGTGGCTTACCTCATTGGTTGGATTGTAATGAAAACATTGGTCCCGGTTTATAAACCTATTACTGAATAATTTATAATTATGACAAAAATTGCATACAACCGTCGCAGGGCTTGCCATCCCGAGGACGTTAAACATTACGATACCACAAGGCTCAGAAAAGAGTTTTTGGTACAAAATCTTTTTGTAAAAGATGAAATTAATCTGAGTTACTCGCAATACGAGCGCTATATTCTGGGAGGTATTTTTCCTGTAGCTAAGGAGTTAACTCTGGAACCCATTGATGCCATTAAATCGGAATATTTTTGCGAACGCCGCGAAGTGGGTGTAATTAATATTGCCGGTGATGGTTCCGTGTACGTTGACGGAAAAGAATATCCGGTTAAAAACAAGGAGGCTCTGTATATTGGACGAGGTTCAAATGAAGTGAAATTCAAAAGCATGGATAAAAACAATCCGGCAAAATTCTATGTAAGTTCAACACCAGCACATGCCGTTTATCCTACAACTTTGGTAAACAAACCAAAAGCCAATATCCTGAATTTGGGTTCGCAGGAAACCAGTAACCAACGGACTATTTATCAGTTGATAATTCCTGGTATTGTGCAAAGTTGCCAGTTGGTAATGGGTTTAACCGAGTTGCAAAAAGGCAGCGTTTGGAATACCATGCCGGCGCATACACACGACCGGCGTATGAAAGCGTATTTCTATTTTGAAGTTCCCGAAAATCAAACCATTCTGCATTTGATGGGCGAACCGCAAGAAACCCGCCACCTTTTTATTCACAACGAGGAAGCCGTATTTTCGCCCGAATGGGGAATTCACTCAGGGGTAGGCACAAGCAATTATTCATTTATTTGGGGCATGGGCGGCGAGAATCTCGATTACACCGATATGGATCACGTGCAACCGAATGAGTTAAGGTAGTACTAAGTATAAAGATATCAGTATCAAGTATCAAGATGGTGTTTATTGTCTTGATACTTGATACTTAATACTAAAAGTCTTAAAAAAATGATAAACGAACTTTTTAACCTTTCCGGAAAAGTAGCCTTGGTAACAGGCGGCACACACGGAATAGGTATGGCCATAGCCAAAGTGCTGGGAGCCGCAGGAGCAAAAATATGTGTGAATGATATTTCCGATGAAAAACTGGCTGAATGCAAAGCCGAATATGCAAAAGCGGGACTCGATGTTTTTACCCTAAATTTTAATGTTACCAATGAAGATGCTGTGGATAAAGGCATTTCGAAAATTGAAAAAGAGGTAGGTCCCGTTGATATTTTGGTGAACAATGCCGGAATAATAAAGCGCATTCCTATTCTTGATATGCCTATTGCTGATTTTAAACAAGTAATTGATATTGACTTGGTTGCTCCTCTGATTGTATCTAAAAGGGTAGCTCCGGGGATGATTAAGCGTCGTCAAGGGAAAATCATTAATATGTGTTCCATGATGAGTGTTTACGGTCGCAATAATGTTTCAGCTTACGCATCGGCAAAAGGCGGATTAAAACTGTTAACCGCCAACATGACTTGCGAATGGGCCAAATACAACATTCAAATCAATGGTATTGGCCCCGGATATATTGCAACCGCTCAAACAGCGGCCATCCGTGAAGGCGGTCATCCGTTTAACGATTTGGTAATGACACGCACCCCTTCCGGACGTTGGGGTGAACCCGAAGATGTGGGTAATGCTTCCTTGTTTTTAGCCTCAAAGCCAGCGATTTTGTGAACGGACATGTACTTTATGTTGATGGCGGAATTTTAGCCAATTTTGGATATGTAAAAGGAGAAAATGATATTTAAACAATTAAAAATTGGTAATTAACAATGAACAATTAAAATAGAGAAATTACTAATTAATAATTGCCAATTACACATTATTCATTGAAATTATGAAACCATTTTTAAACGAAAATTTTATACATCAAACCGAGACAGCCGAGTATCTGTACCACGAGCATGCCAAAAAGATGCCGATTATTGATTACCACTGTCACTTGATTCCTCAGCAGATTGCTGAAAATAAACGGTTTGAAAACATTACACAGCCCTGGCTCTACGGCGACCATTACAAGTGGCGCGCCATGCGTACCAACGGAGTGGACGAGCGTTTTTGTACGGGTGATGCATCCGATTGGGAAAAATTTCGGAAATGGGCCGAAACGGTTCCGCATACCTTGCGCAATCCGTTGTATCACTGGACACATCTGGAGTTAAAGGGATATTTTGGTGTAACGGAATTACTGAATGCACAAAGTGCAAAAAGCATTTATGATCGTACTTCCGAAATGCTCCAATCCGACGATTACCGGGTTCATGGTCTTTTGAAAAAGATGAATGTGGAACTGGTTTGTACCACCGACGATCCTATTGATTCCTTGGAATTTCATGCACAACACCAAGGAGCCAATGCAACGCGCATGTTGCCAACCTGGCGGCCCGACAAGGCTATGGCTATTGAGGATGCTGTTTTGTACAACAGCTATCTGGACAAGTTGGCTGCGGTGTCGAAAATGGATATTAGCAGCTTTACCCTTTTATTGATGGCTTTGCGAAAACGACACCACTTTTTTGCCCAAAAGGGTTGCCGCCTTTCCGACCATGGTTTGGAAGAGTTTTATGCCGCCGATTACACCCAAACGGAAGTAGAAACTGCTTTTGCCAAAATACGCAGCGGAAAAGCGTTGAATGTCGAAGAAATTTTGAAATTCAAGTCGGCTGTGTTGTACGAGCTGGCAATTATGGATCACGAAAAAGGCTGGACCCAGCAGTTTCATATAGGTGCTTTGCGCAACAACAACCAGCGATTGTTAACCAAGTTGGGTCCCGATACGGGTTTCGATTCCATTGGCGATTGGCAGCAAGCCAAGGCTATGTCGAAGTTTTTAAACCGGCTGGATTCTACCGACCAATTGGCAAAAACCATTTTATACAACCTGAATCCTTCTGATAATGAAGTATTGGGCACCATGATTGGGAACTTTCAGGATGGTTCTGTTCCTGGGAAAATTCAGTTTGGTTCGGGTTGGTGGTTCCTCGACCAGAAAGACGGCATGGAAAAACAGTTGAATGCCCTATCGAATCTGGGTTTGCTGAGCCGTTTTGTAGGAATGCTAACCGATTCGCGCAGCTTTTTATCGTTTCCACGTCATGAGTATTTTCGCCGTATTTTATGCAACCTGCTGGGCAACGACGTGGAAAACGGATTAATCCCTAACGACCGCGAATTGCTTGGCCAAATGGTGGAAAACATCTGTTATAACAACGCAAAGAAGTATTTTAATTTTTAATAAAGATTTGAGACTATTAGAAATGAGATTTGAGATAAAGTCTCACTTCTCATAATCTCACTACTATTTATCTAGAAAGAAATGAAAGTAGTAACCTTTGGCGAAGTAATGCCCCGCCTGTCAGCACCTGGTTTTGAGCGATTTTTTCAATCGCCTTCGTTAAATGCAACTTTTGGTGGGGGCGAGGCCAATGTGGCCGTGTCGTTGGCCAACTATGGCATTAGCACCAAATTTGTGACGCGTCTGCCCAAAATCGATATTGCCGAAGCCTGCATCCGTGAATTGCGCGGTTTTGGGGTCGATACCAGCGAAATTGTTTTTGGTGGCGAACGCATGGGCATCTATTACCTTGAGAATGGTGCCGTCAGTCGTGCCAGTAAAGTGGTTTACGACCGTGCACACTCCTCCATTTCCGAAATAAAATCGGGTATGATAAACTGGGACAAGGTTTTTGAAGGAGCCGACTGGTTCCATTGGACCGGCATTACTCCGGCCATTTCGCAAGGTGCTGCTGATGTTTGTTTGGAGGCCATTAAAGAAGCCAACAAACGCGGAATTACCGTTTCCACCGATTTGAATTACCGCAAAAACCTATGGAATTATGGCAAAACCGCCGACCAGGTAATGCCGTTATTGGTTGAGGGATGCGATGTGATTTTGGGTAACGAGGAAGATGCTGCCATGGCGCTAAACATTCACCCCGATGGCGTTGATGTTACAGGCGGACACGTGAATGCAGATGCGTATCTTTCGGTATCGCAAAAAATCAGAAAGCAGTTTCCAAGGTGCAAAAAAGTGATAACAACATTGCGCGGTTCAATTAATGCCAATCACAATAGCTGGAGCGGGGTTTTGTACGACGGCAAACAACTTTTTAAAGCGCCAACCTATCAAATTACCGATATTGTGGATAGGGTGGGCGGTGGCGATTCATTTATGGGAGGTTTGATTTACGGACTGTTAACATTTCCCGATGATGACCAAAAAGCACTAAATTTTGCTGTGGCTGCTTCGTGCCTGAAACATACTATTTATGGCGATTATAATCGGGTAACTGTTGCTGAAGTGGAGAAGTTAATGAGTGGCGATGCATCTGGCCGGGTATCAAGATAAGGAACTCGCAGCGCCTGCTGCGGGAATTATTAATTTAATAAAGCGGAGCAGGCGCTCCACTTTCCAATGTTATGGCACGTTTTAAACGATTACATGTACTAAACACCATCACCGAAACGGGTATTGTTCCTTTATTTTACCATAAAGATGCTGAACGGGTGAAGCAGGTTGTAAAAGCTTGCTATTTGGGCGGAGCAAGGGTTTTTGAGTTTACCAACCGGGGCGATTTTGCCCACGAGGGTTTTGTCGATGTGAATAAATGGTGCGCCGCAGCTTGCCCCGAAATGATTATGGGCGTAGGTTCGGTGGTTGATGCCGGAACGGCTTCCCTTTACATTCAACTGGGAGCAAACTTTATTGTTTCGCCCAGCCTGAATCCCGATATGGCAAAGGTGTGTAATCGACGAAAAATTGCCTGGATGCCCGGTTGTGGAACGTTATCGGAAATCAATTTAGCGGAAGAACTGGGTTGCGAGATTGTGAAGATATTCCCCGGAAAAGAAGTGGGAGGCCCTTCGTTTGTGAAAGCTATAACTGCTCCTTGTCCGTGGACCAGCATTATGCCCAGCGGAGGCGTTTCGCCCGACCGTGAAAACCTTGAAGCATGGTTCAATGCCGGTGTAACTTGTGTAGGATTGGGTTCGCAGTTAACTCCCACTGAAGTAATTGATAAGGCGATTGGGCCTTCATCGAAAACAAAGTGCGCGAAGCTATTGATATTGTACAACAGCTTAAAATGAAAAATAAATAATGAGGTTTAAAAAGTTACTGGTTACTGGTCTTCATATTTTGGATTTCGGATTGTTGATTTCGGATTGTTGGCCTGCTTAATCCGCAACTGAGCCAAAGGCGATCTCGGCGAAGCCAATCGTAAATCATAAATCCGCAATTCTTCTCAATGGTTCTAATTTCTAAACTTTAAACTCGAATATCTAATTTCTAACATCTAAACTCTAAAACAATGTTAATAGAAAAGTATTCATTTGGAACCGGCGACCGGTTCGGAAAAGAAGGAAAAGCGCAACTAAAAGCCATCCAGGAAATCAATAAACTAGGCTTTCAGGTAGTTCCGGTATGGAACAAAAGTAACCGTGAACATACCATAATAAAAACCCACCCCAACGATGTGGCGCTTGAAGCAGCCGAGGCTGTTAAAGCCAACGGATATTTTGGTAAGTATTATGTAGATGCCGACCACATTGGCATGCAAACGGTGGATAACTTTATGCAAGCCAGCAACTTTTTCACTATCGATGTGGCCCATTTTATCGGACAAAAAACCGATGAAACCCAGAAAATGGCTTTTGTAAAGCATCACAACCGTTATCTGGGAGCCTTACAGATTCCGGGTATCGCTGAATCGTTTGAGGTTACGGAAACATTCCTCGGAAATGTAGCCGATAATTACCTGAATGCCATTAAAGAGGTTAAAGTAATATACGACCACATAGTGACAGTAAAAGGGGCAGCTAATTTCATACCTGAGGTATCGATGGATGAGTGCGACATTGCTCAATCACCGTTGGAGTTGTTTTTTATTTTGGCCGAATTGAAACGTGTAGGAGTTGAGGTGCAGACCATTGCCCCCAAGTTTACCGGTTTGTTTGCCAAGGGAGTCGATTATATTGGCGATGTAGCCCAATTTGCCAAAGAATTTGAGCAGGACGTGGCTGTTACCCAATTTGCCGTTAAAGAACTGGGTTTACCGGCCAGTTTAAAACTGAGCGTGCACAGTGGCAGCGATAAGTTTGCTATTTATCCAGCCATGAAACAAGCCATCGAAAAGTTTGATGCGGGTATTCATGTAAAAACTGCCGGGACTACTTGGCTTGAGGAAGTGATTGGTTTAGCTCAGGGTGGAGGCGAAGGGCTGGAAATAGCCAAGGAAATTTATGCAAAATCGATGGGCCGGTACGATGAGCTGACCGGGCCTTATGCTTCGGTTTTAAGCATCGATAAATTAAAATTACCCTCAGTTCAGGAAGTGAATGGTTGGAGCAGCCAGCAGTTTTCCGACGCGCTAACACATAATCAGGCTTGTACCGATTACAATTCCAGTTTCCGTCAGGTAATTCATGTGGGCTACAAAATAGCCGTTGAAATGGGCTCCCGTTATATGAATGCTTTGGAAACTTATCGCGAGGTAATTGAAAAGAATGTTACCCATAATATTTTAGACCGGCACCTCAGGCTATTTTTTAATTAACACCTTACCTCCGCAAGTCACGGGGTGACTAATTGAACAACAATTGTTCGATTTCTTCATCAAATTGAATCACCCCGTTACTTTCATCGTTTTCCCGAATGAATTGCGGATTTTAGCAGGGAAATCGCTTTTAAAAAAATCCCGAAAGGGATTTAACTTGAATAGCCCCGGCTGGTTGCTGAGCCTGTCGAAGCATAAGCCGGGGTAAATGAATTAGCCGTATAATATCGGCGCAAGAACCCTCGTTTAATTGAAATTTTGAGGAAATCATGCGCCGAAAATGGAAATTCAAATTTGAAGTTCTTAAAAGCGATTTCTCTACGGATTTTAGATAATGGAACCTATTTTGAATATTGCATTTTGTATTTTGTGTTTTGTATTTTGTGTTTTAAATATTGTATTTTGATTTTTGAATATTGCATTTTAATTGCCAATTTTAGGGGTGCTATAATTTACTCTGTATGCTTAGAATATTGATAATATGTATTTTATTGGTACAACAGGTTGCTTTGTTTCCACAATTAAACAGCAAGCTTATCAATAATTCTTTGTTCGAAAATTATACCGTTTCAAACGGATTATTGGATGAAAAAATTCACTGTGTTTTTCAGGACAGTAAAGGCTGGATTTGGTTAGGTACCTATTACGGCGCCTATCGGTTCGATGGGTATTCCTTTACTTCGTTCAATCTGAATAATGAGTTGAGTTTAATCTTGTCGAATGCACTCATACGGGTAATTTACGAAGACCCACAAGGAATAATCTGGATTGGAACCGATTTTCAGGGGCTTTTTAAGTACGATATTTCCAACAATGTATTGGAACAGTTCAAAAACAAGGGATTTACCCACAACTCAGTATGCGATATATTAGCCGATGAAAAACACAATCTTTGGCTGGGTACCGAAGGGGGCTTAAACTATTTTAATACATCAACCAAACAGATTGAACAAACATATACAGTGGCTAATAACCAGCGGATGCCCGGCAATTGGGTGCGCAAATTGTTTTTCGATCATAAGAAAGAGCTTTGGGTGGGTACCAACAAAGGTATTGCTATTGTTGATGCTCAGGGTAAAATAGCAAATTCGTATTTGACTGATTCCCGTTATAACGATCGCGAAAATGAGATTTGGGAAATATTTCAGGATAATTCAGGTAATATATGGATAGGGACTTATTTAGGTGGACTTTTGTACTGTGATGATTCCACCCATAATTTTAGAAAATTTGAACTCGATAAAACTAACAACCGCACGGTTACGGTACGCTCCATAATTCAGGATAATAAGGGCGATTTGTGGTTTGGCACCCGAGGCGGGCTGTATTCAATGAATCAGTTCAACCCTAATCCTAAGCAATATCTGAATGAGCAAAACAACAATTTCAGTCTTATTCACAATTCGGTACTTGACCTTTTTATTGACAAAAAGGGTGATTTGTGGGTGGGTACCCGTAATGGGTTAAGTTATTTGAATTTTGATAAGCAGTCCTTTGGGTATCTGATGGCATCAGAAAACAAATTGAATTCGCTGAACAATGGGGAAGTTTATGTTTTTTGGGAAGATAATCAACAGAAACTATGGATGGGTACCGAAAGCGGAGGTATAAACATTTTTGATGCCCAGCATAACCGCATTACCTATCTGACGGTAAAAGAAGGTTTATCGAGTAACTGTATAAAAGCCATATATCCAGATAATTATGGGAATGTATTAATTGGAACATACCTGGGTGGGCTGAATGTTTTTAATACCAAAACAGGCACTGTTAACATATTCAAACACAATCAGGACAACCCTGCCTCCATTTGCGACAATGAAGTATGGGCCATTGTTAAAGATTCAAAAAGCAGGATTTGGGTGGGAACCTCGAAAGGCATTGATTTATATAACGATAAAACTCAATCCTTTGAGCATTTCGGCGATAAATATGGAATCGGGTGGGTGGCTATGATATATGAAGACCGGAAACACAATTTTTGGCTGTATGCCCCCGATGTGGAACAGCTATTTGTGGTGAAAAACAACCAACAGGTGATAAAACTTGATATTCAGAGCCGGGCCATGTGCGAGGATAACGCTGGGAATTACTGGCTCGCAACCCTTGGTAATGGTTTAATTAAATTGAACCAACAGTTTGAGGAGGTGGAACATTATTCCGTTAACCAAGGCATTAGCAATAGTATATTAAACGGAATCGTTAACATAAACAGTGAGAATCTTTGGATAAGCTCAAACAATGGCTTGTCGCGTTTCAACCTCGAAACAAAAGAGATAAAAAATTACTTTAGTTTCGATGGATTGTTGAACAACAAATTTAACTATGGGGCATTTTATAAAACATCGAACAATGTGCTGGCTTTTGGGGGCAATCGGGGTGTCGATTTTATTTACCTCGATAAAATTAACCGTAACAATTATATTCCACCCATCGTTTTAACCAGCCTGAAAGTTTTTAACAAAAAAATTGAACAGAGCAAGGGCGGAATCCTTACCAAACTTGTATCGGAAACAAATAAAATTGTATTGAAACACGACCAGAACATGTTTTCGTTCGATTTTGCAGCTTTGAACTACGCCAACAGCTATAAAAACAAATACAAATACAAACTGGAAGGTTTTGATAGAGATTGGAACGACATTAGTACTTCGCGGGTGGCTACCTACACCAACATCGATCAAGGTGAATATGTATTTAAAGTGATTGGTTCCAATAACGACAATGTATTTAACGAACAAGGGGTTGAACTGGCTTTAATTATTTTGCCACCTTTTTGGAAAACCTGGTGGTTCAGGTTGCTGGCCGTTGTTTTTCTGGTGGTGCTTTTTGTGCTGATACTGCTAATGATCCGTAACCGTGAAAAACTTAAACAGGAGCTGGTTTATGAACGTCAGACAGCCCGTAAAATTCAGGAAGTTGACCGGCTCAAGCACCAGTTTTTTATGAATATTTCGCATGAAATCAGAACGCCTTTATCGCTTATTATTGGGCCGGTTGATAAATTGCTTGACCAAAAAAACACCGATGAGGTAATTTCGAAGAACCTGCAAATTATAAAACGAAATACCACCAACCTGAATAGACTGGTAAACCAACTGCTCGACTACCGAAAACTGGAAACCGGGAACCTGAAGCTTGAACTCAGAAAAGGTAACCTGCGGAGTTTTATTGAAGAAATTGTGGAATCGTTCCGGACTACTGCCGAAGATAAGGAGATTAACTTTGAATTTAATGCATCTCAGCCTTCAATTTTCTTTTGGTTCGATGCCGATAAAGTGGAGAAAATAGTAAACAACCTGCTCTCGAATGCCATTAAATACACACCCGAAAAAGGACATATCTCAGTATCAATATCCATGGTGTTTGCCAATGATATTGAAGAAACAAATTTGTTGATACCTCCACTCGATACTGAAAATGCCAGTTTAGAAAAATACGTTAAAATTCGGGTTGCCGATTCGGGTATTGGCATTACCCCGGAAAATATTCCGAAAATATTCGACCGGTTCCGTAGAATTGAACAGAAGGAGAACGAGCAGGTGCAAGGTACAGGTATTGGATTGGCACTTACAAAAGAACTCACCAAGTTGCATCTTGGTCATCTTGAAGTAAAGAGCAAGCCCGGAAAAGGGAGCCGTTTTTCGGTATATCTTCCTTATGATGACAAAGGTGACGTTGACCTTGAATTACATACTGATGAGGTGGATAGTATTGAACCTCATCATACAGAACGGACCGGTAAGAATACCCAATTATTGGCTCTGGTGGTTGACGATAATCCTGATTTGCGTGAATTTTTAAAAACCCATTTTACTCCGGAATATGCCATTTTGGAAGCAAAAAACGGGAAAGAAGCCTGGGATATGGCCCTCGAAAAAATCCCCGACATTATAGTGGCTGATGTTATGATGCAAGGTATGGATGGCAATGAGTTGTGCAAACGGTTAAAACACGACGAACGTACATCGCACATACCGGTTATTATGCTATCGGCCTTAACCACTGCCGAAAACCAGTTGGCCGGTATTGATGCCGGTGCCGATGACTATATTACCAAACCTTTCGATGTTGGATTGCTCAAAGCAAAGGTTGACAACCTACTCAGTATCTGCAAAGCTTTACGCGAGCGTTACAGCAAAGAAATGATATTGAAACCTACCGATATTATTCTGGCTTCGCCCGATGAAAAATTCCTGAAACGTTTGATTTCCGTTATTGAGAAAAACATTTCCAAAGAATTCCTCGATGTGGAATTTCTTTCACAAAACATGGATGTAAGCCGTACCCAACTTTACCGAAAAATAGGCGCCCTTACCGATATGACTCCCAAAGAATTTGTGAAAGAAATTCGCATGAAACGGGCCGCGCAACTGATTGTTCAGAACAAACTCAATATTTCAGAAGTAACCTATGAAGTAGGTTTTAGCGATATTTCATATTTTAGAAAATGCTTCCGCGAAAAGTTTGGTATGAGCGCCTCGGAGTATAAGAAGAAAAATATGCTGTAACCTTTTTCATAACTGCCTTTACAGCCTTAACCTGCGTAAACATGGCTGCCGTTGAAGAGTTAATTTTAACCACACAGGTACAAAGAGAAAAAATGAACAATGTCAAACGTCCAATAAACAATGAGCAAATAAAAAAAAGGAAAAATGGCCAAGGAAGTAAAGAAAATCGATCCCGAAAAAATGGAATAAATTAGCATTTTGCAAATTCAATTACTTGAGCATTGATAGTTGTTTGTTTGGTATTGTCCGCCAATTGGCGGATTATTTTAAGGGAGATGAGTTGTTACAATGAAAGAATGAACACCATTCACTAACACGATATCGATAATTAAATTGCATACGTAAACAGAACCGGAAATTAGAACAAAAAAAAATTCAAAACTATGGAAACACCCGTATTGAGAGAAAAGGATATTTTTCCATCAAAAGAAGTTTTAGAAATTGCTTTAGGTGAGAGTTATTTGGCATTTGAAGAATTAATACAGAAAGTGACCGATACCCAATACGGATTAGAGCCGGTTTGGAATTATTACAACGACGGGAAAGCGTGGTTGTGCAAAGTGTGTTACAAAAAGAAAACAATTTTTTGGTTATCGGTGTGGGATAAATATTTCAAAACGGGTTTCTATTTTACTGAAAAAACCGGCTTAGGAATCAAAGAACTGGCTATTGACAATGAAATCAAAGAATCATTTAACCGTAATAAACCAATCGGAAAATTAATTCCGCTGACAATTACTATAAGTCTGAAAGAACAAATAAATGATGTATTAAAGGTTATAGAATATAAAAAGAGTTTAAAATAAAATAGGGGTTACTCAAAAGCTTAACTTTGGTTGTAAAGTGTATTAGTCGCTGGCAAGGTTTTTATCAGTTGATAGTTTCGTCGCTCCGAAATACCAACAACTTACCATACTACCATCCATTATCGCTAAGCATTTATTTTACCTCTTTTTAAATTCCCAGTTCTTCCATCCTGAAAGTGTGTGTTGTAACTAAGCTGCTCAAAAAATTAAGCATTGATTCATTTCTGTAAATAGGCTGCAATCTATTCTTTAATAATTACTTTTTGAATGTTCTCTGAACCATTGATGGTGGTTTTGCACAAATAAATTCCCCGCTCCAGTTCTGCTGTATTAATTTCAATCAGTGGATGGTTCCGATTCACTATTATTCCATTCATTTGTTTCACCAATTTACCGCTGATACTATAAATCATTAGGTTAGCCGTTGCGGTTTCGGTGCAATGTACTTTAATTTGTATCTGGCTGGTAAAGGGATTGGGATAACATTCTAAAACGGCAGTTTCTGCCATATTCTTATCTATTACAGAAGTAACAGGTTCAAACTCTGGAACCCAATCGAAATAATAAGCCGGCGAAGCGGTTTGCTTTGAAAAGATATTTTCCACAGTGTATGGTGCCGCTTCATCAGCCGTTAATTGGTGCGCCCACGAAACACGGCTTTCGGGTTTGTAACCCTCGCCCGAACAATTGTACTCGGCATAATAGGCGGTTAAATGGTTGTTGGTTCCGCTCCATTCGAGCCATCCTGCGGGCGAAATGTGCTTTCCTTCCTCTGTTTCAATAAAAACAGTTTGGGCATATTCTTTCCACGGACGTCCCAAAGTTGCTCCCGAAATGCTGGCATCGGCAATTAGTTTACAGTTTTTAAATACGTAGCCAAATTTATAGTTCTGGGGAGTTGCTGCGGCAGTAACCGGCGAATTGCGCAAACTTTTTATGGTACAATTCTGGAAAACAGCTACCGAACTGCCAAAAATAAAATCAACGGTACCTTCAATGTAGCAATCTTCGTGGTAAACACGGCCAGTGCCCCAAGTGTAGTAAGTATCTTGAAAGCCCAAAAAACTGCATCTTTGGAAAATCATACGGTCGCCTTTTACCCTCAAAGCCACGGCCTGTGAACCATTATAGGTGTTTTGGAAGGTGATGTTCTGGGCAATAAAATCGTCGGCATCAATGGCAATGGTGTGCGATGTTGAGGTACCCAAGGTAACTCCATCTACAACTTTTCCCGAATAGTCGTCCCATCGGATAATGGTGCTGTCGCGATATTCTCCTTTTAAGCGAACGTTTATTTTTCCTTTTTCGAGCAGTACTTTTTCATTATAAATACCTTTTTTAACCAATACATTAATGTTTCCCATGTAGTTGTAGGGAATGTTGTCAAACGCATCTTGAAGCGCAGTGTAATCGCCATTTCCAGCAATATCAACTACTATGTTCATATCGGGCGCCGGTTGCGGGGTGGTAAACGAAATTTCGTTGCCATACCCAATTCCCTCACTGTTTTGGGCATAAGCGCGCACATAATAGGTTTTTTGGCTTATCAAACCCGATAGGTAAGCGCTGAAAACTCCGATTCCTTCGCCCGCTTCAACCACCTGATCAACCACAGTAGGCGATGATTGTTCGCTAACGCAAAAGCCGGTCAACGATACGGTTAAACCGCCATCGAAAAATACGTCTCCTTTGGCAATAGCTCCCGTAGGACGCAAATCGGAAACGGCTACGGTAGTCACTCCCGGAACCGAAAGTTTTTCAAGCGTAGTAAATGTGAGTTCGTTTCCAAAAGAAACACCTGCTTTATTTACTGCAAAAGCTTTTACATAGTAGGTTTGGTCGGGTATTAATCCATCCATCAATAACGAAAACGAACCAACCTGCGACGGCGCCAAAATAACACGATCCGTGGTGTCGGGATTGGGTTCAGTACCCAGAACCAAACCCACCGAATCAAGCACCACACCTCCATCATTGGCCACATTCCCGTTAAACCAGGCTGTTTGGGTTGAAATTGTATGAATTTTGTCCGATGTAACTTCGGGTAATTCAGGAATCAATTCGCCTAAAGTTACTCCACTAAATTTTACTTTGGTTATGTTAAAATATTTTCCACTGGCAACGCCTCCCTGCAACCACGGAAAAACCCGTACCGTAATGGTTTGCTGGTTTTCAACGGTTATATTAGAATCGCTTATTTGATAGACAAATTCTTTTAACGCGGCACTAGGCAAAACTAGGTTCGAGTCAATGCGTGTGGCTGTGGCAAAGCCATCGGTGGAATAATAAATATTGGCCCGTACATTACTTGAACCGCCACTGTTCCCCAAAAAGAACTGCATTTGAGTTAATTGAAAACTGAGCCCTGGACGCGGTGTTATGGTAAACTCGCAATACCGGTCCAAATTTTCGGTAGTTTCGTTAGGCCAATAACCCAGCCCGCTGCCTGAGGCATAAACCCGTTGGCTTGTTTCAGTTCCGCCATAATCGCGTATTATGTAACTTTCCGATGCACTTTGATTGTTACTGATAACTCCTCCCGAGGTAATTACTGAGGTAGTGGTATTCACATTCAGTGCCCAAAAAACCGTTGCAGTATCCTGGGCTTTAACAAAAGAACTTGTGGTTAAAAACGAAATGAATAATAGTAACTTTTTCATGATTGCATGGTTTTAATAACTTGTTTCAGATACAGTAAATATGATGGGTGTTTTTTGAGGTTCGATGGTTGCCGCAATGCTCTGAATGTGGCCTGAGACTATAGTAAATGGTTTCGATAAATCATCGGGATGAAATTTTTCGCTGCTTGTAAATTCCAGACGGTCGCGCCCCACACCCGTTAGGTAAGTGAACAAAACACCCGATTGAGATTTGATAATCAATTTACCTAAAGGCATTACCAAAGCATCGAAATACAGGTAAAGCGAACCTTTTTCGTAGGTAATTTTTTTCACCTCTAGCAATTCTTTTGTTTCAGGATTCCAATTCCCATCGAAAGTCCATTCAGGAGTAACTGTTTGTGGAGTAGTATTTTTGGGCCAGACTTGTAAATTATCGACAAACCAGTCATAATTGCCCGCGTTGCGTGAACAACGATAAAAGTAATAACGGTCGCCATACAAATAAGGGCGGTTTTTTTCAGGATGCTCCGTGTCGAACACATGCTCAATGGACTTGTTGCGCATCAAAGCGGGAAATCGGCAATCGATAAAATAAAAATGGGCATCGTAATGGTGACGCGCCAAATAAAAACTATCGGCTCCCTGAAAACCGCAGTTTTTTAACACCATTTTTTGGTCCCGATTCACAGGCGCTGCATGCCATACGGCGGCTGTGTTTTTATGCTCAAAAAAGCTGGAATTCGAAATGTAGCACCAACCACGTGGACAAACAAAATCGACCGCTCCCTCAAAGTAACAACTGTCGTGATAATACATGCCGTGTTTGTAATTCCACAACGAGACGGTATCGCCACCTTTGCTTTTAACCGTGCAGTTTTTTAAAATAGTGCGTGTTCCAGTTCCATAAATGGCAAAAGCATGGGGCCCCACCTGAGGTTGTGTATTCTCGATGGTCAGGTTTTTCAGAATCACCTCATCGGCAAAAATATTTACCACCGCCGGACCAATGGCATCGGGGTTTTTGTCCCAATCTTCCCGTAACTGGTTGTATTCAATTCTGGTGTTTTCACGGCTTTCGCCCACCAGTGTAATATAATCGCGGTCAATCTTGATTTTTTCATGGTAAATACCATTTTCAACGTAAATAATCACACGGTGGTAACTATACATGGACAATGATGCAATAGCTTCCGAAATAGTTGAAAAATGGGCAGGGTTGTTTTTCGAAACAAAAAGTGTATCGTTTGGTTCCTTCCCTTCAACTATCAATACGTTGCAAACAAATAGCAGATAAAAAGCCGCTTTTTTCAAATCATTGTTTTTTGTAGGTTTCCAGGTACTTAACAAATGCATCATACGAGGTTAAGCCCGATTCCTTTTCGCAAGCTGAGGTAATCCAGGTTTCAAGGTAATTGGTTGGTTTCGAAATCATATCGAATTGTTTATCTGATTTGCTTATTTCTTCAAAATCATTGGGATTAAAAAAGATAGCAGCCCCAATATTGTAACGAAAAGCAGCAACATCTTCGGGGTGAATTCCCCAGGTACAAATAAAATTATCGGCTTGTTTTGTTAGGGTTGAATCGTGATAATTAATGCTGGTAAAAAAACAGACGGGTTGGCTGCTAAAGGCAAATGCCTCGACTTTTGCTTCGCGGATGCCTGAAAAAACGGTTACACGCACCAAAACATCTATGGTATCACCCCTGTAGGCAACTCCTTGCGATAACATTTCCATATACGAAATATTAGTTTCTTTACGGATCCTGGCAATGCGTTTTTTTACCGGATTGAGTAGCACCTGCTCGCCCTTTTCGGGATCCCATAACCTGACACCACCCAATCCAACCGTTTTTCCAACTTTATAAAAATCGGCTCCCCAGCCTTCTTTTTGTTGTTCAATTGTCGGATACCAGTCGGCAGCAGCCAGTTCTAAACCGGGACGCGTTTTATTGTAAACATCTATCGATACTTTTTGGTCGAAATAGAACCTAAGGGCAATCCATTGATTTTCAATGGCAGGCCCATGATGTTCCAGTTTATCATATAAATTGCCACTATCCGATTCAATTGATGTTTCCTGTTTTTCCTGGCCTTTCCATTTAAGGCTAATATCAGTCATATTCTGACAATAAGAATTGCCAGATATAATTATCAGGAGAATAAATAAGTATGGTTTCATTAGGTTTATATTTTAGTTAATTAATTGATTCAAAATTAAAGCGGAACCAATCGGAATTAACATAACCCGCATCGTTGGTTATGGTGTCGCCGGTGCAAAACAATCCGCATTTTGCCCCTATCCAGCGACCCGATTGGGCCGTAAATTCAGGTGTAATTGCTTGATAATTTGACGATATGCCGCTAAATGCAAATTTACAGATTCCGCCAGCATTGATAGTTACCTTTAAAACAACCGATTCTTGCTCCCAAGGTATTTCGAACAGTGTTTGTTCGTTGTTGCCTTTATCGGCATGCTGACATATTCTGTAAACCAAAAAATTTGAAGTTGATTTTCGCTCTACCCCAATATATGCGTAATCGGAGCCCATAATGAGCAAGCCTGTTTTGTCGCCGGGTTCCTTTAAAAATAAATCGAGTTTTGTTTCCACTGAAAAACTATCGGAAGGAAACTTTTGTAGCAACAGATTAGGCACTTGCCATAAATTTTCAGCATTAGGCATAACCCAGGCATTCAGCCGCAAAAATCCCAGATTCGCGGAAGGCGAACCCCATTTCGGATTTATGTTGGCAAACCATTGCCAGTTCAGGTTTAAAAAAGGGGTGTTAAATTCGTCGGAACAGCTATGGATAAAACTTTCGGATGGAATCGGGTGGGCTTGGATTTTTAGTTGATGAACGGGTTCACCCAAACCTGAGGCATCGATGTTTGCACCAATCTGTGGCCAATTATCAACCCAATGCATCGGTTGTAAGTGAACAATACGGCCATAAGCGCCCTTATCCTGAAAATGGAAAAACCAATCGTTCCCTTTTGAATCGGTTATCCAAGCTCCCTGATGCGGTCCATTGATTCGAGTATTTCCCTGATGCAACACCTTGCGGCTTTCGTAAGGACCATAAATGTCTTTTGAATGCATAACCAATTGCCACCCTTCAGTAACACCACCGGCTGGAGCAAAAATATAATAGTAACCGTTGCGCTGGTACATTTTGGGGCCTTCCACCGTTTTGTTTACATCGTGACCGTCGAAAACCATTACCCCATTATCGAGAAGCTGTTTTCCGTCGGCACTCATTTGGTGCAAAACCAAGGTGCTTTTTATTCCGGCTCGGCTTCCCGCCCAGGCATGAACCAGCCAGGCTTTTCCGTTGTCGTCCCAAAACGGACAAGGATCGATCCAGCCTTTACCGCTTTGAACCAAATGCGGTTTGCTCCAAGGGCCTTCAATTTTGGATGCGGTTACCATAAAAATCCCAAAGTCGGGATCGGCGTAATAAATATAGAATTGTGAGTTGTGAAATCGAATGGCGGGCGCCCAAACGCCATTACCATGCTGGGGTTTGCTGTAAACCGAGTCGGGTTCCAGTTTTTGAAGTGCATAACCTATCAGGTTCCAATGCACCAAATCGGTCGATTCTAACAAAGGCAAACCGGGAATACAGTTGAAACTGCTTGCCGTGAGGTAATATTTTCCATCGACATTTATAACATCGGGGTCAGAATAATCGGCATGTAAAATTGGATTGGAAACCGCTACGATATCCGTGGTAAGTTTTTTAGGCTCATTATTACAAGACAAAAGAGCCAAAAGACTGAATATTATTGAAATGCCAAAGATGAAATTCGTTTTCATTATTTCAAGTGTTTTGCCAGTTCCGGAACTTTTATTTTAATTTCAATGGCAGCAATTTTAGCCATTTCGAGTGCGCCGAATTCCGAAAAATGGGTATCGTCGCGTTTTCCATCAGGTAGCGAATCATTCATATTGGGTTCAATGTGCAAATACACAGGCAATGATGCTTCCGGGCCCAAAGCCGAAACATATTCCCAGCTTTTTTTGTGTATTTCGAGCAAGGGAACCTGCATGTCGGTAGCAATCTTCCTTGCAATGTCGGGATATTCGCCATGAGAGTCGTAAAACTGTCCCTGTTCATCGAACCGACGCCTAACCATAGGAGTTGCTAAGATAGGCGTTGCATTTTTTTCCCTTGTTTCGCGTACAAATTTGCGTAGGTTATATTCGTATTCTATTGGTGTTGCATAGCGCTCTAATTTTTGGATACTGCCATCGTTATGCCCGAACTGGATAATCACAAAATCGTTGGGTTGCAGCTTTTGATACACCGAATCCCAGCGTCCTTCGTAAATAAACGAGCGAGTACTCCGTCCGTTTTTAGCATGGTTCTCAATTAAAATATCATCGGTAAAAAGTTGCGGTAAAAGCTGCCCCCAGCCCCGTTCGGGCAAATAAAGCTTTTCTTTATCGGCCATGGTTGAGTCGCCAATCATATAAAGAGTAGGTTTGTTGCCTTGCCGGCACCCGATAAGGAGGATTATAAGGAGAATTGCGATATGCTGAGATTTCATTTTCATAAAAATATTTTCCTCAAAATGATTTTATTGGTTATTCGACATTAAAAGTGAAATTTTTTTATGCCTTTTACCCCTCTGTCTCCCGAAGTTTCGGGACAAATTGTCGACATCTCCCCTGCAAGCAAGGGAGAATGCCCTGATTGAGCATTGCTGCTGTATTTATGATTTTGCACAGCACTACTCCCTCCTTTATTAAAGGAGGGTTGGGGAGGATACTTTTTAATAAATAATAACTTGTTTCCTCTCATTTTAGCGAATAACCGATTTTGTTTAATCCATTGTCGTTTAGTTTTCTAAACGGTACGCTTTGTTGTTTATGGTTACATTGTTGAACATAACATTGTTGGCATTTTCAATTAATACCTCTTGTTTTACTCCGTTAAACTGTGAATTACTAATCTGAATGTTTTTTATAGGAGAACGTTCGTATCCGCGCAGATAAACGGCATAGTTGCTTTTCATTGAGGTAATGTTATCAAGATAAACATTGCGTACTATGGGTGTGTGGGTTCCGGCATCACCTTGTTCGTAATAAAAATCGACCAGTAAAACAGACTGTTTAACCTCACCGATTTGGCAATTGCGCATGTAAACATTCTCAATTACACCACCGCGCAATGAGTTGGTTTTAATCCGAAGGGCCCTGTCCAAATTGGGGCTGTCCATTTTGCAATTCTCCACAAAAACGTTACGGCATCCACCCGATATTTCACTCCCAATAACTACTCCACCATGGCCATCTTTCATCTGGCAGTTTCGTACAATGATATTCTCACTGGGTACGCTATCTCTTCTGCCATCTTCTTCGCGGCCCGATTTAATGGCAATACAATCATCGCCGGTATAAAAAAAACAATCTTCAACCAAAATATTTTTGCATGATTCAGGATCAAAACCATCGTTGTTTGGGCCGTGGCTTATAATTTTTACCCCACGTATAATGATATTTTCTGATAAAATGGGATGTATTTCCCACATGGGCGAACGCACGATGGTAATTCCTTCGATTAAAATATTTTTTGAAGTATGGAATTGGATAAAATTGGGACGCAGGTAATGCCCCTCGCCAAATACCCTTTCTTCAATGGGTAAATGTGCATCCGACATTTTAAGCAGGCTTTCGCGGTCGGCAATTTGGTTTGGAATTCCTGCATCTTTTTGCGCTTTCCAAGGCCACCAAGTTTCATTGTCGGCATTTCCGTCGAGGGTGCCCAAACCTGTAATGGCAACGTTCTCTAGTTCATATCCATAAATAAAAGGAGAGTAGTTCATACAATCATTCCCTTCGAAACGGGTTTTTACCACAGGTAAATAATGTGAATAGTTTTTTGAGAAAAGCAGGGTTGCTCCCTCTTCAAGATGCAGGTTTATGTTACTCTTAAAATGGATGGCTCCAGTTAAAAACACTCCTTTGGGAACTACAACTGTACCGCCTCCTAGCGATGCGCACTTCTCAATAGCATTTTTTATAGCCAGGGTACAATCCGTAATGCTATCACCAATAGCTCCGAAATCGGTAACAGTTACCTGGTTTTCAGGGAAAACAGGAGCCTTAATTTTTGCCAATATCTCATGCTGATAATTCCAAGCATTGCTGGTATTATTGTTATTGCTGCTTTTGTTTTTACATGATTCAGCCAATCCGATTACAACCATCATTCCTAAAATAAATAGTACCTTTTTCATTATGTTGTTATTTTAATATTGCCCTTGTTATTTATCCAAAGCCATGGCAAGGTATAAGAACGCTGCCACCCCTTTAAAATCATTAATCCTCCGATCAACATTTATATAGTAATTATAGGAACCATCGGAATTTTTAAAATTCAAAGTTCCCACATACACGGTTTCGGTTAAATAAAACCGCCCTTCCGAATCAAAATAGGTATAATCATTTATCAAACCATTGAATGCATCTTCTGCTTTATGCAGGTATTCACTAGGTAAATAGCCTTTTGTGGCTCCTTTTGCAAAAGCATACCCAAACATAGACGAGCATGACGATTCAATCCAGTTATCGGGTCGCGAACCTTTATCCAGAACCTGAAACCACAAATGAGTTTTTGCATCCTGAACCTTGGCCAACGCTTCGCTGGTTTTGTTCAAAATGGTGATAATTTTAGCCCTTTCGGGATGATTGGCTGGCAGGTAATCGAGCACATCAACCAAGGCCATCATGTACCAACCCATGCCTCGTCCCCAAAATTCAGGCGAGGTTCCCCGCACCGGATCAGCCCAAACATCATTTATCGATTCGTCCCAGCCATGGTATAACAATCCCGTGACCGAATCAACGGTATGTTTATATATCAATTCAATTTGATGAACCGCCTCGTCATAAAACTCAGGTTTATTAAACGCTGCTGCGTATTGACTGCTGAAAACATCGCCCATGTAAACTCCATCGAGCCACATCTGGTGTGGATACGATAACTTATGCCAGTATCCCCCATGGTTAGTTTTTGGTTGGTTTAAAAGCTGGGTGGCCAAGGTATCGGCAGCCTTTTTATATTTATCTTCTTTAGTATTCTGAAACAGATATAACAAAGTACGACCAGGCAAAACGTCATCTAAACGATACTTTTCCTTGTTGTACGTTGCAATTTTGCCCTCGGGGTCAACAAAGCAATCCATCCATTTTTGGGCATAATTAATATAAGCAGTATCGTATGTGCGTTCATAAAGTTGGCAAAGTGCATTGGTAAAAAACCCGTTGGTATAGGTCCACTCATTAGGCGAGAAGGCCTCTAAATTGCAAGCATCGGGGTATAAATCAATAAACGTTTTTGCTACCGTTTTACTCCAATTTAGGGTATCGGTAATTTTTTGCAGTGAGCTATTTAAATAGATAACTTTTAAATTGTTGATGTATGATTCCAAAGGTTCAATAGGGTGTTCCTCTTTTTTAGCCACCGTATAAAAAACAAACGGGCGCAAAGGTTCTTTAGGGTTGATATTGAGAATATAACCCAACAATTCAGGTGAATGGTCGCCATTCAAATCATACAATTTATAGGGAACCTGTTTGTGGTTGTTCATGCTAACCAATTGTATATTGGAAAAATTGGCTAACCCATAATGCTGTTTTAAATCGGACAGGTTCAAATATACCGTTTCAGTCTCCTGTGAATATCCATGAGGATACGATACCATAAAGACACCTTCCTTTTTCACCGATGCCCCTTCTTCAGGAGAGCAGGAAAGCAACCAACTAAATGCGATTAATAAAAAAACAATTCTAAGTAAATTCATCCTAATTAGTCAATTATGAGTTTTTGAAATAATTCCTGTCCCTCAATCCTTACCGCTACAATAAGCATTTGCCTTCCTTGTTTTGCCAGCGTTTCCAGATTTAACTCAACCTCAGAACCTGAAACCGGTAAATTAAATACATGGTGCAACTTTCTGCCCAACATATCGGTAACCGTAACCGATTGGATATTTTTATTATCAGGTGATTTAATTGTTATGCGTCCGACCGATGGGTTTGGAAACAACTGAAACCCTTTAGTCATATCATTTTCAACTCCTACAGAACCAATTGAGTACAAAGAATCAATTTGTTCCTGGCTTAAGGCATATCCATACAGTTGAACCTCGTCCATGATGCCATTTACATATCCGTTTTCATCAACACTGTAACTTATATAAAGGGGTTCGCCCTGAGCAATATTTCCTGTAGCATCGGCCACTTGACCAACCAATTCGGTATTGGCATATAAAAACAGTTTCTTTTCAGAGGTATCGCGCACAGCTGCTACATGAACCCAACTATTTTTAAGAAAAAGATTTTCGTTAGCCGTTACTTCACTTTTAACTACATCGTCGTCAACACAAAAACGGAATATACTTTTATCGGGGGTATAATAAACTTCGTAGCGCTTTCCTGAATGACCTTCGGTTTCGTTTTTTACATTGGAACCTTTAACAAGATACCGTTGAGAATGCGACCGGTCAACGGTGCTCAAATCCTGATTAATCCAAAAGGAAATGGTAAAGGCATTGTTGTCGAAATTTATTTTTTCGTTCTGTGGGTATTCGCAATACTGAGTAGTTCCATTAAAATGAATGGCTTTCCCGCTAACTCCGGTTACAAAATCAGCAGTTTTAATATTATAGGGTGTTCCATTAATTCCATTACCCGAAACATCGTTTACCAGAATGGGCTGATTAAACGAAAAATGAGCGATTAATTCATGTGGAAACTCGCTTCGGGTCATAAAATTCCATTCGGGACCTTGGGTTGCCCCGTTTTCGTTAACTTCATCCACACGCCAGTAGTATCTTGTGTTATGCTTCAAATTCGATACGGTGTAATTTGCATCTGCAACATTGATTAAAAAGGTTGGGGGATAGGTTGTTCCCAAATAAATAGTATGGTTTTTAGCACCTACGCCCTGTTTCCAACTCAGCTTTACCGTTGTACTTACATTGTTGGCACCTTGCGTTGGCGATGGGTCAGCAGCCGGTTTTGGTCTGCCGTCGGCCCCAAGGGTTGAAGCTTCTGCTACATTTGAAAACACCGAGCTATCAGAAGCATTGATAGCCCGTAATTTATATAGATAAGTTTTGTCAAACACCACATTGGTATCGGTACAAAAAATGGTGTTTGCCGGTAACGTGTCAATACAATTAAATTCAACGCCTTCGGAGCGCCAGACTAAGTAAGCTGTCTCATCATTGGCATTTTCCATCCACCATAAACTAATTTCTTTTATGTTGGTTAATTCGGCTTTTAAATCGGTGGGCGGAAGCATAAACGGGCTATTTGAAGATACTATGCTGTTTAAATATTCTTCAATGGCTGGATAAGTTTTTTCTTCCAGAATAGTTTGGTTATCATCAGCATTATTCGGATCCAGACCATTCTCAATCTCCCAAAAATCAGGAATACCATCTGCATCGGAATCGGTTGGAGCCCAATCAGAAAACAATTCAGGATAACCGCCGACATCGTCCAAATTATCAACAATACCTTTATTAGCACCATTTAATCCCCCGTAAAGAGCCGTGTCGTTGGCTACTTCCCACAACAATCGGCTATCCACCGTGTCGCGATATGGAATACAGGCCCCGGCATTTTGAATGACAAAATTATATGCATCTTCTGCTGTATGAATGGTTGTAATGTCAAAGGCAAATGCCGTATCGCTTTTTATGGAATCTTTTATGGCTGCGGTAACATTGTCAACGCCCAGCCAGTTATCATTAGTAACTGTGGGATATCCATAAACATAGTTTCCTTGAATGTAATACTTTCCATATCCGAAAACTGGGTCCGGATCGGGATCTAAAATCCTATCTCTGATAGAACTTGAAGTGGCAGGCCCGTATTTAAAATAATTGTTAACCATGTTTATATAAACCGGGCTTCCGTCAAGCTCACTGGGTTCGCCTCCATATATGCTATTCGATGCCCAATTGTAGATAACATTATTCCTGAAATCAACATGTTCCTCCCAGTCAGTAAACCATCGGGCTCCTTGAAACCTTGGGTTCCGGCTGGTATTATGCATAATTAAGTTATGATGGAAACTGGCAGAGTCGCCTCCCCAAATTCCTCCATAACCATGAGGGCCTTTTTCGTGAATGGAATTATGGAACGATTCAGCAACAATGCAATTTTGCATTGTAAAATTTTTGTTGTGATACATTGATGCCACTTCGTCAACACTCCACGAGAACGAACAGTGGTCAATGATAACATTATTACAGTTAATACAATTGAATGCATCATCCTGCTGGCCTGCTGCCGCTGAAAGACGGCTTCGGATATGCCTGATTATAACATTTTCGGCCTCAACATAAAAATTGTAATGGGCCAATGTAATTCCATGTCCCGGTGCTGTTTGCCCGGCAATGGTTACGTCACCATAATTAATTTTTAGCCTACTTTTTAAATAAATAGTGCCGGAAACCTCAAAAACAATGATACGTTGGTAATTCTGATTAATTGCCCAACGCAACGATCCCTCGCCGCTATCGTTCAAATTCGATACTTTTATTACCTGCCCGCCACGTCCTCCGGTTGCATATTTTCCAAAACCCTCGGTTCCCGGAAATGCAATCTGTTGAGCTTGTACTGAAATACTATTTGATAACAGTACAACCCATAGAAACAAAGTATAGGCAAAATGGAATATTTTATTTCCGGTTAGTATCATCTTGTATTTTTTTGTAGATATTAAAATTGCAATGGAAAAGAATGGTTGTTTTTTATCAATGATAAAAAGAGAGACTATCAAACCGACAGTCTCTCTTAAATTGATAACTAAATTTAACTATTTACGAATAAACACTTTATCTGTTGTAATAGTACCATCCGATAATGTCTTAACGATAATATTTACACCACCCAATTGCGGTTTAGCTAATTTTTGTCCTACGATATTGAAGTACTCCTGAGAAACTACTTTAGCATTATTTGAAATATTGTCTTTAACTGACACACCACCGGCAGTATAGGTTAACCCACATAACATTATTTTTGAGCCAGCGAAATAAACATAATATTCATAGTCGGGAACAACGTTAAGTGTAATGCCTGTGTAATAGATACCATCTACAGGTGCTTCCGTATAATTCGGAGCGGCAGCATCATAATAGGTTGCTGGTGAGGTCATCGGATCAAGATAACCACTCCAATAGTACAGTCCCGCAGCAAATTCATATTTATAGGCAGAACATGCTAAAGAGTCATCTTTATTAAGCAATGCTAAATCAGCTACAGGAACAGCAGCTACCCAGAATTTTTTATTGTAACCAAATTTGAAGGCTACATCTAATATACCACTTGTTGTTGACTTGAACATAGCAATTGAACAACCACCGCCATCTCTTAAAAGCTTGCCATTATATGGGTTGGTTTGTCCCTGAACCTGAGCTGCCTTATAAGTAACGCCGTTATATGTAAAATCAGCATCGGTACTTGTCTTGTATTTCCATCCCATGCCATCTCCCGCAGCTTCTTGGGCGGTAAAAGTAACATCACCAACTGTTATTTGTTGATTTGGTGTAAGTGCTATCGCATCGGCGGCCAAACCTAATCCAGTACAATAATCATCTGCAATCCATGTTACAGGAGTTTGTGCTTTTACAAACACTACAGCAGCAAAAAGAACTGCCGATAATAGTAATTTTTTTTTCATAACATTTAGTTTTTAAATTAGTAATTAGTAATTGATATACGCTTTATTGGTGTTTAAATAGGCAGACGGAATTAACCTATTCTATCTGTTCAATTATCTTTTTAATGCTTTAATTTTTTGTTCCATTAAAATACCAGCTAACCCCATTGGCGTGAAATATGGTTCTTTTGTTTACTACCATAATTGGGATATTCATAAACAAATTATTACCATTCAAGACACCGTTAAATTTCAGCGCTGATGAATTTACACAAGCCAATGAATAGGTATCGTTAGCTTTGGCAACATTTAGATATAGAGAATCAACATAAAAATCCTTAGTAGTGGTATTATAATATACTGGCAAATCGAGACCGGTTGCACCACTATAATTAAAATTTGATGATTTAATATTGATAGAAACAGCATCCACTGAATCATTTTCATTTTTGGTCAGTACAATAGTTACATCGTTGAATGAAGCGGTAGTATCTAAAGTTATTGTGCCCGAATAGGTCCCAATAACCATTCCAGCGACATTTTCGGTATGTGTACTTGACCTGTCAATTTCATCTTCGCATGATGCAAGTACAAATACCAGGAAGATTGCCAAAAGATTCAATATATATTTAGCTTTTTTCATTGCTTTCTTTTTTAAAGTTAATTACCAGTTATTCTGCAGTTTCAGATGTATAGCCAGGATTCTGATCAGAAGGTGAGATGCCTGTATTCAAACCAATTTCATCGGCTGGAATCGGACGCAACCATTTAAGGTTTCCATCGCCACCTCTCATGTTGTTTATGTCAAAGTTCACATTCCATGTTTTGTTGTATTTTACCAATTGACGGGTCCTTCGTAAATCCATCCAGCGATAATATTCACCCAGCAGTTCACGGGCACGTTCGTCAAGTATTACATCAATATTTTGGTCGGCTGATACATATCCACCCTGATCTGGATTATATCGTTGATAGGAAGCAAATGATGCAAGTTCAGCAGCACCAGCCCTGGTTCTCACATCATTTAAATAATTAAGAGCTTCACCCTCATTACCTGCCATCAAATAAGCTTCGGCAGCAACTAAATAAATGTCGCTGATATGCAATAATACAAAGTCGCGATAACCTCCGTTGGTTGTAGCTGCATTGACATCAGTAGCCGGATCGTCGAATTTTTTAATAGGAGGAATAGTACCTACCTTTGTTAAAGCTGTCAGGTAGTTTTGTTCATTATCAGTAGTAACAGTACCATCAGCATTATATAAAATCCATCGCACGGGATCGGAAGTGCGGATAATTTGCGAAACGTTTTTAGCTTCACCGCGAATAAAACGGTTTGCATTGGCAGTCTGGTAGTCGCTAATTTCCTGATTGGTTACGTACCATGCCGGGAAATAAAAGGCAATCCCCAAACCGGCTTGTGCATCAGCAGTTGCATTATAATAAGCCCAGTAACCCTGTTTTCCCCAATTACTGTTATTAGCATCGCCAGTATAATTATATACAGTAGTCATAAAAGTAGCATTGTAACGCTGGTCGCCTTTTTCATACAGATAGTAGGTTTTTGAGGTGGGGTTTAAATCAGAATCAACAAACTTCATCCCTAATGTTACTGCACCCAGATAGGTGCCAAAATTGTTTTGGTGTGAATTTCCTCCTTTTACTTTGTCTAAAAAGGCGTTTCTATCCAACTGGATGGCAAAAATAACCTCTTCATTTTGTTCATTATAAGGCGACCATTTATCTTCAAAGGGCAAAGTAAGCGAAACAGCATCGGCTACCTCTTTTGCGGTGGCGGCAGCTAAGGTAAAATAGCTTGTACCGTTAATTGAATAAGTACCACTTTCTGCATCAGTCAGCGTGGTTTCCATATCCCAACCTGCAGCTAAGTACACTTTGGCCAATAATGCTTTAACGGACTGTTTGCTAGCCCTACCGGTATTATCGGTAGCCGGTAAAAGGATACTGTTCGATAATTCAGCCAATTCGTCTATCATAAATTGATAGGTTTCAACCAGTGTATTTCTTGGATAGGAAGTTTCAGCCGTATTGATATAGTTTTTTATAATTGGTATGCGTCCAAACTGTTGTGAGAGTAAATAATAGGCATAAGCACGAATAAAACGGGCTTCTTCTGTACGAAGTCCCTTTTCGGTAAAATCCTCACAATTTCCGGCGTAATACAATACAGCATTGGCTGCATCAACCACTGCATACAAATTCTTATACAAACCTTCAACCGTTTCATTGTTTGAAGTAAGGGTGTATCCTTCAAGAGTAGGATCACCAGCGGCACGTATTCCTACATATAAATCGGTACCGGCACAAAAAATAGCAGGATCCTCATATACGGTGTCCAGCTTGTAGTAGGCTTGATTTAACAAAGTTTCAAAACCTTCTTGTGTTGAAAACTGTTCATCAGCGGTCACTGCTGATTTGTTATCAGCATCCAGAAAGTCTTCACAACCGGTAATTGTAAGAAATCCTACAATACAGATTAATGTTAATATAATAGGCGATTTTTTCATAGCGATCTGTTCTTTTTCTGATTAAAATTTTAAGTTAACACCAAACTGGTATGTTGTAGTGCTGGGACCGTCGTAACGGCTTTCTGAGCCTGCCCATTCGGGGTCGAACCCTTTGTATTTTGTAAACACGAATGGATTGGTAATATTCATATAAACCCTAAGGTTTTGGAATCCATATTGGTTAAGCAAGGTTTCATTGAAGGAATATCCCAGGGTTATATTTCGTACTTTCCAGTATGAAGCATCAACAATACTTGCCAGGTTGTAACTTTCTTTTTCGTACCATAAGGTACCAGCCCCATAGTTTTCGGCTGCCATCCCATTAACAAATGGAAAGGATCCGTAATGGGTTTGTTCCTGGTAAACCGGGTTTATGTATAAACCATCGGCAGTTACCCCGTCACAGTCAATTAATGTTCCTGCTGGAATATAGTAGTCTATATTAAGTTTGTTCCAACCTCTATAGGCATAATTGTAATATTCATATAATGACTCTGAATATACCATGTAATTTTGTTTGGTATATATCGAGAATGAAAAATCCCAGTTTTTATAGTTAAGTGTGGAGTTGAGGCTTCCTGTCCAGGCAGGGTCTTGACTTCCCTGAACTTTCCTGTCATTGTTGGCGTCAATAACCCCATCGTTATTCAGGTCAGCTATTATGGGCATACCTTCGTTCCAGCGATAAACGGTATAATAATATTCAGCTTGGGTAACCTGTTCACCTGGTGTAAAACCATTGTTTATTGCAGCATCGGTATTGGGCACTGTCATCATACGGTCGGTAACAATACCATCCCAAACATAGTTATAAATGTTGTTTACAGGTTGATTCAGGAACCAGGAGGCTGTCATTGGGTCTTCATCATCGGTTATAAAATCACTGGTACCATTGATTTTAATAACTTCGTTCTTATTGGCAGCAAAGGTAAAAGTGGTTTTCCATGTAAGGTCTTTAGTACTGATATTTATCGTGGTAAGTGATATTTCGATACCCCGGTTTCGTACATCGCCAAGGTTATCATAAAGAGCACCTCCCCCTGAAACCAAAGGAAGGTCTCTTAGAACAAGCAGGTCTTTTGATAATTTGTTGTATATATCTACGGTACCTGCTATCCTTCCTTCAAACAGTCCAAGATCAAAACCAAAGTTGGTTTCCGACGAAGTTTCCCAGGACAAACCATAATTAACCACACCACTTGGGTAGTACCCCAAAGCTCCCTGGTTTCCAAATGCATAATAATTGGGTCCATCAGCTGTGGTGTGGGTTGCATAATCGCCAATACCATTGTTGTTACCTGTAATACCATAACTCAAGCGAAGTTTCAGGTTCGATAACCAGGCAGTACTCATAAAATCTTCTTCCGAAATACGCCAGGCAACGGCTGCTGATGGGAAAGTACCCCATCTGTGTCCCTCTGCAAAACGCGATGAACCATCGGCACGGGCCGTGGCGGTAAGCATATATTTGCCTTTATAGCTGTAATTTAAGCGCATGGCATACGATATCATGCTATTTTCTCTATAATCAGAATAATAATCCTGCATTTCACCATCTTCCAAATTATACCATAAAGTACCTTCAATGGGGTTTATTACCTCCATATAATATTTTTCGTAGTTATAAGCATTCATACTTAACAAGCCCATGGCTCCAAAAGAATGATCGCCTTTTGTTAAATTATAGTTTATGATGTTATCCCACGTCCAGTCAAAACTTTGGGTTGAGGTGTAATTGGCTTGAGGGGTACTTCCTGTTTTGGAACCTTTATACTGGCCTGTCCTTGTTTGTCCATAGTTGGGCGATAAGGTCGATTTTATGGATAAATTTTCAATCGGGCGGACTTCAAAATATACATTACCTAATACCCGGTATTTCTTACCTTCTTTTGTTTCATCCTCGTTAAATAATAACGGATTGTAAAAATCAGAAAACTGCCAGGAAGCTGTTCCCATAGCCTCAAAATTTCCGGGTTTTACATTGTATTCGCCATTTTCATCGTAAGGACGCATAAATGGGTTTGCCCGAAAAGCACTTTTTATAGCATCATCGCTAGCATAATCGGTCTTAGAGTAAGCCAGATTAATGTTCAACCCGGCTGAAAAATAGTTGCTCATTTTTGTATCAATACTTCCCTTTATATTAAAGCGGTCCTGGCCATCTCCTTTGTATGTTCCGGTGTTTGTGTTATAACCCGTGCCGAAATAATAATCTGCCAATTCAGAGCCTCCGCTAACTGTGCTAAAATGGTTTTGTTCATGTCCATCCTGGGCTATCATACCAGGCCAGTCGTACGACTCTCCGTTGTTTAACATTTCTTTCATTACATAAGTGCTTGAACCATCGTGTAGCATTCCCTGTTGATGACTCTCGGGTGACATACGAAAAATACGTTGCCCGCTAACGTCGTTGGTTGAAAGAAAATTCAGAAACCGAAAATCATAAAATTCCTGTGCATCCATAAAATCGGGCATACGTGCAATCGTGGTCAAACCGTAGTATCCATCGTAAGTTACTGATGGTTTTGTTGAAGCCTTTCCCCCCATCGACTTCCCGCTTTTAGTAGTAACCATCACAACTCCAGCAGTGGCACGCGAACCGTATATGGCCGTTGATGAGGCATCTTTTAAAATGTCGATACGCTCGATATCCTGGGGGTTCAAAAAATCAATATCACCAACAATCACCCCATCAACAACATAAAGTGGGGTAACCTCTGAATTGATGGATGATTTACCACGGATTTGGATATCGTAACCCGATGATGCGCTACGTCCTCCACTCTGTGTAATACTTACCCCGGCAACAGCGCCCTGCATCGATTCCAGCACAGATGGTGACCCCCTTTCAACAAGGCTTTTTGTTTCAATGGAACCAACCGAGCCGGTAAGGTCCGATTTTTTCATGGTACCATATCCAACAACAATTACTTCATCAAGTCCAATTAAATCTTCAACCATGGTAACATTGATGGTGTTTTGGGTGCCAACAACAATTTCTTCGGTAAGCAAACCCATCATTGAAAAAACTGAAACAGCATCCTTTGATTGCACTGTAATGGAATAGTTACCTTCAATATTCGATAAAGTTCCTGTACTGGTACCTTTAATAATAACATTCACCCCGGGCAATTGCATGTCATCTGCTCCTGATTTTATAGTGCCAGTGACATTAATCTGAGCTGATGTATGAAGGGAGAAAATTACAATTAATGATACTATCCCAATCTTGATAATTCTGTTTCGAAAGTATTCTTTTATCATTGCTGTTACTTATTAATGAATAATTTTCAAAAAATGGTCTCAATTAAAATTACTAATAGAACAAAAAATGCAATAATCCCAGCTAGGATATAGTATTTCATGTGTTCTATTCTCTTTTCGGTATTTTCCATAATTCGCAATCGTATGCACAAATATATCTCAACGAATTAGAGATCATCCAAAGCCTCGTTCCTTTTATAAGGGGTAAATGTTCCAATAGGGGGTGTTGGTTTCCCAATATAGGGGTATTTATATACAAACAAAACGTATTAACTATCAGAAAAGCAGCAATATAAAACGTTTGCGTAACTATTTCCGTTAAGGTACACGGAACTTAATCCAAATGATTATTTGGAATCATTTTTTGTATTTGTTTATAAATTACTGAACATTTTATTTTCCAATCTGTTCTTATTTGGAATCAATACAAATAGAAATGAAAACAATACAAATTATCAGCTTAGCATTGCTTTTGTCTATTTCCTTTAATTCAAATGCTGCTACTCACGTAATAAAACAAACGGGTTTTTCTTTTTCGCCCAATGAATTAACGGTTACCGTTGGTGATGTTATTCGCTGGGAATGGGCGGGTGGAACCCATACCACCACTTCAAAAGTAATACCTAACGATGCTCCTGCATGGGATTCGCCATTGAGTTCAACCAATACTTCCTTTGAATATACAGTTACTGTGGCCGGTGTTTACAATTACGTATGTACACCCCATGAATCGATGGGTATGAAAGGTAGTTTTACAGCAAACATTGCTACTGCAATTAATGAAAATGCCTCATTATTAAATTTTTCTATTTATCCAAATCCAGTCTCTTCGTTTATTAACATTACCTCATCAATTGAAGGCGAAGTGGTTCTTTCTGATATTCTTGGCAAAACCCTTAGAACTATTCGTTTAAATGACTTACCAGTCGTAATTGATTCTTATCAACTTGATTTATCGGATTTTAAAAATGGAATTTATATGTTAACCTATATACCAACCCTTACAAAAAAACCGATAAGCCTTAAGTTTATAAAAAAGTAAAATCATCATCCAACATTTTTTAAGAGCCAAAATCAACCCTTTATAGCATAAAAATTTCATACTAAATTATATTTTGAAATGCTTTATTTATACTTTAGCCCATTAATTTGAAGCATTTTGATTGTTGACTTTTCTTAAGTCAGCTAAATGTTTCTGGCAATAGTTAACAATAAGTAATAAAGTAACCAATTTATTTTTAGGTATGGCAACAAAATTTTTTAAAGGGCTTTTTATAATATCAGCCATGGTATTAATTCCCTTTTGGGCTTTTGCCGAAGGGGGTTCAGCCGGTGCTTCTATTGGAGGCATCCGCATTGAGTTTTTCCTGTTCGCGTTAACATTGTTGGGAGTTGCATTATTTCATCACCAAACATTCTGGGTGGCGTTAATAGGACTTACCACGATAATTTTGTACAAATTATTTTTTATTGCGGATTATCCTTATGCTGAACATTTGTTTGGGACCAATTCCATAGTGGATCAACTGGTGCATAAAGAATTACGACAGGGGGAATGGGGAATTTTAGTTAACCTTTTTGGCTTGTTGCTCGGATTTGGCTTGTTGGCAAAGATTTTTGAAGAATCAGGAGTTCCTGATATCCTTCCAAAATACCTACCCAACGATTGGAAAGGTCCATTTGTACTGTTAATATTTGTTTTCATTCTTTCGTCATTCCTCGATAACATTGCTGCTGCCATGATAGGTGGTACCATTGCCTTGGTGGTATTCAAAAACAAAGTGCATATTGGATATATTGCGGCTATTGTTGCAGCATCAAATGCTGGGGGTTCAGGCAGTGTAGTTGGCGATACCACCACTACCATGATGTGGATTGATGGTGTTTCAGCTTTTAATGTTTTCCATGCCTATGTAGCTGCTATTGTTGCACTAGTGATTATCGCCTGGTTTGGCGCCCACCAACAAGATAAGCACCAGCAAATTACAGCCGATGTTAAACCAGGTGCCAAAGTAGATTGGGCAAATTTAGGTGTTGTTATTTTGATACTTATAGGTGCTATTTTATCAAATGTATATTACGATATGCCGGCATTGGGAGTTTGGTTGGCTATTGTTATGGGTGCTTTCTTTATCAAAATGCCTTGGAGTGAAATAGGTGCATCAATGAAAGGCTCTATTTTTCTTTTGTGTTTGGTAACTGCCGCATCGTTTATGCCGGTTGAAACCCTTCCCGATGCCTCTTGGATGACCGCTTTTATTCTAGGATTTGTTTCAGCAGTTTTCGATAACATTCCATTGACCAAACTGTGCCTCGACCAAGGCCATTTCGACTGGGGTATGCTGGCCTATTCCGTAGGATTTGGTGGCTCCATGATTTGGTTTGGTTCATCGGCTGGGGTTGCCATTACCAATAAATTTCCCGAAGCCCGCAATGTTATGCTTTGGTTGCGCAAAGGGTGGCACGTTATGTTGGCATACATTGTTGGATTCTTTGTATTATATCTGATTATGGGATGGGAACCCGCTAGTAATAAAAAACATAAGGAACCAGCCGAAACTTGTCCGGTGGAGAATTGCCCGGTAAAAGTCAAACTCAATGCTATGCATGCTATTGAAGTAAATCCATAACTGGTTATACGATTTTAAAAAGGGGGGTTTTCAACTGTTTGAGAACCTTCTTTTTTAATTTTCAGAGGTCGGTAGATAAATACATAACATAAAAGCAGTAAAATTCAGGATTAGATATAGTCTATTACCCCTCTGTCTGTCGACATCTCCCCTAGGCTTAGGGGAGATCATTTCAATTTAGCATTACTGTTAGGAATATACATCTTCCCCTTCACAAGGGGATTCCGATAGCTATCGGAACGACAGGGGAAGGGGTATATAGCAAAACAAACAAATTGTATGCAATTAGCTACTAACCTCTATTAATTCTTATCCGAAGTCATGCTCTCAAATAGTAATTGACATGTTTATCCCAAATTATGCTGAATTTGGGATTATTTTTCGATTTAAAATTATTTAGTACTAATATTTCACAATTTATCGCCCTAATTCAACACTTCGGCTACTCTTTTTTTTATAGCTTTTTCATTTAATGCAGATTTGCACAGTAAAACAAGCAAATGCATTAGAAAATGAAATCAATTCTGTACCTCATCCTTACAATTTTAACGCTAACCGGGGCAGCACAAACCACCATTACCGGTATTGTAAAAGACAAACAAGGTGTTTTGTTGGTTGGAGCCAATATTTACCTCGATGGAACTTATGACGGAACTACCAGCAATGCAAATGGCCAATTTAATTTAAAAACCGGCGAGGAAGGTAAACAACTACTGAAAGTAGATAATATTGGCTTTGAAAATTACACTCAAGAGCTTGATTTAAATGGTACCTCTTTGAATCTGAACATTGAGCTGCATGAGGCTTTTAATGAATTGGAAGCGGTAAACATTTCAGCGGGGACTTTCGAGGCCGGCGATAAAAAGAAATCGATTGCCATAACATCGCTCGATATGGTTACCACACCCAGCGCAACACGCAATATTTATGGAGCCATTCAAACCTTACCAGGTACTACTACCAATGGCGAATCGGGCAAATTGTTTGTAAAAGGTGGCGATGAAAATGAGTCAAAAACTTTTATTGACGGTACGTTGGTTTATGTACCCTACAGCTCCTCAGCCCCCAACACATCGGTACGCGGAAGGTTTAACCCCTTTATGTTCAGCGGAACCATGTTTAGTACCGGCGGCTATTCAGCCGAATACGGGCAGGCACTTTCCTCCATACTATCACTTAAAACCAACGAAATGCCAGTACAAGACCAGCTTAATATTTCATTGATGACCGTGGGAGGCAGTTTGGCTGGGACTAAAACGTGGGAAAAATCCTCACTCACCACTTCACTAAATTACAACAATTTAAAACCCTATATGAGTCTGGTTCAACAAAACACTCAATGGGAGAAATACCCCGAATCGCTATCAGGCGAGCTTACTTACCGACAAAAAACTGCGAGATCGGGCTTATTCAAGCTTTATGCCAATGTAGGACAATCAAACTTTACTTTGAGCGAGCCAAATATGGACCATTTAGACGGACAAAACCAATACAATTTGGTTAACAACAATGTATTTATAAACGCTTCGTGGGCGGGCGAATTAACCCACAATTGGATTTTAACAACCGGTCTATCTTATACCCATAATGTGGATTATGTTACAATGGATTCATCGGATTACAACGAGTTTTTAAACGGAACCCATGCTAAAATAACCATGGGAAAACTAATGAATAATACCCTACGCATAAAAATGGGTGCCGAGGTTTTTGCAAAGGAGTTTACCATGGAATACCTGAGCAGGTGGGATTCAATAAATAAGGGTTTTACTAACAGAACAGCCGCAGCCTTTGTTGAAGCCGACATTTATGCGAATACCAAATTTGTAACCCGTATGGGAGTCCGTGCAGAATATTCAGACTATCTGAACAAAAGCAGTGTATCGCCACGGTTTTCAGCAGCTTACAAAATCACGGAAAAAGGCCAGTTATCCCTTTCTTATGGATGGTTTTTACAAGACCCTGCCGACGACATTCTCTTATATACCAAGTCGCTCAACTATGAGCGTGCCGACCATTACACCTTCAATTATCAATTTGAAAAGGATGAGCGCGTATTAAGGTCGGAACTGTATTACAAGCAATATAAAAATCTGGTAAAATTTGCAGGCGATGAATTCTATAATCCTGAAATTTATAACAATACAGGAAAAGGGTATGCGTATGGCTTCGACTTGTTTTGGCGCGACAATAAAACCATTAAGTTTGGCGAGTATTGGGTTTCGTATTCCTACATCGATTCAAAGCGCGACTTTAAGGATTATCCTCAGATTGCAATACCCGATTATACCAGCAAACATAACCTAACGCTTGTTTACAAACACTGGATAGGCTTGCTACGCTCACAACTTGGAGCAAGTTACAAACTGGCATCGCCAAGGTACTACAACAATCCAAACAGTGTGGTATTCAATAATGAAAGAACCATTCCATATCAAACACTCGATTTAAACTGGAGCTTTTTATACCGGCAAAATGTGATAATTTATGCTTCGATAAGCAACGTGCCCGGATTTAAACAGCATTATGGTTACAACTACACAAGTACCCCAAATGCTGATGGAGTTTATGAAGCAACACCCATTTTACCCGCAGCCAAGCGCTTCTTTTTGGTAGCTTGTTTTATTACACTTTCGCGACAAGGGGATATAAACCAAATGGATAAAATAAATTAATATATACATTTTAAAAATTACAACTATGAAAAAAACAATGTTAGTATCAGCAGCACTTTTGTTTGCAGGATTTTTAATGGCCGCCGGACCAAAGTATTATCAAAAAATGGGACAAACTTTACCCAAATTTGGCGAATGTAAATCCATTGACGATTATCAGAATCTGGCCAACCAGTTTAGTGTAATTGCCAATGTTGAAATAGAGGAGTGGCTACCCGTGTATTACGAAGCCCAATGCTATATTTTAATGAGTTTTATGGAGAATGAAAGTAGTGCCAAAAAAGACGAATATCTTGATAAAGCCGAAATAGGCATCAACAAATTGTTGACATTGGCACCCAATGAATCAGAGGTTTACACGTTGCAAGCTTTTTATTATACGGGTCGTTTGGTGGTAAATCCGCAAGAGCGTGGGCAAAAATTCGGGCAGCTTTCAGGCCAGGCAATTGGCAGGGCATTAGGAATTGAACCGAACAATCCGCGAGCTCAGTTTATTCAATTGCAGAATGAAATCGGTACTGCCCGCTTTTTTGGAAACGACATCAAACCCTATCTTGCAAAAGCACAGCTATTGCATGACGGCTGGGACAATTACAAGATAAAATCGCGACTGCATCCTCGTTGGGGAAAAAACCAAGTAGAATCACTAGTAAAATCACTTCAGGGATAAATTTGAGATTAGGGAAAGCCTAACAAACTTTGGAACAACTTGAACCAACTAAAAACCTTTGGGATTTATTTCCCAAAGGTTAAAAATTGTATATTTAGATTTTAACATGATAAACATGCTTAAACTATTACAATATGTAAATCCTTATCAAAAACTCTGGAAACTGTTTTTGATAAATCTCATTATTGCCTTATTGACCATGTTATTGTTTTGGCGCGGCTGGCTTTCAAGTTTTTCTGAATTTAGTATCACCTTAGTTTGGGCATATTTTATTTGCATAACACAATGGACTGGACATGTTTATATTAATAATAAATTATCTGAACGTTTTTCGTGGACTGATAGACCTGTAAAGAGGACACTATTGGGTGTAATTTTTGTTATAGGGTATGGCATTGTTGCTTACCTGATTATTCAAACCATTATGATGCGGCTGGTTTATGGACATTTCCCTGAAAACTATATTAAATGGGCTTTACAATCAAGTATTTATGTTCTGATATTTTCCTTTATTATTACGTTATTTTTTACAGCTGTAGGTTTTTTAAAGGCCTGGAAAAATTCGGTGCTTGAAGCTGAACAGTTTAAGACCCAAATGCTTGCATATAAATACGAAGCACTGCAAAATCAAATTAATCCTCATTTCCTTTTTAATAGCTTTAATGTACTAACCGATTTGGTTTACGATGACCCCAAAAAAGCGGTGAATTTTATCAAGCAATTGAGCCAACTTTTCAGGTATGTGCTCGATAACCGCGAAAAAGAGCTGGTGCCTATTGCTGATGAATTGGAGTTTTTGAAATCATATACTTTTTTGTTGAAAACCCGGTTCGAAAACAAACTTACGCTTAATTTTGATTTAGATTCGAAACCAAATGAACTCATTGTCCCCATGGCCTTGCAGCTATTGATTGAAAACTGCGTGAAGCATAATGAAATATCAACGGCCAAGCCCTTAACCATTAATGTTACACGTACTCACGATTATATTGAAGTAAGCAACAATTACCAATTTAAAAATGTGGGCAACGACTCAAAAAAAACCGGGTTGGCCAATATTAAACAGCAATACAGCTTTTTTACCGATAAGGAATTGATTATCGAAAGTAATGACGAGATTTACCGGGTTCAAATTCCAATTATAAAAGCCGACGAGAAATGAATGTACTTATAATTGAAGATGAAACCCGTGCAGCCAATCATTTAGAACGCTTAATCGGCAGCGTTGCCCCTGAAATGAAGGTAATAGCTAAAATTGAAACCGTACGCGAGGCCGTTCAGTTTATTAAAGCAAATCATGCCATTAACTTGATTTTTTCGGATGTACAATTGGCCGATGGGCTTAGTTTTGAAATATTTTAACAGGTAAAAATTACCTGTCCCATCATTTTCACCACCGCGTACGATCAATATGCCATTGAGGCATTTAAAACCAATGGCATTGATTATTTGCTGAAACCGGTTGAGGAAGAACGCATGCAGCAAGCCATTCAAAAGGCTAAACAGTTTTCACCCTCCTTGCAGATTGAAAGTTTATTGAATTTATCGAAAGCAAGCCAACAACACGCCAAAAAATCGCGGTTTATGGTAAAAGTAGGCGATAAAATAAAGACCATCCCCATTGCAGAAATTTTGGCTTTTTATAGTCTCGAAAAGGGAACCTTCCTTTTTACACAAGGCAAGCGAAGTTACCCAATTGATTACTCGTTAGATGAACTTATAGATTTGCTTGATACGGAGCACTATTTTAAGATAAACCGAAAACACATTGTATCCATTAATGCGTGTTCAAGCATGGTAGCCTATAGCAACAGCCGTTTGAAATTAAATATTGATGGCCTTGACGAAGAATTGATTGTTGTGGCTCGCGAAAAAGTTCAGGATTTTAAAGCTTGGTTGGATAAGTGAGGAGATTTGTGGTAGCAAATCGCTCAATTTGGGTGAAAGACAAAATTCAAAAAAACAAGAAGAATTCCCGGGATAATCGATTCAGCATTTCAAATGCTGAATTTGGGTTTATGCAACATCTTATATTTTTTTGCATTAGAGCGAATCCTAATTACCTTGGCACATTATTCATATAAAACAAACCTTAAAATGAAGAAAATACTATTTTATGGATTGGTTGTTAGCTTTTTTATGGCTTGCCAACCGGAAAAACCCTCAACAACAGAGCCCTCTTTAATAAAAAAGAGTGAACTCAAGTTGACCTCCGACATACAGACTCCTGAAGTATTGTGGAGCTTTGGGCGATTGGGCGATGTGCAGGTTTCGCCCGATGGAACCCAACTTTTGTACGGGGTTTCGTATTTAAGTATTGAACAAAACAAAAGCAATCGGGAGCTTTTTATAATGGATGTTGATGGTGCCAATAAAAAACAAATCACACAAACAAAATATAATGAGTATAATGCCGTTTGGCTCCCCAACGGAAAGCAAATTGTATTCCTTTCACCAGAATCATGATCGGTGCAAGCCTGGATTATGAATACTGACGGAACCAATAAAAAACAACTTTCCGCTGTGGTTGGTGATATTGCTAACTTAATTCTTTCGCCCGATGGCACCAAAGTTTTGTTTACCACCGATGTGAAAGTTGATAAAAACACCGCCGACATCTATCCCGATCTTCCAAAAGCCGATGGACGAATTGCTACTGATTTAATGTATCGTCATTGGGATACATGGGAAGACGGAGCTTACAGCCATATTTTTGTAGCCACTTTCGATGGAAATTCAATTGCTGATGCTAAGGATATTATGCCCGGTGAACCTTTCGATACCCCATTAATGCCTTTCGGAGGAATTGAAGAAATTAGCTGGAGCCCCGATGGCAAACAAATTGCCTACACCTGCAAAAAACTAAAAGGGAAAGATTATACCTTAAGCACCAATTCCGATGTGTATTTGTATCGTTTGGAAAACGGTGAAACCAAAAACCTGACTGAAGGAATGCCGGGATATGATCGCGCCCCATTTTTTGCCCATGATGGAAATAAAATATATTGGTTGAGTATGGAACGAGGTGGTTTTGAAGCCGATAAAGAGCGCTTGTTTGTGATGGATTTTGAATCGGGCGAAAAAACCTACCTAACCGATAAATTTGATTACAGTCCATCAAGCCTGACTTGGGCTGATGCTGGTGAAAACCTTTACTTTGTAGCAGGTGTAATGGCTACGTTCCAAATTTATAAAATGAATATAGCTTCAAGGGAAATTAAGGCAATTACCGAGGGGATGCACGATTATCATACTGTTGCATTAGCCGGTGAAAAACTTGTGGGTGAAAGGGTATCGATGACTAAACCCGCTGAAATATATTCCATTAATCAAGCAACGGGTGAAAACACCGAACTATCATTCGAAAACAAGCACCTGCTTGATCAATTAACGATGGCTACCGTTGAAAAGCGCTGGATTAAAACCACCGACAACCAAGATATGCTGGTTTGGGTTATTTATCCACCCCATTTCGACAAAACAAAGAAATATCCGGCTATTCTTTATTGCGAAGGAGGACCACAATCTACATTAAGTCAATTTTGGAGTTACCGGTGGAACTTTAACCAAATGGCATCCAATGGATATATTATTGTTGCTCCAAACCGCCGGGGTGTCACCACAATGGGCCAAGCCTGGACTGACCAAATTAGCAAAGATAATAGTGGTCAAGCCATGCAGGATTTATTAAAGGCAATCGATGTTATGAAAGAAGAGCCCTTTATTGATAAAAACCGCTTAGCTGCTATTGGTGCTAGCTTTGGTGGATTCTCCGTAAACTGGTTAGCCGGAAACCACCAGGGCCGTTTTAAAGCTTTTATTACACATTGTGGAGTATTTAATTCTGAAATGGAATACATTACCACCGACGAAATGTTTTTTGATAATTGGGAAAAAGGAGGTGCACCATGGGAAACCAATAATAAACAAGCCATGAAATCGTATGCCGGTTCGCCCCATAATTTTGTGAAAAATTGGAATACCCCAATAATGGTTATTCATGGTGAACACGATTATCGAATTCCATATACCCAAGGGTTGGCGGCATTTAATGCAGCACAATTGATGGGCATTCCAAGCAAGCTGTTGTTCTTTCCTTCGGAAACCCATTGGGTGTTAAAACCTCAAAATGGTATCTTATGGCAACGCGAGTTCAAAGGTTGGCTCGACCAATGGCTTCAAGGGCCTGAGTCAAAATAGATACAAATAAAAAATCCGGAAAGTTTATTTCCGGATTTTTTATTGTAGTTAAACAAAAGTTAGTTAGTCAAACGCGAAAAACAATTTACAAGAATGTAATATATTGAATATATTGCATGTGAATATTTTCAGACATGTTTTTTATGTGGTTAAATCTACCAGGTTTTTATATCTTAAATGAATTTTATGGTAGAATTTGCTTAATTTTTATTCTCTGTTAAACTGGGAAAGGCATAAAAAGTTGTAATACATATTTACTGATAACTGATTTTAATGCTAAAGTACCTTATTAAACTATACCGGTGCGGTGGGCAGGCGAAATTTGGCGTGGAATATAGATAATTCTTGAATAGTAGCCATATCAATTGGAAAACAACAGATGCTCTTTATCGCAGAAGGTGATTCGGAGAAATTATAGAATTATCTAAATTCGGAAATTTCGCTTGACTTTTGGTCCTTTTGGTCAAGTAAAAGGACAAAGAAGGAAAAATTTGTAGGGTTTCTCACGTTCGACTAGTTACTGTTTTCCAGATTTTCCGCGTTCGGATCCGGTTTGTTTTTTTCTGTCAAATCGGTCAGGTAATTTTGTATCCGCTTCCTAATGGGATCGTTTACCAGATACATAAAGCGCTTGTAAGGATTGGTTACAAAATCCTCCTCCGACATCCGGATAGCAGTTTTACCCTTAAAATCGGCCACGGTTATTATCCGCATCAATTGTTTTCCATCGGGTCGATGAATAATTCTAATATAATCAGTTTCTGCAATTTTTTGAGTGATCAATAAAACAGAATCTCCATTGGTATAATTTTCCATCCAGGCATCCTGTCCATCAACTACTTGCTGTTGAATCATGGTATCCAAATCATGTCTCCATGCAGGTTCTTCCCAATGATTTGTTATGTCAGCAATAATAAAATAATACATTTTGTCAATTACTGCCATTTCAGTAATTAGCCGCTCCTTTGGTTGAGTCAGCCCTATTGCGAAAGGGATTGCACCTAGAATCAAAGCAATAATTATAATTTTAATGCGAGCCTTCATCAGTTAAGATTTTCATTAAAGATAATTATATTTTAATATGCACCGCAGCTATAAATCAGAAATTATAACTTTCAATTGGTTCCTTACTACGGTATCGCCTTATTGAAGTTTTAAAATGCGCTATATATAAAGTTTTCTATTTGACCAAAATAGGAATTTCTATGGGTGAAATGAATTTGTTTGCCTATTAAAGTTTTTTTTCGGCTTAGCTTACAGGGAACAAAAAACTCCCAAGATAAGTTGATTACCGCGGGAGCTTTTTTAGATTTAATTTTATAGGTCAGCTAACTTTATGAAACAAAATGGTAGTGCGGACCAAACCGTTCAAAAGCAGCTTTATCAAGTGATTCCTGATGGTTTGGGTGAGCAATGCTTATAATTAACTTGGCCCGTTCTTGCAACGATTTACCATACAGGTTTACCGACCCATATTCAGTAACCATCCAATGCATATTGGAACGGGTAGTTACTACACCGGCGCCTAAATGCAGCATGGGTGCAATTTTGCTCATTCCTTTTTGTGTTACCGATGGCATGGCAATAATGGGTTTACCGCCTGGACTCATTGATGCCCCCCTTACAAAATCAATTTGGCCGCCAACCCCTGAATAGTGCTTAGTACCAATTGAATCGGAACAAACCTGACCGGTAATATCCACCTGAATAGCAGAATTGATAGCCGTAACTTTTGGGTTGCGGCAAATTACATTAATGTCGTTGGTATAACCCACATCTTTCATAACAACACCAGGGTTATCATCTACAAAATCGTATAATTTCTTACTTCCCATTAAAAAGGTCGAAGTCATTTTGCCCACATCAATTCCTTTCATGGCCCCATTAACCACTCCTTTTTCTACTAAGGGTAAGATACCGTCGGCAAACATTTCAGTGTGCACCCCAAGGTTTTTATGGTTTCCCAATTGGGCCAATACCGCATTTGGAATTGCACCAATTCCCATTTGCAGCGTGGCTCCGTCGTCAATCAATTCGGAAACGTTCTTTCCAATAGCCACTTCAATGGGGTCAGGGTCGGTAAAATGGGCCTCAATCAATGGGCTGTCGTCCTCGCAAAAAATATCGATACAAGTAGCACGGATCATGGCATCTCCAAATGCACGGGGCATATGCGGGTTTATTACGCCAATAACTATATCGGCAGTTTGTACGGCGGCTAAGGTTGCATCTACAGAAGTTCCCAATGATACATACCCATGTTTGTCAGGTGGCGAAACCTGCACCATTGCCACATTTACTTTGGTGTATCCTTCACGGATGAGACGCTGGGTTTCATGTAAAAAAACGGGTATATAGTCGGCGTAACCGTCTTGAGTATCTTGACGAACATTGTGACCTACAAAAAAACTTTGAAGTTGAAAAATTCCTTCAAAAGCTTTGGAAGCATAGGGTGCAGGTCCTTCGGTATGAAGGTGTTGAATTTTAACATTCCTGAATTCACCGCTTTTCCCTCGTTCACACATGGCTTCAATAAGCCGCTGAGGAGCACAGGCTACACTGTGAATGTGAATTCTATCATTGGTTTTTATAATTTTTACCGCCTCTTGAGCTGAAACAAATTTAATGGAATGGTGCATGATACATCGATTTTTAGGATAAAAAAACGATGCCAAAGATAGAATTATATTTTAACGCTAAAGATTGAGCTTACATGATTAAAGTCATGGTAGCATTAGGTTAGGATTTTTTATTTGCCGCTTGCTTCAAATATGGTTTTAATAGTATATATCATAATTTTCAGGTCAATATATAGCGACATATCTTCCAAATATATCATATCATAGTTTAACCGATTAATCATTTCATCCACATTTTCGGCATATCCAAACTTTACTTGGCCCCATGAAGTTATTCCTGGTCTTACTTTAAAAAGTAATAAGTAATGCGGAGCTTTTGAACTATCTGATTTACAAAGAATTCTCTTTCAGGTCTGGGTCCAACTAATGACATATCACCTTTTAATACATTATAAAACTGGGGCAATTCATCTAACCTTGTTTTTCGCATAAACCGTCCAAATGGAGTTACCCTTGGGTCATCTTTACTACTTAAAGCCGGGCCATTTTGCTCAGCGTTAAGGAACATTGACCTAAATTTATATATTTTAAAGGGTTTTCCATACCGACCCATTCTTGTATGTGAATATAAAATGGGTCCTTTTGATGTAAATTTTATCCATAAAGCTAAAACTAAAAATAACGGGCTAAGTATTATTAATGCAATGGTTGAAAAAGAAACATCAATTACCCGTTTCAGGTTTTCTTGCCAGGCGGGTAACAATTCGTGCGACAATTCTATTAATGGCACACCAAAAAGTGACGACATCTTAACAGAGCCCGCCATAATATCCAATAAATCGGGAATGGCTTTGGTTAAAACATTAGTGGCTTTTGTTTTCACCAAAATTTGCTGAATTTTTTCCCGTTCCGAAGGTTCAATAGCTATAATCACTTCTTCAATTTTTTGTTGGTTTATAGTAGTAATCAGAGTATCTAGTTTCCCTAAGTATGGTATGTAATCACTTAAAGCGGTTTTATTATCGCCATTCACAGTTATATAACCAACAATTTGGTTTCCTGCTGATTTTGGTTTTCGTTGCAAATCAAAATAGAGTTGCACTGCTTGTTCGTTGCTTCCAATTATCAGAGTGGGGAAACCAATTTTATGATTTTGAATTTTAGAATTCGTTCTGGTGGTAATAGTTACTCTTGGTAAATAGGTCAAGATAAAGTGCACTCCCCATAGGAAAAAAAATGATTGATAGTAGTTTTTATATGATATGATGGTATCGTCAAGTATTAAAAGGAAAAATATAAAAATAACTCCTAACGTAACTATAAATATTGTTTTTCCTAGCTCTTGTAAACGTGATTTTCGATAAATATCATGGTATTCACCCGATACATAATATATTAATAACCAAAAAAGGGGAATTAAAACAATTCCGGCATAGAAGTTACTATTAAAAATTTCCTTACTTGATGGAGTATAAAGGGGAGCTGTAATTACGATTTTACGGTAAATAAAAAAAATGACCCATGATGCCAAGGCCGCAAAATAATCTGCAGTAACGTATTTGGCTACTTGAATCTTTGGACTTTTTTGTATCATTTTTTAAACTATTGCACAATTTTTATATCGTCGATCCAGATTTTTGGATTTAATACTAATGATTGTTCTAAGGCCGAATTGGTTGCATAATTGTAATTATTCAGCGAAACTTTAAACTTAGTTCCCGTAGGATAGGCTGATAAAGTGGCGTATAAATCGAGGTAGATTTTTCTCCATTCCTTTGTTGGATTAAATTCTACTAAAGGAATTTGAACGATTTCACTCTTATTGTTTATAATGAGTGTCAAGTTAAATACTATGTCTGATTTGAAATTCATTTCCAAAAAATATCCCTGAGTTATATTTTCCGGTTTGGCAATTTCATCCACCGAAACTTCATAAAAAAGATTTGTTGAGCTATCCATTTCAATTAAGCCGCAAAAATTACCTTCAATAGGTGCTTGAGAATCTTTTATAAATCCATATTTTATGGTAGTATCATGTTCAAATTTTATAGCACCTTCATCAAAATTCTCTTTCCACGGAATTTGAGCTAATGCATTATCATAGCCAATGGTAGGATTAATTGTAATTACCTCCGCACTTTTTAATTCTTTCGATACCCGGTACGATTCATAAAACGGATAAAATGTACGACTGGAGCTCATGCCATTTACCTTAATTCCGCCCGATATCATTATATCTGCCATTCCTTCAGTTAAAACCGGAATAGTAGCTGGTAATTCAAAAACACCAATCAATTCAGTATTCACATAAACCCAAGCATCACTAATCCCCAGCGATTCTTCGTGTTCCAATAAAATACTATCAATTTGAATATACGATGGAATACGTTCAGAAGGATTGATATAATCGCAACTGGAAGTAATAAGTAGCATAAATAGTATACTTGCATTGGTACCAATACTGAATTGCATAAGCAACAAGTTTAAATGTAAACGATGTTATAAATGAATTATTGCAAAGAAAGGAAAAAATGAGGCGGATTATAAGAAGTTAACACATACCCTAAGTTTTTCTTTAACCTTTTCCATCACTCTGAAGGTATGGCATTCATTCTCAATAGAATTCAATGGAGCAGTATGTTTTATAATATTTTGATAGAAGTTTTCCAATTGCTTTGCAATTAGTTTTTCTGTGGTGTTATTTAGTGAATTGGTGCAAGTCAAAAAATCTTGCGATGCATGGGTGCATTTCACTAAATTCTGTTGAAAATCAATGCGATAATTGGAATTGTATTCATACGCCTTAATTAAATGCTGAAACTCTTTTTCAACTGAATTTACTGATATATTTACCACGCTGCCGTTATTAAAGTCCATGCGGAGGTTTATAATATCGGGAATTTCTGAAAAAGAAGAGATGGTATTTGCAGTTACTCTTTTTAAATTTTTGGAAAACATTGGCAATATGCCGCTAACCTGCTGCCTTACAATAGGTAATAAATTTATTTCATTCATTCCCGTAAATAAGCAATCAACCAAAAGAGGTGTTTTACTTACCTTTATGTATTCATTATAAGCATCATGAAACATAAACGCATGATAAATTTGAATTATTACCCCTGCTTCATCTTTCAATTTAACTAAATGCAGGTGCTCCTCATAATTTAAATAATAGGTATTGTGTAAAAAAACAGGTTTCGAGTATTGAAGAGCCAACTCAATTAAAGGAAAGTAAGTATTCTCTGTACCTGCAAAAACAAAGGCATCAGCATGTAAAGCCATATCAGAAAAACTACAGAATACGGGTTTATTTTTAAATTCTTTAGGAATTTCAAATTGAAAACTTGGGTCAAAAATCCCGGATAAGCAAAAGGCCGGATTTTCTTCAATGGCCTTAATATATTGATGATGGTTGGTATTTCCTACAACAGCTATTTTGAGCATGCAACTAGTTTTTTACAAAACTATGCGAATTACTTTTTAATATTCTATGGTTCACAATATTCTTATTAACGCCGTGTTGTTAATAAACTTACACGATTCCTTCTTTAAGAATATCATGAATGTGAATCATGCCCACATATTTGGTTCCATTAACAACAATTAGCTGGGTAATATTATTCTGCTCCATTACCTGAAAGGCTTGAACAGCTAACTGATTTTCATCAATGGTTCGGGGGTTTTTTCCCATAATATCTTGGGCAAGCAACTCGTTAATAGGTCTTTTAGATATCAGCATCCGCCGAAGATCACCATCAGTTATGATTCCGCTTAGCTCCCCAATAGCATTAACTACGGCGGTAGCTCCCAGCCGTTTCGTGGTCATTTCCATAATTACTTGATCAATGCTGGCATCTTCAGCTATTTGCGGTTTTTGATTGTTGTGGTACAAATCGTTAACCCTCAAGTACAATTTTTTACCCAAAGTACCTCCCGGATGATATTTGGCAAAATCGGTGGATGAAAAGTCACGATATTCAAGTAAGGCAACGGCCAAAGCGTCTCCCATAACCAATTGGGCGGTGGTGCTCGATGTGGGTGCTAAATTATTTGGACAAGCTTCGCTATCAATAAATGCATTCAAAATATAATCGGCCTGTTGAGCCAACACCGAATGAGTGTTTGATATCATGGCAATAATCTTATTACCCATGGTTTTCAGAAGCGGTATAAGTACCTTTATCTCTGGAGTATCGCCACTGCGTGAAACACAAATAACCACATCGTTTTTCTGCACAATCCCTAAATCACCATGTATGGCATCGGCTGCATGCATGAAAATAGCCGGTGTTCCAGTACTATTAAGAGTTGCAACAATTTTTTGGGAAATATTGGCGCTTTTTCCAATACCGGTAATAATAACTCTGCCTTCACTGTGATAGATAAGCTCTACACATTTAGCAAAATCATCATTGATAAACGTAACTAAGTTCTTTATAGTTTCTGCCTCATGGAGTACTACTTTTTTTCCCGATTCAATTATTTTGATGTGGCTTTTCATTAATTTTTATTTTGAACAAATATAGTGAGCTATTTTAAAACAAATTGAAAAAATAATCAACCGTATTCAGACTTTTTAAAACTATACTGCGTTGTTAGTAGTTCATAATACCTATAAATTCAGAAGGTTATGTAAAATCAAATATCAACCAACACTTATAAAAGAGGGGCTATTATAAATTACTTTAAACAAAAAATGGTAACATGATTATTAATGAATAATTTTTAGTAACTTAGTTAAACAATGTTTACGTTATATTAATTTAGCGCTCCAAAAAATAATATTGCACTGAAAGTGTGTTAAAGTATGGAATTAACCAGTCATTTAAAAAAGCATTTCGGTTTTGATACTTTTAAAGGGAATCAGGAAGAAATCATTCAAAATTTGCTAGCACAAAGGGATACTTTTGTTCTTATGCCAACAGGAGGCGGAAAGTCATTGTGTTATCAGTTACCGGCTTTAATATTAGAAGGTACAGCCATTATAATTTCCCCATTGATTGCACTCATGAAGAATCAGGTAGATGCCATGAGAGGTTTTAGTGAAGTTGATGGGGTGGCTCATTTTCTTAATTCATCGTTGTCGAAATCGGAAATACAAGCCGTTAAAACCGACATTCTGGGTGGAAAAACAAAAATGCTTTATGTAGCTCCTGAATCGCTTACAAAAGAAGAAAACATAAAATTTTTAAAGCAACTTACCATATCCTTTTATGCTATTGATGAAGCACACTGTATATCGGAATGGGGTCATGATTTCAGGCCAGAATACCGTCGGATAAGGCCAATTGTTGAGGAAATTGGGAAAGCTCCCATTATTGCATTAACAGCTACTGCTACCCCTAAAGTACAGAATGATATTCAAAAAAATCTGGGAATGATTGATGCCGATGTTTTTAAATCATCCTTTAATCGGGCAAACCTTTATTACGAAATAAGACCAAAAACCGATGCTACCAAAGAAATCATTAAAATTCTGAAGAACAATGTGGGTAGGTCAGGGATTATTTACTGTTTAAGTCGCAAAAAAGTGGAGGAATTAGCGGAAACCCTTCAAGTGAACGGTATTAGTGCGTTACCCTACCATGCCGGAATGGATTCAAATACCCGCTCGGGGAATCAGGATAAATTTTTGATGGAGGATGTTGACATTATTGTTGCAACCATTGCTTTTGGAATGGGTATCGATAAGCCCGATGTCCGGTTGGTAATTCACTATGACATCCCCAAAAGTTTGGAAGGTTATTATCAGGAAACTGGGCGAGCTGGTCGGGATGGAGGAGAAGGGAAATGTATAACTTTTTATTCTTACAAAGACATTCAGAAACTTGAGAAATTCATGCAGGGAAAACCGGTAGCCGAGCAGGAAATTGGTCGTCATTTGCTGCTGGAAACAGTTTCGTATGCAGAATCAGCCCTATGTAGGCGCAAGCATTTGCTTCACTATTTTGGTGAGGATTATACTCAGGATAATTGTGAATCATGCGATAATTGCCTGAATCCGAAAGAACAATTTGAGGGGATGGAATATGTTGAAATGGTTCTGCAAGTAGTATTGGCAGTAAAAGAGTATTTTAAAGCAGATCATATTGCCAGTATTCTTTGCGGAACAGCCAATTATGGAGTTAAATCGTACAAACATCACCACATACCCGAATTTGGTATTGGAAGTGAAAAAGATGTAAAATTTTGGAATGCTGTAATAAGGCAAATGCTTATTGCTAAGCTTTTATCAAAAGACATTGAAAATTATGGATTGCTTAAAATAACACCCAAAGGACATGCTTTTTTAGAAAAACCGGAATCATTCATGCTCATACATGATCACGATTACGATAAAGAAGAAGAGGAATTATCGGCTCCACAGAGTGCGGGTTCAGCCGATCCAAATTTGTTCAGCATGTTGAAAGACTTGCGCAAAAAAATTGCCAAAGACAAAGGGTTACCTCCGTTTGTGATTTTTCAGGATCCATCGTTGGAAGATATGTCCATTCATTATCCTATAACTTTAGACGAAATGCAGAATATGACCGGTGTTGGAGCAGGAAAAGCACAACGTTATGGAAAAGAATTTTGCGATTTGATTGCGGCTTATGTAGTTGAGAATGAAATTGACCGCCCGGTAGATTTGATTGTTAAATCCATTGTAAATAAATCGGGTTTAAAAGTATATATTATCCAGAGCATCGATCGTAAAATTTCGTTAGAGGCTATTTCACAATCGAAAGGAATTGAAATGAATGATTTGCTGAAAGAGATTGAAGCCATTGTTTTTTCAGGAACAAAACTCAATATTGATTACTATATAAACGAGGTGCTTGACCAAGATCATCAGGATGAAGTATATGAATACTTTAAGGAAGTTGCTAAAAGTGAATCGATTCAAGAAGCCCTTACTGAGTTAGGTGAGGATGAATATACCGAAGAAGATATAAGGCTTATGCGTATAAAATTTCTTTGTAACGAGGGACATTAAAATATAATACCTGTAATAAAAACCGCTTTGTAACCCTTAGCGGTTTTTTTTATCAGGGAAATCGCTTTTAAAATATCCCGGAGGGATATAACTTGAATAGCCCCGTCCCGATATTTATCGGGATAACTCGGGGATTATAAATTTCCAGTATAAAATCGGCGCAAGCACTACTGTTTAATTGAAATTGTGTTGAATACATGCGCCGAAAATGGGAATTTAAAAATTGAAATTATTAAAAGCGATTTCTCTGGTTTTTTTATCCATTAAGAACAAAATACTTAATCCTCAGATAAATAGTAGGATTTTATTTATCGTTGGCTGTTCCCTTTAGCAAAGGAACAAAAGAAAAAGCACCATGGTTTTCTTCTAATAATTCACCAGAATTGGTTTTAATATAGCGCATCATGGTTTGCGTTTTTTCACCAATAGGGACAACCATAAAACCCCCTGACTTAAGTTGTTCAATAAGTAGTTTTGGAATATCAGGAGCTCCTGCGGTTATCAATATCTTATCGTAAGGGCCATAGGTAGGTTTTCCCAAATAACCATCACCATAAAAAAATTGGGGATTGTAACCTAATTTGGGCAGAAACTGCTGTGTTTTCAGAAATAATCCCCGCTGCCGCTCAATGGTATAAACTTTGGCTCCAAGTTCAATTAACACCGCCGTTTGATATCCGGAACCGGTGCCAATTTCAAGTACTTTGTCCCCTTTTACTAACTCAAGTAATTCTGTTTGTTTTGCTACCGTAAAAGGCTGCGAGATGGTTTGACCGCTACCAATGGGAAATGCTTTATCAACATAAGCAAAATTTACAAAGGCACTGTCCATAAACTGATGCCGCGGAATTTTTCCAATGGCATCAATTACCCGCTTATCTTTTATTCCTTTTTGGATAAGCTCATTTACCAATTGTTGCCTAAGTCCCTTTTCCCTGTATCCGTCGTTATGCATCTAATCCTATTTATTAAGGTTCACAAGATAAAATATTTAATCTAATGAATGAATTCGTGGACTGTTTTTGTTTTTACATTTCTAAATGCGGTTTCCCTGCTAATTTACTGTTGATACTATGGGTGAATTTACTATTTTTGCTTCCACGTTAAATCCTAAAACATTGAATGCAGAACTCTTTATTGCTCGTAAAATAACCCAATCGGGGGATAATAAGCGACAAATTTCAGGACCCATCGTTAAGATTGCCGTTTTTGGTATTGCACTTGGCTTAGCGGTAATGATTTTGAGCGTTGCCATTGTTACCGGGTTTAAAAATGAGGTTAAAAATAAAGTCATTGGCTTTGGATCGCACATTCAAATTACTAATTTCGACTCAAATAATTCCTTTGAAACTACGCCTATTTATAAAGGCCAGATTTCGCAGGAATTGATAAACCAAATTGAAGGGGTAAAACATTCTCAAATTTTTATCACCAAATCGGGTATCATTAAAACGAACCAAAATATTCAAGCCATAATTCTTAAAGGCGTTGATAATAGTTATGACTGGACTTTTTTGCAAAGTTGCCTTACACAAGGGAATGTTCCGTTGTTTAACGATACTATTAAATCGAACCAGATTTTAATTTCAGAGTACATTTCGAATTTATTGCAATTAAAAATTAGGGATAATTTGACCGTTTATTTTGTGCAGGATCCTCCAAGAATGAGGCCTTTTTCGGTTTGCGGTATTTATAAGACCAGTATTGAGGATTTCGACAAATCGTTTGCTTTGGTTGATTTGCGGCACCTTCAGAAGTTGAATAATTGGAATGAGGAACAAATTAGCGGTTACGAAATACTGATTCATAATTACGATAAACTGGATGCATTAACCGATAGTGTATTTGATGTGGCTGGGTACCAGTTTACCGAAGATGGCTCAAAACTTAAAATCAGTAACATTAAACAGCGATATCCTCAAATATTCGATTGGCTTAACCTGCAAGATATTAATGTATGGATCATATTGGCTCTTATGCTTGTTGTTGCTGGATTTAATATGATATCGGGGCTGCTTATCTTAATACTTGAGCGAACAAATATGATAGGATTATTAAAAGCACTTGGTTATAATAACTGGGAAATACGTAAAATATTCCTTTATCAGTCGGGTTTTTTAATTTCAAAAGGACTGTTTTGGGGAAATATTATTGGTATCGCCCTATGTTTGGTTCAATATTATTTCGGAATTATACCTTTGGATGCTTCGGTTTATTACATTGACAAAGTTCCTATCAATTTACAGATTTTACCACTAATCTATCTAAATATAGGAACGTTGCTGCTTACCTTAGGCATGATGATAATACCTTCCTTATTAATAACGCGCATTAGTCCGGCAAATGCTATTAAGTTCAATTAGGGTTTGTTTTCCGCATTGATATTGAGGAAAAACCTCACTCATAGTTATTTACTGATGACCCAATTACTCTTTTAGTGAAGAACTTCTTTCACCCGATGCTCCGGGTTTTCTTCGATGGTAATATTTCTTTTTAGGTTTTGCGGTTTTGGGAACATCAGTAGTAACTTCAGTCACCGAGTCTTTTATAGCAACTGCAGGAACAACCGCAATAGTTGGTTTGATAACCGGTTTGTTTGGTGTATTTTTTGGTGCATTGCTATGCCTAGGAAATTCTTTGCGGGGGTTTCTATTATCTTGGGTGAGTGATGATTTAAACCGCTCCAAAGTCAAGGTAACATCTTCTTTCTGATTCATAAAATCTACTTCATGAATACGATGGACTCTTTTTATCCGAAAGAAATTAACTACTGAAAGGGCTAATGCAGCCGCTGCAATTAAAAGAGCAATAGAGCTTGTTCCTTCAAAAATGCCCGTAGAGGCATATATTGGAACGGTAAGGAATAGTACTATTCCAAATGTGATTAATGTTTTTATCATACTTTACGTTTTAAATTCAACTACATCAGAAATAAATAAAAGAATCGGCCAATATAAAAATAAATAAACAAACCTATCACGTCATTAATTGTAGTAATAAAAGGACCGGTTGCAACTGCCGGATCAATTTTTATTCGGTGAAGGAACAGAGGAATAAAAGTACCAAATAGCGAAGCAAAAATAATTTCAACTACCAAAGCCACACTAACTGAAAGAGTTAGCGAAAGTGAATGGTGAATGGCTATATTGTATATCAACAAAAGGGAGCTTAAGATTAACCCATTTAGCAGAGCTATGGTAACTTCTTTAATTAATTTGCGACCTGTAGAATCCAAACCTAACGATTTATTAGCCAAACCTTGCACAATAATTGATGAGGATTGAATCCCTGCATTACCGCCCATAGCCGTAATTAAAGTAATAAAAATGGCCATTTCAGGGTATATTTTTAATTCATCGGCAAAACCTCCAATAATTAAAGAACCTAAAACCCCACCAACCATACCAATAAAAAGCCACGGAATGCGAGCCCGGGTAAGCTTAAAAATTGAATCCGATGCCTCAACATCGCCGCTAATACCCGAAATCATTTGGTAGTCTTTCTCTGCACCTTCCTTTATTACATCCACAATGTCATCAATGGTAATTCTTCCCTTAAGCCTTCCAATAGTATCAACCACCGGAATTGCCACCAGATTGTATTTTTCCATTATGTTTGCCACTTTCTCTGCTTCAGTTTCTGTTTTTACTGAAATGATGTCGGTATTGCAAATATTTTTAATTAACGTTTTTTCGGGAGCAAGTATAAGCTTTTTTAGTGGGAGCGTTCCTTTAAGAACATTCGAGTCGTCAACAACATAAACAAAATAAATTTCATCAACTTCTTCTGCTTGTTTGCGTATGGCGTCAATGCAGGAACTTACCGCCCAATTTTCATTTACTGAAACCAATTCAGTGGCCATTAATCCACCTGCCGTGTCTTCATCATAATTCAGTAAATCAACAATATCGCCGGCTTGTTCTACATCACTAATATGCGAAAGGACTTCATCCTGCTTTTTTTCAGGTAATTCACCAATAATGTCCGCAGCATCATCAGAGTCCATGTTATCAATGAACACCGAAGCAATTTCTTCACTTGATAGATGCTGCAGAAATTCTTCCCGCACATCTTCTTCCATTTCTACCAGCACATCGGCTGCCAGATCTTTGTTCAGATGCAAATAAATAAAACGGGCATCTTCAGCATCTACTTCATCAAATATTTCAGCAATATCAACTGGATGCAAATCGTTGGTAAGATTTTGCACCAGTTCAATGTCTTGCTGCTGAATGCCAACAACCAGTTTTTCAATATAATCTCTGGTTAATTCAAAATGCATAAATCGATTCTATTTAGCTTCTTTAAGTAGATTTTCTATTAATAATGTAAGTTCAATAAATTCCTGAACACCCAATTGCTCAGGGCGTTTACGAAATATTTCCTGATCGGGCTTCAAATTTAGTAAAATACTTTTTAAGCTATTCGATAAAGTTTTCCTCCGTTGATTGAACCCGGTTTTAATTACTCTAAAATATAATTTTTCATCGCAGGGCAATTGACTCACTTGATTCCGAACTATGCGGATTACGCCTGATTTAACTTTAGGAGGTGGGTCGAACACTTGCTCATTTACCGTAAAAAGGTACTCAATGGTATAAAAAGTCTGTAGCAAAACACTGGTTATACCATAAGTTTTTGACCCTGGTTTTGCGGCAATGCGCTCAGCCACTTCTTTTTGAAACATTCCAACCATTTCAGGAACTAAATCACGGTGTTCAAGTATCTTGAAGAGAATCTGGCTCGAAATGTTAAAAGGAAAATTGCCAATAATGGCTATTGGCTCCTGAAATAGCTTATCGAGCGGTAGCTTTAAAAAATCGCCCTGAATTATTTTAGCTTCCAATTGAGGAAAGTTCTTTTCCAAATATGCAACTGATTCTCTGTCAATTTCAACTACCCACAAATTATTTGTTTTATTTTCAAGCAAATATTGAGTTAAAATTCCCATTCCCGGACCAATTTCAAGTATCAGCTTTGGAGCTAATGGCGAAAAACTCTCTGATATTTTACGGGCAATATTTTGATCTTTAAGAAAATGCTGACCTAAATGCTTTTTTGCCCGAACTTTTTCCATATCTGTGGTTTTAAAATCGGCGCAATTTACGGTTTTACATTAATAATTATTCCATTAATTGAACTGATTTTTAATGAAGCAGAAGATTTACATTAAATCCGTAGGTAATTATTAAGTATTCAAGTCCTAACTTCCAGAATCAACATAATTAGAAACAGTTACTAAACTAAATTGATAAAATTGTCTGTTATCTTTGCTGGTATGGATTGGAAAAATATATTAATCAGAATATTAAAAATTGGGATCATTGCGGGAAGTATTTATTTTATTGGATACCGGCTTTGGAATGAATATCAAAGTGGTGTATTTGCTTTTGAACAAAATAAACTAACTAGCTTTTCATATACCAGTTTACTCTTGGTTTTTACATTAGTTTTTGTTAATTGGTTTATTGAATCCATTAAATGGAGGCAGCTTTTAATTCCTGTTCAGCTTATTTCGTTTTCCGATGCGTTGAAATCGGTTCTTGCCGGAATTTCAGTTTCAATTTTCACCCCGAATCGCATTGGCGAATTTGGGGGTCGTATTTTAATTCTTCAAAAAAGTGTACGGATGCAGGGTGTTTTTGCCTCTTTGGTTGGAAATTTTGCTCAAACATTGGTAACGTTAATTGCCGGGGTGCTATTTTTTCCTTTTTATATCCAAAATCTATCTGTTTACAATAAATCCAATGAACCTTTATTAGTAACTTTATCAGTAATAGCGGCTGTTGTTGGATTGTTACTTTTTTTTAATATTAAAAAACTGGCAATGAAAGTTCTAATCATTCCCTGGTTTAAAAAAAAACAACAATTTTTCAACTTCTTACTCACGTACGCGCGCATCGATTTATTAAAATGTCTAGGGTTCAGTGCACTGCGATATTTAATTTTTACGTTCCAATTCTATCTGTTATTGAATTTTTTCGGGGTTCAATTAAGCTATACTACAGCAATAATTGCCATTAGTCAAGTATTTTTATAATGACTTTTATTCCAACTTTTGCCTTGGCTGAATTAGGTGTCAGGGGTTCCGTTGCGGTATTAGTAATAGGAACACTATCGCCACTTTCATCAGCAATTATAGCCGCTAGTGTATTGCTTTGGATTATTAATTTAGCACTGCCGGCTTTGGTAGGAGCTCAGTTTTTATACCGTTTCAAAGTGTAACAGATAATTCTGCTCCAAAAATAAACTAACGAAATATACAAAAGTATTTTCATCTAAATTGACATTTCGAAGTAGATACAAAAGTAAAAGGCCATCCATTTATGGACAGCCTTTTTCTAAGTCATTACCGCAGTAAGTTTTTATTGAATAGCAAAGGTTGCTTTTTGCCGAATGTCAGTTGATGAGCTTCCTACTAAGATTTCAAAAACGCCAGGCTCCAATACCCAAGCATGTTGTTGGGGATTGTAATACGAGAAAGCGTCTTTATTCAATTCAAAAGTCATGGTTTTGGTTTCGCCCGGTTGAAGCAATATTTTGTCAAACTCTTTCAATTCTTTAGCGGGGCGTGGTAATGCCGCTTCCAAATCGGAAACATATAACTGTACCACTTCACTGCCACTTACTGCTCCTGTATTTTTTACATCCACAGTTAAAGTCAAGGTTTCGCCTGATTCTATCGTGTTTTTTGCTAACTGCAAATTTGAATATTCAAAATTGGTGTACGATAATCCATATCCAAAAGGATAGCGGGGTTTGATTTCGCTTTGGTCATAATGACGGTATCCCACAAAAATTCCTTCGGAATAGGATACTTTTAAATCCTTATCGGAATCCCAATAACTGTTAAATGTTGGGTTGTCTTCAAACTTTACTTCAAAGGAAGCCGGTAATTTTCCCGATGGATTGGTGATACCAAGTAATATTTCAGCAGCAGCCAAATTTCCTTCCTGACCAGGATACCAAGCATGCAACAATCCTTTAATGCCATTTATCCAAGGTTCCATATTTACGTTTCCACCGGAATTCAGTACCACAATGCAATTTGGATTTACTGCCAACACCTCGTTTATCAAAGCGTCCTGATTGTAAGGCATTTCAAAAGTGCGGTCGAAGCCTTCGCTTTCAGTACTTTGATCAAACCCAACCGAAAGGATAACTACATCGCTTTTTTTAGCTAGAGCCAGTGCATCGTTTTTGACACTTTCCGGGTCGAATGCTTTTCCGCTTTTTGTTACTGCATTAAACCGGATAACTGCATCACCACCTGTTTGGAAATACTCTATGGTAATTTTATACTCTTTACCGGAAGTTAGTTTTGATTCAAAAATCCTGGAAGTTTCGGCCTGTTCCTGCCAATTGTCAATTACCAATTTGTCGTCGAGGTACATCCGGTAGCCGTCGTCGCCAGATACGCCAAAAATATAGCTGTTGGTTTTTTCAGGTATATAATAACAAGTAAACCGGGCCGAAAAATCGTTTTCAGGAATTCCTTCAAAAGTCAAATCATTGGCTGAAAGATTCAACTCAGGGAATGTTTTGGTGGTAACTACATTGCCCGCAAGTTTTGAATTGGCGTAAAAATCGGCAATAGCTCCTGGTATCTTTTTTCCATCAACTTTGCTATAGTAAGTAAACGGTTCAAAAAAATCTTTCGCCAAACGTTCCTGTGTTATCAATCCTTTGGAATATGAAACCTGGATACCGGGACCGCCCACTTTTTGAATGGCTTCATAAAGCGAAAGTGGATACAAAGGCTCAACTTTTGAACTTCCACCACCACCGGTAACGGCCGGATTTCCATTGGGCCCAATAATAGCAATGGTTTTTATGGTTTCTTTTTTCAAAGGTAAAAAGCCGTTTTCATTTTTTAACAAAACCATGCCTCCACGTGCCGACTCCAAAGCGGTTTGTCGCACCAAAGCGGAATCCAACACATATCCTTTACTTATGTCAGGGGTTTCAAAAAGTCCAAATCGGGAATAGGTTCTCAATATTCTGATAATTTTATCGTCAATAATATTTTCGCTTAATGTTCCATTTTCTATGGCAGGCTTCAAAGTATCAGAGTTCATGAATTTACCCGAAGGCATTTCCAAATCAAGACCTCCTTTTGCGCAGGCCAAACCATCGTAAGTTGAAACCCAGTCGGACATTACGTAGCCATCGAAACCCCAATCAGTTTTAAGTACCTGGTTTATCAAATAATCATTCTGAGAGGTATGAACGCCATTCACCAAATTGTACGAGGTCATGATGCTGGCCACTTTTCCTTGCTGAACAGCCGCTTTAAAGGCTGGCAGATAAATTTCATGCAAAGTGCGTTCATCCATGTCCGATGAAGTCTTATGACGGCTAAATTCCTGGTTGTTGGCGGCATAATGCTTTGCAACAGCCATAACTCCTTCGTTTTGCATACCTTGACTGTAGTAACTGGCTACCTGTCCTGCCAGATAGGGGTCTTCGCCCAGATATTCAAAATTACGGCCACAAAAAGGAGCCCTGTAAATATTCATTGCAGGTCCGAGCATTACATGTACATTTTTTGCCCTCGACTCACATCCAACGGCTTTGCCGGTAGCATAAGCCAATTTTTTATCGAAAGAAGCCGCCAGTCCAATACTTGCTGGATAGGCAGTAGATGCCCCATAATTCCTTACTCCTAAAGGTCCGTCGGCAAATCGCACCTCTGGAATTGCAAGCCGCTCAATGGCCCGAATATTAAAATCCTTATATCCACCAATAAAATCAAGCTTTTCATCAAGGGTCATCTGTTTTACCAATGATTCTGCTCTTGCAGAGTTCTTATCTTTTTGCTGACATGAGTTTAAGGTCATAACAGAGAAAGAACCGGCAACCAAAACAAGTACAAGTTTTTTCATAGTCTCATTTTTAATTTATTTTTGTTTAAAAATAGTTGTTTTTAGTAAATATTCAATTTGAAAAAGCCACAATCATTCAAAGAAAGTGATTTCAATTAAGCTTTGAAATCGATGCATAATAAAATTAATTCATTGGTTTTTCTTAACTTTAACTATCTATAATCTCAAAATTCAATTTATGAAAAGTAGTTATAAATTCGCTGTGGTTCTTTCAGGCTGTGGAGTTTATGATGGTGCAGAAATACAGGAAGTTGTTTTAACTCTTTTGGCCATTAACAAAGCAGGCAGCTCCTACCAATGTTTTGCTCCGGATATTAATCAGCATCATGTAATAAATCATATTACGGGAAAGGAAGTTCAAGAAACTCGAAACGTATTGGTGGAATCGGCTCGCATAGCACGCGGGAAAATAAAACCGTTGAATGATTTTAGCGCATCCAATTTCGATATTCTAATTTTCCCAGGTGGTTTTGGAGTGGCAAAAAACCTCTCCACTTTGGCCTTTGATGGCTCAAATTGTAAGGTGAATAAAGAAGTGGAAAATGCAGTGCTTGAAATGCATAAATTGAATAAACCTATTGGAGCCCTTTGCATTGCACCGGCGTTAATGGTACGGATTTTAGATGGAGCTAACGTTACCATTGGCAATGATATTGAAACTATAGCCACCATTGTTAAAATGAAGGGTATGCATCATCATAAAATGTATAATGAAATTTGCATCGATACCAACTATAAATTAGTTACCAATCCGTGTTATATGCTCAATTCCAATATCAGTCAAATTGAGGTTGGAGCGGCCAATGTAGTAAATGCTTTGATAGACTTAGTGAATTAACCAAAAAAAAGAAGGAATGAAGTTAATATCTATAATGCGACATGCAAAATCGAGCTGGGATTATCCCGATTTAACCGATGAAGAAAGACCTTTAATAGAAAAGGGAATCAAAAGAACGGAGAAAACTTGCAGTTTTATTAAAACGAAGCAATTAATACCCGAAGTGGTGTATTGCAGTCCAGCTATACGGGCAATGGAAACGGCCCGTTTGGTTGTAAAACAATTAAATTTGCCCAGCCAACCGGTGTTTGCCGAATCTTTTTACCCAGGAATTTCGGAGTACTATTTTTCCCATATCAAGAAGGTTGACCCAAATCTTCAACACATAATGATAGTAGGGCACAACCCGGGTGTAAGCAATTTTGCCTGTGAACTTTTATCGAATCAAATTGCTGAATGGATACCCACTTCAGGTTGTGTGGTTATTCAACTGGACATTCGACGTTGGGATGAAATTGTCCCTGGAAAAGGAACGTTAAGGTTTTATATTGAGCCTAAAAAGCTATAAATGTCATAATTTTCAGGGTTAATAAATACCAAGAAAAAGAAAAATGTACATTCCGCAGTTGGATTAATTAGAATTTATACTTTTGGGCATGGCAAATTTGAAAGTAAAATATACCGATAGAGAACTTAGCTGGCTGAGTTTTAACGCAAGGGTTTTACAAGAAGCTAGCGATAAGTCGAACCCATTGAATGAGCGCATTAAATTTTTAGGCATCTATTCAAACAATCAGGATGAGTTTTTCAGGGTTCGGATAGCATCGCTTTACCGAATGATTGAACTGAATAAAAAAAGTATTGATAACGATGTGACCGATTTGCAGCAGATTTTAGCTGATGCGTTAGCAGAAGTGCGGAATCAGCAAATCAATTTTGCAACTATTAATAGCGAATTAATTGAAGACTTAAAAAAACAAAATATTTTCCTGATTAATGAAAAACAACTTGAAAAGGATCAAGGAGAATTTGTCAGGCATTATTTTCGTGAAAAAGTAAGACACCACCTTTTTCCAATTATGCTCCGTAATTTTTCATCAGCCAGTTTCCTTACTGATCATTCCATTTATCTTGCCATAATTCTTGGGCGTAGCGACAGGCCGGATTTAAATACCTACGCCATTATGGAGATTCCCACCAATGCGGTAAACCGTTTCCTGATACTTCCCGAAAAAGATGGAAGTAAATTTATCATGATGCTTGATGATGTGATACGCTTTTGTTTAGATGAAATATTTATCCGATTCAAATACGACAGCTTTAAAGCCTATACTTTTAAATTTACGCGCGATGCAGAGTTAGATATGGATAATGATGTGTCGAAAAGTTTTGTGGAGTTAATGGCCGAAAGTTTAGCCTTACGAAAAAAAGGTTCGGCGCTGCGTTTTGTTTACGATAGAAACATGCCGAAAGAATTGCTCGATGGAGTTACACAAAAAATACGTTTTTCGTCGAAAGACCACATGGTTGAGGGTGGACCCTATCACAATTTTAAGGATTACATGGGTTTTCCAAATTTGGGCGGTCCGGAACTGGAAAACCCAAAGCGGCCTCCATTACCTCACAAAGACATACCGGAAGGAAGCAGCATTCTGCATGCCATAAGGGAAAAGGATATCATGCTTCATTATCCGTTTCAAAGTTTTCAGTATATCGTTGATTTACTTCGCGAGGCATCCATCGATTCCAAAGTGCGCTCCATAAAAATGACCATTTACCGGCTTGCAAATCCATCGAATGTTATAAATGCCTTGATTAATGCAGCTCGGAACGGTAAAAGGGTTACTGTTTTTATGGAACTTCAGGCCCGTTTTGATGAAGAGGCAAATATTTTTTGGTCAGGAAAACTTCAAGAAGCCGGTGTTAGGGTACTACGCAACATTCCCGGGTTAAAAGTTCATTGCAAACTCATATTAATAAAACGCAAAGAAACAACCGGATACAAACATTACGCAAATATTGGAACCGGAAATTTCCATGAAAAAACGGCCAGCATTTACTGCGATAGTACTTTACTTACTGCAAACCCTGAAATTACTTTGGAAGTGGACAAAGTTTTTGATATGTTTGAGGCTACTTACCGTCCGATACATTTTAAAACATTGATTGTTAGTCCGTTTAGCACGCGCAATTTTTTTCTGAAAATGTTAAACCTCGAGATTCGAAATGCCTTATTGGGCAAAGAGGCTTGGGTTATGATTAAACTTAATAGTTTGGCTGATTTGCCTTTAATTAATAAATTATATGCTGCCAGCGAAGCCGGAGTTAAAATTCAATTAATTGTGAGAGGTATTTGCAAATTGATACCCGGAGTTCCAGGTATGAGCAGTAATATAAGTGTGCATAGCATTGTTGACAAATACCTGGAACATTCACGAACCCTTATCTTTTGCAGTGGCGGGGATGAAAAATATTATATTTCTTCGGCTGATTGGATGGTCCGGAATCTCGATAATCGAATTGAAGTTACCGTTCCAATTTTTGATCCAACCATTCAAAAAGAAATCAAAGAACTGTTGAACATTCAATGGGAAGATAATTGTAAGGCTCGGATTATTGATCCGGAAATGTCGAACCGATACTACCAAAACAATAAGCCAAAGGTAAGGGCACAAGAGGCAATTTACGAGTATTTAAAAAGTGTACATATTGAAAATAAGAAGGAGTAAAAAAAGATGATTTTTTCAGCCATTGATATTGGTTCAAATGCCGGAAGGCTATTGGTAGCAATCGTTCATGAACAAGATGGAAAGCCGGTTACCGAAAAAATTACCTTAGTAAGGGTTCCTTTGCGGTTGGGATTCGATGTGTTTGATAAAGGTTTTATAACTCCTGAAAAAGAAGAATATCTGGTTCGCACCTTTGACGCATACAATCAACTGAAAAATGTATATCAACCCATTGATTGCTTTGCTGTTGCCACATCAGCCATGCGCGAGGCAAGCAATGGAGCGGAAGTAATTGAACAGGTAAAAAAAGGCTCTGGAATTGAAATACATTTGATAACTGAAAGGCAAGAAGCTGAAATTATTGGCTCTGCCGGAAATACCAACCTGAGTAAGCCTCACCCACACTCGCTGTACATTGATTTAGGGGGAGGAAGTATTGAAATTAGCTGGTTTAAAGAGGAGCTCATGCTGGCAAATGCTTCGTTCCCTATAGGAACCATTCGGCTGCTTTTTGATAAAGTTCCTTCAACGGAATGGGATAAACTGAAAGTTTGGCTGCACGGCTTAAAGTTGGAAGAACAGCCGTTTAACTGTATTTGCTCCGGAGGGAATATCAATAAGCTCACCAAGCTTTTTGGAAATCTGGATAAAAACACCTTGTCGTATTCACAATTGACTGAAGGGCACGAAATACTCGAAGGTTATTCATTGGAAGACCGCATTTCCAAAATGGGATTACGTCCCGACCGTGCCGATGTTATTGTTGAGGCTGCCATAATCTTCAAAAAATTAATGAAACTGGGCAAAATAAATGAATTGCAAGCACCAAAAATTGGACTGGCTGACGGGTTAATTGTAGAACTTTATAAAAAACACATAGGCAGACCTAATTTACTAAGCCAGTTTTAGATTGTTACTCTTTTGAGCAGTATTTTTTGATTACTGGATACGCATCTTCAAGACCCAGTTCACCGGCTTTGCTCATATCGAGGCACCCTTTGTCGTTATCTTGAAGGTAAATGAGGGTAAGCCCACGGTTGTAATAGGCTTGAGGCATTTCAGGACCCACTTCAATGCATTTGGAATAATCATTAATCGCTCCGGTGAAATCTTTTGTCATACATTTTACATTCCCCCGGTTGAAATAAGCAAAACCAAAATCGGGATTCAATTCAATGGCTTTATCTAAATCGGAAATTACTTCCTGATAATCGGTAAATTCCTGATTCTTCGACTTTTCTTCGCGGATTGATGTGGATTGGCCCTCGAGGGTAATTACTTGTGAATAATCTTCCATGGAATTTATGTATTCAACCATCAGATAGCGGGTATTGGCCCGGTTAAAATAGGCCAGATCGAAACTTGGATCCAATCCTATGGCTGCCGAATAAGCTTTAATTGATTGATTGAAGTTTTGAATGGTGCTATTCAGTAATCCCTGATAAAAATAGAGATAGGCATTGAATGAGGAGCGTAGCTTTTCTTGCTCTGTTTCATTAAGTAGCGAACGAACCGTGTCAACATCCATTTTCGAGAGTTGGCTCGATACCGTAAAGGTAGTTTTGAGCGGATTGTTCCGATTCAGTTTCTCCAGATTTTTCAAGTAAAATGTAAACTTTTCGGCGGGTAAACCCTCTTGTTTTTCGGTAATAACCAGGATAGGTTTTAAATTAATAACAATACGTCGGTTTTGAATTTGACCATCGTCCATGTTGGCACGATAAAAATCGGAATCAAACTCAATAATTTTTTTAAAATTGTACGATGTATCCATGTATTGAGCCATGGTACTGTCTTCATGGTTTTTAGCCAAATACGCATCAATTTTCTTTTTCGCTGTTTCCTTGTCATCCATAGCGCCAATTATATCTCCAATCTGGTATCGGGCCGATGACCTTGCTTGATAAGCTTTGGCAAAATCGGGAAATATTTCAATGGCCTGACTCCAATCCTGAATGGCTCCATAATAATCTTTCATTTCATATTTTACGCCACCCCGATTAAAATAGGGCAATATATTTTTGGGATGCAAATCTGCTGCCTGAGTGTAATCGTTTATGGCGCCCTGAGTATCACCAATCTCAGCTTTTAGAATGGCGCGATTGAAAAAAGTAAGTGCATTTTCAGGATTCAATTCCAGCACTTTATTATAATCCTGCATGGTTCCATCCAAATCTTTATTGTTATACTTAATAAAGGCCCGTTGAAAATAATACAAAGTATTGTTTTCATCCATTTCAATGGCACGATTCAAATCAACCAAAGCTTCATTGTATTTTTTCTGTTCGGCCAATGCAATAGCTCTGCGGGCAAAGCCATCAGGACTGTATGGATTTAGCTTAATCCCTTCGGTAAAATCCTTTATAGCTCCGTCAAAATCTTGCTTGCTTAACTTGGCATATCCTCTTTGCAGATAAGCATAAGGTAGCTCTTTATTTATTTTGAGTGCTTGATTAAAATCGGCAATGGAACGGTCGAATTCCTTCATCAATAATAAAGTAAAACCTCGGCTCACATAATTATCCGGATTTGTTAAATCAAGTTTAATTGCTTTATTAAAATCCTCCATAGCATCCTGATAATCCTGCATGGCTGCTTTGGTAATGCCCCGGAACCGGTACCCTTCGCTAAAATAAGGGTTCAGCTCTATCACTTTATGAAAATCGGTATAAGCACCCTGATAATCGCTGAGTGAATATTTGGCATAACCCCGATAGTAATATGCTTCCAATAAGTCGGGTTTTATTTGAATGATGGTGTTGAACCGCTGAATTGCCGTAGTATAATTTGTATTCATTAAATCGCGATGACCTTCAATCAGATAATGTTGGATATCGAATTGTGCATTCGAAAGTAAGGCAAACAAGCTAAATGCAAGTAGTAATAGATTTTTTTTCAAGGATTCCATGATTAACGTTGACACTAGATGTAGTTGCGCTTTTATTTCGTTGTCAAACCTTCGATTTGTGATATTTCCAATAACAATTTATCAGACGTTAAAAACAATTCGATCTGAGTTTTCACCTTTAACGCTGATGCCAACTGAATTGAATCCAAAGTCCTAAGACCTTTTTCCCAATGTTTGCCAATCAGTCCTTTAGCTTTCAATCGTAATGGTTGACCTTCTGACACATAACTAAATTTAACTGAATCCTTGTCAAACTTTTCAATTAATTGGTTTGCTGACTTTTCATCAATTTCATTTTTTCGGCATTTTTTCCAAACTACCGAACTAAATTCAATCTTTGTAATCTCGGCTAAATAAATTACTTCAATTCCAATTTCATCGAACAAATTCATTAACTCTTCTGTTCCACTTTCGCGGTGATATAGCTTAAACAAAGACGATGTGTCAAAAAAAACTTTCATATCGCTTTTCGTCTTTCTTCTATTACTTCATCAGAGAATGACCCTTTATAGTCTTTCAATAACTCCTGACTCTCAAGAAACGAGAAATCTGATATCAACAAACGCTTTTTTGCTTCTTCTTCAAAAGTTATAGTAACTTTTACAGGTTTTTTAGTTTTCAATGGCCTTTCTAATTTAAGTTGCCCATTAAAATATGTCCCAGTTATTGTTTTCATTTTTCATGATTTTTACAAAGATACAATTTTTTCTCAGAGGTGCATTGTGACGATTTACAATTGTTTCTAACGCTATGTGTTTGAATAATAGGCGATTGTTGAAAACTTAACTTTCAAAACACAAGAAATATTAAATGATAAAACATATAACGGAAGTTACTTTTTATTCAGTGGCTACCTTTACAAATAAATTAGTGCCAAAGGTAGTTGCATCAAATAAATAGTAATTTTGAAACGAAGATAATTACATTAATTATAAATTTGACCCATGAACAACCTTGACCCCCATATTATTGTCATTTTTGGCGCATCTGGCGACTTGACCAAGCGCAAGTTGATTCCCGCTTTGTACGATTTGTTCATGCAAAACCTGTTGCCCGAAAAGTTTTTTATTGTTGGAGTAGGCCGCACCGAACTCACCGATACCGGTTTCCGTGAAAAAATGGCCGGTTGGTTGCCAAGCGAAAAGGGTAAAGAGGATCAACAGAAATCGTTTTTGCAAACCACTTCTTATTTATCTATTGATACCGGCAATGTTGAGGATTATAATTTGCTAAAAAGTAAACTGAACGAGTTGAGGGCAGGAGCTGATATGCCCGAGAACTACATCTATTATTTGGCTACGCCACCCGCTTTGTACGAAAAAATTGCCCAAGGATTAACCATCGCCGGCATTAACAAAGATGTGGAAGATGTATCGTGGAAACGCATCATAATTGAAAAGCCGTTTGGTGTTGATTACCAGTCAGCCAAAGACCTGAATAAAAAACTAATGTGCTATTTTAATGAAAACCAGATATACCGTATCGACCATTATTTGGGAAAGGAAACCGTTCAGAACATTTTGGTGATGCGGTTTGCTAATGGTATTTTTGAACCGCTGTGGAACCGTAATTATGTGCACCATGTGGAATTTACTTCATCGGAGGATTTGGGTATTGGTGGCCGCGGCGGTTATTACGACCATGCCGGGGCTTTGCGCGATATGGTTCAAAACCACCTTTTGCAATTAGTGGGCATTGTGGCAATGGAACCGCCCATTCATGCCGAGTCGAAAGCCATCCGCAACGAAATGCTGAAAGTGATGCAGAGCTTGCGGCCCATTAAGGAAGAGGAAGTTTCCGATTTTGTTATCCGTGGGCAATATACTGGCGCTACGTTAAAAGGGGAACATTTGCCCGGTTACCGCGAAGAAGAAGGAGTTACACTGGAAAGTCGCACTGAAACTTATGTAGCCATGAAGTTTTTCATAGACAACTGGCGCTGGAACGGTGTTCCGTTTTACATCCGCACAGGGAAAAGGCTTCCTACTAAAGTTACCGAGATTGTGATCCATTTTAAAAAATCGCCCCACCATATTTTTGCCTACCAGCACCAAAGTATTAACACACACAACCAACTGGTTATAAGGGTTCAGCCCGATGAAGGATTGCTGTTCAAGTTTGGGATGAAAGTTCCGGGTGCCGGATTTAATGTACAAACCGCCAACATGGATTTCCACTATTCCGAAGTGCAGGACATGAAAATAACCTCGGCCTACGAGCGGCTGCTGCTCGACTGTATGCAGGGCGATTCAACCCTTTACATCCGTGGCGATGCCGTGGAAGAGGCCTGGGCTTTTGTGCAGCCTATTCTGGATGCATGGAAAAACCACCCCGATATTCCTGTCTATGGCTATCCGGCGGGAACTTGGGGACCGGCAAATGCCGATTCTTTGATTGAGGAACCGGAAATTACTTGGCGCTATCCGTGTAAAAACCTGAGCAACGATGGGGAGTATTGTGAGCTTTAGATATTAGATGATAAATAGCATGACATCGTTTACAAAAAAATAGCATAACATCGTTTACTTTTTAATTTAACAAATGTAGCATAACATCGTTTACTTTTTAATGGTAAGAAAATAGCATAAGTTCG
>JBAYKX010000019.1:0-94454 GCA_041664345.1 Salinivirgaceae bacterium
CGGGCTGAGAAAGGCTTATTTGCAACAAAGAGAGAATGTTTTTTTAAATATGGCAAGGAAAAGGGCTTGTACAAACAAAATTGTACAAGCCCTTAATTTATCAGGACTTTTTCAGTGCCCTCCTAGTTAGAGGCCCTTTTTTTATGTTTTGAAATCATCAAATAGTCAAGCATACTCTTTGACAAAAGCTTATTTTTGCAATCTAAACTTAATTTCTATAGTATGGAATTAACATCATTTCAACAAGATATCCTTGAAGGAATTCCAGATATTTTACCTCCATCAAAACATTATGATTCAGCGATTAATCATGCTCCTAAACGGAAAGCTATTTTAAATCAGGAGGAACGCAAATTGGCGATCCGAAATGCATTGCGCTATTTTGATAAAAAGCATCATTCAATATTAGCCAAAGAGTTTGCTCAAGAATTAGATGTTTATGGGCGTATTTATATGTATCGGTTCCGACCTGATTATGAGATGAAGGCAAGACCTATCAATGAATACCCTCACCAGTCGAAACAAGCAGCGGCAATCATGCTAATGATAAATAACAACCTTGATTACGCTGTAGCACAACATCCCCATGAATTAATTACTTACGGTGGAAATGGAGCTGTTTTTCAAAACTGGGCCCAATACCGTTTAACCATGAAGTACCTTGCGGAAATGTCGGATGAACAGACACTGGTGATGTATTCCGGGCATCCAATGGGCCTTTTCCCGAGCCATAAGGAGGCGCCTAGAGTAGTAGTTACCAATGGAATGATGATTCCTAATTACAGCAAACCCGATGATTGGGAACGTTTTAATGCTTTGGGTGTATCGCAATATGGTCAAATGACAGCCGGATCCTATATGTATATTGGACCACAGGGGATTGTTCATGGAACAACTATAACCTTGTTGAATGCCGGTAGGATGATTGCTCATTCAGGTGAATCACTCAGTGGTAAGTTATTTATTACTGCAGGTTTAGGAGGAATGTCAGGTGCTCAACCTAAAGCAGCGTCTATTGCCGGAGTAATATCAGTTACTGCTGAAATCAATCCTAAAGCAACACAAACCCGTCACAGCCAAGGTTGGGTAGATGAGGTAATTGATAATTTGGATGAATTGATACTTCGGGTAAAAGAAGCTAAAGAAGCTAAAGAGACGGTTTCCATTGCCTTCCAAGGAAACATTATTGATGTTTGGGAACGTTTTGCCAATGAGCATGTTACTGTTGATTTAGGTTCTGACCAGACTTCGCTTCATAATCCATGGGCTGGAGGTTATTATCCCGCTGATTTGACTTACGAAGAATCAAATAAAATGATGGCTGAAAACCCTCAATTCTTCAAAGAAAAAGTCCAGGAATCTTTACGCAGACATGTGACAGCTATCAATAGATGTGTTCAAAAATTTGGAACGTACTTTTTCGATTATGGAAATGCATTTCTTTTAGAGTCAGGTAGAGCTGGTGCCGATATATTTAAAACTGACGGAAATTTCAAGTATCCTTCGTATGTGCAAGATATTATGGGACCTATGTGTTTTGATTATGGTTTCGGTCCCTTCCGATGGGTTTGCACCTCAAATAATCCGAAAGATTTGGAATTAACCGATGTAATTGCTTGCAAAGTTCTCGAGGATCTTATGAAGAAGGCACCTTCAGAAATTAAACAACAACTGGCAGATAACCTTCATTGGATTAAGGAAGCCGGAAAGAATAATTTGGTTGTAGGTTCACAAGCACGGATTCTTTATGCCGATTGTAATGGCAGAACTCAAATTGCAGCGGCTTTTAATAAGGCAGTTGCCGATGGTGTTATTTCATTTCCTGTTGTTTTAGGACGCGACCATCATGATGTATCTGGCACTGATTCACCTTTCAGAGAAACTTCAAATATTTATGATGGTTCACGGTTTACTGCCGACATGGCGATTCAGAATGTGATAGGCGATGCATTTAGAGGTGCAACGTGGGTTTCCATTCACAATGGTGGAGGAGTTGGTTGGGGTGAGGTTATCAATGGTGGATTTGGAATGCTTCTCGATGGTTCCGTAGATGCGAATCGGAGGTTGAATTCCATGTTACATTGGGATGTTAACAATGGAATTTCACGGAGGAGCTGGGCCAGAAATGAAGGGGCTATGTTTGCAATAAAGCAGGCGATGGAACAACAACCGCTATTAAAAGTTACCATGCCTAATCTGGTTGAGGATTATATTCTAATTGATTTATAAAGCTGCATAAAACTAAAACAGATACTTTTTTGTTTAACTTCGCATATTATAATAAAAAGGGTTATTCGACAAAATGTGTGGAAACAGTTTCAGTATATTATACAGTATCCTCCCCAACCCTCCTTTATCAAAGGAGGGAGTAGTTCCGCACTTGAGCACAAATATTACAGAAATGCTTAATCAGGGCATTCTCCCTTGCTTGCAGTGGAGATGTCGACAGACAGAGGGGTAAAAAATCATATTATACAAAACTTTTGTTTTCCACTATAAATGTCGATTAACCATAAAAAATAACAAAATGAATAAAATTATAGTTGTTGGATTTCTTTCTTTGATAATGGGTTCAACGGGTTGTAATAAGGACAATACGCATACTTCTCTTTTGGGGGCATGGAATTGTGAAGAAATTCCTGAAAAATCAGCTTCTAGTATTTATCAGGTAAATATTGTCCGGAATAATTTACTTCCCGATTCAACGAATCAATATGTAATATACAATTTCAATCAATTGGGGTTGGAGGAAGACCGTGCTGTTTATATTAGGCAAGATTCTATTGGAAAACTAGTTATTACAGGTACCGAAATTATTGGAATTTACATTGAAGGTTCGGGTAGGGTTGCCTCCGATTTTTCTAAAATTGAATGGAATTATATGATAAATAAGGATGTTGGTAATGAAAACTTTATTGCTACCTATTATTAATCAAAAATTACATGATAAGGTCTTTCAACTAAGCCAACCAATTCGCTGATACTTATATTCCGTGCATTGCGGTAGGTTTCTTTGCCTTCAAAAAACACGATAATTACCGGAACTGTAAAAACAGAATATTGAGCCGCTATATCCAGTGTATTATCAACATCAACATATATTTGTTCAATTTTCGGAAATTGGTTTTTAAAAGTTTCTGATAATTTAGGCTTCAATACTTTGCATACATTGCACCGTTCGTGTGAGAAATAAGCAAGTACTGCCGTTGAATCTTTAATTTGCTGATTAAATGCATCTAACGATTTAATTGTTTTCATCTGTTTATAATTTTTTTTTTAATGGTCAGATGGAGCATCCATTTTTGCAGTTTTTCTTTCCAATTTAGCATTTGTTATAATCATGCCCATGTGTGTTAAACAAATTATCATGGATGGTTCATTTTTGTATCTTTTGAATCAAAACCACGGCATAAGCTGAAATCCCTTCTTCCCGTCCTTCGAAACCTAATTTTTCAGTGGTTGTTGCTTTATTGGCAATGGCATCTTCATCAATTTGACAAGTTTGAGCCAATATTTTCTGCATTTGAGGAATGTAGTCTTTTACTTTTGGTTGTTGTAAACTTATGGTGGAATCTATATTTCCAATGGTATATCCTTTTTCAGCAATTAGAACAACGGTCTTTTTTAACAAAATTTTACTATCAATCCCTTTTAGCTCAGCAGATGTATCGGGGAAATGAAAACCAATGTCACGCAAGTTGGCAGCACCCAATAAGGCATCGCAGATAGCGTGAATCAGAACATCAGCATCAGAATGTCCTAAAGAACCTTTGGTATGTGGTATTTTTATACCTCCCAAGGTTAAGGGTATTCCCTCAACCAATTGATGTACATCAAATCCAAACCCAACCCGTATATTCATGATTATTGGTTGCTTAGTGCATCCATATCAAAGATGAGTGAAAAGCGCCAGGTATTAGAGAGTGGACTGTTATTGAAGTTTCCTGCCGGAATCAAGTAGGAGAAATCGAGACCAAAAACATTCATTTTTAAACCAACACCTGTTGTAAAATACTTGCGGTTTCCTTTAGTTGCATGTTCATAAAAATAACCCCCACGGACTGCAAATTGTTTGGCATACCAGTATTCAACTCCAGCCGCATACGATATTTCGTGCATCTCTTCAACAAATCCTGCGGGTGCATCGTAAAAAGATTGTACCATTCCCTGAATTACCGATACATCATTGTCCATTCCCGCTTCTATGACCTTATCCCCATTGGTATTAAGTGAATCGGAAGTACCCTCTGAATTCAAATAATAAACCGGTGGAGTAGGCACAAGCAATTTATTAATATCTAAAGTTGCAGTAATACTGTTATAACTATCAATATCAATGGTTGCGGCTCCACCTAAACGAAGGTTAGTAGGGATGAAATTTTTTTCAATTTCAGTATATCCTAATTTCACCCCAACATTGGAAATGTTAAAACCGGCAGCCCAATTTCCTTTATAGCCACTGATTTCCATTTTATGGGTATAGAATCCATTAATATCCAAAGCAACCGATTTACCGGCTTGAGTGGTTTCATCCCCCGCTCCTTGTCCCCCGGTTAAATTTGAATAGATAAACCGACCTACAAAACCTAAGGCAAAATGATCGGATAATTTTCGGTTATAGGAACCATCAATAGAAAATTCATGGGGAGAATAATCACCTAATGAATTATTTTCTTCATCGGTAAATGTAATACTACCCATGGAAAAATAGCGCAATCCAGCTCCAAACGTCTGATATTCATCAAGTTTCCAATAGCCGGTTAGGTATGCGAGGTTAATATCGTCAACTAATTGCTTTAACCAAGGAGTATAACTCATAGTTGCTCCCATTGATTGATTAATAAATGCCAATTTCGATGAATTCCAGTGTTGGGAGTATCCATCAGGAGAAAGAGCTACACCGGCATCGCCCATAGCTCCGGAACGGGAATCGGGGGCTATCATTAAAAAGGGCACTGCAGTTGTAATGGCATTCAATTCTTGTCCAAGAGTTTGGTCGTACGATGCCTGACTAAATGTATTATTGGTAATAAATGTGAAAGCAATTACTAAAAATCCTAAAACTATTTTTCTCATATATATTTTTTAAAAATGCAAATTTAGAAATACAAACTGTTTTTATTCTATTTTATTATCTAAAAATCATCAATTTTGATGATTTAGATGTTTTTACCCCATCAATAGTATTAATTGTTGCTTTGTAGATATAGATACCATTGGCCAATTTTGATCCATTATTGCTAGTTCCATACCAAGTAATGGGTTCAATTTGAAACCCTTCATTGGGATTCTTTTGAATTATTTGAGCTGCTTTATTACCCATCAAATCATAAATATCAATGGTAACTTTAAGTGCAGGGTAGGCCTGATTGTGATTAAAAATAAACTGAGTTGATTCTTTAAATGGATTTGGGTAATTGGTTAGATCTTCAATTACAGCCTCTTGATTGTTAGTTACATAAAACCCAATTGAGGCATCAGAACTATTGTTCATTATATCCCAGGCTTTTAGATAAAGGGTGTGATAACCTTCAGATAAACCCTTTAAAGGATATATTACTTCACCACAATTATACTTATCCATATCCCCTTGATAATAGTTATTTAAAACCAATGTATTATCCTGATCATCGTCAATTAAAGCGGTTATATTGTGGCCAAACCCATTGCCGGTGGTATTTATACCATATTCATCGGAAAGTTTGGCTAATAAAATTGGATTTTGATCGGTAATTCCTCCGTTAACAAATAAGGTGTCGTTTAAAAATAATTGAATAATAGGCTCATTTTGGTCATTAACTTCTGATTTAGCATTTCCACCTATTATTAGTTGATCGGAATATCCTAATGCATCAATTGAATCGAGCTTTGCATACAAGCTAATTTTTCCTTTGCCGTATTTAAAGTTTATATCTTTGGGTACAATAAAATCAAACTCAAAATGGCCTGCAGTTATACTTGCCTGTCCTTTATACAATAATTTATCTTGAAGCGAAAACATAATTTTTCCATTGTCTTGGCCATAAGTAAATAACGTATCTGCTTTATCAAAAACACTAACTGTTAGGATTCCATCTTTATCTAAATAATTGTCATTTTTATCGATAAGATATCCGGTTACTTTAGCTTTTGATAAAGCATTCAGGGTATCAATGGTTACAATTATATCACTTTCAAACTGAACTGAGGGTGTATTGTTTTTAAGTGCTGTTGTAGTAGAGTCTTTTATTGAACTAACATAATTTTTGCTTTCTGGAATAGCCAGTTTTAATGCAGGATCACCCAATAAGGTAAAATTGCGTTTATTGGTATCTCCTGGGGTGTTTACTTTTGCAATTCTTATGACATCGCCTAACCGCAAATCGGTATTGAAAACCGTATTAAAAAAATTAGTGTTCAACACATCATTGCTTCCTGAGTAAACAAGCCGAGTGGTAGTTAATGCTGCAATTCCTCCACCATCAGGGTTTAGTAGCATCCATTCGCCCAATGAGGTTCTTGAATAATCATCAAAACGACCCACTTCGCAACTTGCTGTAACAAATATTGAAAGTTTATTTTTATTTGTCCAACTTCTAACATCGGAAGTTGAAAGCACTTCTTCATGAGTCAAAATTCTGGGGTTTCCATGACCGACATAATCTATAATCAAAGCGCCCTGTATTACCATATCATTGATAGCTTTGGTAACATCCGGAAATCGCTGACCAGCTGGTGTTGATATCTGAGGATAGGCATCCAGATATATTTTGGCGATGTTGTATTCCGGGTTTTTTATATTTATTGATTTACTTATATCATCAGGTTGCCTCATGTGAGTTCCACCATCTCCGTCATCGCCAATAAAACAAATTTTAGTCCGCCAATCGCCCATCGATTCAGGAGATAAGTAGGCATAAATTTTATCCAGCATAAGTTGTGCTTCTTCTTCCGTTTGAACTGGGAATCGTCCAATCCCCAAATCCAGCTTTCCGAAATGCTCGCCTTCGGTCTCATCAAGTAACCCAAAAAAATCATCACTTACAAAACTTGAGGTCTCGCTTAACGAGTTGATACTTTGGTAGGTGAGTAAATAATTGCTATTTGAACTGCTTACTGTTTTATTATCATACGAACCATCGCCAAAAAGTAATAAGTACTTAGGTAATTCAGTTTCCGATGAAGCCCTATCATATAACATCCGAAGAAAGTTTCTTAATGCGGCCACATCTGGAGTTCCCGATGAAAACTCATTAAAGATTTTGTCAGGGGTTGTAACAAAAACCTGCAAGCTGTCATTAGTTCTGTGAAATTGCGCCAGATCTTCAGCATATTTTGCAAATTTTGGATTTGTTACAATAACCATATCCTGAGCACTGAGCTCATGAAGGTTCTGATTTTCAATAAAGCCCAAATCTTCTCCATCTAAAATAGGTTTTAATGCATCAGTCGGCTTAAACGCTACATATTCAGATAAGTTACTGGTATTGGCTAAAAAACGGATGTTCTGATTTACTGAAGTTGCATTCATCTGAATGGGTGATAGGGGGGCGGTAACATCCCAAATAATTAAATCGGAACCAGTATAGTCCACAAGGAATTCAGTAATATTGCCTGGTCCAACAGATTTTACATCGCGGAAAAGTAGGGGTGAACCTAAATATTTAATTTTTTCGCGGGCATTCAAACAGATAAAATTTATATATCCTTCTGATATAGAGTTACCACCGGCAAAATCATATCTTAATTTAATTGGATTTTGAGTGGTTGTCAATTCCATTTTTCTGCTGTAATTGTGACCATAAACATATTGGCCATACGTATCAGCAATTTCAATTCTGCTTAACAAATTGTCTTGTGAATAAATATTAAAATAACTAATTGGAGAACTTGGTTCCCTTCTACCAGCCACATCAGTGTATATCTTAACGGGTTCGGTTACTATTATTTGTGAAATATCAAATGAAAAGGTTAATGATTCACCGGGTTTGAATTTTTCGCCGTACCAGGTTCTTCCTGAGCGAATTAAGTTAAATTTTTCTTTTTCGTGATACCGGTAACTATCATAAGAATTTGATGTTTTTGTGGGAGCAGCAGCAAGTATTTCCTGATTGGGAACTCTCTTCCCATTTCCTAAACCTTCAGTTAAAAATAAATAGGTGTAATTTGAATAGTTATGTAACCGGTTAATAAATAGGTGAAGATTACTGTTATAACTCCAAGTAACAGGGCCTTGTGTATAAAACAGAATATAATCACCTCCATTAAAAGTGGCATCATTTCCTAACGACATGGAAATAGGCATTTCAACTAAATCATCATAATTCGGTTCGTTATTCATATAAGGTAATTGTTGGCCACCGTGGCTATATATTTTTATGTTACCTGGATTTGAAAAACCAATATTAACTAACTGTTCATAAGTTAGTTTAAAAACACCAGTGGTATCTACTTTTATTTTGTACCACTTGCCAGAATTAAGCACCGATGAATTGATATACTTACTATTTAATGCTTTTTTCAATGTATTTGTATTGTATTGAATATCAATTACAAAATCAGTAATTTGTTCAATAGAACCTGTTTCGCTATTTTTTCGGAATGGAATAAATGAGTATTCAACAAGAGGATTCTTTCTCTCGTAAAGCACCATTGCTTGAATGGAAATAGTTTCAGAAATTTGCGAAAGTTCCAATTTTTTAGCCAATGAATCGCTGATTGGAATGTATTTTGCCGAAACGAAATTGGCATTAACTGTCGAAATGGTTCCTGGAATGCCAATCTGTCCATTATGTTTAGGAAAATCATTTTTGGAAATCTGGCCTGAATTCATTTGGTTTGCAATTTCATTCCAATCAACACTTCCTGAAACGGATAGCTGATTTTGAGTAAATGCTTGGAATGTGAGAAATAGAGCGCTAATGATTAACAAAATAAACCTCATAGGTCAAGAGAATATTAAAATATTTATGATAAAAAAGCGTTAAACAAGTAATCAAACGCAATATATCTTATTTTTATTATCTAAATAGGTTTTTAGTAAGTCAATGATCATACCATTAAAACAAGCCGTAGTATTAGTTGTTTTTTTCTTTTCGCTTCTGCTGTCGTTAAAAGCTCAGGATGTACCCTATTCACAATACTATTCGAACTTGGTGTACTTAAATCCGGCATTTGCAGGAACCAGAACCGAAAGCAGAGTAAATATGTTTTATCGAAACCAATGGCCAAGATCAAATGCTGGCTTTCAATCGTTTGGAATAGCTTATGACATGCCCATACAAAATTCAAACAGTGGATTTGGTGTAATGTTAACGAATGATATGGCGGGTGGATTTGTTGAACCCTCATTTGACATTATTTATTCCCATCATGTAAAGCTTATAAAAAAAATGTACCTCAGTTTGGCCCTTCAGGCTGGAATAGTGCAAAAGTACCTTAAGCCACTTGATTTTGGTGCAACTCAAGAGATTACAAATGGTTTTAGTAAGATTTACCCTGATTTTGCCCTTGGGGTTTCAACCTTTTATAAATCGGTTTATACCGGTTTATCAGTAGATCATTTAGTGCGTCCCTATCAAGGAACTAAAAAAACAAATGAGGAGAGATTGAACCGTAAATACACTTTTTTTATTGGTTATATTTTTCATTTAAATGAACGACTAATTAGGGAAGAACGAATCATTTCGCCGAACCTATTAATTCAGATACAAGGTATGCAGCAAAATATTTGTTTGGGTTCTTCGTTTCAATATGATAATTTGTTGGGCGGTTTATGGATGCGAAATAATTTAAGCTTTAACCCTGATGCTTTAATTTTTATGCTGGGATATAAAACAAAAAGCATGCGGTTTACGTATAGCTACGATATGAATTTAGGAAAAAAAACAACCATCCCTTTGGGAGCTCATGAAGTTTCATTTTCTTTGTTGTTTAAAACCAAATCGAAAAAGAAATTCAATGCTATAAAATGTCCTACTTTTTTACTGTAAAAAGAACATAATAGAAGTTTTTAATTATATTTGTATTTCTAAAGCAATGCATAAAAAGTATATTATTATGAAAGTGAAAGTATTAATCACAATTTCTGGTTTTGCCATCGCACTGTTTTTATCTTCTTGTGCCGAGAAGGGGTCGCAATCAACCGGATGGGCATACAATGATCCTGAAAATGGGGGATTTGAATATTACGGTGATTTTTATGAACAAGAAACAGGTCCGGGTTTAGTATTTGTGGAAGGTGGTTCATTTACCATGGGACGGGTAGAGGAAGATATTCAATTTGATTGGAACAATATACCAAGAACAGTTACAGTTTCTTCGTTTTATATGGATGAAACAGAAGTTAAAAATGTTGATTATCGTGAATACTTGTATTGGATAAGTCGGGTTTTTATTGATTATCCTGAGGTTTACCGAAAAGCATTACCAGATACCTTAGTATGGCGTAGAAAATTGGCTTACAATGAGCCGATGGTAGAGTATTATTTCCGTCACCCGGCTTATGGGGAATACCCTGTAGTAGGTGTAAACTGGTTACAAGCTAATGATTATTGTGCTTGGCGTACCGATAGGGTAAATGAAATGATGCTAATTGAAAAAGGAATTTTACTTCCAGATCCAAATCAAGCGGGTGACCAAAACTTTAATACCGAAGCCTATTTAGCTCATCAGTATGAAGGAGCGGTAGGAGTTGAAATGGAAGACTTAGATCCTAATAAAGATTTTCGGAAGGTAAGAATGGAAGATGGTATCTTATTACCAAAATACCGTCTCCCAACTGAAGCTGAATGGGAATATGCTTCTTTAGCATTAGTTGGAACTTCTGTTGATGAAAGGGTTTACCAACGCAGGATTTACCCTTGGAATGGTGATGGACTTAGAAATCCAAATGCCGCTGATAAAGGTAAAATAATGACGAACAGCATTAGGGCCCGTGGTGATATGATGGGAGTTGCTGGTGCATTAAACGACAATGCTGACATTACAGCTCCGGTTCATTCCTATTGGCCAAACGATTTTGGATTGTATTGCATGGCTGGTAATGTGAACGAATGGGTTCTTGATGTTTATCGTCCGCTTACAAGCCAAAATGTGGATGAATTCAGACCTTTTAGAGGAAATGTATTTGAAACTTTAGTGCGTGATGAAGAAGGGAATGTAGCTCAAAAAGATAGTTTAGGCAGGCTTCGCTACCGTGAAGTAACCGAAGAAGAATCTATTGACAGAAGAAATTACCTACAAGCAGATAATATTAATTATTTAGATGGTGACTTCTCATCAAGTATTGACTATGACAATGAAGATGCTTCGCGTGAAAGAGGTTCAAAAAGAATGTACAATACAGGAAAAGAACGGATCGACCCTCGCATGACATCACTGGTTAGCGACCATACCCGGGTTTACAAAGGAGGATCATGGAGAGATAGAACTTATTGGCTTGGAGCTGGAACCAGAAGATTTCTGGATGAGACGTTAAGTCAGGATGATTTAGGATTTCGCTGCGCTATGATTCGCGTAGGTGGATCAAAAGGAAACTAGTTTACTTTATAAAATATATGAGGCCCCATATTTGGGGCCTTTTTTAATTAATAGTAACTATGCCATGAATACAGCGGAATTATATAAAATATTTCTTGAGCATCCAATAATTTCTATCGATAGCAGAACCTCAGAATCAGGATCTCTTTTTTTCGCATTAAAAGGAGATAATTTCGATGGAAACCAATATGCTGAAGTAGCTCTTCAAAAATGTTCCTACGCCATTGTTGACGATCCTAAGGTAGTTAAAAGTGATAAGTATATTTTAGTTGGAGACGTATTGGAGAAATTTCAGCGATTAGCTGCTTACCACAGAAAACGGTTGGGAATTCCAATTATTGCTATTACCGGTACTAACGGAAAAACTACTACCAAAGAACTTGTTGCCGCTGTAATGTCAAAGAAATACAAGGTAGCATATACCGTTGGGAATCACAACAACCATATCGGAGTGCCTCTAACTCTGCTACAAATGACAAAACAGCATGAGTTTGGCATTATTGAAATGGGAGCAAATCATATTGGAGAAATTGAATCGCTTTGTAAAATTGTTTCACCAGATTATGGAATAATTACAAATATTGGTAAGGCGCACCTTGAAGGATTTGGTTCATTGGAGGGTGTTAAAAAAGCCAAAGGAGAATTGTATCGTTATTTGTATGAAAACGATGGTACCGCCTTCATAAATTACGATAATGAACTTCTGGATGAAATGAATCCACCTCATAGCGTGATTTATTATGGAACAAAGGAGTTTACTCATTGCCAGGGAAAAATAGTATCGGATGGGGTTTTTCTGAAGTTCCGCTGGATTTCATCGGACGAAGTGGCTGATGAGCCTAGACATGAAGACTGGAGTATGAGAGGTAGTTTAATAACCACTCACTTAGTGGGTGATTATAATTTTGAAAATGCTTTAGCGGCGGTTTGTATTGGAAATACATTTAATGTATGCATTCAACACATTCGGGAGGCAATTGAAAATTATGAACCAAAAAATAATAGAAGCCAACTAACCAAAACAGAGTTTAATACCCTATTGGTGGATAGTTATAACGCCAACCCCTCAAGTATGAAAGTGGCCATTAGTAATTTTAGCCAACTTGAATTCCCTAACAAAATTGCAATTTTGGGTGAAATGTTAGAATTGGGTGAAGCCTCAGTGAGGGAGCATGGTGCACTAATAGGCCAGTTAAATGAATTACCATTTGAGGATGTATTTTTAGTTGGACCCTCTTTCATGAACTATAAAGAGAACCAAAAGTATCATTTCTTTTCAAATACCTTTGATTTAGTTGAATATCTTAAAACACATCCTATTAAGAACAAACAGATATTATTGAAAGGGTCGCGGGGAATGAAGTTGGAAACAACTTTGGACTATTTATAACTACTTTAAATTCATTAAATGCATAAAAAGCAAACGGGAGTGTTACCTCCCGCTAGTTATTAACCCTTAAAACCATGACGACAAAAACTGTCGATGGTCAAAATTAATATTTCTTATTAAGTTACAAGGTGTTTACCTTAATTTTTTGCTTTATACCCAAATTGAGCGATTTGCAATAGTAAATCATACTACTTACAATTCAAAAACTAAATTCGAGTAATAGGTTATAATTTAAAATAAAAGCAAGGCGTTTAATTTTAAAATGAAATAAAAGCTCCTCAATTATTTTATTTAAATACTATTGTATCGTACAAAATAATAGTTACTTTTGGCACAAGTTTAAAAATGAGCTAGGTTAAATTAAAACTTTTATGAAGCAGATAAACAGGGCTATTTCCCATAAATTTTTGCTGTTTTAAACCCCCGATTGTTGAAGAATGAAAAAAAGAAATAAAATTTAAGGTCAGGGTTAAAAGCTCTGACCTTTCCTATTTATAAACTTTAAAATCAATAAAAAGTGCACGTATTAAAATTTGGCGGAACCTCAGTTGGATCTGCTCAGCGAATAAAAGAAGTAGCAAATTTGATCAATGATGGTCAACCAAAAATAGTAGTTCTTTCCGCTATGACTGGTACCACCAATGCATTGGTTGAAATAGCAGACTACCTCTATAAAAAGAATCATGATGGTGCAAATGAAAAGATTGTTGCATTAGAAAAAAAGTACGATAGTGTTGTTGATGAGCTTTTTGAAAGTGCTGATTTTAAAGAAAAAGGAATTGAACTCATAAAGGCCCATTTTGATTATTTGCATTCATTTACCCGCGATTTGTTTACCCTTTTTGAAGAGAAGGAATTATTGGCTCAAGGAGAATTGCTTTCAACAGCATTGATGCAGTTTCATTTAGAAGAGCGCGGTATTAAATCAAATTTAATATCAGCCCTGAATTTTATGCGCATTGATAAAGAAGGAGAACCTGATGATTTTTATATCAAAGAAAACCTAAAACGGGAACTAAATCAGTTAGGTGAATACTATTTAGTAATAACTCAAGGTTTTATATGTCGCAATGCACACGGTCTTATTGATAATCTTCAGCGAGGTGGTTCCGACTATTCTGCTTCAATTATGGGAGCGGCTATTCAGGCAGAAGAGATTCAGATTTGGACCGATATTGATGGGGTTCATACCAATGATCCTCGGGTAGTTGAAAAGACACATGCCATTTCGGAATTGTCGTTCGATGAGGCGGCAGAATTGGCTTATTTTGGAGCTAAAATATTGCATCCTACTTGTATTACTCCTGCTAAAATTGCGAATATTCCGGTTCGTATAAAAAATACGCTAGACTCAAAGGCTCCCGGAACTTTAATTACCAGTTCGTGCAACAAACAACGGATTCGTGCTATTGCGGCTAAAGATGGCATTACGGCTATTAAAATTAAAAGCGGTAGAATGCTCATGGCTCATGGTTTTTTGCGTAAGGTTTTCGAAATATTTGAAACCTATAAAACTTCCATTGATATGATAACTACCTCTGAAGTAGGTGTTTCGGTAACTATAGATAGTGACAAATATCTGGTGGATATTATTGAAGATTTAAAAAAATATGGAACGGTTGAAGTAGATAAAAATCAGGTAATTATATGTGTTGTTGGTGATTTGATTGCAGAAAACAAGGGAATTGCTGCCAGTGTTTTTAACGCGGTTAAGGATGTTCCATTGCGCATGATATCGTATGGTGGCAGCGACCACAATATATCAATGTTGGTAAAAGCTGAATATAAAAAACAAGCCTTAGTGGAGTTAAGCAAAAATCTTTTTAACAGTTAGAAATATTTTTTTTTGATGAAGTGTGATTTAGATCAATTTAGACAGTTAAAAACCCCTTTTTACTGGTACGATATAGAGTTATTAAAACAAACGTTAGCTGTTGTTAAAAAGGAATCTCAACGTTATGGATATCATGTTCATTATGCTGTTAAAGCAAATGCCAACGACCAGATTTTAAAAACGATAAATTCATATAAATTTGGTGCTGATTGTGTGAGCGGAAATGAAGTGCTTGCATCATTAAATGCTGGATTTAAACCCAATGAGGTAGTTTTTGCCGGTGTTGGTAAATCGGACGATGAAATTAAAATTGGGTTAGCTAATAACATCTATTGCTTTAATGTAGAGTCAATTCCCGAGCTTGAAATTATTAATGAATTTGCGGCAGCAGCTAAAAAGATTGCTAGTGTGGCATTGCGCATTAACCCAAATGTAAATGCATCAACCCACCATTACATAACCACTGGTCTGGAAGAGAACAAATTTGGAATTAATATGTGGGAGATGGAAGATGTATTAAAAGCATTGGAAAAACTTCCTAATATCCAACTAAAAGGATTACATTTTCATATCGGAAGCCAGATTACCGATCTTCAAGCATTTAAGGGTTTATGCATCCGGGTGAATGAGATTCAACAATGGTTTTTTGCTCATCATGTAATTGTCGATCACATTAATGTGGGAGGTGGGTTAGGTGTTAATTATACTGAACCGGAAAAAGAACTTATTCCTGATTTTGCAACTTACTTTCAAATATTTCATGATTTTCTGGAGGTGCTTCCCAAGCAATCGATTCATTTTGAACTTGGTAGAGCTTTGGTAGCACAATGTGGCAGTTTAATTACCAAAGTACTTTATATTAAAAGAGGGGTGCAAACCAATTTTGCTATTGTAGATGCTGGAATGACGGAACTAATTAGACCGGCGCTATATCAAGCAGTGCATAAAATTGAAAATTTATCTTCAAAATTACCAGAAGCAAAATATGATGTGGTTGGACCCATTTGTGAATCGTCTGATTTTTTTGCTAAGGCCTTGATGTTACCAGAAACCCAACGTGGTGATTTGTTATCAATACGCAGTGCTGGAGCTTATGGCGAGGTGATGTCGTCGGAGTATAATCTGCGGACTAAGGCGATTGCTTATTATTCTGAGTAAATGGAATATTGTAGCGATTGAATTTTAATTCATTGATTTGAAATAGAAAAGCCCCTCCAACACTGCGGGGGGCTTTTCAAATTTACATCAGTTCAATTATTGTTTTACTATTCTTTCAATTCTTGAGTTGTGATTCGCATCGGTAATGGTTACAAAATAGATTCCATTCTGTAGTTCGGTTGTTGGAATTACTACAGAATTCGAAGTAAATTTGGTAATGGTCATCAACTTATGGTTACAATTTAATCAATACTATTTTATCTGTTTCAAGGGCAATTTTTTTCTTCCGGTACAGCAAACCAATTGCTTTTTTGAAATCCTTTTTCGACATTTGGAAAAAGCTGTAAATATCCTCTGGTGAGCTTTTATCGGAATAAGGGAGTACGCCTTTATTCTTTTTTAACAATTCCAAAATAGCATCAGCCATTGAACCAATTTTATCGTACCCTTGTTTTTGTAAGCTGAGGTCTATTTTATCGTCTTCACGCATCTTTTTGATGTAACCTTTCAGTTTTTGTCCTCTTTTTAGTGGCTGAAAAACTTCATTTTTATAAAGCAGGCCTGTGTGGGTGTTATTTATAACAGCAACAAAACCAATATCGCTCTGGTTACTGATAAGCAAATCCACTTCCTGTCCTTCAGTATATTCGGGTGGGGTATTATCTAGAAATTTGTCGAGTTTTGAAGAGGCTACAATCCGTTGGCTTTCGTGGTCGATATAAACATAAACCAGGTAGTATTTTCCCGCCTCCATATCCTGTTTTTGTTCCCGAAAGGGTACAAGCAAGTGTTTATCTAATCCCCAATCAAGCCATGCACCAACCCGGTCAACCGTAAGTACTTTCAATACGGCAAATTCATCAATTTCCGCCAAAGGTTCTTTGCTGGTAGCAATTAGGCGGTCTTCGGAATCCTTATAAAGAAATACGTCAAGCCGATCTCCTATTTGTGCGGTTGGTGGCACCTGACTGGTTGGCAACAGAATCTCACCTAATTCGTGGCCATCGAGATATACCCCAAAATCGAGCCGCTTTACTATTTGTAATTCGTTGTATTTGCCTAATTGTGCCATGGTTGGTGGGTTATATATTTTTGTTCATTAATTCTTGGGGTTGTACCCTAAGTTTTGTTCTTTAAGCCTTACAGGCTTTTTTCCTTATTATTTCAAAGTAATAAATTCCCGCAGGTTCGATTTCAGTATTTTTTCAATTTCCTGATAATTGTCTTCCCGGGTTTCAGTAAATAGAATTCCAAACAATGGATATTCTTTCCAATTAGTTTTTCTCAAGTCGAGCACCTTTTCAAAAGAATTAATCAATACAGCATAATTGAAGGATTCAATTTGTGATGCGGTATTTCCTGTAGAATTATCGAGAAGTACCATACAATATTTTTTACCCTGCTTTTCATGCAGCAACTCAATCCAATTAGGTTTTAGTTGGTTACAATAATAAAGGTATGGATTCATTCCAAAAGCGTGAGTGGTTAAATCAGCAGTGGTACACCATCCACCAAAGCGCATGGGATTTACCTCAATTGGATTAATAGTACCATCTTTAGGAACTCTGATTTCGACATGTACCGGAAAATTTTTAAGCCGGGCTCTTTTCCCTATTTCGTTTAGGAAATTAGTGAAAGATTCCAGATTTTCTTCTATTAAATCCTTTGAAGTATAATATACCCTATCGCTTACATCGGCATCCGACGAAAATAAATGTTTAAATATGCCTACAATAACAGCCTCGCCCAATGAATTGAAATAAGCATCGATAGCAAATTCTTCGCCTTCAATAAACTGCTCGATAACAAAAGTACGGGTATCAACTACTTCGGTAGGATAGAGGTTGTGTATATTTTGAATGGAATGAACGATGTTTTTCTTAACAGTTAACCATTGCATCGAATTTTCAACTTTATAAACATCTAAGCTGAAAAAACCTACATTGGGTTTAATAATGAAAGGCATTGGAATTTGACTTATGTCCAGATTTTCAATAGCTTCTAACGAAACTTCTTTGTAAAAAAAATTGGGGAACAAATCACTTACCAGTTTTCGGAATTTGGCTTTGTTTTTAAAAAGCTCAATTTTTTCGGGTAGATGGGTGTGTTTTAAATTAGTAACAATCCAGTGAATAGCATTTTCGGAATTGCTATAGAGTAACGGATATTCTTTTGAATTCAGTTCAATAATTGCTTGTTCCGGTTCAATAAAATTTGTATTTGAAGGACAATCCAGCCATTCCATGGATTGATTGGTAATTAATGGCAATTGGTGATTCGCAATAGTTTTCAGTAATAAATCAGAAACATACGGTTTGTCGAGTACTATCATTTGGCTTTTTTAATAAGCTGCAAAAATAGCAAATAAATTATTAAAGTTAGAAGTATTTAGACTACTTAGAGTATTTAGAGTCAAGAGATTTTAACCACTTTAAATACTTTAAGTACTCAAGGCACTTTAAATACTTCTAATACACTTTCAATGTATCCTGCAAAATGGTATCATCGTATTTAATGGCTCTTAAAATGTAATTTCGTGCAGCTGTGGGTTTAAAGCTGAAAGTAGCAATGCTGTCGGGCAAATTGTCAGGACAGGTGCACCCTTGATAATCAGCAATTACATGTATGCTCATCGTATCGGCATTCCATGGTGTGTAAATAGTATTCAGTTTACTGCAGTTTGAATAGGTTGCGTAAATAACTTTTATAATTGCGGTAGAGTCTTTTGCAATTGAATCGGGTAATTCAAAACGCATAACGGGAACTTCTAATTGATTGAAGCAATCTCCTTCCAATTTACAGTTATTCATAATTGCTGTAATTCCAATAAGCACAGCAATAAATAAAGTTAGTTTTAATTTTCGCATCGTTGAATAGTTTAAAATGAGGTACAATAATTATTAGTAATGTGATTAAAATGCCTTAACAAAGTGGTTTGGTAAATATCCGGTACCTTTTATAAACAGTTCCGCCTATTCGTTCCAGTTCAGCTCTCATTTTGGTATTGGTTTCCAATACCAAATGGCTGTCAATGTATTCTAATTTTGCAGCGTGAGCCTCCTGCAATAATTTAACGCCAAGCACTGCATCTAAGCCCGTATCGCGATAATCGGGTCGAATCCCTCCCAACAATAAATTCAATTGTTTGGTGGTTTTCTGAGCACGTAAAATGTGGAATATCCCAAATGGAAATAAATAACCTTTACTTTTAATAATTCCAGGACTAATATCGGGCATGGTAACAATAAATGCCACCAATTGGTTTTGTTGGTTTTCAATTACCTTTATAAACCGCGGATTAAGCAGGGATATGTAACGTTTAGCAAATTCCTCCATTTCCCTTTTTTCCATTGGTGCAAAAGCATAAATTTCTTGAAACGTTTCGTTAAGTAATTTAAGAACCGGAATTATGTATGGTTTTAATTCCTTTTGTGAATTGAATTCAATGGTATGGATATTATTGCTTACTAATCGGCGCTGATATATCTTTTCGTAAAGTTCAGGTATCACTTTAGGAATGTCGATTTTGTAAGTTAGCAAGTCCACTTTTTTTAAAAAACCAAGGTTATTTAACAATTCTACCTGATATCGTAAATTGCAGTTGGTTGCAATTACCAGCGATTGATCGAACCCCTCAACCATCATTCCTTGCGGATCTTTATCGGAAAAGCTAAGAGGCCCAACCAAATTTTTCATGCCTTTTGAAACAGCCCATTCTTCCACATAATTGATGAGTTCATTAGCAACATTCTGATTGTTATATGTTTCCATGAAAGCAAATCGGGCATCTTCTTCATGGTGGGCGTTATTGTATTTATGATTGATTAAACCCAAAATGCGGCCTACCACTTTTTTATTTTCATAAGCTAAAAGCCTAATTGAATCGCAGTAATCAAAGGATCGGTTTTTTTTGGGGTCGAAAAATTTCCATTCATCCATATAAATGGGAGGGACCCAATTGGAATGATTCTTATGTATTTTAGCTGGAAGATGAATAAAAGCCTTTAATTGTTCTCGTGTTTCGACTTCAATTATTTCTATTTTCATAACAGCATTTTTATTTTAGTATAAAGATTCAAAGATAATTTATAAACCATTGGAGCTGCTATAATTGCAACAAAAATATCAATCACATAATGAGCCCGGATATAAACCGTAGATAAAATCAAAAGCAGCGCAACTGGAATTAAAAGCAGGAATATTTTTTTTGATTCGCGTAAAGTCATATATATTATTATCAAGCATAGGGCAACATGTGAACTTGGAAACGCCGCTGTTGGTGCTTCACCGATATGTTGAATGGTACGTATCAAAAATCCAAACAGGTAACCGGGAGGTAGCGGATCCATATTTATGAAGTAAAATTGGGGGCCGGCAACGGGAATTATATCAAAGAACAAGTAAAAAATTAGAAACGATTGAATGATTATAAAAACCATTTTTTCAGATGATTCAGCCCCTTTTTTAACATACCAAACAATAGGCAATCCTATAAGCATCAGGTAATAAGCAAAATATCCAAAATACATTGCTTCAGCAAAAATATTCGTTGGTACTTGCTTTGAAAACTCCAGTGCAGGCTGAATGCCAAAAATAGTTGCTTCGGTAGTTGCAATTAAAGGATCGAGGTCTTGCTTGAAAAACAAGTTGTTTAAAAAATCGGTTTCGGAATACAGAAAACCTAATAAGGCCAATGGATATAAAACCCTGAATGGTTTAATCCATGGTTTTAATGGAAGTAGGTTATCGTAAAGGGATGCAATGCTAACAATTAATACAATAAGGAAAAGGTGTACTGCTACTTTGAAAAAACCTCCTTCAATTGAATTTGCAAGCAGAATAGCAGGTATTAGGGTGATTAACAAATAAATGAGGAGCGAAAATTCAACCGGATTAAGTTGTTTTTTGAGTTGGATTATAAATGATTTTAGCATGGCTTTCATTGGGAAAACAAGAAATAAAAAAGGCCATTTTATAAAAACAGCCTTTATATGAAATAACAAAATTATAATCAGTCGTCGGAATTCTGATACCGTTTTTTACCTTTTTCAACAAACAGAAGTTCGTCTTCATCCAAATCGTCACCGGCAAATTTGAGTCGGATAGCCATCCAGTTATCATCAATTGGAACTTGGGTAACCCCCTCTAAATCATAAGAATCAATCAATTCAAACAATGCATCTTTATCAAGGTCAGTTTCATACTCAGGTGATGTTTCTTTTGGAAAACAAAACCAAAAATAACCTCCGGTTTCAAGAGCACTTAGTGCATCAGGAACCAACTCATCTGCTTCTTCGGTGTCTTGAGCAAACACTTGTACATAATTGTAATAATCCTCAATTTCCTGATGAATTTCAACGTTTAAATTAGTTACTAATTTTAAAAATTCGTCAGGGGCATTCATAATCAAGACAGGGTTTTTGCTTTCAATATGAAGCTTTTTAAGTACTGGGTTCATTTAAAATAAAAAATTAAAATTATGTTAAAATAAAGTTTAAAAAGCTGTATAAATTTTATAATTCGTAATTAAATTAAAGGCTAAAAATAATGCATTAATTTTTTATTCTGCAACAAAATCTTCATCAGAATTTATTTTTGTCATTGGTAACCATTTATTAGTCAAATTTGTTTAAGGTTGCAACTCTTGATTTAAAAAGGTGTCCACTTGTAAAGAGTATGATTTATTGTAAAGAACCAACCGATACATTATCAGCCGGTATTGCTTTTTTTCCGATATAGCAGAGCGATTTGTTCCCACAATTGGAAATTGTCGGTAAAGTTTATTCTGTTCAAAAAAAATAGAATCATGCCCTTGGTATCCTTCTAAATAAACTAATTTTTCTTTGAAAGTGCCATCGTTTTCCGGATTGAAAATTGTTTTGTACGACTTTCCATCCATTGAGGCGATGCCTATTATTGATGCTTTAGCTCCTGAACCTACCGATCGGGTTATCAGGTATAGTTCTTCGTATCCATTTTCATCTAAATCGGATACCCAAAAAGTTTCCAATGGGGCAACTTTGCTATACGTCAGAATTTGAGTCGAATTTGAAAATCCGGTTCCCGAAACATAAATATCTGACATGCTTTGACCATATTTTATTTCTTTAATGATGAATGCCTGATTAAAGTTGATAGTAACTTTAGTGGATTTTATTTCATTATAATCGGCTTTTTGCGAAGGGGAAGGTTTTTTTTTAAATTTTTGACAAGCCAAAACAATACTTACAAATCCAATGGTTATGATTATCCTAAAAGCGAATGAATAGTTAGTGAAAGATATTTTCATGCCTAAATGTACAACGCAAAGCTGTAATTTCAAATAGGTTTCAACAAATAATCTATTGCAATTATTTTATAAATATCTTTGAAGCTTTATTTAAAGGATACTTATGAAATTCGAAGATTATTATATTTCGCAGGAACTTAAGAAAAACCTGGCCAAATTGGGTTTTGTAAAGCCTACCGACATTCAATTTAAATCAATTCCACCCATTTTAAAAGGCGAAGATGTGCTGGCCATTGCCCAAACAGGCACCGGTAAAACGGCGGCTTTTGCTATTCCGGTAATTGATATCATCCACAGGGGCAAAATGAAGCAGCGCCACGATGGAATCAGATGTCTGGTAATGGTTCCAACCCGGGAGTTGGCACAACAAATAACCGAGGTGTTTGACAAATTGAGCCGTCATACCAAGGTAAAAGCGTATGGAATTTATGGTGGTGTTGAGCAAGATGCACAGATTGACCATTTAGAGGAAGGTTTTGATATATTGATTTCAACCCCCGGTCGCATGTTCGACTTAATAAGCCAAGGCCATTTATTGGTTGACCGAATTGAAATATTGATTCTGGACGAGGCCGACCACATGCTCGATTTAGGCTTTATTAAAGACATTCAGGATATTAAAAGGAAATTGAACAGGAAACACCAAACCTTGTTTTTTTCAGCAACTATTAACGATGTTATTAAGAAATTGGCCTATTCATTGGTCGAAAACCCTATCCGTATTCAGGTTTCGCCCAAAGATCCGGTATCGAAAAACATTGAACATTCCGTGGTTTTTATTGAGATGGACGATAAGCGGTTCTTTTTGGAACGGATGATAAAAGAAAACCCATTCAGCAAAATAATGATTTTTGTTAGGACTAAAGTACGTGCTGAACGAGTAAAATTGGCTATGGAACGGGTTGGTATTGAAACCATAACTATACATGGAGATAAGGATCAGAACGACCGGTTTGGTGTGATGAAACGGTTTAAAACCGGTGATGTAAAAGTTCTGATTGCCACCGATGTAAGCTCACGTGGCATTGATATTCCGAATGTTGACTTTGTGGTGAATTACGATTTACCCGATGTATCGGAGAATTATGTGCACCGGGTAGGCCGCACAGGACGAGGAATGGCAAAAGGATTGGCCGTTTCATTTTGCAGCAAAGAGGAAAAGCCTATTTTGGATGAAATTCAGGGTTTTTTAGGAAGCAACATTGCCGTATTGGAAATGAGCAAAACCGAATACAAAGACATTCTGGAAGTAATGCAGGAAAGTGAAAACGAGACCGATTGGAAATCGCTTATCCGCGAAAATGAAGAATTTGAGGCAAAGCGCAAAAAATCAGGTGCCAAGAAGAAGAAATAGTGGGAGTTGGAAGTGGGAAGAATTGCGGATTTTGGATTTGAGAATGCGGATTAATCGGGTCGGTAATCCGAAATCAACCTTCCGAAATCCTAAATTATAAGACCAGCAACCAGTAACCAGAAACCAGCAATTAGGAGATTACTGAAGTCAAAAGATTTAATTCAGATTATATTAAAAACAACATGCCAACCCCAATTACCTCACAACAATTGATTACTCTTCAGCCTGAACTTTCTGTTATTGACGTGCGGTCACCCGGTGAATTTGAGTTGGGGCATATTCCTGGAGCATACAACATGCCACTTTTCGATAATCAGGAACGGGCCCAAGTGGGAACCCGCTACAAAAACTCGGGAAGGGAATTTGCCATTGAACTGGGATTGGAATATGTGGGGCCCAAAATGGCCGGGTTTGTGAAATTTGCTAAAAAACTGGCTAAAAATAAAAAACTAATCTTGCATTGTTGGCGGGGCGGCATGCGGTCGGCCAGTGTTGCTTGGTTGCTGGAAACAGCCGGTTACGAAGTTTTTCTGTTGCAAGGAGGATATAAAGAGTACCGTCGGTTCAATCGTGAATCGTTTTCCAAAGCAACCCAATTGTTGGTTTTAGGCGGATACACCGGCAGCGGCAAAACCGAAATTTTAAATGAACTTCAGAAGCTCGGTGAACAAGTGATTGACCTTGAGGGAATTGCTCATCACAAAGGTTCTGCATTTGGATCCATTGGCCAGGAATTGCAGCCTACAAACGAACAGTTTGAAAACAACTTGGCTCATGAATGGCACAAATTGGATATGAACCGGCGCATCTGGATTGAAGATGAAAGTGTGACCATGGGTAGCAACGGCGTTCCCGATACTTTGTTTGCTCTAATGCGCACCGCAAAAGTACTCCGAATTGATATTCCCCGTGAAGTTAGAGCCAAACGGCTGGTGAAAGAATATGCCTGCTTTGAACCTGCTTTGTTGGAAACATCCATACTACGCATTCAATCGAAATTGGGTGGAATGGTTACCAAACAGGCTTTGGAGTCTTTGTATTTGGGCGACTATGAAAAAGTAGCTCTAATTACACTGGTTTATTATGACAAAGCCTATTTGAATGGATTGGAAAAGCGTGACCCAAAAACCATTGAGAGCCTTTCCATTGATGATGATAATCCACCAAAAACGGCAATGCTTCTTAAGGATTTCCTAAAATAACATCAGTTCAATATTAACAAATTTGTTAAAGAAAATTGTTTTTAAAACGGGAAGATGGGGAACTGGGAAACTGAATAACCAGAAACCGGAAATTTCACCTAATTCATAATTAATTCCGTAATGAGCCCAACGGGCTCAAAGAATATAGCCCGGTGCATCGCACCGGGTAATGGTATACAATAGAAAACGCGGCGCAGATTGCCAGTAAAATTGGAATTACTTTTTTGTTTGCGCTGCCACAAAACCTTATGTTTTTAACGAAGATATGGATGTCCATTCTTCAGGAAAGTTTATACGATAACCATTCTTCTTTATTTATTTATTGGAAGGGATGGGCTTTTCATCGCGGGTACCTCTCCTATAAATGATCAATCCGTTCAAAAAATTTCGGAGCAACTGGTCGCCACAGGGTTTGTAGTTCGGATGATCTTCTTTGCGGAATACCGCTCCCAGTTCACTTTTTGAAATTTCAAAATCAACCAGTTTTAATATCTCAATAATGTCTTCATCGCGCAAATGAAGAGCCACCCGCAACTTTTTTAATATATCGTTATTCGTCATTTTTCTTCTTTTTATTGCTCCAAAATTAACCTTAATTGCGTTAATTCCACAACTTATAGTTGATTTATAAACTCATTTGGAACCAAGCCAGGTAAGCCTGTGCCAAATGGTTTCCAGCGGCCCTTGTGGGTGATTTTTCATCCACCAGGAGCTAAATATTCCTTGCAAAATGGCCAATGTTATTCCAATTAAAAGACAATGAGTGGCCCCGGTATATTGATACAAGCCCAATCCAAAACCATAATAAATAAAAGATCCGATGATGGATTGAATGATATAATTGGACAAACTCATGCGGCCAATGGAAGAAAATACCTTTAAAATACGATGAAAAAATTGGGTTTGAAACAGCAACACAAAACCCGAAACCAGCATCATCATAAATGCCATATTCGACCACGAAGTTTCAATGGTGGTTAATGGACGACGGATGGCTTCACTCTCAATTAAACCACCAAGCTTAATTTTGAGTATATAGAGTGGAATAAAGCATATCACCGAAATCAGAAGTGCCTTTTTCCAGAATTGTTTATTGTCATCAGTTATTGCAAAAAGCGATTTCCGGCCTGCCAACATGCCAAACATAAACAGCGATAAGGTTTGGAAAACCCGCACATTTTCCCAGTTCCAGATAAAAACGGCTATCCGGCCATTGGTTAGATTCCCAATCCACGTATTTACCAACGAATTGCCGGTTATGTACTCTCCCATTTTACCAAAGTACGACCATGAAACCGGATCAACCATTTTTAGTTCCGGGTTTTGCACTCCAATAATGAAATTCACCCATTCAAATGGCTGAAGCATCAAAACAACGGCAATCCAAAAAACTGTTTTGGTGCTTAGTTTGGCAACCGGAATCAGGCCAAAACCTATAATGGCATAAATGGTAAGGATATCGCCCTGATAGAAAGCGGAATTGATAATACCGAAGACCAATAAAAGCGTCAACCTCCATGCAAATCTTGCTCTAAAATCATTCCCTTTTTTTGCTTGGTTATCCGATTGAATAAAAAAGGTCAACCCAAAAAGCAGTGCGAATATGGCATACGACTTACCACCAAACAGAAAAAACAAGCTGTCCCAAATAATTTTATCCAACCCTTGCATCCAAACCGGAAGATTGGCAGGTTGGTAGTAAAAATCGAAATGTTCAATGTTATGCAGCAACATAATGGAAACAATGGCAAAGCCTCGCAAAGCATCAACAACATGAAGGCGGGAGGAAACTGAATTCATAGATTATCAATTATTAATTATTGAACTGAATAGTTTTAATTTATTTCTTTTTGTTTTTATCAACTTTCATTATCCATTGAATGGCTGTTGGAAATCGCTTAGCCCAAGCCGCTTCGTTATGAGTAGCTTCGGGGAAAGATTGCCAATAGTATTCGGTATCTTTTTTGAATCCTTTAGTATTCAATGCATTCAGCATCTCGTCAATTCCGGGTTGCAGGTAAGTTTCCAAATCACGGCCACCGTTATCGATATAAAAATACAGATCTTTCTTTTTTGCGTTATAGGTTTCCACTGTTTTCACATAATCGATTCGTTCAATTTTAAATGCAGGCGACATACAGATAGCTTTGGAAAATACCTCAGGGTATTCCCAGCAAAGCATAAAGGAAATGATTCCGCCGGCCGATGAACCACCTACAAAAGTATGTTCCCTGTTAGTTAAGGTGCGATAGGTGCTATCAATAATAGGCTTAATGGTTTGGATTACCAGTTTCATATAGCGCTGAGCCGTATCATTGGGGATGTATTCGTGCATCCGTTGAGGTGTACTATAAATTCCGACTATAATCAGTGGCTCAATCAATTGGTGATGGATAAGGCTATCACAGGTTTCGTCAATCTGCCAATCAACTCCAAAGGCACTGGTAGCCGGGTCAAAAATATTCTGTCCATCTTGCATATACAAAACTGGGTATTTTTTATTCCCTGAATTTTCATAACCGGGCGGCAACCAAACAATCACATCACGGGGTTCCAAATCAAAACCAACCATTTGGTGGTGATATGTAACGGTTCCGGTAATTTGTCCTTTTATAATTTTTTTGCCAGGCGAAGTCCAATTGGCAACCGTATCTGTAATTATGCAGTTTTCATGAATTTTTGCCGAAAAATTAGGTAAAGATAATCCATCGTTGTCAGCCCCTTCCAATTCCCAACTTCCGCGGGTGTATTTATATTCAACGGACAGGGTGTTGTCCAATTCCATAGAATAGGTCCATACATGGTTACCAATATTTTTCATGGGAACCCTTCCCGGGTTCCAGTTCCCAAGCAAAGGCAAGTTTCCGGTAATAAAAACCGAACTATCATCTGGCAATTGGGGCGAAACCAATCGGAATTACACCGTAATTTTTTGACTAAATGCACCCTCCGAAAATGCGCTAATAAGGGTTAACCCCAATATAATTGGAACAATTGAAGATAAATAGCTTAAAATATTTTTCATATAGATATTTAGTTCAATATTCTTTTTTCAAGCTCATTTAATTGAGAATTCATGTTTAGTTTCCAACCTTAAAAATAGTGCTTTAAAGATATAATTAATTCATAAACATAATATAAAATGAATTTATCAGCAATCGTAATGCATAAAAAAGCCTCAATTTTTGAGGCTTGAGGGGAAAATATTTTAAAATGGATAGTTTACAATATCAAATAGGCCTATTCCCAAGGATAATAATTGCGGGTAACGCAAAACTCACCGATAATTACATTAGTTAGGTCAACTGTACCTTGTAAAACCTCACCATCGCCAATATATGGTTCAACAATCTTGATTATCCAGGCTTTCTTTTCCAAGTTGGCGATAGTGAAATTCAGATCGAAAACGCAAAGACAGTTGCATAATGAAGCGGTTTCTGCCTCGGTTATTATAATGGTATCACCAATAAAACTAAAATTAGAGGTAATGCTATCGGGACAGCAATTGAATGCAGCGTTTTTATGGGTTAAGGTCAGCATTTTTGTATCGGCCTGATAGGAATAAGAAATACAATCTTGGCTTTTATCTTCACTTATTGAACCCGATTTTTCGTTTTTGCATTCGGAATGCAAAACATAGTTGGGTTCTGGGGAACCGATTGGTGTGGGTTCTTGTTTGTCATCGCAGCTTGCGACAATGAGTAGAGCCAGAATTAGGTTAAATAACGAAAGTTTTGTTTTCATAGCTTTGAATATTTTGTAACTAAATTTAGAACTAATCAAATTTGAATCCTATATTTTGCTTAAGAAATTCTCTGAAATTCTTAACAATCTCGATAGCTTCATTTCTATCGTCCTTTGACAAATCTATTTTGACATCAGGATACCTGATTTCTACACCAAAAGCATTTAGTTTCATTATCTTTTCGAATAATTCGCTTCCAATAGGAATGGCATCATTCAGTAGGTCAAGCAGGTATCTTTAATCGTGACTTTTTCTGAATGGGATTGAGTTTTTTTCTAACAAGCATTTTAAATATTTTTCTGTTGCCTGTTGACAATGAAATGCAAGTGTGTCAGAATATTCAGGAATATGAATATTTATGATAACCGCTGTACCTAAATCATGGTCAGCCTTTTCAATCCAATCCCTAAGTCTTTCTTCATTTGCGCTCATACATCAATTTTGCACCTTGTATCGCTGAACTAACAAATGAAAAACGCTTTCCTTTTTCTTTTTCAAATTCGTCTTTTGTATAAACTACAATATCCACTGGTAATTTTGAACCTATCAGCAGTCTTTGAATTTCAATACTGCGTTTGAATTTAGGTTCACTGGTTTCCTTAATAATAAGTAAATCAACATCGCTATCTTCATTTGCTTGACCGGATGCATAGGAACCAAATAAAAATATTTTATCAGGATTTACATTTATAGCAATCCTATATACAATGTTTAAAATTGTTTTTTCGCTAATCACCTTATTTAGTTTATATTGGATAAAGATAGTTCATTTTAAAGCATTCCAACAATGTTGGCAGTATTACAACATATCACTGGCCAACTCAGCCAAGGTACTCCGTTCGCCTTTTACTAAGTTTACATGGGCAAATAATTCCTGTCCTTTCATACGGTCGGTCATATAGCTCAAACCGTTGGAAGTGGTATCCAAATAAGGGGAATCAATTTGATGGATATCGCCGGTAAAAACAATTTTGGTTCCTTCGCCAGCACGGGTTATGATGGTTTTAATTTCGTGCGGAGTCAGGTTTTGTGCTTCATCCACAATAAAAAACACATTGGAAATACTTCTTCCACGGATGTATGCCAACGGAGTTATCAGCAGTTTTTCGTCTTTCAGCATTTCTTCAATGCGCATCACTTCTTTGCTACTGGCGTTAAATTGATGCTTTATAACTCCCAGATTATCGAACAGAGGCAACATATACGGACCAATTTTCTCGTTCACATCACCGGGCAAGAATCCCAAGTCGCGGTTAGCCAAGGCAACAATAGGACGGGCCAAAAAAATGGTATCGTACATGTGTTGTTGCTGCAACGCAGCGGCTAAAGCCAATAAAGTTTTTCCGGTACCGGCTTTGCCGGTAAGCGAAATAAGCGATATTTCCGGGCGCATCAAGGCATCTAATGAAAAGGCTTGTTCTGCATTACGCGGCTCGATGCCATATATTCGCTTCTTTTCAACCCTGTTTACCATTTTCTGGATTGGGTCGTAATGGGCAAGAGCGCTTTTTCCATTTCCTTTCAGAATAACATATTCATGAGCCGAAAGCTTTCTTTTCAGTTTGAATTCCGTTTCAGGCATTCCTTCAAACTCCTGATAAAAACGGTTTATTGTTTCTACATCCAAATTATCAAAGGTTTCAATCCCTTTGTGTATTTCTTCAATATTCTGAACTTTATCGGTGGTATAATCTTCGGCCAGAATACCTAGCGATTTGGCCTTCACCCTCAAGTTGATATCTTTGGTAACCAGAATAACTTTACGTTTGGTATATTTATTTTTATAAAATTCAGCGATGGCCAAAATCCGGTGATCGGCTGTTTGCTCAATAAATGATTCCTGAATTTCTTTTGAAAAGGGTTTTCCAGTTTCAAGAATTAATTTTCCTCTTCCTTTTCCCAATTCAATACCATCAACCAAAAAATCGGAACCAATCAATTCATCCAACTCACGGGTAAATTCCCTGGCATTGAAATTAATCTGGTCGTTTCCTTTCTTAAAACGATCCAGCTCTTCCAATACGATGATGGGAATAACAATGTCATTATCCTGGAAATGATAAATACAGCTATAATCGTGAAGTAACACGTTGGTATCGAGCACAAATAGTTTTGCTGTTGACTTTTTCATATAATTAGGTTTTATAAGTAAGCTATACAAAACTAAAGGTAGTAAAAAACACAAGCTCATATTGAATCTTACGATTATATTTTCATCAATTTTTAAATGCATCTATGAATAGATTTCCAATTTATTACATTTGTTTAAATGTTTATTGTAATGAACTATCAAGAGGCCTTGGATTTTTTATTTTCGCAACTTCCCATGTACCAACGTGATGGTAAAGTAGCTTATAAAGCTAACTTAAACAATACGTTGGCTTTAGATGCTTATTTTAATGAACCTCATAAAAAATTTAAAACCATTCATGTAGCAGGTACGAATGGTAAAGGATCGGTTTCACATATTTTAGCTTCGGTGTTGCAAGAGGCTGGTTTAAAAACTGGGCTTTACACCTCGCCCCACTTAATTGATTTTAGGGAGCGAATTAAGATTAACGGACAACTAATTCCAGAGCATGAAGTGGTTGAGTTTGTAAGCGCACATCAGCAAATTATTTTGGATTTAAAACCTTCCTTTTTTGAATTGACGGTGGCAATGGCTTTTGATTATTTTGCCAGACAAAAGGTTGATGTGGCTGTAATTGAAGTAGGTATGGGTGGACGTCTTGATTCAACGAACATTATAACTCCATTAGTTTCTATAATAACGAACATTGGGTTAGATCATACGCAGTTTTTAGGGGAAACCTTGCCCTTAATTGCTACTGAAAAAGCGGGTATTATTAAGCGTGGAATACCAGTTATTATTGGGGAACAACACCCGGAAACAAGACCAGTTTTTGAAGCAATAGCTAAAGAAAATGAAGCACCCATTTGTTTTGCGGAAAAGCGGTTTACCCTTTTAAGGAGCAGTATCAAAGATGGCTTTCAACACGTTTCCGTTAAAAATGAACAAAGTGGAACCACTCTTGAAGCGGAACTTGATTTGTTAGGTATTTATCAAAAGAAAAATATTTTAACAGTAATGGCTGCTATGCAGCTTATAATTCCATCTTTTGGAATTCCCAAAAGTGCCGTAGTATCGGGTCTTTCAAAGGTAATTATCAATACCGGACTTCAAGGTCGGTGGCAACAAGTAAGCGAAAAGCCCCGTGTAATTTGCGATACCGGTCATAATTTAGAAGGCATTACTTTGGTTTTGGAACAACTTAAAAAGGAATCTTTTGAAAAGCTTCATTTTATTTTTGGGATGGTAAATGATAAAGACCCGGAAAAAATATTGAGAATTTTACCAAAAAATGACATTTATTATTTTACGCGTGCATCTATTCCCCGAGCTTTAAACGAACAGGAATTATTTGAAAAGGCTACTCAAAAGGGGTTATTCGGAGCCAGTTATCACAACGTTCAGGATGCCTACCATGCAGCAATTGAAAAGGCTACTGCTAACGATTTAATATTTGTTGGAGGAAGTACTTTTGTAGTGGCTGATTTATTAAAACTTTTGTTGTGAACAGATAACCCAAAAAAAAAGGCCGCACCAAGGTGCAGCCTAATACTAAAACACTTTATAATTACCTAACTACCGATAATTTTTTTGTTACCTGCTGATTCCCTTTTTGGATGGAAACCAAATACGTTCCTTTACTCAATTGGTTTAAATTTACTGTGTACTCAGGACTGTTCGATATAGAACGGAATACTTCCTTACCAATAATGTTGTAAATGGTTACAGTGGCATTTTCAGCATTTTCAATAGTTACCTTTTCAGATGCTGGATTTGGGTAAATTGAAACAGCTAATTCCGATTCAATAGACACACCGCTTTGGATGTGAACTGTTGCCACCCAATTTTGAGAAGTTACACCATCGGCAGCAGTAACCTTATAAGTAACCGATCCGGCACTGAAATCCACAACCGTGCCACTAACTTGAGCTAAATCATTAATACTTGCTGTAGCGCCTTCAGAAAGTGAGAAGGATGGCGCTAGTTCAGCTAAATTGGTTCCTTGAGGAACTAAAACATCAATAACTCCATCGCCTATAGTTGAAGATACTTGATTAGGAACTTCATAGGTTATAAATGAAGTTAGTGTTGATTCTGTTTTTGCATCATTTTGGGCAAAACCAGTCAAAGCCATCATAAAAATGGCAGCAATAGTAAAAGTAATTCTCATAAATAAAATTTAAATAAATAAATAAAATATATTGATTTGATTCCTTTTGATTTGTGAACAGTAGGAATCGTTGCAAAAATAGGCTTATATTCTTGTCCTAAAGAATAAAAACATATTTTCTTGATTATTTTTAATTTAATGAACAATAATAATATTTTTAAATAGCTAATAATGAGCTAATTAAATTTACATAATCGTTTGCAGTTATGCAATCAATTAAGGTTTGAATTAACTAACGGTTTTAAATATAATATTTGATATTCAGTTTGAATTTTTTGAGTCAACTTATTGAAAAATAGATAAAAATAGTTACTATTGATTGCTCAGGTTTTTATTAGAACTGAATCTAATTCGGATATTTATATCTGATTTAAACTAAATAGCATTCCCGTTGTTGATCATGTCATATTCTTTTATATTAATATTATGAGTTGTACCAACTGTTCTGCAAAAGAACTTCTAAATAAATCAAATTCAGTAACAGAGCTATCAGGCGATGCCTGTGGAAAGCTCGACAGCTATGATTGGCTGAGCGATTTACCGGGAAGCCCTGGTGATGATTTAGTGGTAGAAGTGCGTTTTAAAAATACCCGTAAAGAGTTTTTTCTGAATAAAAACCATTTTCAGCTCAAACGGGGTGATTATATTGCGGTCTCATCAACACAAGGACACGATGTGGGCCAAGTTACCCTGACCGGTAAAATGGCATTGCTTCAGATGAACCGGAAAAACCCAAAGGCAGCTCCTGAAAAAGTAATTTACCGTAAGGCAACAGTAGCTGATATTGAAAACTGGAATAAATTTAAGCTGCGTGAAAAGCCCGTTATGATTCAAGCCCGGCAATTGGTTGAAAAAATGGGGCTCGATATGAAAATCAGCGATGTAGAGTTTCAGGCTGATGGCACCAAAGCTACATTTTATTACATTGCCAATGGAAGGGTTGATTTCAGGGAGTTGATTAAGCAATACGCCAAGGAGTTTAATATAAAAATTGATATGCGCCAAATTGGAGCCCGTCAGGAAGCTGCCATGGTAGGAGGAATTGGATCGTGTGGTAATGAATTGTGTTGTTCCTCATGGCGTTCAAATCTAGAATCAGTTTCGTCAAATGCGGCTAAAATTCAGGAACTTCCGCAAAATATTCAAAAGCTTACCGGACAGTGTGGAAAGCTAAAATGCTGCCTGATGTATGAATTGGATTCTTACATTGAAGCTCAAAAAGATTTTCCCGACATATTATTGGAACTGGAAACCGAAATGGGCATTGCTTACCCAAAGAAAAAGGAAGTTCTTAAAAAGGTTATCTGGTATGGCATGTCGGCAACAAGCAATACTAAAATATTTCCTCTTACGCTAGATAAGGTAAAAGAGGTAATCATGCTAAATAAAAAAGGAATTAAACCAGCGGTCTTATCAGAAGAACAAGGAATCTCGGAAGTAGAACCTCAATATGTGTCGTTTGAAAATGATTTGAATATGATGGAACTGTCCAAACAAAAGAGTAAAAAGAAATGGAATAAACCCGTGCGCCCTGTTAATTGAAAAATGAGACTATCCAATAAGTTGGATTTATTAATAACAAAGTCATTGGATGAATTTCTAATTAGTTGATTTATTATATTTTATCACTACTGTCTCGTTAAATGAGGCTGAGTGACAATTGTTTATGATTTGGTTCTTTGACATATTTGTAATCATTATTTGCAAGTAATTCTTTTACAGGTGTTTTGTCCAGTAACGAGATACCTAAAATTTGTAAGATTTCGTAAATAGACCGGTTAATTTTTAATTCTTTACTTATTATTGCTACCAAGCAATAGGTGATAATTGCGCAGTAGAGTTGGGTTTTGACTGCATTGGGAGTATGTCCCCAAAAGCTTTTGACTTTCAAATGCTGTTTGATCCATTTGAAAAACAGTTCAACTTGCCACCTGTTTTTATAAAGGATGGCTATTTCTAAAGCTGACAGTTCGAGGTTATTGGTCAGGAATACAAACTCAACTCCTGTTTCACTATCGTAATACTTGATCCGACGCAGTTTTTCGGGATAGCGGTTGAACGACTTCTGATTCGCAAATGTGCCTGTTTGGTCGCATTTTACACCGGTCGATTTATCAACCGGATGGGAGTACATCCTATTAAATTTAAGATTATCCTTTGCCCTGAGGACAAAATAAGCTTCAAGATTTTGGATTCGATAGAGCCGTTCAAAGTCATTATACCCGCGATCAAACACATAGTAGCTGCCCTTTTCATAAGGGATATTGTCCATTGCATTGACATCGTTGACCGAAGCCTCGGTAATGTAAATAAAACTTGGAATCTGGGTCTTAACATCGTAAAGGGTGTGCATTTTCACGCCCCCTTTCGTTTTGCGGAACTCAGCCCACCAGAAAACGCTCAGACAAAGATCGATCGTTGTGGAATCGAAAGCATAAACATTACCGTCTACCTTTACCTCAAAATCACTACAGGCGCAAACCTTGCGGGCATGGTCAATCAAATGGTATGCAAATTCCTCATACAGCTTGCAATTCCTTCGGATATTTGCCCTTGCAAGTGTTGCCAGCTTTACACTTGAACCAAGCCCTAAATGATATGACTTGTTTTTATGTGCATCAAGGGCAACAATCAAGTCGCGAAGGCTGTCCCTGTTAGTAAGTTGGCCAAAAACCATACAAAGCATCTGGTTCCAGCAGGAGAAAGTCCTGATGTGCTTGTTACCATTATATTTTATTACTAGGCGGTCAAACACCCTACATGGAAGGAACTCGGTGATCTGTGCAAATACATATTTCCCTTGGTTCATCTTTTTAAAATTTTAACCAAAAGAAGTAATTGAAATCGTCACGCTATGAAAAGCACTGCAAATAAATGATTATCAAATCTTTCAAAGAACGTTTCAATATTTTAACGAGACACTAGTGATATTTTATAATTACTCTTTTTGTTAAAAGTTTTCATCCGATGACTTTTTAGACACCTTCTTTCATTTTTACTTTTTGGGAGGGCAAGTGCTTGTTCCAAATAGGGCATAAATAGGGCAAATACTTACCAAGCTGGTTATAACAAATATCAATGCTACAATCATTAAAATAATTCCTAAAACTCCAGTAACCATTCCTTGGAAGTATGCAATTACCATAAGTAAAGCAACCAATAGCCTTACAATTCTATCAACTCCACCTATATTTTTTTTCATAGCTGTTTGTTTAAATTTTTGTATATAACAATTGAACATAAATTATGTTTTGTGGTTGAAAAAAAGATTCATTATCGGAGTTGATATTTTAGCTTATAGTTTAAACAATTCTGAACAACTTCATGGAATGTGTGTTCTTTTAAGAATTTCCCAGACGATTTAATTTATGTAAAAATGGGAAACTTTAAAAATCAAGAATCATGGAATCGATTAGCCGAAAAGACTTTTTCCGAAAAATGGGTTTAGTAGCTGGAACTGCTATAGTAATGCCTCTTAATAGCGTTTTTGCCAGTTTTAATAACGATGTTGAATTATCTGACGAAAAGAAGCAATTCTTATCCGAATATCAGCAATGGTTGTTGGATTTTCATCAGTTTGTGGAAAAAAGGAACCGAAATCCTTTGGATATTGAAAACAATAAACATTTGATGGAACTTTCAGCTCAAGCTGATAAGCGTAAACCAACTTTGGAAAAAAACATGAAAGATTCCCGGTTTGCTGACTATTTTAACAAAATAACCAATGAAATTACTGAATCCATTGAGGGTTAACTCTTTTTGAATGGCAAATATGTTCCTAATTAGAATTCTATACAACCTCTAAAAGCAAAGGTGTTGCTGGTTTTATTGAACCCTTCAAAGTTAAATGTTTTATTATCCAGCGAACTTCGGGTAATTTGAATGGTTTCCGATGGCATGGTTTCTTTTAAGAAATTTATGGATAACTTTTTAGGATAATTGTTTTCATTGAATTCAATGGAAAAGGTATCCATCATCCAGTCGATATAGCGGGTTGAGGTTACATGTTTGTTTAAGTCGATATCAAAATAACCTGTTTTAACTTCAAATGTTTTGCCTTCTTTTACTGGCAAAAGCTTTTCAGGAGTTTGGTTCAGTCCATGTTTTTCCCTTAATTGATTGAATAAAGCAGCATGAATTCCTTCAATGGTTTTGGGTCTTTTGGTATCCACATCAATGGCTAGCCAACCTGAAGTGGCTTTGGCAATTATCTGATTTTCTTGGTCGCGGACCACATAATCTCTCAAATACAATATTTTATCCAAATCTTTGGGCCAGGTTTCTACCTCACCGGTTTGATACCAGTTAAGTGGCTTGTAAATTTCTACTGTTAAGCGGCTTAGTACCCAAAATAGTTTTCGGTTGCGTAATTCTTCAAAACTAAATCCCAAACTATCGGCAGAACTAATGGCACCCTGAATCAAAAAATTGATTAACGAACCCAGCCTTAATCGGGCTTGCATGTCAGTATCGGCGGATGTAACTTTATATGGAAGAAAGAAGGTCAATTCTTTTCCTGCAAATGGATTAGTGTGGTTTAGATTCATTTGGGGTAGGAGTAAATTCTAACATTAGTTTATGTAATTTTTGATGGTTTGTAAGATACTTTTTTTACAAACAGGGCAAAAATTGTTTGGTGCATTTGATTTCATGCGGCAATCTTGAAACGGGCTATAAATTCCTTTCGATGAATAGCCACCACCCTCATAAACACCAATTGAATCTTTCAATTCTTTATTTCTCTCAGTAGGCACATTTACTCCTTGCGGAACCATATCTTTCCATTTGGTTTCAAAAGCTACCAACGTAGTAATATTCGGTTCCCATGGCTCAGTTTTCAGATTATAAAAACCATTGTATGCCACGCTTGATCTGTAATATTCGTCGGCTAAACCGGCAAAGCCATGGCCAAATTCATGTAAGGCAACTTTTAACGATAACTCATGATCAACCGTGGAACCTGAATAATAGTTATAAAATCCACCACCACCATATTCTGCTGAATTGATTAAAACAAATAATTGATCGTAAGGAACTACTGCAGCATTATCGTGTAACGATTTAATATCTCTGGTGGTTAGGTAGCGGGGAGTATCAAACGTATAAAACATGGAGTTGAGCACGGTATTTTTGTATAAATGCTTACCTGGGATATCGGTTCCCGATTCAGTAGAAATGCTTTCCACTGCATAAACGTTAAATTCATTTCGGTATTCATCAAAGGGTGGAATAGAGCTAATGTAGTCCCAAACCCGCTTTACATCTTTTCTGAATTTTTTCATCTCCTCTTTTGTATAACCTTCGGCAACAAAAGCAATATCAATTTTATGATTGCAGGCATCGCCTCCTTGTATGACGGTAAACTTTGTTGGCAGCGGTTTTTCATTGACTATGAAGTAATTAGTTGGATTGATGAACAACTCCTGAATTGGATGGAATTGTCCGTCGGAAAAAGCTCTTTTTTCTAATACATATCGAACCGTATTTTTTGGAAAAGGCATCAAATTAACGTGATAGTAACTTTGCTTGGTTGATTTTGCCTCAGCAGTAGTTTGCCATTCATTGAACAGGGAGCAAAAACCTTGTTTATAAAGTAATAAATTTGAAACGGAATCGTATATTAAAAACCGATACGAACCCATATCTACACTGGTATGTGTAGCCAATTTTTGTGATCCAGCCCAGATGGATTGCTTTTTCAATTCCTTTAAGATAAACTCCTCTGAGGTGTCGTTTCCATTTAAATTAAAATCGATGCGTAAGGTTTGGTTTTCAAAATAGTTATTAAAATCTTCATTCAGGTCATTTGAATGTTTAAATGAGCTAATACCAAGAACCATTGTAAACAGCATTGCTGTAATTAAGATTTTTTTCATAGAATTCATAAAAAGGGTACTAAACTAAAATATATTTTTATAAAAGGTTCGTATTTTTTATCAACCAATCAGTCACTTCTACTGGGAGATTCTCAGTGAGCAGTTCACGTACTTTTAAATGGTAGTTGTTTATCCATTCAATTTCTTGCTCAGTCAGCATGTTTTTGTCAATCAGTTTTCGGTCGATCGGACAGTACGAAATGGTCTCAAAACAGAGAAAACTACCATCGGATCCAAAATCAGCAGGTTGGCAAACCATCACATTTTCAATCCTGATTCCGTACTTATGTTCATGATAAACTCCCGGTTCATTGGTTACCAACATTCCAGCTTCAAAGGGCACCATGGATGCACCGGCCGTTGCTTGCGAAAAACCATGTGGCCCTTCGTGCACTCCTAAAAAGTACCCAATTCCATGTCCGGTTCCATGCCCATAGTCTTTACCATGTTGCCATAAATCAAGCCTAGCAAGTGAATCTAAATGAATACCTTTGGTACCGGCTGGAAAACATGCATTTGCCAAACGAATGTGACCTTTTAGAACCAACGTGAAATCAATAATTTGCTCTTGAGTAACCACTCCTAAAGCTACAGTTCGCGTAATGTCGGTGGTTCCACCCAAATATTGTGCTCCACTATCAATAAGGTACATACCTTTGGGTTCCAGCACCGATTGATGATTTTCAGTTGGAGAATAATGGGGCAATGCGGCATTCTGTTGGTAAGCTGAAATGGGTTCAAAACTTAAATCGACATAATTGGGTTGCTGCTGCCTATAGAATGCTGATTTTGCAGCAGCTTCCAGTTCGGTCACGTTTCTTTTTTGAACCTCTATTTCCAGCCAATGAAGAAAATTACACATGGCAACCCCATCGTATTTTTGCGCTTCTTTGTAAAGGGCAATTTCTTTTGGTGTTTTAATTGCCTTGAACTTTATAATGATACTCGGCTCCGATACGATTTTGCATTGGGATGGAAAGGAACTGAATAATTGAAAGTTAAGGGTATTCTTATCAAGCAAAATAGTTGATGTGGATGGAAGGTTCTGCAAAAACCTCACGATCTCTGTATAAGGCAATATTTTGATGTTGCTTCTTCCCAATTCAATCGTTACATTCTCCGGTACTTGTTTTTCATTTATAAAAAGAATGGTTTCCAATTCATTTACCAAACAATAGCTTGTAACAAACGGATTATAAGCCACATCATTTCCCCTGATATTTAAAAGCCAAGCAATTTCATCTAAAACCGTGACCAGATAATGCGATACCTTTTTTTCTTTAAGATAACCACGTACTTGTGCTATCTTTTCAATAGTTTCAATTCCTGCAAATTCAGACGGGTGGGTATAAACTGGATTGCAAACCAATTGAGGTCGGTTGTGCCACATTTCACGAAACAGATCGCCTACCGACAAATAGGTGATTTGTTTTATCGTGAGTGTACGATTTAAAATTTCTACTTCAGTTGTTGAAAAAAGCCTTTCATCAATACCAACACAATCGCCAACTGCCAGATGGTCTAATAGCCAATCGATATATTCAGGGGCTCTGGTTTTCATTTTATGGAGCACAAAAGGGGACTTGAGTTGTTTTTCAGCCTGTATAAAATACCGGGAGTCAGTCCAAACACCAGCATGACTAGCTGTTACAACGGCAGTTCCGGCTGAACCGCTAAACCCGGTAAGCCATTCACGGGTTTTCCAATATTCTGAAGTATATTCACTTTTATGAGGGTCAGATGTTGGGATTATATAAGCTGCAATCTTTTCCTGCTTTAACTTAATTCGCAATTTTTCAACTACCATTTTTTTTGTTCTAAATTAGTACGGTTAAATTAAATAGAAAATGCATCCGCTCAAAGAATGGATGCATTTTAATAAAATATTTTAACGAGGAATTCTAAAATTAATTAATTCACAGTTTCGTCCGGTATCAGATTAAAAGGTATGCTTACTCTTTCTGAATAAATCTCGCCAGCTTCCAACATATCTTCATCATCCTCACGGAATCTCCAATTAATAGTAACCCGATGTCCACTTTTCTTTATTATTTCCAGTTTTTTCATAATATCGAGAATGATTTTTGAACTGGAAGTATTGAAATATACCATCATGAAATTTACTATTGTCTCGGGATTCGGATCTGTAGAGTAGTTTTCAAGCCATTGCAGTACCGGATTATAAAAAATTATAGGATTCTCAGGTAATGATTTTCCCTTGAATAAAAAGGTGTTTGTTTTTTTATCCAGAATTATTTCGGGAGTCTCGTTGCCACTTTCAATAACCAATGGATTCATATAGATTTAGTTTTTACCAAAAATACGACCATTTCCTCAATAGAAGCAAATATATTTTACAGAAAATGAAAAGAAAAATTACTGTTACCAACACGTTTATTTACTGTCCTAAAGTAGGTTTTTAATTGATATATTTGATTAAATGATAGTTAACCTAATTATTAAACACCTATGAACCCTAGTATTTGCTAAGTAATTTTCAAAATAACTATTATTTCAAAATCTTTTTTGTCGCAATAAGTTGATTGTCGCATTTAATTTGAAGCATGTACACACCTTTTTCTATCAAATCAGTATTTATGTCGAAAGAATTAAACCCATTTTTAAAAAGTGTTTGTTCTTTTTGTATCATTTGCCCTGCTAAATTGTAAAGAATGATATCACCTGTACCAGTAAGTTGGCTATTAAAATCAAGGGTAAATCTATCAATTACAGGATTGGGATAAATATTCACCGTTGAAGTGTTTTGATTTGGAGCTATCGCCGTTCCGCTTTCATTGCCAAAATATCCTTTGAAAGTTCCGTCAGCAAGATTTATTTCCATTGTAAATGTGCGCACCGCAACCCTATTACTTATACCCAGCGTAACGTAATAGGTTTTTAATTCTTCGTAACTATGTATTGGGTCCTTTGCGGTGCTACTTGTACCATCGCCAAAATCCCAGTAACGATTATCAATAATTCCTTCTGATTTATCGTGGAAGATTACCATATTGCCATTAATTTCCGGAAAGAATAGTGCAGAAAGGTTAGAAACGGTATCATAATTACCAACCCAAACAAACATTTCAATTTTAGAGGCACAATTATCAAATGTGTTTATTCCCAGTGTTACTAAATATTCCCCTTGATTTGTGTATTGATGAATTGGATTCACTTCATTACTGGAAGTACCATCACCAAAATCCCATAAATTGTCAATTATAGAACCATAAGATTGATTAATAAAAGTTACTTTGTTTTTAGTCTCGATAATTGGATAAAAATAGGCTTGACAAGATTCGGGTTCCCAAATAGAATCATCGACATAATTGCCAACATAAACGTACTGTGAATAGCTACTGCTGCATGATTCATTAGCAATTTCAAGCGAAACCAAATAACTTCCTTCTTGTGTATAGCTATGCCAAGGATTTTGTTCCTTGGAGAAATCGCCATCACCAAAATCCCATTTCCATTGGGTTGGATTACCAAAAGAATAATCGTAAAAATAAAGTGTATTCAAATTGATTGTTGCAGTATCTCCGTTTGATGTAGTTGAGTCGCTCCAATTATAATAATCGTATCCAAACATTGCCTGACAAGGTGGCTCGTAATTTCCGACCCAAATTACTTGCGAATACCAATTTTCACAGCCTTCACCTGAAATGTATAAATACACATAATATTCACCAGGTGTTAAATAGGTGTGAACCGGATTTTGTTCTTCCGATGAAAATCCATCACCAAAATCCCATTTCCAATAGGTTGGGTTTCCATTGGAATAATCATGAAAATAGACTGTAAGTTGATTGTTTTCAGTACTATCCATAAAGTATTCTGTTGAGTCATAATTGTATCCAAAATCATAATAAAACCAAGCCATACAGCCCGGTTCGGTATAACCAACATATATCCAATTTTGGATAGAATTTTTACAATCAGGACCTGAAATAGTTAAGGTTACTAAGTATTCACCCGAGTTTGTGAATGTATGTATTGGGTTTTTATCATTAGAACCGGTACCATCACCAAAATCCCAAAGCCAGTTATTAATAGTTCCGATGGATTGATCATAAAAATAAACCATGGAATAACTGCTATCAATAGTTCCATCGCTTGTAAACACCGTATCATTCCAGCTTCCGGTATAATACTCAAAACGGGCCTCACAATTTGTTTCTGTTACGGAGTCAGCACAAACCTTGAATTCAACATAATTGGATGAAGTATATGGATAGAATGATTTACTGAGTATGGTTCCGTAGCATGGATCGATTGTAAATACATTTACATAAAAGGAATCAGCCGATTCAAATTCGAAATCCATGGAAAAAATACCATCACTATTTGTTTTGGTTGATAAGGTATCACCCGATAAAGGTTTAACAAAATAAACCCAATGATTGGTTTCAGGAGCATTTACTTTTGCATTATAAACCATCCCCTGAATAGGGTGCGATAATGTTTCAAAGCTTATTGCCAATAAAAGGCAACAAAGCAGTAGAAAAGAAGGATTGATTGTTTTCATCCGTAAATAATTTTTAGTTCATTGAATATCAATTGTTTCGTACGAATGGAACACCCCATGTAAATTTTCATCCGTTTTTGTGCAGTTTCCTGCATGGGGGTTTCATAGTAGGTTTTATTAATACACTATATTAGAACAAGAATGTTATAAAAAGGTTGCGTTAGTTTAAAATTAAATTATTGGATATTAGATATATAGTGTCAATAAGAAAACTCCAAAAATCATCCCGATAGCTATCGGGACAAAAAACAATAAAGAACCAAAACTCAAAACTTAGATATTACTATTCAAATAGAATCTAATAAGCTAATCTAAAAACAACTTAAATTTTGTGTAAAAATTTCTTTCATTTCCACAATATTTTTGGATTCTATCTTGTTATATATTCATTGAAGTATCAAATTATTACCTATTTTTTATTTAATATTGTGAATTAAATTACTACTACTGTAACTACTACATTAAAAAGATTTACTGTTATGACACGTCGTTTGAGGAAAATGGACGATGAGGTATGGAAAATAATACCTTTCGCCGATAAACATTATGAAGCCAGTAATTATGGACGAATTAAAAGCTTTTGCTGCAATAAAGTGGAAGGCCGCATGATAAAACCCGGAGTAATTAAAGGTTTTTTAAACGTTAGCTTTATGTCGGAAGGCAAAAAGAAATCGTTTCTGGTTCATAAAATTACCGCTGAATTGTTTGTTGAAAAGATAAATGAAAATCAGAACACGGTCATTCATTTGGATTGGAACAAAAGTAACAATCACTTTACCAATTTAGAATGGGCAACCAAAGAAGAAGCCTATACCAGAATGTTTCAGCGCATTCATGAAAAAAGGAGGAACAATCCTGAAAAAACAATAACCTATTCAAAATTGAATACTGAAGATGTGTCGCGGATAAAATCGATGTTGAATCGCGGAATTACTCAAAATATAATAGCTAAATTATTTTGCGTGAGCGAGATGCAGATAACAAGAATTAAGAGAGGGGAGAACTGGGCGCAAATAAAGGCTGTTGAAGAAGTAGCTGTTTAAAGTAGGTTGCTGTTGATGAAAAATAGTATATTTGCCCGCTCCTTACTAATTGGAGCGGGTTTTTTATAATAAAAATGAAGATAAAAAAAGTAGCCTTTACTACCTTAGGGTGCAAACTCAATTTCTCAGAAACATCGGGAATTGCCCATCAATTTGAAGTGGCCGGTTTTGAACGTGTTGGAGAGGATGAATTGGCCGATGTTTTTGTAATTAACACGTGCACCGTTACTGAGTTAGCGAATAAAAAGAGTAAACAGGCTATTCGTAAAATTATAAATAAAAATCCATTAGCAACCATAGTTGCCGTTGGTTGCTATTCGCAATTAAAGCCCGATGAGGTGGCATCCATTGAAGGGGTTAATTTAGTGCTTGGTTCTGAAAACAAATTTCAAATATTGGAGGAACTTCAAAAACTGAACGGTAACAATGAACCCAAAATATTAATTGGTACAAATCAGCAAAAAGCATTTACCCCAACCTATTCATTTGGAGACAGAACCCGAAGCTTTTTAAAAGTTCAGGACGGATGTGATTATTATTGCTCATATTGCGCAATACCCAATGCAAGGGGTAGAAGTAGGAATAACTCTATTGCAGAAACGTTAGAAATTGCTGCTGAAATTGTATCAAAAGGAGTAAAAGAAATTATATTAACTGGAGTAAATATTGGTGATTTTGGTAAAGCATCGGGTGAGAATTTTTTTAGTTTAATTCTTGCCTTAGAAAAATTACCTGGTTTGGAACGACTGAGAATTTCTTCCATAGAGCCAAATTTGTTAACCGATGAAATAGTGCAACTGGTTTCAAATTCACACATCGTATTGCCACATTTCCACATTCCGCTCCAATGTGGAACCGATAATTTGCTTCGATTGATGAGACGCAGATATACCACTGTGCTATACCGAAAAAAAATTGAAACCATAAAACGACTCATGCCCCACGCATGCATTGCTGCTGATGTGATAGTAGGAGTACCTGGTGAAACTGAAGATGAATTTGAAAAAACCTTACGTTTTATTGATAGTATTGATATTTCGTATCTGCATGTATTTACCTATTCGGAGCGGGAAAATACCTTAGCCGTTAAAATGGAAAATCAAGTACCACTAAACATAAGAAAAGAACGAAGTAAACTAATGCATGATTTGGCTCTTAAAAAGCAAACCATTTTTCAGGAACAACATTTGGGTACCCTGCGTGAAGTGCTCTTTGAAGCTGAAGAAAACCAAAAAATAATGGGAGGATTTACCGATAATTACATTCGGGTTGAAGTTCCTTTTTCATTTAACCTGGTTAATACAATCCGCAAGGTGCAACTAGTTAAAATAAATAGCCGCGGTAATGTTACCGGCAAATTAATTGAAATGTGAGGTATGGATTATAAACTAATAACTTTAAAAGTTATCGATCTGGCAAAAATAGCCGGTACTTTTATTCTTGAACAGAGGAAGCAATTTACTGCCGATAGGATTGAAATAAAAGGAAAGCAGGATTTTGTGTCGTATGTTGATAAAGAAACTGAAAAAATGCTGGTTTATGGACTTCGAACTATTATTCCTGGTTCCGGATTTATTGTTGAAGAGAAGACGGCCAATCACAGTAACGAAGAATTCATTTGGGTAGTTGATCCTTTAGATGGAACCACGAATTTCATTCATGGCATAACCCCTTTTGCCATTAGCATCGCTTTAATGCAGAATAATAAAACGGTAGTTGGTGTAATTTATGAATTGGGGCAAAAAGAAATCTTCTATTCATGGAAAGAAGCCGGGGTATATTGTAATGAAAAACTGGTTACGATATCCAAAGCAACTGCAATTTCAGATGGATTAATTTCTACAGGATTTCATATCAATGACAACTCCCGATTAGAAGGTCAATTGCAAACGGTATTTGAAATAGTTAGTAATTCGCATGGCATACGCAGGCCAGGTTCTGCAGCTACCGATTTGGCTTATGTTGCAGCCGGTCGGTTCGATGGTTTTTTTGAATACGGATTAAGTCCTTGGGATGTTGCTGCTGGTGCTTTTTTGGTGGAGCAAGCGGGTGGAAAAGTATCAGATTATTCCGGTACCCAAAATTACCTGAATGGGCGCGAAATTATTGCCGGAACGCCCGGTGTACATGAAAACTTATTGCAACTGATACAGAAGAATTCGAATCAAGATGTAATTAAATAGCGGGTTTTAATACATATTGTTATAAATTTATACGGAATATAAAATACTTACTTTATGAATAAGGTCGTTTTTGCACTGATTTTAAGTCAGTTTTTGTTTTTGAATAAAAGTACAAAAGCTCAGGAAGTTGATGCATATTTTTATTATGCTCCTTTTTATGTTCCCGGAAGCGGAACATATATAGAAACTTATTTGGCATTTGCCGGCCATTCAATGCGCTATTTGCTCAACACCGATAACGTGTTACAGGCATCAGCAGAAGTTACCCTATTATTTAAAAATGATGCTGATATTGTTGAATACCGGAAATTTAAAGTAGTGAGCCCGGGTTTGCCGGACACGACCTCAGTTTTTCCAAGTTTTATTGATCAACATCGAATCATGATTCCCGAGGGTGTTTATAACTTTGAATTAACTGTACACGATATTAATGCGCCCGATAGCATAAAACCCTTTGAATTGAGTGAGTTAATAACGGTTCATATTCCTCAGGATGAAATCGCATTCAGCGGAATTGAGCTCATTGAGAGGTATGAAGCAACTCAGAAACAAAACATTTTTGTAAAAAATGGTTATGAATGCATTCCTTATGTTTCTGATTTTTTTCCTAATCAGATAAACCAGATGAAATTTTATGCCGAGTTATATAATGCAGCTGCCAGTTTAGGTCCGTTGGAAGATTTTCTTTTTCAATTTCACATTGAAAGCAGCAATACCCATAAACCAATAAAAGAGTATAGTTCCTTTCAAAAGCAAAAAGCCCAAAATGTAAATGTGGTTTTCAATGAAATTAATATATCAAAGTTACCTACGGGCAATTATTACTTGGTTGTTGAAGTAAGAGATCGTCAAAATAAACAGATTCTTGAAGCAAGGAAATTTTTTCAGCGGAAGAATAATTATGAGGCTACTCCAGTCAATGACATAGCAGCCATTGAGGTGCTGAATACATTTGCTGCAAAATATACTAACCGCGATACCCTCGCTATCTATTTAAGTTCACTACGTCCTATTTGCGATATAGCTGAGAACCGATTTATTGATAATCAGTTGGTTGCGGCCAATTTAAAATTGATGCAGCAATATTTTTATAGTTTTTGGCAAAAGAGGAATGAACTGAATCCGGAATTGGCTTGGAATGAATACCGTTTAAACCTAAATGTGGTAGAACAAAAATTCAGCAGCCAGCAAAAGCACGGTTTTGCTACCGATAGGGGAAGGGTTTATTTGCAATACGGACCGCCCAGTTCGGTAATTGAAGAAAAAAACGAACCGAATGCTTATCCCTACGAAATATGGCATTATTATAAAATAGCCGACCAAACCGATAGAAAATTTATTTTTTACAACAAAACCTTGCTCAGTCAGGATTATGAATTGTTGAATTCTACCATGAAAGGGGAGCTGAGCAATTCCTATTGGGAAAGTGAATTGTATTCCCGTTCTGGAAATTGGGTTGAAAGTAACTTAAAAGCCAATAAAAGTAAGGCACGCGAATTATTTGAGGGAAAATAAATGACAACGGTTCAACGAATCCGATATATTCTGGTATTGGCAACGTTTAGGTTGCTTACACTTTTGCCCTTAAAACTGCTGTTTTTAATTTCAGAACTCATTACTTTTATTGTTTACCGTTCAATTGGTTACCGGAAGCAGGTAGTGTTGTCAAATATTCAGAATTCCTTTCCCGATTTTACCACAGAAAAAGTAAAATTTGTGGCTCGGAAATATTACCGGCACTTATCGGTGATGATGGTGGAGAATATTTATCTGCGGTTTGTTTCCGAAAAAAACTTCCAGAAGATGCTGATTCTTGATGATTCTTCAATTTTCGATATTTTTTGGAAGCAAAAGAAAAGCATTATCGTAATGATGGGGCATTTTGGTAATTGGGAATTTGGTGCCGGACTTATACGGCTACTTCCATTCAAAGGTGCTGCCGTTTATAAACAGTTGTCGGATCCGGTATTCGATAAAATATATTTTGATATAAGAAGCCGCTTAGGGGTTGAACCGATTGAAATGAAAGAAGTTTTCAGAAAAGTTCATCAAATAGCTCAAGAGCCAAAACCTACTATTCTATTCATGGTAGCCGATCAAGCACCATCAAATAGTGAATCGCAGCAATGGCTAACGTTTCTAAATCAGGAAACCAGTGTTTTTTCCGGATCGGAAAAATTAGCTAAAAAGTTTGATATGCCGGTGATATTCATAAAGCTCATGCGGGTGAAAAAGGGAACTTACCGGGTTATTCCTACGTTAATTACTGCTAATCCAAAAGAAACCATGCCTTTTGAGATAACCAAAACCTATTATGAATTGCTTGAAGAATCGATAGTTGACGCTCCGCGATTCTGGTTGTGGTCGCATCGCAGGTGGAAGCATCAGCGATTTACTGCTTGATAACTCATGGCAAAGATTAGCAAATTGATTTGAAACCAATAGAAAAAATGTACTTTTAAGGCTTGTTTAAAATTCAAAAACATGATGAATGGCTAAAGTTGCAATTGTAATCCTAAACTGGAATGGAAAGCATTATCTGGAAAAATATTTACCCTCGGTAACTAATTTTTCAGTTGGAGAAGGTATTGAAATATGGATTGCTGACAACGGCTCGACCGATGATAGCCTTGTTTTTTTGAAAAACAACTATCCACAAATAAAAATACTGGCATTTGAAATGAATTATGGATTTACAGGTGGATATAACAAAGCATTAGCACTTATTAAGGCAGAATATTATGTTTTGCTGAATTCCGATATTGAAGTTACTGAAAACTGGATTGAGCCCATTATTACCTACATGGATACCCATTTGAAGGTTGCGGCTGCAATGCCTAAAATACGCTCCTACCATGAAAAAAACATGTTTGAATATTCAGGAGCAGCCGGTGGTTTTATCGATAAATTAGGATTTCCATTTTGCCGGGGACGTATTTTGAGCGAAATTGAGGAAGATTTGGGGCAATATGACGATGCAAAAGAAATTTTTTGGGCTACCGGAGCTTGTATGTTTGTTCGTGCTAAATTGTATCAAGAATTGGGTGGACTTGATGAAGATTTTTTTGCCCACATGGAAGAAATTGATTTATGCTGGCGATTTAAAAACAATGGATTTAAAATAATGTACCTGCCACAATCCTTGGTTTATCATGTGGGAGGGGGAACGTTGCCAAACAACAATCCACGCAAGCTTTTTTATAATTATAGAAACAACTTATTCCTGCTTTACAAAAATATCCCCAGTGGCTCATTCCGGTGGATTCTTTTTTTTAGGTTGATAGTTGATGGGGCATCAGCAATTATGTATTTATTGCAAGGTAAATTTTCGTTTTTTTTAGCGGTTCCAAAAGCCCATTTTGCATTTTATAAATCGTTAGGTAAATTCCGTATCAAGCGGAAAGAGATAAAAAAACACCGTATGTTAATTAAGCATCCTCAAATTTTTCAGCAAAGTATTATCTTTTCCTACTTTGTTCGCAAAACCCGAAAATTCAATCAATTGAGCCCTAAAGGATGGAACTAATTCCATTTTCCTTAAAAAAATTCTATGTTATTTATCAGTCGGCAACGTGTTATAAAAGCAATATTTTGCGAAAAATAGATTTGTAACTTTGGGCGTTTTATCGAACACCGTAAAGTGCTAATAACAAGTAAATCTAACTGACATGTTTAACAAAATGATTGCAGCCATGCTGCCCTATATGCCAAAAAAAATGATTTGGATTTTTTCCAAGCGTTACATTGCCGGCGAAACAATAAATGATGCTATAAAAGCATCAAAAGAATTGAATAAGAAGGGAATGGTGGTTACCCTTGATATTCTGGGAGAGTTTATTAAGAATTTAAACGAAGCTGAAAAAAACCGGGATGAATACCTGAATCTTATTGATGTGATTGAAAAGGAGGGAATTCAAGGGAACTATTCTGTAAAACCAACCATGTTTGGCTTGTTGCTTGATGAAGATATTTGTTTTCAACACATTCGAGCCATTGTAGCAAAAGCAGCATCGTATAACAATTTTATTAGGGTTGATATGGAAGACTCGCCCTGTACAACCAAAACCATTAATTTATATCGCAAACTAAAAGCCGAATTTCCAAAGAACTGTGGATTAGTGGTTCAAGCATACATGAAACGTACGTTGCAGGATATAACCGATTTATTAGATATTCACAGCAATGAAAACCCAATAAACTACCGGTTGTGCAAAGGTATTTATGTGGAACCTGCTGCAATTGCCTACAAAAAATATGACGAAATAAATGAGAACTATCTGAAAGATTTAGAGTTCATGTTCCAAAAAGGAATTTATCCCGCAATTGCAACCCATGATAAACCGTTAATAGAAGGTGCTTATAAATTAATCGAAAAGTATAAGGTTCCCAAGGACAGATATGAGTTTCAGATGCTTTACGGAGTTACACCTGAATTGCGCCAAACTATAGTAGATGCTGGACATAAAGTTCGTGTATATGTTCCTTTTGGTAAACAATGGTTTGGTTATTCAACCCGCCGGCTAAAAGAAAATCCGAAAATGGCAAGTCATATTATAAAAGCACTTTTTATAAGAGGATAAACTACCGTTACTCAGTGAGGAGCCACATTATTTTTCGAATAGTGTGGATTTTTTTTTATCACCTCACCACTTTCGAGTTTTATTTTTCCGATTTGTTATTATTGTTAGGAATGTATTTAAATTAGTTTGCTTAAATTCACTAGCATAAACGATTAAAACTTTTCAAATTGAGTTTTAATTGAAACTGTTGATAATAATTTAAAAATTATGGAAAGCAGTAACGAAAAGAAGCTTTTAAATAAAGGTATCCGGGCTTTTTTTGTAGTTTTTACTTCAGTGGTTACCATCGGACTTTTTAGTGATATTTTACTTAAACAAAATTTACTTAAGGTCATTGATATCCTCAATTATGTAGGGATAGTTATTAATTCCATCGTTTTATTAGGCTATTTTAAAAAGATATTGGATGTTCGGGTTGGTTTTGCCCTAGTTGCTTATTTTCTGGTATTAAATTCCTTTATTTCATCAACACTCAATATGTTATTACCCAATGGGTTGGAAATTTTTATGCGGGATTCTATTTTTTTAATTGTACTCATTGTTTTTAGTGCTTTCATAATTGGACGTCTCCATGCTTTACTGTTAAGTGCTATTTACATTAGTTATTTAGTGGCTTATACCTTTATTAGTAACAGCCCATTTTTATTAGCTAATTTTTCACTCATTGCATTTATTTATATAATGCTGGGTTTAATGCTCTACTTTTTAAAAACAGTTTTTGATTCAAAGATGAATGAAACGGAGCAATTACTTTCTCTTTTGAAGAATAGGAACGAAAATATTGAAAACCAAAATATAGTTTTAAAAGAACAGTCTTTTGAATTATTGACTTTAAACGATGCATTGACAAGTAAAAAAGAACTTTTGGATGTCCAAAAGGAAGAATTACAAAAAGTTAATGTAACCAAAGACAAGCTTTTCTCGATAGTAGCTCATGATTTAAAAGATTTAGTCAGTTCAATACATGGTTCTTCAATTTATTTGGAAGATAAGTTCATTGATATGGATGATTTGAAAAAATATCAATTCATTTCAATTATAAATGAAAGTACGCAAAAACTATCTGAATTATTAGAAAACTTGCTGCAATGGAGCCGAACGCAATCAAATAAAATAAGCTTTAACAAAGATAAATTGAGTTTATACCGTGTGGTTAATAAAGTAATTGAGCCAAATAAAATGAGGATGGAAGATAAAAATATTACCCTAATTAACACCATTCCAAAAGATTCATTTACCGAAGGCGATGCTCAATTGTTGTTTATTATTTTCCATAATCTAATAAGTAATGCCATTAAGTTTACTTCATCGGGTGGAACCATTGAAGTTGTATTGACTGATTTTGCCGATCATCAGTTAGTTGAGGTAAAAGATGATGGAATAGGAATGGAAAGTGAAAAATACGATTCCATATTTGAACTACAACCGGGAGAAAACCAAATTGGAACCACTGGTGAAAAAGGGACTGGACTTGGTTTGACTTTGTGTAAAGAATTTGTAGAAATGCATGGAGGCAAAATAGGAGCTAAGCCTAATTCAGATAAAGGGTCAATTTTTTGGTTTGTTTTACCTAAACAGGATTCTCAGAACCAATGAAAATAGGTTATTGTTGGTTACCACTTTTAAAGCTAGTACTATATTTCTGAAAATCAACATTTTTTTCGTATAACGAATTCCAGATATAAATTAACAACGGCTCCATTTGTTCCGGTTTTTGATATCCGGGAACGGCAGTAATCAACTGATTTTTTTCGTTCATAAATACAATGGAAGGGTACGATAGTTTACCGTTCAATAAAGCTACTGCCAGTTGATGAACCGGACGACTTCCTTGTCCATCATTAATAAAGGTATGCCCTTCAAAGGTTATCGGTTCTTTCGATTCGGCATTAAACTTAACCGGATAGTATTTTTCACTAAGAATTTTCGCAATCAACGGGTTCTGAAAAGTTTCCTTATCCATTACCTTGCACCAGCCGCACCAATCAGTATAAACATCAATAATAATTTTACGGGGAGCTTTTTGGTTTAATGTTACGGCTTCCTGAAAAGTGTACCATTTAACTTCCTGTGCCATTGTGGTATAAACCGATAGGGAAAATAACCCAATGACTATGAATAATTTTATTGCTTGCATAATTGTAATTTTTCAAGTGGTAAAGAAAATGTATTTATTAGTAACAAACAACTCAAAAATAGGTTACCAAAAAACAAGAGGCCCTGAATTCGATGGTATCAAATAACTTTTTAAAATGAATTACTTATTGGATATTATTGTCTTTATTGCTTAAATTTGGGGTTATGTATATAATTCATTTTCAAATTTATGCCAAAAATTAAATACATTGCCGTATTGATTTTTCTGTTGTATTCAAAATTAATTTTGGCACAGTCAACCATTGAATTTTCCGGAATTAGCTGGAATGTGAGAAGTGGTGTTGGCGGGCCTGGCCCCAATAATTGGTCCGATAATCCTAAAAATGTTTGGGTGGACTCTTTGGGCCGGTTACACTTAAAAATAACAAAGGAAGGAAATACTTGGTATTGTTCCGAAATTTACACCCAACAATCTATTGGCTATGGCAAATACCTGTTTTATTTAGCTGAAAATCCACTTGATTACGATCCGAATATTGTGGTTGGCTTATTTACTTACGAATCGGATACCAAAGAAATAGATATTGAGTTTTCGCAGTGGGCCGATACTAATAGTTTGAATGGTTGGTACACGGTGCAACCACCGCCTTACAACAATAGCAATCAAAATAGTTTTTCAGCAAACCTAAAAAAGGGCAACACTACCCATAAATTTAATTGGAGTGCCGATAGTATTCATTTTCAAAGTTATAGTGGTAATTACCGGTTGTTGCCATCCCCTGATTCGTTAATAAATGAGTGGACTTATTCAGGAAACAGCAATCCACCTGCCGGAAACGAAAGACTACATATTAATTTTTGGCTTTTTAAAGGCAATATGCCACAAAATCAGCTAGATGCTGAATTAGTGGTTAACGCAGTATTTGTACCTTCAGGTTCATTGTCAATTTCTATTTTGCCCCTTGAAGTTATTAATAAGGGTGCAAAGTGGAATGTAGATAATGGTCCATGGCTTAAGAGCGACTCAATATTGGCTTCAGTTACCGATGGTTATCATACAATAAGATTTAATGATGTATCAGGATGGAGCACTCCTTTAAGCCGAAATATAAAAGTTGATGACAAGATAGAATTTCACGAAACTGTAAATTATAGCATTATTAATACGATAACTTCAAAACCAGAAATTCCAAAACTTGATATATTTCCTATTCCTGTTGATGACTTTTTACATTTAGTAGAGCTTGTACCAAGTAATGGAATAAAGAATATTACTGTTTGCAATTCAATGGGGCAAATTATTTTGAGCACTAAAATTAATAATTCAAAAGCCGAAATAAACGTGTCGAGCTTTAAGGAAGGACTGTATTATTTGGATATATTGTTAATTGACAATACGGTGGTAAAAAAATGTTTCATTAAAAGGTAATGTTGTTTACTGGTTTTCCTAGGACTCTGTTTCAGTCAGCAATGTAGGCAACAAACAACATAAAAAAATACGTTCAATTGGAAACTTGGGTTTTCAAGGAATTTATTTTTAATGTTAAAGAGATAACTCATTGGATTATTAAAATATTCCATTACTTTTGGCCAAAACCAAATGCTTTCCAAATAGTAACATAAAAATATAAATCGGATGAATAAGATAGTTATTGGACTTGCAATTTGCACAGTTGCAATTAGTTGTACAACACAGCAGAAAGTGGTTAAGGTTGAACCACAAATTCAAGAAATAAAACTGGAAGTACAATCGCTTAAACGGAAAGTTGCTATTGCGCGTTTTTCAAATGAAACACAATACGCAAAGGGTGTGTTTTACGACAAAGATAATGACCCGATTGGTAAACAGGCGGTTGATATTTTATCTACAAAACTTGCATCAACTAATAAGTTTATATTGTTGGAACGGCAGGGTATGGATAAAATTATAGAGGAGTTAAATCTTGCTGGGAATGAAGGTTTACAAAAAGTTGGTGCTGACTATTTAATAATTGGTTCTGTTACGGAATTCGGAAGAAAGAATGTAGGTGACGTGAATGCTTTTTCAAGAAGTAAAACTCAGACAGTACAAGCAGGAGTGAGCATTCGTTTGGTAGATGTTTCGACTGGACAGATAATTTATTCAGAAGAAGCTAAGGGTGAAGCCGAAACTACCAATAAAACAGTGATGGGATTAGGAGAACAAGCCGATTATGACGCTACACTTAGTGATAAAGCAATTTCAGCAGCAATATCAAAACTGGTTGAAAATATTATCAATAACTGCATGGATAGACCTTGGAAATCATATTTTCTCTCGTATGATGAAAATGGAATTATAATTTCAGGAGGTAAAAGTCAGGGCTTGAAGGTTGGTGATACCTATGATGTTATTGAAAGAGGTAAAAGTATTAAAAATCCCCAAACTGGTATGATGATTGACTTACCTGGTAAATCAGTTGGGAAAATTAAAATTGACTTTGTAGGGGGTGATAATCCCCAAAGTGAATTCTCGATGATTTCATTTACAGAAGGCAATATCGACCCCCAAAATTTAAGTAACTATCATATTAAAGAGATTAAATAATGAAAAAAATACTTTTTGTTATGGCAATAGGTTTGATAATTCTTACAAATTGCACAGGTGTAAAAACGGTAACTACGGGTTTAGAAAATGAATCTTTCTTGGAATTTATTGGAAAATCCAATATTTATAAGGATGGAGTTGATATAACCATTGATGATAAAACCACTTTTAAGGCCGAGGTAAATAAAGACCATACTGACCGCCCCAAAGGCAAAATTTATGCAATATCGACAGGAACGCATGTAGTTACTGTTACTTATAATAATAATGTGATTTTTAAAAAACAAATATTTATTTCAGCACAAGAAACCAAAAAAATAATTTTACCATGAAAAAAATAGTTTTTATTTCAATTTCCGTTTTGTTATTGGTATCATGCAGCCCCCAAATGAATTTGTATTCATGGGACAAGTATGAAACCACAAGCTATAATTATTTGAAAAACAACGATGAAAAGTCCACTCAAGAATTGATAGAAACATATCAAAAAATAATTGAAAAACAAAGAGGAACAAGAGGTGTGGTTCCACCGGGGATTTATGCTGATTATGGGTTTATATTGCTTCAAGCAAATAAAACATCAGAAGGCAAAGAATTACTTTTAAAAGAGGTTGCATTGTATCCCGAATCAAAAATATTTATTGACAGAATTTTAAAAATGATTGAAAAATGAAAAAAATACTATTTTATATTGTTGTTGGAAGCGCTTTTTTATCAAGTTGCACTACCACAACACCAATTACAAAATCGGTAGCCTATAAAGGAATGTACGCTGAAAAACCATTGACCATTTTGTTGATGCCACCAATAAATAAAAGTACGAATGTTGAGGCAAAAGAATATTTTCACTCTACCCTTAGCATACCAGTTGCGAACTCAGGTTTTTATGTTATTCCTACCTTTCTTTCAATGGAAATATTAAAAAAAGAAAGTGCGTATGATGCAGAGTTATTTTTGAATTCCCCATTATCTAAATTTGGTGAAGTATTTGGTGCAGATCTGGCATTATTTACTATAATACATAAGTGGGACAAATCAGGAATTGCTGCTAAAGTTTATGTTGATGTAGAATATATCATCAAATCGGTTAAAACCAACGATATTATTTACACAAGGAGGGGTGATGTTACCTACGATGCATCTATTTCAACTGGTGCAGGAGGCTTAGCTGGATTAGTTGCCAATATTGCCTTGTCAGCAATTAATACATCGTTAACAAAATATGTTGATGTAGCAAGAGCTTGTAATGCATATACATTTAAAGATTTGCCAACAGGCAAATATAGCCCAAAACATAATATTGATGGCGAAGAGTTATCTGGAAAGAAGTATTTTAAAGCAATGCTGAATAAAAATTACAGATAATCAAATAGTTACTTTGCTAAAGTTGCGCTTTTTCATTAAAGGGTTCAGCGGTTTTCGGAAATTTCCTTCTGAACAAATAATGTGACAGGAGAGAGCCGAACGAACTAAATTTACCCTTTAATGAATTTTGCGTTTGCAATTAGAAACAGAACAAAAAACAAATATTTTGATCATTTCTATCGTTGTTTTTTCTCTAGTATTTTTTTTTTTCATTTCTCAAGCACCACAATATGGTTTACCAACGAATGATTGTTTATTTCATATACAATTGTTAAACCGGCTTTTTTAGCCAAATAAGCAATACCCCCATTTTTCATGTAGCTTTTGTAATTCCGGTAATGGTCGGTTCCTGCTAAAAACTCAATGCCTCTGCTTATATGGCCTTCAATCTTTTTAGTTCTTGGAAAAACATAGTCGCCAATAATAATTTTATCGGCAACCTTAGCAATTTCATTCAGCAATGGTATCCTTTCTTCTTCATCCACTTCGTGAATTACATAGGTTAACACGGCATAGTCAAAAGGTTTTTGCCCATTAACCGGCAATTCGCTTACGTAACTATGCCTAAAGGATAGCTTGCTGTTCGGTTGCTTTTGCAAGGTACGGTTGGCCCGGTCAATATTCCGTGTTGAGAGATCGATTCCTAAAACTGATTCGCAGGAATCAGCCAGTGCAAAAGCCAACCGTCCGGTTCCGCAGCCCACATCCAATATTTTCGATTGTGGTTCAATGATGCTGTTAATTTGCCCGAATAGGGTATCTTGATTGGGCGCAATAACCGTATCGTAAAACCAGCCATCGTACCAGTGATTTTTGTTTTCTGCCATGTTGTTAAATTTTATAGGTCAAACTACCATTAGGGCAGGCAGCTACACACTGCAAACATTTGGAGCAGGTGTATGAATTGCCCGGCCTGATTTGGGATGGCTTATACAGGCTGAATTTTTGGGGCTCCATGGCAACTATGTAGCATTTCTTGTCGCATATGCCACAATTCTTGCAGCTATCGGCGTTAAGCTTAATTTTGAAAATGGAGTACCGATTTAACCAGCCCGAAACCCATGCAATGGGGCAACCCAGTTTATGGTATTGGTACATTTGGCGTATTTTGCCATCGGGACTCAGGTTCATGAGCATTTCCATGATAAGCCCCATGGGGCAAACCCACCGACAAAACACTTTCCCGAAAACAGCGCCAAGCAATACACCTCCCAACAGCACATACCAAAGCGAAATATGGAATTGCGAAATGGCAATATAAAGGCCCACGCCTAAAAGAGAAAGAATGATTATCCGTTTATCAACCAATATTTTTAATAATTTTCGCATAGTAATAAAATAGAGATGAATTTCAGTTTAAGTGTTCTATAATCCAGGTAGCCTAGGGAATAAACTTGTTTTTGTGATTTTTGAATAGAATCCCCATCCTCTTTTCATCCAATGGCCGATAAATGGCAATGGTATTACAAATGCTTTTTCGTTGTCCCTAAAAACAAAAGCGGCACCATTTCCAGTATCCATCACACAAAGTATATTCACGTGCTGTTTATATCCTTTTCTTTTTAATGAACCTTTATCGGTTTCAATAATATTGTGGGCTGCATTTCTTCCCATTAGTTCGGCTATATGTCCTTGCTTTGCTATCCATTCTGGGCCTTCAAGTGATGCTGTGTCTCCAATGGCATATATTGAAGAGGAGCCATGAACCAAACCGGTATCGTCAATAAGAACAAACCCAGCTTCACTCAATGGCAAATCGGAATTCTTTAACACTGAATGCCCCGTAGCAGCAGATATAAACATGGTTAAATCAGACTCTATCTTGTAATCATCCTCAAAAATTACCCCATCACTCACAAACTCAGCAATTTTCTTTCCGTACTTTGTATTTATGTTTGAAGCGCCCAACATTTTGCCCATCAGCTTAAGTGAACTCTTGCCCATACGGGCACCTGGTTCATCCATGGGTGCAAATAAGGTGAGCTCAAAATTATTTCGGAGTTTTTTCTTTTTTAACAGGTTGTGTATATTGAACACTATTTCAAAAGCAGGACCTCCGCGAACAGCAGATTTATCATTTGGATTTCCGCCAAAACCGATAGCAATCTTGCCTTTCCCGTTTTGCAGAAGTTGGTCAATTTTGTCACGCAATGCTTCGGCCATTTGAGGTTTTCCGCATATTGAAAGGGTATGTTCCATCCCTTTATGTTGCAGTTTTTCTGCACCAAAAGCTACTATTAGATAATCAAAGTCCAATATTTGGTTTTCGCAGTACACTTTCTTTTCTGCACTCTTTATACTTTTTACAGTATCTAAAACCAGTTCAAATGGATACTGCTTTTGTATTTTGCTCAGTGGTACTTTTACATCTTCAAATTTCTTTATGCGGACAGGTACCCAAATCGAAATGGGATAGATATACAGGTAATCGCGATCGGATACTAAGGTTACTTCAAATTTTTTACTTCTGACTAGTTCAATAGCAGCTTGCACTCCAGCAAATCCGCCACCAAGAATCAATACTTTTTTCATTTATGGAACTTTATAAGATTATTAAAATTCTGAATTAAAACTAATACCGTTATTGCATGCCATTGGCTATTAAAGTACTTTTTAAGTACCTATCTGCTTTGTTTTGAGTACTATAACTAGGGTAACCTACCTTTTGAACCGGGTGAAATATAGGTTCCGATCCATTTGCTATTTTAACGGACCTATTACCGATTTTACTATTTCGAACGATTCGTCGGTGGCACTTTTTATCGCCTCAACAGCGATGGCGGAATACCCGGTTGTCATGGCTGTCATGTTTAATAAAGTCACATAAGTTTTGCCATCAGCTTTTTCGTACACCGAAATGCGGCAGGGCATCATAACCGAAACAATCCGTTCATCGTCCTTTTCAAGCATTTTGCCTGAATATTCCGGTTTGCAAATCTCAACGACCTTAACAGGTAGCACTGCTTTGCCCGATTTAGCCAATGATTGTTGAAGATCATGTACGGCTGGGTTTTGCCAGTTTTTTGCAGTAGCAGCAGCAATAAGCTTTTCAACGGTGGTAGCCACGTTAAAAGGGCTTACCTGTTCAATAATGATTTGATTCGAGTTCATAGCTTGGTGGTTTATTTCTGATTAATTCAATTCCTTGGTAATGGCAATGGCAGCAATGGTTCCATCGGCAACAGCCGTGGTAATTTGTCGGTATTTTTTGCTAATAACATCGCCAACCGCATACACTCCCGGAATACTGGTTTGCATATCCTCGTTGGTTTTTATGTATCCCCACTGATCGAGCGTTAATTTGTTACGGAACATATCAATGTTTGGCTTCATTCCAATAAAAACGAAAACGCCGTCGCTAACCAATTTGGATACCTTTTTCGTAGTAAGATCTTCCACTTCGGTAATTATCTTATCGCCTTCGCGAACAAACGAGCGCGGTTCATGCTTAAACAGGGTGCTTATTTTTTTATTGGCAAAAAGCTTTTCCTGCGCTTGTTTGTTGGCCGTAAAGGTTTCAAACTGGTGAACCATGGTAATTTTACCGGCAAACTTGCTTATAAAATCGGCTTCTTCAACGGCAGAGTTTCCACCGCCAATAACCACCACATCCTTGTCGCCATAGTATTTGGCATCGCAGGTAGCACAGTACGAAATGCCCTTACCTTTCAGCTCCCGCTCACCAGGAACTCCCATCAAATTGGGCGATGTTCCGGTTGCAATGATTATTTTATTTGCCTTCACCGTTTCAAATTCATCAATTACCACTTCCTTTTTTTCGAGGTCACTGGTGGTAACATCAACGGCCACTTTATAAATGGTACCGCACAGTTTGGTTTGTTCCGACATATTGTGCGACAACATATAACCCGGCTGTGGATCGATAAAACCCGGATAGTTGGAAACCTCGTGGGTAGTTGATACATTACCTCCCGGAAGGGCAATATCAATAAGAACCGTGTTCACTTTGGCCTGGCACAAATATAACCCTGCAGTTAATCCACCGGGGCCTGCACCCAGAATCAGTACATCAAATTCCGAAACTGTTGGTTTAATAATTGATTTTATTTCTTTTACTCTGGCAGCGGGCAATATGCTATCCAGTTGATGGATGATATCGCTCCTTTTTATTCCACCCGACAAAGAATGCTCTGATTGCACTCCATTGTCAAAAAACAGCAAGGTTGGCGATGATTTGACGCCTAATTTCTCCGACAACTCCTTATTTTGTTGGCGGAACATTTTCACAAATTTAATGTCGTTGCCATATAAGTTGGCTAAGCCCTCAAACTTGGGTGCTAATGCCTCACAGGGAGGACATTCGGTGGAATAAAAATCGAGTACTACTTTGCTCCCGCCCAGTACTTCTTTTTCAAATTCTGCTGATGTTATTTCTTTCATAATATATAGTATTAATTTTTTAATGCTTCAATTGGGTTGTGATTGTGGACCCGATCTTTAACCAATAAGGTTGTGGTATAGGACTCGATATTCTTAGTAAAAATAATATCGTGCCCTAAACAAAGCCCCATGGTAATGGTTAAATCAACGGTTTCGCTGTTTATTTGTGCAGCTTGGGCCAACGGGTTGCAGGATACTGATTTTATGGTACTGTTGCTATTTACCTCAGATTGTTTAAAACCACCGGTAGTGCAGGAAACAGGAATGGTTTTAAATCCCGATTCCCTCAATATTTGGGCAATCATTGAGGCGTCTATTTCCATTCCGTAACAGTAAGCCAATCCAAGGCGCTTAAAATTCATCTCTTTTGAGAATTCAATTATTTCCTGCAATCGCGATAAAGTGCCAGCTCGTCCATGGTCAACAAGGGCTGCCGCAGCCTGTATTATTTTTTGATTGTCGGGCAAATGATAGGTTTCCATCAATGCTTTCACATCAAATTTTTGAGCAGTACATGGTTCCGTAGCCCGGCAACTCTTTTTATTACATTGAGTACAATCCATTTTTTAAGATTCAAGGTACGATGCAAATCCCAGTTCCAACAATTCTTTAACGGGGCGGCAGTCGGTGGAGTAAACACTGCCTGTCCTATTTTTTGCTACCGATCCGCAACCACCACCACAAGCCAATTGTACGCTACAGGTACGGCATTCCTTAATTGCAGTAACATCGCGGTTTTCCCATTCGTTTATTAATTCCTCTTTACGCGAAACGCTAGGGTAGAAGGTACCCAACGATTCATCGGCCTTGCCTACAGTTGCCGTGCAGGAATAAATATATCCGGTGTAGTCGAAAGCCCATTCAGTTTTGCAAGCCGGGCATGCATCAAACAAAGGATCTGGCAGGTTGCCATTTTCAGAAAGAAACTTTGAAATGGAATAAGCCGGTTTATAAAACTCAACAATATGTGGATTTTGTTTTATCAATTCGTACATACTTTCATAAAGCGAAACCCGGCTAAAAAGTTTATCGAGAGCCGATTGACAATGGTGCAATTCGTAATTACGTCCGATTTGTGTTTTGAAATAGTAGCTTTTAGTCCAACCTTTGTCAATAGCGAATCGGGCCAGTTCCGGCAAATTGCTCATGTTTTCTTTGTCAACCACCATTCGTAAGTTTACCGTAAGTTTGTTGGCAATGCAGGCATCAATACCTTCAACAATTTTGTCAAAGGTTCCAGCACCACCTTTCAGTATTCGGCGGTTGTTGTGAATGGCAGCTGTTCCATCCAAGGTTATCTGAATTTCGCGGATGGAGGCTTGTTTCAAAACATCAATATATTCTACCAAGGTATAGCCATTGGTAACAAAGCACACTTCCAATTTGGCTGCGTTTGCTTTCTCAATAAGATAGGAAATAACTTCTTTTTGCTTTGGTGAATTCAATAAAGGCTCTCCACCAAAAACGGTAATGTATTTTTTCCGGCCAGCAAATTCGGTCTGGATGTAGGTATAAAATGCGTCAACAATTTCTTTAGTCAACTGACCGGTTGTAGGGGCATATTCATCTTGGTAGCAATACGAACAGGCAAAATTGCAACTGTAGTTTGGCACAAAAAAAAGTTGAATTTCATCCTCATCGCGGTCATCAATAAAATCGAGGTATTTACTTTGATACTGTTTTTTCTCTTCTTTTTCATCCACCCAATACCCTTTATCAGTCAGTTCGTTTAAAAAAGGGGAATCGGAAGTAGCCTTATTGTTTTTTACATGCATCATTTTTTCAGCATCGGCAGGACTTAAAATATCCGCATTCCCTGATAAGAGGTTGACAATAAAGTAATTTTCGGAATCCTTTATTTTTGAAAATATGTTGTGTTTGGAGTAAATCATTTTTTTTTAGAATAATAAATTAATACCTAAGTTGAGCGGTTGGAGCATAGCGAACAAGCGCTTTACTTAGGTAAACCCCGATTTAGGAAATGTTGCGTTTCACCGAATGGGTGAGGTGAAGAGTTTACATTTACTTAATCGATTGAGCCAAATCGCTCAATTTGGGTAATAACCAGGAACTTAGCAGCAAATACTATTGCTGCTAACTCCCAGTTTCATTCAATTAATCGTGGCAACCAACAACGTTTTTCGATGTTTTGGCACAGCATTGTGCCACTTTTGCCTCAACTTCAACTTTCTTTTTTCTGATTAAACTTGTCATTTTTACTTGATTTATGGTATTACTTAACTAATAAAACTTCGTTAACGGCTTTCACTAAGGTTTCTTTAGGTAAAGCACCCATCGAAACTTGAGGTTTGCCTTTTGCAGGAATAAATAATAGGGTTGGCAAACTGGTAATGCCTAAGGTTTGTGACAATACTTTTTCTACATCGGTATTTACTTTGTAAATAATAATTTTTCCGGCATCTTCTTTAGCAATTTCCTCCAATCGGGGCGATAATTGTCGGCAAGGGCCACACCAATCGGCATAAAAGTCAATAATTGCAGGAAGCTCGCCTTCATATTTCCATTCTTTATTTTTTTCATAGTTGAAAACAACTGACTTGAATGTTTCATTGGTTAATGTTATAACCATGCCCGATTTAGCATTGTTGCTTTCTGCTTTAACTGGATTGCCTGCTTGGCTTGAACTAGTTAATAAAATAATGCCAAGTAAAGTTACAATAAAAAATGTTTTCATGATATATAATTTATTGATATTTATGTATTTAGTTTAGTTTCCACAACCACATTTTCCTGAAGGTTTCTTAGCGGCTATAGTCCAACTGGCTACTTTTATTTTGCCTTTATCGTAATGTGCTGATTCTTCAATAATGGTTACCGATGAAAATCCGGCCAATTCGAGTTGTTTTAAGTATTCTTCGCGGGTAACAGAGCCAGCCCAGCATTCAGCAATGGCTACTGGGTCATTTTTAAATTCAGCAGGCACGGGAGCGGTTGAATAAATGTCGCTTACTACAAACCGTCCACCCTTTTTTAAGATGCGGTATATTTCGTTCCAAACCGCTTGTTTATCGGCAGCATGGTTTATGGTACAATTTGAGATTACTAAATCGGCAGTAACATCAGGCAATTCCAGTTTTTCGAGTTCACTCTTTACAAAACTAACGTTGGTAACGTTGAATTTCTCTGCATTCTTGCGTGCTTTTTCCAACATTCCATCGGAAATGTCAATACCATAAACAAACCCTGTTTCACCAACCGATTCAGCCATGCGCATCACATCGGTACCACGGCCACTGCCCAAATCAACGCAAACTTCTCCTGTCAATGGTTCGGCATAATTAATAGCCCCTCCGCAGGAAAGGCAGCAGGTAGATTCAGCCAGAACACTGTACCTGTTATTGATTTCTATTAAACTCATATAATTTTATATTTTTTAATTCAACATCAAAAGCCCAGGGAAATCGCTTTTAAGAATTTCAAAATTGAATTCCCATTTTCGGCGCATGGATTCCGCATGTTTTCAATTAAACAATAGTGCTTGCGCCGATTTTATGCCTAAAATTCCTAATCCCCGAGTTGAAACTCGGGGCTATTCATATTAAATCCCTCCGGGATTTTTGAAAAGCGATTTCCTTTAACAAAAGCCCAAAAATCAGCACTTACTGGTGCTGCATGGGCTATTAACCACAAAATAACCCAAAAACCCGCCCATAATGGTACTCATATACGGATTGCTGGTAATGCCACAACTACCGGATGCACATCCTACAAAGTGATAATATAAAAAACCGGCGGTTCCACCAATAACTACTGCAATGGCCGGTTTCCAAAAATACCACGACTTAAAAAATTCTTTTACTGTTTTGGGTTTTGCTACACAACTATTCTCCATAATGTTTTTATGTATTATTTTTCGATACAAAGATAAAAAAAGTAAAATAATAAATCACTATAATGACACTTAAATCTTTTCGGTATCACTATTTTTTTTATCTTTGCACTCATAATTTATTGAATATGAGTGAAATTTTTTATGAAGGATTAAGCCAGGAGCAGCTCGAAGAGATGTTTCACAGCGATGAAAAGTGTTTTGAGTTTTTATCGGAACTCAAATGGGCTAATGGATTTGTTTGTAAAAAATGTGGCAATACCAATTCTTGTGCCGGAAAGGAGCCTTATTCTAGACGGTGTACCAAATGCAAATCGAAAGAAACGGCCACCAACGGCACCATTTTTCATGGCGTTAAATTCCCCATCAGTAAGGCATTCTACATTGCTTACAATGTCTGCAAAGGCAATGAAAATATTTCATCTTACGAATTTGGCCGGCGTTTGTCGTTGCGCCAAATGACCTGTTGGAACTTTAAAACAAAAATTGAGTCGGCTCTGGGTGGTATGGAAAACCTAACGGATAAAGAACGGAATTCCATTGAGAGGATTTTAACGAGTTAATTTAAGTACTTTAAATACTCTAAGTACTTAATTCCCGTTTTGCACAAACTTTATCTCCACACGCCGGTTGGCTTTCCGTCCTTCAGGAGAATTGTTGGAAGCAACCGGCCGCAATTCGCCAAACGACTTGATTTGGATTCTTTTAGGTAAAACTCCATTATCCTGCATATATTTTTTCACTACCGATGCCCGTTCAATCGAAAGGATCAAATTCTCATCTGGGGCGCCGATATCATCGGTATGGCCTTGCACTTCAATAATGAGCTTCTCATTATTTTGCATTAAGGATACCAATCGGTTCAATTCATTTTTGGATATATCGAGCAAATAGGAGCTACCTGATTCAAAGAAAATATTGTTTAGCCGTACCGATGTTTCGGATCCCAAAGGAGTTAAGTACAAAGCAACCCACAGGGTATCGGCTGTTTGCGGAGTCACCAAATCAATATTCTCACTTGAGGAGAAGTAACCGTCTAACTCAGCAGTTAGACTATAATTCAGGTCGGTTGGAATTGTAAATGCAAATTGACCCTTTTTATCCGAATATAGTTTTTTAACAAGGTTGCCTGAGTTTAATTCGGTACAGATTACCTGAGATTCCATGGCCTTTTGAGTCGTGGTGTGGATTGTTTTTCCAGCTAATACCATTTCCCTTTTTGCGTTGCCAGTACCCATAAGTGCTGTAGCCAAAATGGGTTCGTTTTTATCGATGGTAAGAAAAAGATTCGAGGTAACCCGTCCGCGCTGTTCTGCATTGAATTCCGCTGAAATCCAAAGGGTATCGGCAGGGTTTAGTTGGGCCGGTATTTTTTTGTCCAATATTTTGAAAGCATTGTTTGTATTTGGTTTCATCCGTAAAGAGCTAATGGATAGCGGTACGTTGCCTTTATTGCAAAGCACCGGAAATAAAGTATCGGTCGTTGAACCAATAGCTATGGGTTTAAATTCCAATTCAGGGGTTAGTAACTCATAGTTCCGTTCCAAACTAAAGCCCAGCAATTTTGTGGTTAACCGATGTTGCCACGAGGTTACGGTCAGTTCCCCTTCCAAGGAGCCGCTTTGTTTCGGACTAAAACGGACCTCAACCGGGCAGTTTCCGTTGGGAGGTAATTCAAAAGTACCGGAGCTTGAGACCAAACTAAAATTGGGATTGGCATCGGAAATAAAAACCGAATCGATGACCACCGGGAACGGGTTCGGATTTTGGATGGTATGGTCAAATACTTTTTCCTTGGAAGTTCCCATGAATTGGGCTGTAAATTCCAACAACTCTTTTACTACAGGTTTTGGCGACACAATTTGAAAATAGGGGGTGGTATCGGAATCGAAATAATTGATAATCGGCCAAATGGCTACTACATTTGCAGTAGTAACGACAATTGACTTTTCATTGGGAGCCACATCCATGCTCTTAACCAGTCCGGTTTGGCAATATGCCCTGACTTCCACTTGCTTGGTTTCAAAATTGAGTATCTGTAAGGAATCGGAGGTAAGCAAGACCATTTTGTTGGATTCCGGGAAGAACCGGAATTGTTGGAGTTGAGGCATCTCCCATTTCAAAACGGTGGAACTATCGGTAAAATGGTGGATGTAAAGTGAATCGTTCCGGTTGAATGCAATAAATGTACCCTTTGGGCTTATGGTATAAGGCAGGAACTGGGGAAGCGTATAGAAATGTTTTCCGCTTTCCACATCATGAAACCGGTGATTTACCAATTTGGTTGTAATAATTACATTTCCCGATTTGGAAAACTGGACAAAATGCTGATTCATTAATATCGTTGGAGGCTTTATGGTATTGAGTCGGTACCATTCCGTCCGGGTTTCATAGTTAACTGCGAGTATATTTTTTGTGGCATGCAAAACAGCGGTCTCAAAACCGGGCTCCAGTTCCACAGTGTACCATCTTTTGTAAGGTGTTATTCCATAAACATTCAACGATTCCTTTTTCCGGGTTACCAAATAGGTACCATTTGGCGAAAAAGATGCATCCAGGTTACTGCCGCCAGGAAAGTCGGAAATGCTCATGTTTAGCGACGGATCCCACAGGTTGCTGGAATAGATAACCGATGACGTGTAAAACTCCTGGTCGCCAATAAAAACGAACGACGACAACGTCCGCTTATCCACCAAGGAAATGTCTTTAATAAACATTCCGTTCCGGTTAGTAAACAGGCTGATGTTATTTTTCGATACATTCACCACCCGGTTATATTTATCCATAAAAGCGGCTTGACCAACCAAATGCTTCTCAAATACATTGTTTAGTTTCCCGGTAGCGGCATCCCATGTTTTTATGGCTCCTTGTTCCGTTTGAGTTAACAGTTCCGTACCATCGGAATTGAATACGGCATTTTTGAATACCGAACCATCCACCAGGGTTATGGGTAAATTCATGATGTTCGCCAGCGTAAGGTTGTTGGTGACCTGTCCCATCAACCTTATGGAATCGTTCAATGGGGGAGCTTCCCAGGTTTGTTGATAGTGGGAGCCCGAAGTGGCCTTCACCCAATGAGGCTGTCCTTTTGGTTGATAATAAAAATCGACGGAAGTACTTTTGTTGATCCCTTTCCAGGTGATGGGAATGGAGGATTTGCGGGGAAAAACCTCACTTCCCATTGGTGCGGTGATGACCAGTTTCTTAGCCCCTTGGGTGGAGGCTTCCAACGTTTTATCGGGGCAACCCGGTTGACTGAAGGTGTAAGTAGCCAGGGTATAAATGCTGTCGCGAGGGGTAAAGGTGAGGTTTACTGCAGCCCATTGGTTGGGTGGAACGCTAAGCGGAAACCGAATCTTTTCGAATCCAAACAACGAATCGTTGGTATGGGTGATGCCCGATAAATTCAACCCGATGTTGTTGCCACGCATCAAAACCGGTTTCCATTGGGTTACATTTGGGTTGCCTGCTGCGAAACTCACCATTTCGGACGAGAGTTCCAACGTTCCCAACAGACTATCGGGGATGGTATGCGACAGACGGAATTCTTGGGTTCCCAACATTACCACGGTCTCTTTCAATGGAGTACAGCTATAATCCGAAAGCCATTCGAGGGTTCCAAAGGTATGTTCCTGCAGGTTGTTGTAAATTTTATTTAGGGCCGCATCAATTTCATTTTTCGAATACAAATCGCTGTAAAAACTGCCACCGGTTTCTTTTGTAATGTATTGCAACCCTTCGCTCATAGGCAGACCAATGGTGATGCAGTTGATGCGGGTAGAATCGCGCAAGGCTTTTTGGGCAATTTCGCCGTAGTTGGCCTCGCTCAACCCGTCGGTAATAAAAACCACCCCCCGCCGATACATCCCTTGACGGGCAATATCAATGGCTCCACTGAAATTGGTTAGAAAAGCATTGTTGAAATCGGTACCGCCGTAAGGGATCATGTCTTCCACCGCATAGTTTAATCGGCTGATGTCATGGGTAAAATCACAATTCAGGGTAATGGTTTGGTTGAACGAAGCAATGGAAACTTCGGTAATATCGAGGGGCAGTTTTTTTACAAAATCGAGGGCGGTCTGTTTCAAAATATCCAATGGGTTTCCCTCCATGGATCCGGATACATCCAAAATAAGTGCAATGGAGGTGGGAACCATCGCCGAACGGGGAGCCCTAAAGTCGGTGGGAATTTTTACCAATCCGTTTTCCGAAATGTGGATATCTTTCAGGGTAAGTTGTTCCGTAGAATACCCGGCGCCGGTAACGGCAATGTCGGTCTTCACCTTGGGGAACCGCGATGCATCCACATTCAGCAATTGATAGGTTTGGCCGGTGGCCTGCTGCCAAAGCATTCCCAGTAAAGCAATACTTATATAAATTGTCTTTTTCAAAAGCGAATTGTTCCTAGTTTTAGTAAACCCGATAAAGGTAGATTTATTGTTTAAACAAAGCAATTAAGATGGAATTTCTGTAGGGAAATCGCTTTTAAAAACCTGCCACAGCGGGTTTAATGTTAATAGCTCCGGGTTTCAACCCGGAGATTATGAATTTCCGATAAAAAATCGGCGCAAGCACAACTGATATATTGAAATTGATGGGATGTATGCGCCGAAAACAGGATTCCATCATTGGAAATCTTAAAAGCGATTTCCCTGATTTTAAATCAAAAACAGTTGTTTTTCAGTAATATAGGACCTTGTAAACATACCAGCTATTTGTTTTATGTGTACTGTTGAAATCGCCGTATCTTTGTAAAAAGTAAAAGCGCTATTCCACCGTGAAACAATATATACCCCATAAAATAACGGTTCCCAAATTTTCGGAAGCCGAAGGGTTTTACACTACCAAAGCCCGCTCAAAAAACATGAGTAAAATACGCAGTAAAAACACCAAACCGGAACTAAAACTCCGGAAAGTACTGTGGAGCTTGGGTTACCGGTACCGCAAAAATGTAAAAAAACTACCCGGAACGCCCGATTTAGTGTACTTGAAACAAAAACTGGCGGTATTTGTGGATGGCGAATTTTGGCATGGCTTCAACTGGGCCGAAAAAAAATCTCAAATAAAGTCGAACCCAGGTTTTTGGATTCCAAAAATTGAGCGCAACATGCAGCGCGACTGGGAAACCAACAAAGCTCTGATTGAAATGGGCTACACCGTTATTCGCTTTTGGCAACAGGAAATTGAGAAGGATTTTATTTCGTGTTTGCGGCAAGTAACCGATTTTTTGGATGAGCGGAAGTAGCCTAAATGGTGGTAAACCTAAAATAGGTAATTTTTTTTGTTACATGAAAGCAATTCGGAGAAAATTTCTGTTTAAGTTAAATATTTCAGAGGTATAAACTGACCTGTTGGATATGTAACATAATAAGGTTACATTTGGGAAGAGCCAAACTGTTATATATTAAAAGAAGAAAAATGGATAATAACCTGAGAAAGCAAATAATTGAAAATGCACAAACATTCTTTAGAAATGAAATAGTTCAAAATCACATTGAAGGTGCCTGTAAAAGAGCTGGTAAACTTTCAGAATACAATGTAAATCCATTTTTATTTAAATATTTAGCAAATTTTCTAACTGGAAATGACAGCCCTGAAAGCATTGCAAGAGCATTAGTTTTACCTAGGATTTTAGGTTCATCTATCAATACTTCATTTGGAATGAAGATTCAGAGCTTAATAAGTTCACTTTTTCAAGGATTAGGATCAACAACTCAAGGTATAGATATTGAATTTATTGATGCAATTGATAATCGTAAAAAATACTGTCAGCTTAAAGCTGGTCCAAATACAATTAATTATGATGATGTTACAACAATCAATAATCATTTTAATGGCGTTCGGGCACTTGCCAGAACAAATAATTTAAATGTTGGTATCGATGATATGATTGTTGGGGTGATATATGGCGAAGAGCCTGAACTTAGTTCTCACTATCGAAGAATTGGAAACATTTATCCCGTGGTTATTGGGAAAGATTTTTGGCATAGACTTACCGGTAAAGATGACTTTTATTTTGAATTAATTGATGCAATTGGTGAAGTTGCGTTAGAAGTAGATGCAAGTAAAGTAGTTGAACAAACTATACAAGCATTGGCAAAAGAAATTAGCGACAAATACCGTTAACATCATTTAATCTTATTTTTTTTGAGCATATAACCGGTTCAAAAACTTCACAATAGAATACCCAATTTCAGTTCCCAAATTCACAGGAACAGCATTTCCAATTTGTTTGTATTGTTGAGCTGTTGAACCAATAAACTCCCAATCATCTGGAAATGTTTGAATTCGAGCATATTCTCTAACTGTAAATGGACGTGTTTCTTCAGGATGGCATCTTTCTGTTTGTTTTTGTGCAGGACTACAAGTAAGCGTTAAACAAGGTTCATCCCAACCAATACGTCTTGCAATGCCAGTTTTTCCTCCTCCCAAATGAAAACTCCCCCCCAAAAATTTCTTTTGAATTTCAAGTGGTAAATCACGCCAATAACCTTTTGGCGGAACTAAATCCAAAACATCAATTTTAGTTTGGGGATATTTTGCTCCGGAGGACTTTGGAACATTAGTTTCATATAACTCACCTTTTTTCAGTGCATCTTCTAAATTGTATACTTTCTTGTAAGGATTGGGATAATCAAATTTCAAGTTAATATCCTTTCTAATCCCGACTAAAATTAAGCGTTCTCTTTTTTGAGGAACTTTGAAATTTATAGCTTTCAATATTTGAACAGGAGCAACATTGTACCCAATTTCGTCTAATATAGAGATCATTCCTTGTAAAGTTCTACCATTTTCGTGACTAATCAAGCCTCGTACATTTTCACCAATACATATTGGTGGATTTACTTCTTTAACAACTCTTGCAAATTCGTAAAATAGGGTTCCCCTTGCATCTGCCAGCCCTAATTTTTTCCCAGCATAACTAAAAGCTTGACAGGGAAAACCACCTGTAACCACATCAACTTTATTTCGAAATTCCGAGAAATTATATGTTTTTATATCACCTTCTAACACATTCCATGCTGGTCGGTTTTTCCTTAAGGTTTGACATGCCCATTTATCAATTTCATTTAATGCTACACACTTCAATCCAGCTTTCTCCATTCCTACAGCTAATCCACCTGCACCAGCAAATAATTCTAATACAGAATAGTCTTTATCAGGTTCAACATAGTTGGTAATGGTATCATCAATATCATGACTTATAAAATCAGCAAAAAGTGTTTCTACTTGTACTTTTTTATATACTCGATAGTTGCTCATAGGTTCTCGGACAGCAGTCAATTTTCCTTCCCTATCCCAACGCCGTAATGTTTCTTTACTTTTACCTATAAGTTCAGATGCTTCTGACAATGTAATATATTCTTTCATAACCAAATGGTTTAACCTTATACAATGGTTACAAATATACAAAGATTATTGAATGAGAAAAGATAAAGATATTAACAGGTCAAAAAAATACTCACTTAATAAAATGAGTTTTAATTAAGTATTCAGTCTCTTTCTTTTTTATGAATGTATTTGCAAAAATACAAAACAGATCAAATAGTTTATACACCTCTCAATTATGCATCATTTCATAATATTCCCTCTCACCCTGCGTTTTTGCATTATCCGCTAACGAATGTTAGATTATGCATGCACCCAAATACCTCCGAAAAATAGTACTGCTGTGGTTGGCGGGTTTTCCCTTGTTTTTAAATGCCCAACACGACCGTTTTATTGGAGGTGCCCTGTTTTCGCTGAACGGAATTGGCTTATTGGGCGAAACCGGCCCATTCTGGGATTCGCCCAAAACCAAAGAAGGCGCAGGGCACGGAGGTATTTCAGCCGGTTTGTTTGTGAAACGGGAATTTACTCAAAAAATATATGCTGCCTTTGAGTTGCGGTATTCTTCTAAAGGTAGCATTTACCAATACCAAAACCAATATGGGTCGCAGCAATTTGAATCGCTGTATCTCGATTATTTGGAGCTTCCTTTACTTTTTGGATATAAAATGAAGACCGAAAAAAGAACCTATTTTCTGGAAACTGGGGTGGCGTTTGCCCGATTGATGGCTTCAAAAGTTGAATTCAATGAGGAGTTTTATCGTACCGGAACCCCTACTACCAGTGGGTTTAAAAAATCGGATTTTATTTGGATTGGCAGTGTGAAATTTAGTCCGGTTAAAAAGTGGAAAGAGCATTTTTTGATGGGAGTGAGTGTTTCCACCTCCATAATACCCATTAACGAGTACTACAAAATTTACAATCTGGAGTATGGGTTGGAGTTCAATTATGCTTTTTATTAAGGTTTTCAACTTTAATTCAGATAATTATGAGAACTTTATCGAATAAACAATTACACCAAAATCGGAATGAAAAATAGTTCTTTTGTCGGAAATGCCCATAGGTTCACCTTTGGTTTAATTTCATTAAAATTAACCGTTCTCTTTTTGCTAATGGTGATGTCGTTAAGGCCAACATTCGGTCAACCCTATTTTGATACGCACGTGGCTAACAGCTATGTGAAGCAAAACTCCTTTATTGGAGCCGTGCCCGATACTACAACGCCGCCGCTTTTTGTAAATAGTAAGGAAAGTTTGCCTCAGCCATATTGGAATACGAGGCCCGATGTTATTGCCTGTTATTGGAAGGCATGGGAACTGGCTTTTTCAAATCTCAATAAAGTGAATGCAACGAGTGGTTTTATATCCCCGTTTATTGATCCAGCTTTCAACGATCATATTTTTATGTGGGACTGCAGTTTCATGACCATGTTTGGGAAATACGCAGTGCGGGTTTTTGACTTTCAGCATACCTTAAACAATTTTTATGGAAAACAGCACCCCGACGGGTTTATTTGCCGCGAGATACGGGAAAGCGATGGCACTGACTGTTTTGAGCGGTTCGATGTTTCAAGTACCGGCCCCAATATTATGCCTTGGGCGGAATGGGAGTATTTTCTGAACTTTAACGATACGGCAAGGTTGACAAAGATATTCCCCGTATTGTTAGCCTATTACAATTGGTATAAAACTTACCGTTCGTGGCCTGATGGCACTTATTTTTCGAGTGGATGGGGCTGTGGAATGGATAACCAACCCAGGATTCCGGAGCCTTACAATGCTGCATGGAGTCATGGGTTTATGTCGTGGATTGACATTTCATTGCAGGAAGTGTATGCGGGAACTGTTTTAATACAGATGGCCGACAAACTGAACCGAAAATCCGATGTTGTGGAATTAGAAAAGGAAATTACCCAAATGAATGAATTCATAAATACCTACATGTGGGATGAAAGAGAAGGGTATTATTTTGACCGTTTGCAAAATGGAAAATTATCCAATGTAAAAAGCATTGCCTCATATTGGTCGCTGTTAGCTGGGGTTTTACCTAAAAACAGAACCAATCGTTTTATTAAACATCTGGAAGATACTTCAGAGTTTGCCCGGTTGCACCGAGTACCAACACTTTCTGCGGATCATCCTGATTTTGATCCAAATGGAGGTTACTGGAAAGGTTCTATTTGGGCTCCAACTAACTATATGGTATTGCGAGGCCTTTCCAACTACGGATTCGATTCGTTGGCATACCAAATAGCTTCAAACCACCTCAATAATGTAGTTTCGGTATATAACCAAACTAACGACCTGCGGGAAAATTATGCTCCCGACAAGGTTCAGGGAAACGACGGAAAAAACTTTTTGGGTTGGACAGGTCTTGTGCCCATCACCGATTTGTTTGAATACATTTTTGGTATCCGGCCCAATGTGCCCGAAAATATCCTTTTGTTGGATGTTCGGTTGACCGATGAATACGGGGTAAAGCAGTATCCGTATGGCAAGTTGGGATTATTGGATATACAAATTAAAAAAAGAAAATCGGTTGCTGAAAAACCAACAGGAATTATCATTACCAATGTACCTTTAAAAGTATTGATGAAATGGAGTGGAGGTGAATTAACTAAAGAAATTCCTGCTGGCAAATCGAAACTCTAGCTCAAAAAAAGGCTATCTTAAAATGTCTTTATTATTAAAACCGCCTTTTATATTAGTTACTTAATAAGTATTTTATGATATTCTTGTTTCCCGTCTGAATTAATCTGAATCAAGTATATTCCTTTCATTAATCTACTTAAATCAAGCATTGATTCTGATTCCGGCAATGCGTCTTCATAGCAATTACGGCCTTGAACATCAAATATTTTTACCGTGGAATAACTACCTCTTTTAGGTAAATGAACCGTAACCATGCCTTTTGTGGCAGGATTCGGATATATACTGGTGGTTGTTGAAGACGATTTCCCGGATTGGGGAATCGAAATGGGAATCACTTTTGAGAGTACCTTGTATTCATAAAACGAAAGGGAAATGGAATTGCCAAGAGTTATATAGGTATTATTAATTTCATCATACATAGTGGTATTCGCAATACCCAAAGGTAGGGTAAAGGTTTTGGGTGCATTCCTGAGATTGGAAAGCACAAATATTTGTTCCGTTTCGAATTCCTTTTTAAAGGCACAAACATCGGTATTGGAATAGGTAACCAGAGAACCCCGACGTATGGCATTGCTGTTGTTGTGGATAGTAATGATTTTGGTCATTTCGGGAGTTATGGTAACATCCTGAGTCCAGTTAATTACCGATGAAGTAAATGGAAAAGGCATTGCAACGGTATTCCCTACCTCCATGCCATTGTAAATAAAAGGCACACTTTTCATGTACGATGCCAAAACAAATGCAGCCAATGTACCTTTCTTTCCTTTGAAAATGGTATAAGGCGAACCGTCGCTTCCATAAATATCGTGATTGGACAAGTATCGGGCGACCCTTTGATTGGCCGATGCATAGGAATACTCCGATGTGTTTGAATTATTAATTAGTGTAGCCGGCGAATTATTCTTGTAAATGGGAAGAATGCTGTTGTAGTAGAAATTGAATCCAAAATTAAAATCAAAACCGGCTGTATAATTGGCTGTGCGATCGCCTTCAGCTAACAGCAATAGTTTATGCGAAGTAATTCCCCGCAACGAAGTAATGGCTTGCTGCCAGAAATCTATGGGTGGGTTGTTGGCAAAATCGCAACGGAATCCGTCGATATTGGCTGTGAACACCCAGTAACGCATGGCATCAATCATTGCAGCCCGCATTGATGTATCGGAGAAATTTAAAGCAGCCACATCGGAATAGGTACTAAATTGTTTAATATTTCCGCTGGCATCCTGAACGTACCAGTCCTTGTGAGCAGTTATCCATGGATGATCCCACGAAGTTTGATTGGCTACCCAGTCAATCATTACAGCCATTCCTTTTTCGTGAGCTTTATCAACCAGATTTCGTAAATCGGTGAGGGTACCAAATTCAGAACCCACGGCCTTTAAATCTTTGATGCAATAGGGAGAATTAAACGCATTCTTGTTACCTACCGGGTAAAAAGGCATTAAATAAATTACATTAACCCCCAACGCTTTAATATTATCCAACCGGTTAATTACCCCCTGAAAATTCCGGGTGGAGCTGAAGCAACGCATGTTTACCTGATATATTACTGCATCGGGGGCATCAGGTACTCCTGAATAAGGTGTTCCATATTGGTCAGGATCTTGTGCATTAGTGATTAAGCTAACTAGTAAAGCGCAAATAATCAATGCGTTTACCTTGAAATATTGTTTGAAAGTATTCATAGTGATTTTTTTCTATGGTATAAAGCTAATGAAATTGTTTTTTGCTCTGGTGATAGGAAGATCTTTATTCGTGAATTTCTTTAAATTAGTAGTGAAACATCATCTATAACCTACTATTTTGAGTCATTAGGTATCCGTTTATGAGAATAGTGTAAGTTTTATCCCGAATCAACTATTGTTAAAGTTATTGTATTGAAAAGAAAATTAAATTTGCATTTTAAACCTATGACAAATGGAAAACTCATACAGAAACGTAAATGAATATATTTTTAGTTTTCCCAGAAATATTCAGGAACTTTTGGAACAAATCAGGCATACTATTAAGCTAGTAGCCACCGAGGCAGAAGAATCAATAGCCTATGGTATGCCTGCCTACAAATTAAACGGAAAACCATTAGTTTATTTTGCAGCTTTTAAAAACCACATTGGCTTTTATGCCACACCCACCGGACATTTAGAATTTGCAAAGGAACTTTCGGATTATAAGCAAGGTAAAGGTTCTGTTCAGTTTCCTCTCGATAAACCCCTGCCGCTTGACTTAATATCCAGAATTGTTGCTTTTCGGGCTAAGGAAAATAAGGAACTGGTAAAATCAAAAAAGAAGTAACTTTTTCGCAAATAGTAAATTTATGGTTATTCGACATTATTAGTGGAAAGTTTCAATAAAAATAATTTTGTACGAAAATATTTTGTTTAACAAAAAACTTATCCCTCCCAACCTCCCTTTAATAAGGGAGGAGTAGTGTCGAGTAACCATGAAAGACTTCTGTTCCAATTAAACACAAATCTGCTCCCTCCTTTAACCAAAGGAGGGTTGGGGAGGATACATTTTTAATTATTAAAAGCCGTTTCCACATATTTTGTCGAATAACCAAACATATATAGCCATTGATTTTTAGTAACTCAAACGCTTTTGAATAGATGAAACCTAGAATTGAACAATTAACAGAAAAGAAATTGGTGGGAATGCATTTAACCATGACTAATTCCAATAATCGGACTGTGGATCTGTGGCGTAGTTTTATGCCCCGGCGGCGTGAAATTGTGAACAAGCTTACAACAGATCTGTTTTCAATGCAGGTGTACAGCTCATCGTTTGATTTTAACCACTTTGATTTGGTATCGGAATTTGAAAAATGGGCCGCTGTTGAAGTGTCCAATTTTAACAATATTCCCAATGAAATGAACTCATTTACATTACCTGGAGGGCTTTATGCGGTATTTATTCACAAAGGAGCTGCCAGCGCTGGTACTAAATCATTCCAATATATTTTTGGAACCTGGCTTCCAAGCTCTGAATACATACTTGACCAACGGCCCCATTTTGAAATCTTGGGCGAGAAATATAAAAATGAAGATCCCAGTTCAGAAGAGGAAATATGGATTCCGATTAAAAAGAAATTAGAAAGTGGAAATTAGAGATTAGAAATTATTGTCGTTTGGTTAATTCCGACTCCAGATAACTAGCGAGATTTGGCAAATCAGAAATCCATATAATATCCAAACCCAGCCACACAGAACAAAATGGGATTTTCACTTGTTATTTAGAATAATTTTAAATAATGAGCATGGCAAGAGTAAGTATCCATTTCAATTTTTCCCGAAATACCGAGGAAGCGTTCAATTTTTGGATGGTTAACCCAACTAAATCAAATAGTTCGGCTTAATGAAGCCTCCTATTGATTAATTTGGGTTTAATTGTAACGAATATTAAGCGTTATGGAACCGAAAGAAAAAACTGAAATTACGGTGCAAACAACCATTAATGCACCCGTTGAAACCGTCTGGAAGTGCTGGACCACACCGGACGATATTACCAAATGGAACTATGCTTCCGATGATTGGCATACTACTTGGGCTGAGAACGATTTGCGGGTTGGTGGTAAATTCCTTTCCCGAATGGAAGCCAAAGACGGCAGCGAAGGTTTTGATTTTTGGGGGATTTATGATAAATTAATTACCCATGAATTAATTGAATGTACAATGGGCGATGGTAGAAAATTAAGCATTGTTTTTTTACCCATTGGAAGTACTACACAAGTAATAGAAACCTTTGATGCTGAAGATTTAAATTCCATTGAATTGCAGCGTTATGGTTGGCAATGCATATTAGACAATTTTAAAAAACATACCGAAACGCAAACAAAGCAATAAACGAAACACTGTTCCATCCAATCTTCCGGAATTATTGAGCGACCCCCAACGGATTGGCCAGGTGGTCCATGTATTTCTCCAGATGATAAATTCAATATCGAAAAATTAAGACAGACTTAGACCAGTTTAATCGCTGATTTCAGTTAAATCCCCCTTATTTTTTATTGTTATGCTAGTTGTAATTAATTGCATCTAAACTATATTATGTTCAAAATATATTTTAGTTTTGATGTATAATTAATTCAATATGAAAAAGAAATCATTAAAGATCAGTTTAATCGTTGTGGCAATTTTGTTAATTATTGTTGCCATTTTCGGATATTTATTATGGAACTTTACTCAAGGGAGTGAAACCATTTCCGGCAAGAGGCAAACCATTCCCCAAAGTTCGATATTATTGGATTCAATAAATCAGGGAACCTCTGATTGGCCTAGTTGGCAAGGATCCAATTTTGACAAGAAAAGTACTTTTATTGGAATAAGAAAAGACTGGACCCAAGGTTTGGTCAAATTGTGGGAAGCAAGTTTTTTATGTCAGGACGATCAGACTGCAACCTGGTCGGCTCCAGTAATTCAGGGAAATTTGCTTATCGTTCCGGGTCGTGACGAAAAGAACGACCTTGTGTTTTGCTTAAATAGTGGAACAGGGGAGCTTATTTGGAAAGGCTCCTATCTGGCCGAAACCAACACCAACCATGGACCCGGTTCCCGAGCCACCCCTTTCATTGATGACGATAGGGTTTATACTTTTGGCCGTGGCGGTGATTTGGTATGCTGGAACCTGAAAGATGGAAAAATAATATGGCATCAGAAAACAGCTGAATTGGGCGGTGTTGAACCCGACTGGGGATATTCATCATCGCCACTTGTTTTCGGGAATAAAGTGATTATTCAGATGGGAGGAGCAGCACTGGCCGTGGCTTTTGATAAATTTACCGGCGACGTTCTATGGAAATCAGGTATTGGATTTGGAGGGTATGCACCAGCAACCGTCCATAAAGCCGATTCAAGCATCCTGTTTTTTTCCGGCGAAGCTATATCGGGGTTAAATCCCGAATCTGGTTCCATCATCTGGACCTTACCCTGGTTGGTCGATTATAAGGTAAATGCATCGATACCGGTTTCAGAGGGGAATGTTGTTTTTGTTACTTCCGGTTATCGCAAAGGCTGCATGACGATAAAAATTGAGAATAATAAAGCGTCTGTATTGTGGGAAAGCAGAGCCATCGAAGGTCAGCATTCCGATCCAGTTATTGTTGACGGGTATGTTTATGGATATTCAGGAGAAAGCAGCCGCAATAATGGCCATCTGGTTTGCTTGCGCCTTTCCGATGGTAAGGAAATGTGGCGTAGTACTGAAGTTGGCACCGGCACCTTTGCTTATGCCGATGGCCATTTGATTTGTTTTGATATTAAAGGCAATTTGTACTTAGTGGAAGTCAACCCCAATAAGTTTGTTAAAAAGGGCGAAATTAGCCATGCCATGCCATCGGTAAAAAACCCAGCATGGACTGCTCCCATTATAGCTAACGGCAAATTATATTTGCGTTATTTGCAAAATATTATATGTTACCAAATTGAGGGTTAATTGTATCCCTCCAACAGCAATGGTTAATTATGTTTTCCACAGTTGCATAATTCATTGAATTATATTACTTTGGTATGTGTTAAGGTTAATATCTAAATAATATTGATTATGGATATTCGCAATTTTCTTATAAGTAGATTACAAAAGCACATTCCGGCAATAAATTGGCTCTCAGAATATTCGTTAAAACTATTAGGATTCGATGCGGTATCGGGCCTCACACTGGCAGCTTATGCCATACCTGTTTCACTTGCCTACGCTACATTGGCCGGGCTACCTCCTCAATATGGAGTTTATGGCTATTTGTTGGGCGGCTTTTTTTATGCCCTTTTCGGTACAGGTAAACAGTTGGCTATTGGCCCAACCTCGGCCATTTCAATGCTGGTTGGAATAACCTTGGCGCATCTTTCAAACGGCGATCCCCAGCGTTGGATCGATTTGGCATCATTATCGGCGTTGATGGTTGCAGCCATGAGTGTTCTGGCCTATATTCTGCGGTTAAGCAGTATTATAAATTTTATCAGCGAAACGGTATTGGTAGGGTTTAAAGCGGGTGCCGCCATAACCATTGGCCTGACCCAGTTGCCCAAAATATTTGGTGTTTCCGGTGGAGGCGAAGGTTTTTTCAACCGGTTAAGTATATTAGGCAGCCAGCTTTCCGGAACCAATTCCATAGTTTTGATATTTGGTATTGCCGCTATTGTTTTACTCCTATCCGGCGAAAGTTTATTTCCGGGAAAACCCGTTGCCATAGTTGTTGTAATTGTTTCCATTCTGCTGATTACCTTTACCCCATTGGGTTCTATGGAATTTAAAACTGTTGGGAACATTCCAAGCGGGTTGCCTACGTTGCACCTGCCCTCGTTACATATAGCCGATATCGGGACCATCCTTCCTCTGGCCTTTGCCTGTTTTCTGTTGGCTTATATTGAAAGTGTATCGGCTGCTAAAACACTGGCACAAAAAAACGGGTACGATATTGATGCCCGACAGGAATTACTTGGACTGGGTGTTGCCAACTTAGCTACCGCATTGGGAAATGGCTATCCGGTAAGCGGCGGATTGTCGCAATCGGCTGTGAATGAAAAGGCCGGTGCCAAAACCCCGTTCTCGCTTATAATGGCATCATTCTTTATTGCCATTTGCCTACTTTTCCTTACGGGATTGCTTAAAAACCTGCCCTATGTTATTTTGGCTGCCATTGTATTGGTTGCTATTAAAGGATTGGTTGATATTAAGGAAATGAAACGGCTCTATAAGGTGAATCGCTTCGATTTTGTGATTGCCATGACAGCCTTAATAAGTGTTATTATATTTGGGATATTGCAGGGAGTGCTCATTGCAGCCTTGTTTTCACTGATTCTTTTAATCCGGAATGTATCGAGCCCGCATGTAGCATTCCTTGGCCGGATTCCCGGTACCAACCGATATACCGATATTAAACGCCACCCCGATAACGAATTGTTGCCCGGTTTACTTTTATTCAGGGTGGAATCAACCTTGGTTTATTTCAATGTGGCCAATGTTTACAATACCGTTTGGGCAAAAGTACTGGAATCGGAAGGTTCATTGAAAAAAGTCATTTTCGATTTAAGCTCATCGGCTACCATCGATTCAAGTGGTGCCCGTTTGATAAAGCGGCTCTATGTTAATCTGAAAGCCAAGGAAATTGATTTTTTGGTGGCTGAAGCACATTCCGAAGTCCGCGATATTTTACGGCACGAAAAGATTGAGCACTTGTTGGGCCATGTTAGCCGTCGCGACACCTTGCATGATGTGGTTGTAAATGCTATTGGCGAAAAGGAACCCGATATTCTGAAAGCACCCAAAAAACTAAAAAGGCAACAAATAGAAAAAATTGTATCGCAAATTATATTGGGGAACAATTATTTTACGCAAACCCACCCCCGTGAGTATTTCGAAAGTTTTAGCGATGCACAAAAACCCTACATAACACTGGTTACCTGCTCTGACTCCCGTGTACCGCTGAATGCCCTATTGCCCGATACTTCCAATAAGGTTTTTTCCATTCAGAATATAGGCAACCAAATTTTATCGACCGAAGGTTCGGTTGATTTTGGCATTTATCATTTAAAAACGCCCTTGTTGCTGTTTTTGGGGCACTCCGACTGCGGAGCTATTCGAGCTTATATAAAAGGTTTCGACCGCGAAAGCTATGGAATTAAACATGAACTAGACTTTTTGCAACCTATTATTACGGAATATACTACCCCCGAAAATTTTGAGAAATTTCATGCCCACGTTATCGAAAAAAACCTCGATTACCAGGTAAACATTGCCTATAAAAAATACAAAGACCTAATAAATGCCGGGGAACTTACCATAATAGCCGCTTTTTACGATTTTAAAGGAGAATTTGGTAAAGGAAAAGGCGATATAGTTATTACCAATGTAAATAAGCATAAAGATGTGGAGGAAATGCGAAACCTGGAACTGTTTAATTATCTGTCGAAGGCTCAAAAGGAATTACACATTGGGCGGTTAAAAGATTAAAACTAAAAAACCGAATGACCCAACTTAGTAGTCAGTAGCTCCAATGCTTTCATGCCTTTGGCAGAGTTTCCTTTTGGGTTTAAACCTGGGCTCCAAACCACAACGCTGAATTCACCAGGAAGCACTGCCGCAATTCCGCCGCCCACACCACTTTTGCCGGGCAATCCAACCGTATAGGCAAATTCACCGGCTTCGTCATAAAAACCACAGGTTTGCATAATGGCATTTATCCGTTTGGTTTGACTGGCGGTTAGCAATTGTTCGCCATTGAACCGGTTTTGTCCATGATTGGCAAACAACAAAAATGCCTGAGCCAATTCGGTGCACGTCATTTCAATGGCACATTGGTAACAATAGGTTTCAATCAGTTCATCAATTGGGCTGTTTATATTCCCGAATGATTTCATAAAATGAGCCAAAGCGGTATTCCTACTGCTGTTTTTGATTTCTGATAAGGCAATCTTTTGGTTTATTTTAATGGAACTTGAATTAGCTAGTTTATTAAGGAAGTGAAGGATATCCTCAATAGGAGTGGGCGTTTTTGAGCGGAGGATATCGGTTATAACCAATGCCCCTGCATTTATAAATGGATTGCGTGGAATACCGTTTTCGTATTCCAACTGTGCCAGTGAATTAAAAGGATTACCGCTGGGTTCAACTCCTAACCTATTCCAGAGCTTTTCACCTTCAGAGGCAAAAACCATCGCTAAAGTAAATGGTTTTGAAATGCTTTGAAGCGAGAATTTTACCTGGGTATCGCCAATGTTATAGACTTTACCATGAGTAGTTACCAAGCTGATTCCAAATTTTTGAATTTCCACATTGGCCAATTCGGGAATGTAGTTGGCAACTTTTCCTTCCAGTTGAAGCGATTGAACTTCGTTATAAACTTCGTTAATAAGTAATTGGTAATTCATAGAGCATTTTCATAAACCGAAACGAAAATAGTGAATTGGCCTATTAATGATCAGGAAATGCAATATGTTTAATAAACTATCGTAAGTGGTTCTTCAGGATGAATGTTAAACCTACCGGTCCAACCATTGGCGGAACTCATGGCTTTTATTGGCGCTTACCATTAGTTCCTCTTCGCTTTTTGGTTTTGATTCAATGCGGATGCGGCTTTTTGAAAAAACGGTAATCCGTTCAATGGCATAATAATTTATTGTATGCTGCCGGTTGATTCGGAAGAATAATTCCGGATCGACAAGCATCTCCAGCTTATCAAGCGAAAAATCGATGGGATAGTTTTTTCCATCCAGCGTACAAAGGAAGGTGCTTTTTTCAAGTACATAAAAATAGGCAATGTCGGTAGTTTCAACCGACTTTATTTTTGCCCCCATGTTAATCAGAAAGCGTTTTTTGTAGTTTCCTTTCTTTCCTTCGATAGCCGAAACCAGTTCGTTTAAATTGAATTGCGGGGTTGGGCCTTTAATTTTTTTATATTTTTCAATGCTCGAGGCAAGTTTGGTTTTGTCGATTGGTTTCAACAAATAGTCAATACTGTTCAGTTCAAAAGCTTTAATGGCATATTCGTCGTAAGCGGTGGTAAATATTACAAAACTATCCACTTTAATGTGTTTGAAAATGTCGAAACTCAATCCATCGGCCAATTGAATATCAAGCATCAATAAATCGGGCGAAGGATGGTTTTGAAGCCAGGCAATACTTTTTTCCACACTATCCAGGCAATCCAAGAGTTCAATTTCGCCCGAAAGTTCTGTCAAAATCTTTTTAAGCCTATTGGCAGCGGGCTCTTCGTCTTCAATAATCAGGGTTTTTATCATAGCTCAACAGTAAGTAAAGGGACTTCCACTTTAAAGTGATCCGTTGTTTCCATAATTTTCACTTCCTTATTTGTGAAATAGGCAAACCGGGCAGCAATGTTGTTTAACCCCTGTCCGGTGCTGGTTACATCGGTTTTTTTCTGGAGGTTATTTTTTATGCTGATGAATTCTTTTTCAGCGACAATGGTTAAAGTTAATGGTTTGTCTTTTGATATTACATTATGTTTTATACAGTTTTCTGCCAACATCTGCAACACCAAAGGAGGCAACGAGTAATGGTAAAATTCTTCGCGCACATTAAACTCAATAATAAGGTTATTGCGGAACCGGGCTTTTTGCAACCCCAAATATTTGTGGAGCATTGTCACCTCGTCGCGCATCAGCACCAATTCACGGTCGCGGCTTTTTAAAACATACCGCAGAAATTCCGAAAGGTTTTGGATATAATCAACGGCTTCACTGTTATCGTCAACCAATGCAGTTAAACTGTTAAGGCTGTTAAACAGGAAATGCGGGTTTATCTGCGATTTCAAGGTTTCGTATTTTGCTTCAATGTTGTCTTTCTCTAACCTTGCCGACTTTGAAAAATTATACTTCCATTGTTGGTAAAAGAATACCGCTTCGTGTATGGAGGTTATAAAGAAGGTGATTAAAATAAGAATAAAGAAATCAGCCACTGGCGGAACCCCATTCTTACCTTCAAGGGCATTGAAGTTACAGGCCAGTTCAAATTTGTACACAAACAACCCAAACAGCACCAAGTAACTCATAATGGTAATTATTTCAATTACTAGATGCTTGATTGGATTCCTTTCCCAGGGATATTTCCTCCATAAGAAAGTTACAATGGCATAGCAACCCAGCCAGATTCCAGCCGTTACCAATGTACTGTGTAATATGTGAAAAATCAGTTGATTGGATGGTTCGTTGGTATGAGAAAATGCATATATAAGTGCAATTAAGATCCCAACTACCGGGATCAAAACTGCAATGATTTTGAGCTCTTTTAATTTAAATCCTACCATAATTCCAGAGTTTAAAAGCAAATTTATTAAAATTGAATACGATACAAAAACATAGGCATAAAGCCTTGCTGATATACCTGGTAAACCTCCCCTTTTTCAACATCGTATTGTTCCATGTAAATGCTTTTATAGTTGGTTACATTCTGAAGGTCGATACCCCATTCCTGGCTAAACTTTTTACCATTCTGTTTAAACCCAATTCTTAAATCAGTACGGAAATAATCATCGTATTTGTTTTCATAGGCATGGGTCCAATCATAAACCGTGGAACCTTTAGCTTTTGATTCCTCCATATCAATTGGAACGTAGCGTTTTCCGCCAGCCAAAGTTGCTTTTATATCAAAAGTAAGCATGAACTTTTCGTTTATTTTGTATTCGTATCCACCCAATAAGTTGACAACATAATTACCATTGAATGCAGTATTCCGCTCTGTTTTATCATAACCATTATAGGTTGAATTAAAAAGTGAACCCGTTGCTAATAAATAGTACCCTTTGCTTAAAAATTTTTCAACGGTTAATTCAATTCCATAATTATTTCCAGTTCCTGAATTTACTAAACTGTCTTCGCTGGGTGGAGCAAAATCAGCCCCAGTATTGAGCATCGAGAATTCAGGAAAACTCTCTTTTACAGGAACATCGTACAATTGCTGGAAGTACGTTTCTGTCTTGATGCGAAGGTTTTGGTTTATTCTATAATTATATCCTAAAATGTAATGATTGCTTCGGGTAAAATCCAAATTCTCATTAGTGGTTGAATAAGTATTTGTCACTGAATCATAAGTTTGCAAAAAGTAAACTGCTTTGGGCTGCATTTGGCTGTGCATTCCAAAACCACCACTCAAACTATGCAGGGAATTTATTTCCCATGATATTCCCAGGCGGGGTTCAACAGCTAACGAATGATTTTGATCGTATAGTTGTGCATGTAATCCTGCGTAAGCAGTTATTGCATTATTAAATTTGTGTTGCCACTCCAAATACGACTGGTATAAATTTAATGTGCCTTTTATATCCAATAAGGAAATAAATTGACCATAGTCGTACAAGTTAATGCTATCAATACTGGTTACCCGATATTGTTCGATGGTAATTCCTGCACTGAAGTTGTTTTTTGAATTCAATTTATATTTGAGTTGTGTATTGAACGATAATTTATTCTCCGTATTCTCAGCCCTCACAAAAGGCAAAATATAGGCTCCTTTTTCTTTTATTGAATCAACAATAGCATTGTTAGTGGTTGATTGGTATGAAAGTGTTGAAATTAAGCGTGTTTTTTCATTAAAAAAGTAAGTATGACTGGTTCCAATCACAAACAATCCAGCCCCATAATCAGTAGCGGTACCTTTTCCATTATAGGCATTTTCTGAAGTATCGGTATAATCACGGCCAAGGGAAATAAAACTGGAGCCCCAAAGTCCAAACACCTTGAATCGTCCTGCTTTAGTACCCGGTACATCAACAATAAAAGTGAAATCTTTGTATTCGGGAACTGCCGTACCGGTGCCACTGCTGAATCCCAAATCGTGCATTACCTCTAACGTTGAATAACGGAAATTGGCCAAATAGGAAGCTTTCTGGTTGTTGCCTGTTGAAAACAGGGGACCTTCGGCACCTAATTCAAAGCCATTAAATCCAATCTGCCCCACGTATTCATGTTTGTTATTATTACCTGAGCGTAAGTTTAAATCAAACGCACCGGAAAGGGCATTGCCGTATTCGGCTGGAAATGCACCGGTCAAAAAATCGGAGTTGGCCAGTAGGTTATTGTTGATCATACTTACCGGACCGCCCGTAGTTCCCGATGCACCAAAATGATTTGGATTAGGTACTTCAATTCCTTCGAGTTTCCATAATACACCCGATGGGGAACTACCACGTATAACGATGTCATTCCGTGCATCGTTTTGCATCGAAACTCCTGCATAGTTAGCAACCATTCGGGCAGGATCGCCTAAACTACCGGCAAAGCGTTCCGTTTGTTCAATAGAAAAAGTGAGGGCACTCACCGAGGCCATTTCATTTAAGGGCTTTTCTTTTAAACTGTTGGCTTTAACTGTAATTTCATCAACTGCAGTAACTTCTTCATCTAATGCAATTTGAATAAAAATTTCTTTTCCACTCGTAACTAAAATATTTGATAATGTTTGGGTTTTATATCCCAGATAACTAATTTTTAAACTTTGTCTTCCTAAGGGTACCTTATTTAATTCAAAGTTACCGTTTATGTCTGTTGTGGTTCCAATAACAATTTCCAAGCTGGAAACAATAACATTGGTACCAATTAATGGGAATCCGTTGACGGCATCAGTAACGGTTCCTCGGATGGTTTGGGTGGTAAGGTTGTTGGCTACCATCGTTAATGAAAGAGCCATAAGGGATGCGAAAGCAAGTACAATTTTTTTCATCTTTATCAGGTTTTAAATTTCAATTCAAAAGTAACCTGACATTTTTAGGATTAAAAAATCAACATGATGGATGGGGAAAATATTGGTTTGGATGCAAATTTTGGTAGATGAATATAAACACTATTTAGCCTAATAAAAGAAAAGCCCACCAATTGGCAGGCTTTAACAATTTGAAAATTCAGAAAAAGGTTTAGTATAGAATATCTTTTCTTAAGTTCACTTTCTTTTGAGTATGTTCCGAATCGTAATCGAAAAGCAAATCACCGGTATCTTTGAAAAGGCGCACATAATTCAGGTTATACCAAACAATGGCTTTCCCAACCTGGATGCCTGATAGAATATCAATTTGGCTGTTACCGCTGTTATACATCGATATTTTCATTTTTGAATTATTGGTAACCCTGGCCGCTCCAAAATTCACATCTTTACCATCGTTGGTTCGAATGGTTACAATACCTTGGGCGTTTTTAATGAATTCTATTTTGCCAATGTTTTCATAAATTTCAGGCGATTTTTTCTTAAAGCTAGGGTTGTATTGATCCAATGCTTTTTGAGCATTGCTTCCCGGCAACGAATTTCCGGTACTGTTGATGAGGTTGAGTACGGCAAACAATCCGGCAATTCCGGGTTCACACTTCTCAGCAATCAGTTTATCGTTTTCTTTCTTTAACGTTTCAACCGGGTCAAAAGCGGTATAGCTTTCGTATGATTTGGTGGATACATCCATACCAGCCGATGCTATCAACGAAGCCGTTACAAAAGCCTTACCCATATCATCAATGGTTATCCCGTAATCGGTATAATCTTCCGATTCTTCATAAGCACGAGTCCACATTTTTTTACCGGTTTCATCAAAATGAGCCACAAACATATTGGTAACACTATCGAGCTGTTCAATACCGGCTTGGTTCACCCATTGCATGGTACCAGTATTGGAACATTTTGCCAAAAACACATCACCGTTGTTTTTCACCCGTAAAGTGCTTTCCCCAATTTTTATGTCCTTGTTGAACGAACCGGTAAAATAGAAGCTGTTGTCTTTACCCAAGGTAATGTTATAAGCAATGTCGTTTCCGGTACTTCCCACTTTAAAAACGAACTCAGGAGGTCCTGATGAAGGGAATTTTGCTACAAAAATGTCGTTGCTATTTTGTGATGAAGTAAGCTTGTAACCAAAGAAATCAACATCGCCGCTAAAGTAGCCGCACATATAGGCATTTCCTTTATCGTCGAACGCAATGTTTTTACCGTTACCCCCTTGATATAATCCGTTTTTATTGGCCAGTTTCCAAAGTTTATTTCCACGCCCCAATAAATTAGCCGAAGTGTTCAATTCCACCACAATGGCATTGGCTTCAGCAAATTGCGGCATGGTTTGACCAATAGGCGCATTCACATAAGTTGGGTCGCAAACCACATATTTTCCGCCTTTAAAATTAATGTAGTCGCCGGCTATTTCTTTATTGAATTTAACGGCTGTTGCCATGTGGCCGGGATAGTTCAAGCCAATTACATCGAGGTTCATCAATTGCTTGGTTAAATAAGCAAAAAGAGCCGATCTATCTTCGCAGTCGGAGTATGGATAATAGAATAATTCATCTGGGAAAAAGAACTTTTCCTGTCCGAATTGCTGTGCGTCGGTTTCATATTCAAAAGCTGTTTGCACAAAATGAAGCAAAAACATGGCTTGTTCGTCTTCCGATTTTCCTTTAATCAAGGGCAATAAAGCATCGGTTAGCGTTTCTTTTGTTTGTGGTGAAACCGCTGCATCAAAATACACCTCAATATCACTCAAAGGATAATCTTTGTAAAAATTCATTGCATTCAAATTATACTTTACATCAAAAGTATAATCCGCAGTATCATAGTTGAATTTAACGGTTTTTGATTGAATGTTCTCTGGCGTATTTATTGATTTGTAGAGGTTCAAATCCATCACCAACCGAGCTTCGGGAAAGTCTTTTTCGTAAGTAAAGATGTCGTTTTCTTTCCCATTTATCAGATAATAGCGCAAATTATCGAAAGTAAAGAAGGGCATCCCGTAAATGTTATTGCTCGAAGGCAATAGTAAAAACAGTTTGGTGCCTTTAAATGATAGCCTTGCTTTGTAGTTCGATTTGGTAAGTAAAAACCATTCTAAGAAAGTACCGGTGTTTTCATCGGTGCCAATTTTTTTGGCGGCATTTTTAACTAAAAGGTAATACCCCCAATCGTTTAGGTTCATATCGCTTTTAAAAGCCAATAACTGTTCAATCAGAACACTAAAATTGGTTTGGCTCATGACATCCCACTTTTGGCTTATAAGTTCTTCGGTAATAGGACCGGTAAAGCTGGTAATAAATTTTGAATCGAAATTGAATTTCAAATCGGCACCATAAAAGCCGAACGTGGCATCCTTTGGTGAATAATCGGCTGAAGGGGTTTTAGCCAATATGGGCAAAACAGGAGCAACTCCAGTTGATTCTAATTTTTTAGGTTCTTTAATCTTTAGTTCAGTTGGCGCCTGTTTTTTAGCTCCATCAAAAACGGGTTTTCCTACCGGTTTTGGATCTGCAGCTCTAACTTCAGCCTTAAACAATTCATAGTTAGTCCATTCTTTTTTAAGGAATTCTTTAAATTCATCGTCCATTTTTTTAATGGCTTCGTTGCGTTCTTTCACAAATTTTTCAAAACCTTCTTTGTAGTCCTGGTTGAATTTGTCTTTTTGTGCCTTCTCTTGTGCTTGAAATTCTTCAAAGGTTTGTGATTGGGCATTTGGAACGCTAATAAGGAACAGTAATGTTCCAATTATTGCTAAAGCTTGGTAAACTTTTTTCATATTCATTGGATTTAATTTATTCGTATAGATGAGTCTTTTGGTATAATTATGCAATTTACAAATTTTTCGCACGCATCATAGATGTAAGCCACATTATTTAGGTTGCTTGAATTGCTAATTGATGATACGTGGAATTTTTTTATAAAAAAAAGCAGGTAAGTTTTGAGTTTACCTGCTTCATTTTTTTAGTTATTTTATTTATTCATCCTCATCTTCCTCAAATTCGGCTTTATCGCTGTTTTCGGCAGGATTCAGATTCTGTCGCTTTTTTTTGTTTTCCAGTTCATCTTCAAAATAGGTAAAAACATCCATTAAGGGTGATTCCTGAATGGCAGGTATTTCAAACGTGCTTATGGTGTCGCCCAATGCTTTTTGCAGGTTATCGAAAGCTTCTTTTACGTTATTAGCCTGCACCAACATGTAATTGTTCGACCGTCGTTCAATTCCTTTTTCCTCGTCCAAGCTAATAAAAGTAACCTTGCATTTAAACCACCGGTCGCCGTTATCGTTGGGTACTAATTCAGCAAAGTTGGCTATTTTAATATTGGTTACTACAAATTCGCCACTTATGTATGGCTCCAATTCTTTGTTTATCCTCGATTCGGCTTCGGTGAACGAAATGGCATCAACCAGATAATTCTCGGTTACCATTTTTTCTTTGCCATCGGCTCCTATTTTCTCGTATTTTACTTTGCATTCAAACCACGTACTCATAATTTTCAGATTTAAGTGGGCAAAGATAGTTTGTTAAACATGGAATTAAAACCCTTGTCGGAAATTGTGGATAACTTTTTTGGCAGAACCAATCGCAAAAAGTATTTTTATGAGATTATTACCTATGTAAATTCTATGACTGATTTTAACCAGATTATATACCAACGTCGCAGTATCCGCAAATTCAAGAACCAACCGGTAGAACGCGAAAAAATTGAATGGCTGTTGAAGGCTGCATTGCTTGCTCCCAGTGGAAAAAGAATGTACCCTTGTGAGTTTATTGTTGTGGATGATACCAACCTTTTAAAGCTGATTGCGGAATCGAAAGAGCATGGCGCCGAATTGGTAAAGAATGCCCCCTTGGCCATTGCGGTAATTGCCGATTCAGCCATTTACGATATTTGGGTTGAGGATGCTTCCATTGCCTCGACATTCATAATGCTGGAAGCTGAAAATCTGGGGTTGGGCTGTTGTTGGGTGCAAATGCACGGGAGAGGAACTGCTGATGGAAAGTCGGCTACTCAAAACTTAAAGGAAATACTTGGTTTGAAAGATTCGCACGAAATACTTTCGGTGCTGGCCATTGGTTATAAGGATGAAGAGAAACGGGTTTATACCGATGCCGATTTAAAGATTGAAAAGATTCATCAAAACCGGATTAATAATCGGTTGTAAAAAATAGATCCCACAAGCCAATGCGTTACGCTATCATTGATATTGAAACAACCGGTGGAAGCCCATTGGCCGAGAAAATTACGGAAATTGCCATATTTGTCCACGATGGAGAAAAAATAGTGGATGAGTACACCACCCTCATAAACCCGGAAAGGAGAATTCCACCTTTTATTACCGGCTTAACGGGCATTACTAACGAGATGGTAGCCGATGCTCCCAAATTTTTTGAGGTAGCTAAAGAAATTGTTTTACGCACCGAAGACACCATTTTTGTTGCCCACAACGTAAATTTTGATTATGGTTTTGTAAAAGCAGAGTTTAAAGCCTTAGGGTTCGACTATCAGCGCAAAACTTTGGATACCGTTAGGTTAAGCCGGAAACTGATTCCCGGTCATGCATCGTATAGCCTGGGTAAGATTTGCCAGGATTTGGGAATCAGGATAGATGGACGACACCGGGCTGCCGGCGATGCCTTGGCAACGGTAAAGCTATTTGAAATGTTGCTCCAAAAAAACGGGGCTTTTACCGAAGCGGCAGATCCTGAAAAATTCAAGGTTCTGAAAGGAATTGATTCCTCATTTCACCGTCAGTTACTGGAAGTATTGCCTGAAACAACAGGTGTGTATTACTTTTTCGACCAAAACCATCAGTTGATATACGTGGGTAAAAGCATCAAAATAAAGCAACGGGTGGCTCAGCACTTGCGAAATGTGGGAGGTAAAAAGGCATTGGAGATCCGCGAAAGGATAACAGAAATAAATTACGAGCTGACCGGAAGCGAGCTGGTGGCTTTGCTTTTGGAATCGGACGAGATTAAAAAGCACAAACCCATTTATAACCGTTCGCAACGCCATTCCCTTTTCAATTGTGGGTTATTCTCGCAATACGATTCGCAGGGCTATATTACCTTTTCGTTGGACCGTATTACCCCTAAATTGGGTTTGCCCATAGCCACTTTTGTGAATATGGCCGAGGCTAAGAACCATTTTTTCAATCTGGTTGAAAAGCATCAGCTTTGCCAAAAACTGTGCGGATTGTATCAAAGCGAGGGCGCCTGTTTTCACCATGGGGTTGGAATGTGCCTGGGCGCCTGTACCGGTGCGGAGCCTAGCCAAACCTATAATCAACGAGCTTTGCAACTCATAAATTCATTTGAATACACAACTCCTGATTTTTTGCTGATTGATAAAGGACGGACTCCATCCGAAAAAGCAGTGATTCACATCAAAAACGGCAAATACCTAGGTTTTGGCTTTGCCGATGTCAATTTTGTAACCCAACCCGAACAACTGGCCGATTCCGTAAAACGGATGGCCGATAACCGCGATGTACAGCAAATTATCCGGAACTGCATCCGGCAAGGTAAGTTTGAGAAACTGATTCAGCTTTGATTCTACCTAAATTCAGCAAGTCAGGGTTTGACTATATTGTAATCAAAAATGATTTAATGATAATACAGTGGAAACTGCTGCGGATTTTCAAGCGCCGTGAGTTCAATATCACAATCGAGCTGATCCCAATGAAGTTGATTGGGCGAAAGCATTTTGAAATTTAAAATCTGCTCAATGGTGGCTTTTTGGAATATGGGATATGAACTGAAAGGAATAAAATACTCTTTATTACTAATCAAAACCCAAATACCTTTCTTCGAAATATTAGTAACCTCGTTATTGGTTAAAGTATCTATGCCATGCCTGTTCGAATTCATCTTTGTGCTCCTCCGTTAATTTTTGAATTTCTTTTAGTTCGCTGGTAGTTAAGTTAACGTGAGTTCGATGTAAGAATTGTGTTTAAAATTTGCATAAAAAAAGGTTTTTGATTATATTTAATTGCTTGAATATTAAATATATAACAATCAAAAACCTCTTATAATATGATAGACAA
>JBAYKX010000020.1:0-81767 GCA_041664345.1 Salinivirgaceae bacterium
GTGTGGCAATTTCGCTATCGCGTTTGGCATCAGCAGTTGCAAATCAAGGTGGAGTAGGGGTTCTTTCTGCTGCAGGTATTGGAATGACAGAGCCTGACTTTGACAAAAATTCCCGAACCGCGAATCGTAGAGCATTGCGCAATGAAATTCAAAAAACCCGAAAACTAACAACGGGTGTTATTGGGGTAAATTTGATGGTGGCTCTTGCCGACTATGACGAACTATTAAAAATTGCGGTGGAGGAAAAAGTTGATTTGGTATTCATGGGAGCTGGGTTGCCTTTAAAACTTCCCGATTTTGTTTTGGAACAAGGTTTTGATAAAATTCATACCAAGTTTGTTCCAAAAGTTTCATCGGCAAAAGCAGCAAAACTTATTTTTCAATATTGGGCTCAAAAATTTAATCATATTCCCGATGCTGTTGTGGTTGAAGGTCCATTAGCGGGAGGACATCTGGGGTTTAAAATGGAAGAATTAACCGGAGAGGTTGTTCCTTTGCATCAATTAATCAGGGAAACCGTGGAGGCATTAAGTGCATTTAAAACACCCGATGGTAGAGAAATACCTGTAATTGCTGCTGGTGGAATTTATACCGGTGAAGATATAGTAGAGATAATGAAGGCTGGGGCAAAAGGTGTAAAACTGGGAACCCGTTTTGTTACCACCTTTGAATGTGATGCCGATATGGCATTTAAGCAAAGCTATATTGTTAGTTCTGAAAAAGATATTACTTTAATTAAAAGCCCCGTTGGTTTACCCGGTCGTGTTATTGATAGCCCTTTTGTTCAACAAATAAAACGGGGTGAAACCAAACCATTTAATTGTCCGTGGAAATGCTTAAAAACGTGTGATTATAAAAATGTTCCTTATTGTATTTCCAAAGTATTGCTTAATTCAGCGCAAGGTAAAATGGATATTGGATTTGCTTTTGCCGGCTATAATGCCTACCGTGCCACTAAAATACAATATGTGAAAGAAATTTTTGACGAATTGATTGAGGGATATGAAACGAACATCAAAAAAGAAAGAGTCAGAATGAAAATAGGGGTTCATAGTAAAATCAAGGTAGCCGTTTAATTGTGCTTTTTAAACAAGCAAAAATGAACCTTGAAGTCGATGGTTTTTTATAGCAAATTGTAAAATTTAGTCAGTAAAAAAAAATCCCTATGACTTTTTGCCGTAGGGATTTTTCTTTAAAAATTAGTTGTTATTCTACATTAAATACTTCTTTGAAAGCTTTTTTGAAGGAATCCTTAGGCAAGGCACCTTGAGCCATTTGAGGTTGACCTTCTTTTGGAACAAATAGCAGCGATGGAATGCTTTGAATGCCAAACATAGCCGATAATTCTCGCTGATCTTCAGTATCTACTTTATAAATATTAAGTTTTCCATTGTATTCGGTAGCTAACTCTTCCAAAATGGGAGCTACCATTTTGCATGGACCGCACCAGTCTGCATAAAAGTCAATAATGCAAGGGATCTCTCCTTCGAATTTCCATTCTTTGTTTTTCTCAAAGTTGAAAACTTTGGTCTTGAATGTTTCCTGTGTTAAATACTCAATCATGGTAATTTGTTTTTATGAAATTTATAATATATTCAAATATGTAATTAAGTATATATGTTACAATTAATATGCCAAATATTTTAGTAGCATAAATTTCTATGGTGTGATGATGCAAAATCTGTGAAGCCAACAAATCAAGCTTGATTATAAACATGTTTATATAACAACTTCCAATCAAAAACGTTTAATTTTGACCCGAATTAAATTTTGTTAGTCATTGAGATGGAGAAACATTTGCAGCATAGCATTTTTGTTAAAGTAGGGGAAGTTTGTAAGAGCCAAAATCAGGAAGCTTTTGTAATTGGGGGTTTTGTGCGCGATATTTTATTGCAACGACCAAGTAATGATATTGATATTGTTACTTTAGGCAGTGGGATTGATTTTGCTCAAAAAGTGGCTCGTTTGCTCGATCCTAAGATTAAAGTATCGGTATTTAAGAATTTTGGAACAGCTATGTTTCGTTTCAGCGATTGGGAAGTTGAATTTGTAGGTGCCCGCAAGGAATCATACCAACGTGATTCCCGCAAACCAATTGTTGAAGATGGAACTTTGGAAGACGATCAAAAACGACGCGATTTTACCATTAATGCGTTAGCCATAAATTTACACCCCAATCATTTTGGGGAGTTAGTTGACCCTTTTAATGGAATTCAGGATTTGCACGATAAAATTATTCGAACCCCATTAAACCCTGATACGACCTATTCTGATGATCCGTTGAGAATGTTGCGGGCCATACGATTTGCCAATCAATTGGGTTTTGTTATTGAGGATAAATCTTTGAAGGCTATTGAGCGGAACAAAGAACGCATGGCTATTATCTCCTATGAACGTATTATTGAGGAGTTTAATAAAATTATGATGTGTGCAAAGCCTAGTATTGGTTTTAAGTTGCTTCAAACTACCGGGTTATTAAAAATAGTTTTTCCTGAATTGGACGCTATGAAAGGAGTTGATGAAGTAAAAGGTCATCGGCACAAAGATAATTTTCTGCACACGTTACAAGTACTCGACAATATTTGCTTGACAACGGATAATCTTTGGCTTCGATGGTCAGCTTTATTGCATGATATTGCCAAACCAAGAACAAAAAAATACATTGATTCCCAAGGTTGGACTTTTCATGGACATGAGTTTATAGGTAGCAAAATGATTCCGGCAATTTTTAGAAATATGAAGTTGCCTTTGAATGAAAAAATGAAATACGTTCAAAAAATGGTAAGCCTTCACATGAGGCCCATTGTATTATCACAGGAAGTAGTTACTGATAGTGCTGTGCGCAGGTTGCTTTACGATGCCGGAGACGATATTGACGATTTGTTGGTGCTGTGTGATGCTGACATTACCTCAAAAAATCCTGACAAAGTGGCTCGGTATTTAGATAACTATCAATTGGTGCGGTTAAAGTTAAAGGAAGTTGAAGAGAAAGATAAACTGCGCAATTGGCAGCCACCTATTTCTGGCGAAGAAATTATGCGGGTTTTTGGGCTTTCCCCATGCCGACAAGTGGGTATAATTAAAGATGCCATAAGAGATGCCATTTTGGACGGAGAAATTGAAAATAATTACCAATCAGCTTATCAGCTTATGCTTGAAAAAGGTGAAAAACTTGGATTAAACCCGGTAAATAAGAGCTAGAAAATATTATTTTTCCAATAAATCAATAAATACAGGCAAATGATCGGAAAAGCCATTGTTATATTTAAACCCTGTAAAAGTACGGAAGGGTTTTTCTCCGAGGTAAGTATCATCAGGTTCCATTAAAAATGGGGCTATATAGATGAAAGCATGTTCAATGGTTGTGAAAGTTTTTTCACGCCCTGCCAATAAGTTTCCCGATACAATTAATTGATCTAAAATGCCCCAATGGCTTTGGTATTTATAGGATCCCTGATTTTTTTCAAATTGCAGCCGATAGCTTAAATTTATTAATTGCGGATTTCTCAATGAATCATACTGTGGTTTGGCATCCAGCACTTTTAGCAAACTTTGGTTGTTGGGCTCATCGTTAAAATCGCCAACAATGGTTATCAAAGAGCTAGAGTTTGAAGCTATTAAGGAATCGGTAACTGACTTTAATACCGATGCAACAAAAAACCGGTTTTCCTCCGATTCCAACTGCCCACCATACCTCGATGGCCAATGGTTGACAAAAACGTGCAGCGTATCACCATTGGTCAACAAGCCTTTGGCATATAAAATATCTCGGGTTTTGCGGTCGGTAAAAGGGTATTTAATGGGTATAAACTTAGTATCTACAACATTGAAGCTTTTTGGTTGATAAAGCAACGCTACATCAATTCCCCGGGCATCGGGCGATTCTTTATGAATTATCTTGTAATTGAAAGCATACAATGGTGTTGATTTAGTAAGGTAATTTAAAACACTTCGGTTTTCTATTTCACACAAACCCACTAGTTCCGGAGGTTTCCAACCGCCAACCGCAGTAATTACTTTTGCAATCCGATTACTTTTTTCATTATACCTCTTTTGACTCCAATTTCTGTCTCCGCTGGGCAGAAACTCCTCGTCGGATGTAAGGCTATCATCTTTGGTATCAAAAAGGTTTTCGCAGTTATAAAAAAGAATGCGCGCTAATCTTGGGGTTTCAATAGCTATTTTAAGTTCATCAGATAATTCCTTCTCCTGTGAAAAAGTTACTTTATTGAATAGCACCAATAAGGCAATTAAACTGCTGTATTGAAGGAGGTTTAGCATCACTTTTCTTCTATCCGCTCATAAGCTCCTAAATCAGGACCCTTATCTAACATGCGGTCTTTACCTGCCAAATCGGTTGGAAAATAGTTGCTGTAAAAAGGTGAGCCTTTGTCTTTAGCTGCTGAAAGAGTGTCCAAACGGTAATCACTTTCATAGGTATCTATAAATTTTGGCAGGGAATCTTTATGTCGGATAATGTCTTTGAAATAATTGGTATCGCTGGAATTAAAAGTTTTTCCAAGTTTCATCAGGCAATGATCAAAAACATAAGTAAAGGGGGCTTCCTCAGTTGGATATTTATCTACTACTAATTCATTTTCAATGTTGCCATATACAATGCAATTTCCAAATTTTGCATTAAAAGGAAAAACTGTAGCTATTTTATCTATCATATAATAATTATTTAGAGCCAGCGATTCTGTTTTGCGCGAATCGAATTCATAATAATTGCCTATAGTTGTATGATAGAATTCGTAGTTTCCGCCTAGATACAAAAGAACTGCATATATACCGCAGTTGGCAATTACCGAATTGTAAACTAAAACATTTGAACTTTGTGCCATCAAACCTATACTTGACATATTCTTAATAATTGAATTGCTGAGAATTAACGTGGGATTGGAGCCGTTACCTACCATATCAACCTTAATTCCAATTACTCCATTTTCGATAACCGCATGATTAATTTCGTTGTTCGTGCTGCCTTGCCAAAAATGGATGCCACCCGTTAGGTATGCTTGGCTGTCAGTACGGTAAACTCCATACCATTGTCCGGGGGCAATGCGGTACCATTCTTCCAACCGGTCGCCTGAAAAGGAAACAGGTTCTTCTACTGTGCCATTTACTTTTAATGTGCCTGAAACCCAAAGAGCTGCTTGGTTGTGAAAATATACGTTAACTCCTGGGTCAATTGTTAGTAATGCATTTTTTTCCACTCTAACCGAATCATAAACTAAATAAGGTTTATCATTTACCCAAGTCCGGGTATCATCAATAATAGAGCTTTTATAGAGATGCACATCCTGCCCAAAAGCCACCAAATTCACATCTTGAATATTCCCATTTGTATAGAATACTATGGAATCTTCAACCACCAGCGGGGAATTTGAATTTAAAGGGTCAATGGTTACTTCAACAAAAACAAATGCACTGTCGTTTCCTAGTATCTCATAGTCGGTCAATTCATCCACCGATTGACCGTCAATATTTAGGCGGTAGTTTGAATTGCTACCACCTACCAATTTGATGGTTGTTTTTACGGCTTCTTTGTTTTTGTTATAAAACCGGAATTGTTGGGTTGTTGACCCAATGGTAGTAAAAATGGTATCAAAATGAACTGTATCGGTTGAGAATGAAAGCTTGGCGGCAGAATCATTGGTAAAAATGTCTGTTTCGCGACAAGAAATTAAAGCAATCAAAAAGAATAAAAAAAGGATAACGGGTTGTTTTTTCACAAAATTTCAGTTTTTAATTCGATTAAAAAACGAAGCGATTGACAATTAATTGCAACCGCTTCGGTATTTTCTCAATTATAGATTATTTAGAATAATTCCACTTCAATGTTTTGAATAAATGCAGTATAGGTATATTCATTCTGTACTTTTGCACCAGCCAAAAGAATGATAACTGGTACTTGTTCACCCGATTTATTCAATATATTACATTCCCTGCGGTTTCCGACCAATTTCCGTTTTTCAGTATGTGTAAGTGTAAACACCATTTCATTTTCACTTTCAGTTATCACTTCATCGAAGAGCATTTTTACATTCTTTCCAATTACATCTTTTCTGGGATATTGCCAAAGGGTTTCTGCCGCACGATTAAAGAATTCAATTGTTCCATCATGGTTAATTGAGAATATGGCATCATGGGCTCCTTCGAGGGTTTTTTCATTTCGTATTTTAACCTTTTCAATTTCCTGAAATTGTAATTTAACTTCTTTTTTTGCTTCATCGAGTCGTTTGTGAAGATCAACTTCGGAAGCTTTTAGTTCTTCTTCTTGCTTTTTGAGTAATTCATTTTGTTGCTTCGTAAGCAATTCCATTTCCTTTTGTTCGGTAATATCATGGGCAATTGATATAATTTTTGAAACCTCTCCATACATATTGTGAGCGGCGGTGTAATTTACATCGAACCATTTCGATTTCCCATTTTGGGCTACAAGCTTCGACTGTCCTTGATACGGATTCCCATTGATAACCTTATTCCAGATTTCTTCAAAATCGCTTTGCTCATCTTCTCCCATAAAATTAAATACACTGTAATCTTTTAAGTCTTCAGTGCTATAACCCATGGTATCAATAAATTTTTGATTGCAGGTGAGCATTCTACCACTTGGGGCGTATTCAACTTTAATACTCGATTGATTAATTGCTTCAATTTGACCTTCAAAATCAAGGCTTTGTTCTTTTTGTTCGGTAGTATCAATAGCTATAAATAATATTTTTTCAACGTTTTGCATGTTGTTACGCACACAAGTATAGGTAGCCATGGTCCATAAATCGCGCCCTGATTTAGTTACATGTTTCATGTAGCCTTCAAAGTGTTTTCCACCTTTTGCTAAGGTGTCCCAAATTTCATTAAACCAAGTTTTATCCTTTTCACTAATAAAAATTGAAATATGGTGACCTTCAACTTCTGAATTGCTTGAATACCCCAGTTTTTTTAAGAATTTTGTATTGGCATATAATAAAATTCCATTAATATCATATTCAGCTCTAATTAACGTATGGTTTACCGAGTTTGTAAAGCTAACAAATTCTTCTGCTTGCTTTCCAGCTTCTTCTTGCGTAGCTTGTAGCTCTTCCATATTTTGGCGCATCTCTTCTTCTTGCTGTGTTAGGCGTTCTGCGGCAGCTCGCGATTCATTCAATAAATCTGCGGTCCGAAGATTAATTTTAACGGTAGAATAAGTAGTAGCAATACTTTCAGCAATTTTTCCAACAAAATCAATAACATAAGGTTCAAAATAATGGAACGATGATAGTTCAATTACACCGTAAACCTTGTTGTTCATAACCAAGGGGACAATTAATAAAGTACGTGGATTAGTTTCGCCCAAACCGGAGGTAATCTCTACATAGTCATCCGGAACCTCATCAATGTATATTATGTTTTGTTCAAAGGCAGAACGTCCAATAAGTCCTTCGCTAATTTCAATTCGTTTTTTATTGTATTTTTTTCGATTGTATGCAAAATGGGCAATAAGTTCAAAATGCTTGTCTTCTTCATATTCATCATTAATAATAAAAAAACCTCCTTGTACCGCATCAATATACCTACATAAGTTACTTATAAGTTCAAAGGAAAGCTTTTCAATATTGTCGTTATTCAGCCGCAATATTTCACCAAATTTTGCTAATCCTTCTGCTATCCAATTACGCTGTTGATCCTCTTTTTTACGTTGATCTTCTTCCTGTTTATTTTTTAATAAGCTGTTGCGTAGATTAATTAAAATGTTGCCCAGTGAATTATCCGCAGAAGTAGTGTATTCAGATTCAAAAATCCCTTGCGAAAGGTTTTCGGCAAATTGTAGCATTTGATCTGTTTTGCTTGTTTTTTTTTCTTTTATACGATGCAATTCAATGGCCATTTTCTGATAAAATATTCCTAAAAAATAGCACACAATAGAGCCAAGAAAGGGCAATAGGTCAATGACGATAAAGTGAAAGGAACCTTTATGAAGGATAGCTAAGTTTTTAATAGTAAACACTAAATCATTGGAAGCCAATGCTGCGGCATAAACAACTGTAAATATCAGAGACCCTGCAAGGAACCCAATGATTGAGAATTGAATCTTGTAATTGGCTATATTTTTCTTTTCCATGTTTGTTAAAATTGCTATACGAAATATATAAGTATTTATGGTATTAACTCATACTATTATGCATAAAGCTCTAAAATTAATAAATTATTTTAGAATTCATTGGAAAAACACTTTTTCCAATTATTCAACTGTAACGGAGTATTTTAATTTAGGTGAATATAAATTTGATGAAGGAATTCAATAACCACCATATTATTTTATAATATTAGATATTGAATCCTATGCAAAGAAAGGTGTTAAAATATTTTAATATTGAAGTTTCAATACTTTTTGTGCTATTGCATCTAAAGGAATAACATAATCAGCCGCATTTAGTTTAATAGCTTCTTTGGGCATTCCAAATACAATGCAACTTTTTTCATCCTGAGCAATGGTCTGAGCACCGGCCTCTTTTAACTCAAGCAGTCCCTTGGCACCATCGTCACCCATTCCTGTCATAATAACACCCACGGCATTTTTACCGGCAAATTTAGCTGTTGAACGAAACAATACATCAACTGAAGGACGGTGGCGGTTTACCAATGGGCCATCATTAATTTCAACATAATATCGGGCTCCACTCCGTTTCAAAATTAAATGATGGTTCCCGGGAGCAATAAGAGCTCTACCACGTATTACTGTATCATTATTGGCAGCCTCTTTTACCGATATTTTGCAAAGTTGATCGAGCCGGTCGGCAAAGGAACGGGTGAACTGCTCCGGCATGTGTTGAACAATTACAATTCCGGGGCAATCGGGTGGAAGTTCTTCCAAAAATATTCGCAACGCTTCGGTACCTCCTGTTGAGGCTCCAACCACAATTACTTTTTCTGATGTCTTAATCATGCTATCGGAGGCAGAACTTTTGGGCATTATAGCATCTGCGCTTAATTTTGGTTTAACGTCAATAACCCGGGGAGTTATGGTTGCTTTTTTTCGCAGGAGTTTGGCTGATGCTGCTGCTTTAACTGCATCGCAAATGCGTATTCGTGATTCTTCAATAAATTCTTTTGTGCCTAATTTTGGTTTGGTTATTATTTCCACGGCACCATATTCCAGTGCCCTGATACCTGTTTCAGTACCTTTTTCTGTTAAGCTGGAAATAATGACAACCGGGATGGGATGTTGGGTCATTATTTTGCGCAGGAATGTCAGTCCATCCATGCGAGGCATTTCAATATCTAAGGTAATTACATCGGGAACTTCGTGTGCAATTTTGCTTGCAGCATAGTATGGATCGGCTGCTACGCCCATTACTTCAATTTCAGGATCGGTATTAAGTATTTCTGCCAGCGATTGCCTTACTACCGCAGAGTCGTCAACAATTAATACTTTTATTTTAGTTCCCATTGGATGTGTTTTTTTGTATCAACTTCATTAATACAACTCCTGTTTCGGTATTGAATCGAATTTTTCTGCCTTGTTTTCCACCGATACTTTTTCCGGTAATTTTAATACGCATTTCAGCCAATGTTTTTTCTGCAATTTCAATATTACGTTCACCAATTTTAAAATGATTCGATTTTGTTTGTATTACCTCACCTCCTCCAAATATTTTTGCTTGCAGGTTTTCTTTTTGAGCACCAATAGCTAACATTTTTTCAACCAATTTCTGAATGGCAATGTTGCCGTATTTGGGCGAAGCTAAACCGGTTCCGTTCCAAAAAGGTAGCATATAATGATTGATTCCTCCAATTTTTTTAACCGGGTCGTAAATACAAACAGCAACACAAGAGCCAAGTATGGTATCAACTAAATGGGGCTCTGATTCAGCAAAAAGTGCTGCTGGATATAAATAATGCGTTTTTATAATAACCTCAAAAGACTCCATCCTCAGAATCTCCAAAAATAAATTCGTTACCATCCAAAGCATACCCATCTGTATTCGATTCATCTCCTTCAGGAATTGTAATGGTAAAAATTGAACCAACTCCTCTTTTACTGGCAATTTCAATTTCTCCGTTGAACAATTCAAGCAGCGATTTGGTTACCGATAAACCCAATCCATGTCCTGTATTTAGCGAGTTTATTGATGAATCGATGCGTTTGAAGCGATCAAAAATAATTTCCAAATTCTTCTTGTCGATACCAATACCAAAGTCCTTTACCATAACTTTCAGTAATCCGTGATCCATCCATGCTTTTACTTCAATTCGGCTGGCGGCATTGCTATATTTTATGCTATTGCTTAATAAATTTGATATAATGAGTTTTAACTTTTCGGGGTCAGTTCTAAAATAGTGGTCTTTGGTAAGATTCTTATCCATTTCAAACGAAAAATTTATTTTTAGCTGTTTCTGCTCCGCTTTATATTCATAAGAACTTATTATACTTGAAATTACTAAATTAATATCGGTTTTAATATAATCCGGCGATACTTCTCCCGCCTCAATTCTAGCTGCCGTAAAAATATTTCTCAACTGAAAATCAAGTTCAAAGGCTTCGGAATGTATCAGTTCAGCCATGCTTTTTATTTTCACAATATCACTGTCCTTGGAAGCAACAATGTTTTTCGAAAGGCCTAATATGGATGAAAAAGGGTTTACAATTTCGTTGGTAATGTTGGAAATGAAGTGGCTTTTAAGTGCTTCTGATTCCGATAGCTTTTTATTTGCCAATTGCAATTCTCCGCCCTGTTTTGCAAGCATTTCTCTGCAATCTACCGATTGTGACAATCGTTTTTTTAGTTCTTCAATAAGCTGTTTATCTGTTAACATGGGTGTTTTTTTATGTTTTTCTAAAAATTGTTGGTTTTATGCTTTTTAAAGGAACTTGCATGTTTGTAATTGATTCGGAATGACCTAAAAAAAAGAAACCTTGTGTATTCAATTTACCACATAATTTGTTTATCACCATTTCTTGGTTTTCTCTTTCAAAATAAATGAGTGCATTTCTACAGAATATCAAATCAAAAAGTTCGTTAACACTGTAAGTTGAATCCATAAAATTTAATCGCTGAAAACTCACTTTTTCTCTTAATTGTTTAGTTACCCGTACTTTAGGATCGTTTGGGTCTTTCGATTTTAAAAAATACTTCTTTTTTAAGGTTAGGGGAACCATTGCAATTTTTTCTTCCTTATAGATGGCATTAGCACCTTGTTGCAGCATCTGTGTCGAAATATCGGTTGCCAATATTTGATAATCGAATCCGGGATTTTTATCTTTAAATTGCTGCAAAACAATTGCTAAGGTATAGGGTTCTTCGCCTGATGAACAACCGGCACTCCATACTTTAGTTATATTTCTTCCATTAATTTGATGTAGGTGAGGTAACAGTTCATTTTCCAGATACTCAAAATGTACAGGTTCCCTAAAGAAATCAGTTTTATTTGTTGACACCACATCCATCATGTGAATGATTTCATTCTCGCCCTCAGAACTGAAAACATACTGAACATACGATTTGAAATCGGGTATTTGTAATTGCTTCAATCGTTTATGCAATCGGCCTTGCAATACTATTTTTTTTGCAGGGGGCATTTTAATTCCATAATTGTCCTGAATGAATTGGCTTAATTGTTTAAATTCATGATCGGAGAGCGATGATTTGTAAATGTTGCTGTACAGGTTACTGTCCATAAAATGCCGTTTTTCTCTTCTTTATTTTATTTTTACGAATTACTAACTGGGGCATTGGTTTCTATTTCCTGTGCAATCATAAGTTCATCGTTGCTAAAAATAAGGTCGATATTCAACAGCATAATAAAACCATCTTCAAGATGGTACATTCCCTGAATAAATTCCACTTTATATTTGGTTCCAATTGTCGGGGATTCATCAATTTCGGTATCTTTTATTTCAAGCACGGAATCCACGGAATCTACCAATATACCTAATTGAATGGTTTCTTCTTCAATTTCAACACTAAGAACAATGATGCAGGTATTTGTGGTGAATTCAGTAGCCGCCATTCCAAATTTTATGCGCATATCAATTACTGGGAGCACATTACCACGTAGATTGATTACTCCCCGAAGATATTCCGGTGAATTGGGAACCTTGGTTATTGGTTTCATTTCCAGTATAGTAAGTACTTTTGATACATTTAAAGCAAAAAGTTCTTTGCCTAGCCTAAAGGAAAGGAATGTATGGGTGTTATCAATATTTTGAATCGGTGTATCTTCCATGTTAGCCTCCAATTTTTATTTCATTTGTCGCATATTGCGAAATAAGCTTGTTGGTATCCAATACCAAAGCTACGGTTCCATCGCCTAATATGGTAGCTCCTGAAACCGAATTTTGGTTTTTATATAATCGTCCTAAAGGTTTCAATACGGCTTGATATTGCCCAATAATAGAATCAACGGATAAACCAATTTTTGCAACACCAAATTGAACTACAACTACGTGTTCTGTTTCAGGTGGGGTTCCTTCAATTTGGAACATTTGGCGTAGATTCAAGAAAGCCACTTCCTTTTCATCGGTGCGAATCAGATGATTGATTGCATTTTCAAGTACCTTGTGCTTGAATTCATAACATTTATCAACCGATGACAATGGAATAATAAATTTTGTATCACTAATTTGAACCAATAACCCATCAATAATGGATAGTGTAAGGGGTAGTTTAATAGTAATTACCGTTCCCTTATTTATTTCCGATTCAATTTCAACTTCTCCTCTAATTTCGGCAATCTTCCTTTTTACCACATCCATACCAACCCCACGGCCTGATACTTTTGTTACTTTTTGAGCCGTACTAAAACCGGGCAAAAAAAGTAAATCGAAAGCTTCTGTTTTAGTAAGTTCAGTTTCAGCCCCAATAAGTCCTTTTGTAATGGCTGTATTCTTTATCTTTTCAGGATCAATACCTCTTCCGTCATCTGAAATTTGAATTACAACATTAGCACCCGAATAAAAAGCTTTTAGCAGGATGATTGATTTTTTTGGTTTTCCCAAATTTTTCCTTTCTTCGGCACTTTCTATCCCATGATCCAAACTGTTACGGATAATGTGCATCAGGGGATCCGCTAACATTTCTATAATGTTTTTGTCTAACTCGGTCTCTGTACCTTCAGTTTTAAACACCACTTCTTTATCAAGCTCTTGGGAAAGCTCCCTCACTAATCGCTGAAACCTTGTTAGCATGGTTTCAATTGGGATAAGGCGAATGCCAAATACATCATCGCGGAGCCTACGGGATATTTTTTCAACTTCCTCAGAAATGGCATCCAGCTCTGCTAAATTGCTTTCCTGTGCAAATAGGCTTAGCCGGGCTTGAATGGTTACCAATTCACTTACCCAGTTAATTAAATCGTCGAGTTTTTGCGATGAAACCCGAATGCTGCTTATGCTTGTTTCAGCGCTTGCACCCCCAAGTTTAGACTGAGCTTGTGGCTCTTTTTCTTTTTCATATATTTTCTCTAAATCATGGGTGAGAAGCATCATTTGATCCAAGTCAATTTCTTTTTGACTACGCACCGATTCTTCAATGATTCCAATAAAGGATTTTTCGTCGAGCAGGTTTAGTTCCGATATTTTTTGAACCTTGAGGTCGCATTGGTCATCGGCAAAAATAAATACTTCGCTAATGGCATTTATTCCCTGGTTGGTTGCTAAAAATATGTCCCAATAAATGAAGCATTTTGTGGCGTCTAATTCATCAATTTCCGGTAAATTATCGAACCTCGGAAATACTTTATACTGACCCAAATCGCAAAGTTCATCAATCAAATAAAGTGGGTTGGTTCCAAAATTGAAAATATTTGCATGGGGTTTAAAATTCAAATAATAGGTAGCATGTTCTTTGTTTTGACGCTGTTCCATGGGTTGTATTGTTTTCCCATTGGATTCAGCCATTACATTTTCGTTAATTATTTCCTGAATTTTTGCCACAAGCAAATCATTCTGAACTTTATTTTTAGTATCCTCATCGTCTTTTTCTTGAAGCAGATTGCGCAAATGATCAACAGAGGCTAAGGTTATGTTTAATATATCGTTATTAATTTCCAGTTTGTTATTTCTAATAAGGTCATAAATACTCTCCAAATGGTGGGTAAATTTGTCCATCTTGTTAAACCCAAACATAGCACTTCCTCCTTTTAAGGAATGCATAACCCGAAAAACCTGCTGTATCAGGTCGGGGTTTTTAGGCTGGTTTTCAAGGGTTAATAATACCTTTTCAAGTTCATTGATTAGATCATTTGCCTCTTCAACGAATTTTTCTCTAAATTTTTCCATTATCGTACTACTTTTTCAATGGCAGCTAATAGCTTTTCAGGAACAAATGGTTTAATTATCCAACCCGTAGCACCTGCATCTTTAGCTTCCATCTTTTTTTGGGTTTGCGACTCGGTAGTTAAAAATAGAATTGGAATGAATTGATAGTCAGCTCTCGCTCTAACGTTTTTTATAAATTCTATTCCATCCATTACTGGCATGTGCAAATCAGTAATTATTAAATCGAATTTGCTGCCGTCAAGGAATTTTAGGGCATCTTGGCCATCAACACCTTTAAGAACTTCATGCCCAGCATTTTCAAGGGTAAAACTTACGACTTCGCGTATGCTCTCTGAATCGTCAACAATAAGAATTCTTTTTCCCATTTTAAAATGGTTTTTAAATTATTTATTAAAAATGTTATTGAGTCCTGATTTAGCAAACAAGTTTGCGTTATCTTCATTCAAATTCATGCTGATGGTCACTTCAATTTTGTTTTTTAGGCAGTTGAGTTCAAATGCTTTTAACAGTTGAACAATTGAAAGGTCGGCATCATCGATGTTTGAAAGGGTAATGCTGCATTTTTTGCAATTTTTGACAGTGCTTTTAAACTCTTCTTCAATTCCCTTCATGTTTGAAATATTGAGCTTGCCTTGCATGGTCAAGTTTAGGGCATTGGTTTTTTTATCTTTTGTAGCTGTAACCTCATATTCCTTCATAGAACAACTGTTTTTAGTATTAAAAAGGGCTATAAATTTATCTAAAATAATTCAATATCATCTTCAAAAGTTGCATTGTTTTGTTCCTCAGGATTATCAATAACCGAAGAATCATGTTCAACAGTCTGAGCATGGATATCCCGTTCGCTTTTCATGGTATATAACCGTTCCAGTCGCTTTAATGCGTCACTGTTTTTTCCCACCATATTTTTTAACTGGTCGTAATTTACCATTTTATTCACATCGTTTAAATGAGCAACTATTTCCTCAACTGTATTTTTGAAAAAATTATAATACTCAATGTTTTTAAGCGAGGCTGTTATTTCTTCTGAAATTTGAATGCTAATGGTTCCATAGTTTTGCGATAAACCGGTAATTTTTAATAGTGCACTTTTTAAATCTTCTAAGGCCGTATCGCCATTAATTTGATTTGTTGCTTTGGGTTTAAATGTAACTACCAATTTGCTGAGTGAAGTAAAATTTTGGGTTATGTTGTTTAAATTGGTTTTTAAGTAATTTGAATTTAGCTGTAATTCGCTTAAAAGAATTATTAACCGGCTCATTAATTCAATTCCAAAGTATTTTCCATTTGCTTTAAGCAATTTTTCAAAATTCTTTATTTCAATCCGCAATTCTTTTTCATTTTCAAAAATACCACTGAATTTATCTTTTAGTGATTGATAATGGGTGGTTAAATTTTCAAACTGGTGCGATGATTTTTCCCAATCGGTAATAAAACTTGATTGATAGGAATCAAATATCTTCTGGCTTTGGGTGGCTTGATTAAGAAATGAATCTTCGAATTGCTTATTGCTATCAATGAGATTGTTATATATGGAATATAATTCTTTCATTTCGCGACCAACTTCAATAAGCTTAACCGTAATTTTTTCAATGGATGTTTGATAATCCTTATTGGTGTATAAGAGTTGAGCTGCTTGAATATCAGCTATTTCTGGAATTTTAGTCACAAAATTAAGCTGTTCATCAATATAATCAGGTGAGAATTTTACCGTTTCTAATTCAGTAAGTCCTTTTATCAGCTCTTTTTGCGAAAGTTGGATGTGTTCCATCTTTTGACGGATAATGTCGTGATATTGAATATTGGTGATTATTTCGCCCATATTTGCAAAGCAGTTTTGTGTCCTCCGGCTCAAATTCACAACAAAATTTTCAGGCCAAAATTCTTCATAAGACAGCTTCCTTATTTCATTCGAAACCATTTTTAACTGCTCATAAGCTTCAACGGAACCCGAACTTTTTCCTATAAATTCATTATTTTTAATGGCAAGTATAATTTTATTCAAATTATCGGACTCAATTTCTACCGATTCAAATTTTCCCTGAATTTTATCAATTATTTTATCTAATAAGGTGACACTTTGTTGTAACTCTGTTTTATTTGAAACATCGATATAAGTAAGGTGAAGTTTAATATTGGCAAGTAAATATTTAATGGTTATGTGATTTTGTTTGTAATTGTGAAAAGGAACAATTAGCAAATCGAAAGATGAATAAGTTAATGTAATAAAGTCTAATATTTTATTGGCATTTAATTTTGTCTCATCAATAATTATTTTTTGAAACTGATTATTTTCTTTCAATTTATCAGTAATTTGCTGCAAATCTTTTGAAAAAAAATCAGATATCGCATTGTTGGCATCTGCAATTTCTTTAATACGTTTGTAATATTCTTTTAGTAGTTTATTAAAATACAGAAAGTCTTTTGACGAGATGGTATGTAATGAACCTATTTTTAAATCAATAGTTTTCAAAATGTCAATGATTTGATTGCGAGGAAATTCCCGCAAAAAATCATCTAAGGAATTTTGATTGGGTTGGTTCATAATTGTTATATTTATGGTATGAACTTATATGATATACTAATTGTTGAATTTAATAATTATTTTTGACCTGTTGCTGCTTTTTTTAAGAATTAATAACGTTTCTATTTATGGCCAAGCCACTTTTGCTTATTGTTGATGATGTTTTTGTAAATAGGATACTGCTTTCTGAAATTGTTAAAGAAATTGGATGCGATTTTAAATTAGCCAGCAATGGTAAAGAGGCCATTCAACAATTGGAATTGAATAGCTTTGATTTGGTGCTCATGGATATTGAAATGCCTGTAATGAATGGGCTTGAAACCACAAAATACATCCGTCAAAATATGAGTGCTAAGCTTTCTAAAATTCCGATTGTAGCTCTTACTGCGCATAATCCAAACGATTTTTTTGATGAATTTAGTACTGCTGGTTTCGATGAACTAATGACAAAGCCTTATTTAATTGTAAAAATTAAGCAACTGATTGAGCGGTTTGTGCGTAATTTTAAATAACGTCAATTAGAAAACTCCAAAAATCATCCCGATAGCTATCGGGTCAAAAATCAAAAAAAAGAATCAAAACTCAAACTATTTCCACACATTTTGTCGATGACCTTTGTTTTTTAATGATTGGGCAGCGAAAAATAAAAAGTTGCCCCTTTGTCGAGTTCTGCTTCGGCCCATGTACGCCCACCATGGCGTAAAACAATGCGTTGCACGTTTGCCAATCCAATGCCGGTGCCTTCAAATTCTTCAGTGGAGTGCATCCGTTGAAAAACACCAAAGAGCTTTTGTGCGTATTGCATATTGAACCCAACGCCATTGTCGCGCACAAAGAAAACTGTTTCAGTGGCTTCTGCTTTGGCTCCTATTTCAATTATGGCTGTTTCGCGGGTTCTGGAATATTTCATTGCATTACTCAATAAATTTGTCCATACCAGGTGTATGAGCGCATTGTCGCCCAATGCGGGGGGTAATGTTCCAATTGTCCATTTGATGTTATAATCAGGATAGTGCTCTTGCAAATGTTTCGACACTTCGTCAACAATAAGGTTCATATCAAGGACCGTTTCACGCATTTCGGAACGGCCGGTTCTTGAAAAATTCAGCAAATCGTCAATAAGCTTGCCCATTTGTCCAACCGATTCTAAAATGGCCTCAATGTAATGGCGGCCTTTTTCGGGCAAAGCATCTTTAAAACCGTCTTCGAGCAGTTTTGCATACCCATTGGTGTGCCTCAGTGGTGCCCGCAAATCGTGCGATACCGAGTAGCTGAATGCTTCTAATTCTTTATTTGCAGCTTCGAGCTGCGATGTGCGTTGGGATACACGGTTTTCAAGTTCTATGTTGAGTAATTTAATTTCTTCTTCGGCAAGCTTGCGCTCAGTTATATCCTTCACTATGCCATCGTACGAAACAAGGTTTTCGTTGGCATCATATTTAGGGATAATTGTGTTACATATCCATCGGATTTTTCCGTCTTTGCGTATTATCCGGTGCTCTACCGGAGGTAACTGTATTTTGTCAAACACTTTTTTAAATTCAGTGGTTACCCATTCCCTGTCTTCAGGTACCACCATGTTAATCCACAGGTTTGGATTCGTTTTAAAATCTTTTGGGGTATATCCGGTAACACCTATACATGCTTCATTATGAATGGTTTCAACCACCAATCCATCTTTTACATTGGCCGTATACAGGTAATCGGTGAGGCTTTCGGTAATTTTTTTATATCGTTTTTCGCTTTCCTTAATTTTTTCTTCGGCAAGTTTGCGCTCGGTAATATCACGTACAATTGCTTGAAGTAAAAGGTCATCGTCAACACATATGCTGTTGAGGCTCACCTCAGTTTCAAAAGGCGTATTGTCAAGTTTTATGTGTATCCATTCAAACGATTGTGGAGTGCCGGAGAGGGCTGCATGTATTTTTTCGAGAGCTTTTTCTTTGGAATCACGGCCATCGGGTTGAATGGTAGGGGATATCTGGTATGGTTTCTGGTTAAGGATTTCTTCGCGTGAGCATTGAAACATTTGCTCTGCTTTCAAATTACAGTCAATAAAAGCATCTCCCTTCATAATAAATATCGCGTCGTTGGCGCTCTCAAACAGCGTCCTGAATTTCGCCTCACTTCGTTCAATAATTTTCTTTTCCTGCACGTGCTGGGTAATGTCAACATCTACTCCCCTGTAGCCTAATAGATTCTTATTGTTGTCGAGTATTGGAACTGCGCTGGTGGAAAGGATAACTTCGCGGCCATCTTTAGTTCTGTTAATGTTCACTATATCCTTAAAGCTATCCTTCCGCGCAAAAAGTTCCGTTACCAACTGCATGGTTTTTTGCTGTTCCTCCTTTTTTAATAAATCGTAAAAATGTTTTTTACCAACAATTTCTTCGGGTTTATAATCGATTATTTCTTTAACAACCGGGCTGGCAAAGGTATATAGCCCTTTTTTATCTACTTCCCAAATCCATTCGCGGGCATTTTCAGCTACTTGCTTAAACCGCAACTCGCTATGGCGTAGTGCATCTTCGGTAAGTTTGCGCTCCAATTCATTCTGGATGTATTCCAGAGCGAAAGAAATATCGGTAACCATTTCATCGAGCAGGTCAATTTCTGTTTTATCAAAAAAATCAACCTCGTTGGAATAAATACAAAACCCACCTACTGCATTTCCAAAAGCTATAAGTGGGAAAGCGGCAAATGACTGAATTCCCAGCGACAAAGAATTTTGTTTCCAAATTTCAGGTATGGCGTTGTCTGTAAATATATTATTGATAATGATATGTTTTTTTGATTTTACTGCTTCTGTAACCGGATTTTGCTTAAGTGCCAATTCAAATAAATTGTTTGATAATCCGGCAGTTGCCGCAGTTTCAATTTTCTTTGTGTCACAGTTTATGGTACCAATCCATGGACTCAGGAACTTTCCTTCATCAATAGCTATGCGGCAAACTTCGTTAAACAGTTGGCTCACACCGTGAATTCTTACAATTGCCTGATTAGTGTTGCTAAGTACAGCATATACACGGTTGAGTTTATTAACACGTTCTTCCGCTTTTTTGCGGATAACAATTTCTGCCGAAAGTAGGGCAGTTCTGTCTGTTACTAATTCTTCCAAATGTTTATTCAGTGATTTTAATTCTGCCTGGGTATGGAGCAGTTCATCGTTTCGCTGCACAGCCGCTTCGTAGGTTGAAATGAGCAGCGTGAGCATTTGCTGTTGGGTTGATGTTATAAATCGGCGTTTGCCCCCGAATAATATTTCAACCCCAATTCTTACCCGTTCATTTTTGTAAATGTTCCTATTGGCCAGTATTTGTTCAATGTGCGAAATCAGGTAATCTTCGCGGTAAGGCTTGGTAATAAAATTGTCGGCCCCGCTGGAAATACCTTCAAGTACATCCTCCGAACTGGTTAACGATGTAAGCAATATAACCGGAATGTCCATGGTAGCCTCAGTCGCTTTCATTTCTTTGCAAAGTTGGTAACCGTCCATTTCGGGCATAACTATATCGCTAATTACCAAAGCGGGTTTGAGTTCGTTAACTATATTAAGGGCTTCCTTACCATTTTTGGCAATTATTGCCCTGTAATTGTGTTTCTCGAGCAAGTACTTTAATTGTTCTGCCTGAGTTGGGCTGTCCTCTGCTATCACTATTTGGTCAACCTCACTTCTGCTGTAATCTTTGCTTTTCATATATATCTCCGTTCTTTTCATTAATTAAAGCAACCAGGGTGGTTATTATATCTTCGGGTGAAAGAATATGCGTTGCAGCATCAAGTTTTATGGCTTCGCCCGGCATACCAAATACAACAGAACTATCTTCGTCCTGGGCAATAGTAACCGCCCCATTGTTTTTCATGGTTTTTAATTCCTCGGCGCCATCGCGCCCCATACCGGTGAGCAATACTCCTATAGCTCTGGGGCCGAATACATGTGCCACCGTACGGAAGAGGTAAGCCACCGATGGACACAACCCATTTTCCAATTCGTGGTTGCTAAGCTTAATCCGGCATCCCCGTTCAACACCCATGTGAAAATTATCGGGGGCTACATAAGCATGTCCCGGTAGCATATACTCGCCATTTGTAGCAATTTGCAAAGGGAAATGGGTTGTATTCTTTAACCATTCAACAAAACCCTCGGTAAACCCGGGCGAGATGTGCTGAACAATTAAAATTGGGACTGGGATATTTTTTGGCAAACCGGAAAGTATTTTTTGTAAAACCATGGGACCTCCAGTGGAAGCGCCAATAGCAATAACCTGGATTTCCGATTCTGCTTCAATATTTTTTTTGATAATGGGTTCGTTCGGTGCCGGTACTTTTGCATTGTGTGCAATACGCCTCACCAATTTTACCTCCGACATAAGCTTTAGTGTTTGTATTAACTCGTGTGCATTTTTTTTATAATTTGGATGGTTAACTCCTGGCGGTTTTTTAATTATGGCCAAAGCCCCGGCTTCTACCATGCTAAACGAAAAAGCCACTTCCTTACCTACCGAACTGCCCGTAACTATTACAATGGGGGTTGGGTTTGTCTCCATTATGATGCGTGTTGTTTGCCGCCCGTCTAATTTTGGCATGTGCATGTCCATGGCAATTATATGGGGGTGCAATTTTTTAACTGCTTCAATGGCTTCTTCGCCATTTTCAGCAATGCCCACAACTTCCAACTCGGGATCGGAGCCAATGGTGTAGGCAAGCAATTGCTGCATTACCGGTGAATCTTCAACTATCAGGACTTTTATCATTGCATTTTAAATGGTTATAAGGTTAAATGGTTAAATGGTTAAATGGTTAAATTCTAATTTCTAACATCTAACTTCTAATCTCTAATTGCTAACAGCCTTTTAATTACTTCCAACAAATTGCTTTTGTCAAAACTACTCTTTACAATATATGCGTTGGCACCAACATCGATGCCGTGTTCACGATCCTCACGCGATTCAAGGGCAGTAACCAGCACAACCGGCAGTTCACTAAGTTTTTTTTCTTTCCTTATTTTTGTTGTAAGCTCAAAGCCGTTCATGCGCGGCATATCAACATCGGACACTATTAGATCGAATTCGCCAATAATCGCTTTGGTAAAAGCATCTACACCGTCAACGGCAGTTTCAACCAAATAGCCGGCTGATTCTACAATGCTTTTGATTAAGCTGCGCGATGTAATGGAATCATCAGTTACCAAAATTTTGTTCTTAGTTGCCACTTCAACCTCCTTTTCTTTAGTCCCATTTATAGGCATTACTGTTAGTATGGCTGATTTCATTAAATCGGGGACGTTAATTACCGGAACCACTTTACCGGAACCAAGCACGGTGGCTCCGCTTATGTTCCGTACCCGGCTCAATTGTTTGCCCATTTCTTTCACAAGTACCTGACATTCCTCAATAATTTCATCTACTATAAAGGCAATTTGATTATCGGCGTGTTCAAGTATTAATACTTGAATATTATTGAGATTAATGGCAGGGTTATTTTTTTTGTTTGAAGCACTAATGTTCCCGTTCAAATAACCCAATGCTTTCCCAAGATTGGTTATTTTCAGGATTTTCCCGGCTATCATAATCGTGTCGCTGCTTTCCACGGTTTTTAGCTCAGCGCGGTTAACCCTTACGGCACGTTCAACATTTTCAGTAGGTACCACTACCAAGTGCTCGCCGGTACGCACCAATATACCCCTGAATGTAGCCAAAGTCAATGGCAACAAAAAGCGGAATGTTGTACCCATGCCCGGATTGCTTTCTACCGAAACGGAGCCACCCAGTTTTTCTACCTTCTCGCGGACAATGGCCAAACCCAGGCCACGCCCCGAAATGTCGGTTATCATTGGGCTTGTTGAAACACCTGATTGAAACACCAACATTAACGTTTCCTGAGGGTTTAATTTGTCCAATAAATCTTTTTCAAGGATGCCAGCTTTGATAGCTGCCTTGCGCACTTTCTCGGGATCAATACCGGCGCCATCGTCGGCAATAATAATCTCCAGATGGCGGCTTTCGGTTGCATTAAAGCTTAACGTTACGCTCCCTTGTGGTGGTTTATTGGAATGTTTCCGTTCATCGGGTTTTTTTATGCCATGGTCGATGCAATTCCGTACCAAATGAATTAACGGGTCTTTCAGTTCCTCCAAAATACGTTTGTCCACATCAATTTCATTTCCACGAACGATAAGCTCTACTTCTTTGCCCTGGCTGCGGGCAAGGTCGCGGACTAATTTGGGGAATCCTTCTGTTATTGTAGATACGGGTAGCATCAACACACTTTTCATCGATTCCAAGTGGTCGTCAATCATCCTTCCCAGCGAACGCTGGTCAATGTCTAAATCATGGGCAATGGCAACTAATTTGGTTTCGAGCTCATTTACCCTATCATTGTTCCAATCATTTATTTTTTTCAACTCAATTAAGCTATTCATATAACGGGGCGAATCCCACTTTTTTAACTCCTTTTTCCACAATCCCATTAAATTGTTCAGTTTATTCATTTCAGTGGACCGTTGGGCAGCGGCTATTTTATACTGTATCATCTGTTCGGCCTGTAAAAAAAGCGGATCAATCTTTGCCGTAGGTATCCTCACCGTTTCAATTCGCACTGGACGTTCTTCAATAATTACTGATGTTGTAATAGTTTTTTCCTTGGGCGAAAGGGTAACTTTTTGAGTTGCTTTAAAAGAGCTATTTGTGTCGGCAGTTTGTACTTCATCTATTTTATCCGTATTATGGGGCTCAGTAATCCATTGTAATTGTTTTAGTAGTTCCGTGTTATCGCCGTGGTTTTCTGTTGCAGTGCTCTCAACTATTTTTGAGATGATATCTAACGCTTTATGAACAAGGTCAAATTGAGCAGCAGTAAGAGATAAATGTTCTTTTTTTATTTTTGCGAACATGTCCTCTATTTCCTGGCAAATTGTTTCAATATCATTACTACTCACCGAACGGGCAGCGCCTTTTAAACTATGCACTTCGCGGAAAATGATTTCTATCAATTCCCGTAACTTTTTATCTTTGGGGTTCTTCTCCAATTCAATGAGGCTTGAAAAGAGTGTTTTAATATGCTCTTCAGCTTCAATGCGAAAAGTAACCAGTAGCCGTTTAAGGAATTCTTCGTCTTTTTTATCCATCTGAGTTTAAATTCGTTAATTATATTCAACCCGCCACGGCGTGGCGAAAGCTTACGCCCGCCGCGGCGGGCTTCAATAGGGTTTTGCATTTTTTAAGATCTTCAATTTTAAATTTTCATTTTCGGCGCATGGTTTCTTCTTAATTTCAATGAATTTTCACAACGTGCGCCGATTTTGTGTCGTAAATTCAGATACCCCGAGTTGAAACTCGGGGCTATTCATATTAAATCCCTTCGGGATTTTTTAAATGCGGTTGCCCTGTCTCAAGCTTGTACTTAAATTAATCCGTGTTTTCTTTTCACTTTAAGTACTCTAAGTACTTATATTTTATATTGCTCCACCAACAATTTCAATTTTTGCCCCAGCTCATTTATGCCTTTCGCCGCTTTTTCGGCTTGTACCATGCTTGCGGCATTTTCCACTCCGGCTTGGTTGATGTTATTCATGGCCAATCCTATTTGGTCCATTCCTACAACCTGCTGTTGGCTCGATGCTACAATCAGCATGGCAGCTTCTACCGCTTTATTGCTGCTGTCGGCCAATTTTTTAATTGATTCGCCTGTTTGGGACGACTGCTTTACCCCGTTTTCAACAGCTTTGCTGGAAAGCTCGGTGGCCATTACGGCCGCACTGGTGGCTTTCTGTATGTCGTTTAAAATATCACGCACTTGCAGCGTAGCTTGTTTGCTTTGTTGTGCCAGTTCCTTTATTTCTTGGGCAACCACGGCAAACCCTTTACCCTGCTCGCCTGCTTTGGCTGCTTCAATAGCGGCATTAACAGCCAATATGTTCGATTGGTCGGCTACATCGGTTACCGTGGCTATAATCCCACCAATTTGCTGGCTTTGCTCACTTAGGCGTACAATTGTATTTGCAACGGCCTCCATCTGGTTTTGGATTTCGTTCATACCGCTAATTGTTTCATCAACTGCCTGCTGGCCGGCCAGGGTTATTTGAACCACCTGTTGGGCATTCTCGGCAACGCGGCTTGCCTTTTGGTTTGATAGCTGAGAGGCCTTGCGCACTTCTTCAACAGTTGTAGTTGTTTCGCTTATTGCAGTAGCTGTTTCGGCCGAACCCGACGCTACCTGTGTGGTGGATGCCAATATCTCGCTCGCCGAGGATCCAAGGGTGTTGACCCCTTCCATAATATCTTTCATAATGCGGCGTAGGTTGTTTAACATTTGCAAAAAAGCATTCCCCAGTATATCTCTCTCCGATTGCGGAACAACAGACCCGGTAAGGTCCCCGGAAGCAATTTTTTGAGCGGTATTAGCCATTTTTTTTAGGGCTGCTACCATATTGCTAAAACTCTGCAAAAGAATACCCACCTCATCTTGCCTTCCAACTGCCGGCAGTTCAACATCCAAGTCGCCTTCACCAATACGTGCAGCTATTTTGGTAATCTCGTTGAGCGGTTGGGCAATTGTACGGTTCAGCAGCATTATCATTATTATGCTGAAAAACAGGGTAATTAATCCAAATATTATAAATAGCATTATTGCCGTACTTGCTTGCTGCTGATCAAGTACAAGTTGGCCTTCAGCATCTTTTGCTGCCTTATCGCCCATTTCAGTTGAAATGGACCTGATTTTTTCAAACCTATCTTTCTGGAGGGTCGTTCCCAATTTTTGGGCTTCATCTAATTTTCCATTTTGAACGAATGAAATTTCATCTTTTCTTGTTTGGCGGTATGCGTCTATTTCATTTTTTAATTCTTTTAGTTGGTTTTGAAACAGAGGATCCATATCAAGTTTCGTTAATTTATCGATAATATTATTAATTGCCTGGCTCCTTTCATTTATAACTCCCTCAAACACCTGTTGTTCGGCCTTGTTTTTTGTTAGCATCATATCAAGGATGGCTGCACGGTTGAAATTCTGGTGTGACCTAAGTTCGCGCAGTTCAAGCGCTATTTGAAAGTTCACGTTGTACAGTTTTTTTTCCGATAGCGTAATGTTTTGCAATCCCAGGTAAGCAATAATTATTACCACTAAAAACATAATCCATATTAGGCCAAAACTCAATAGTAGTTTGGCACGGGTAGAAAGGTTGATGAAATTTTTCATGGTTTTTTCTTCTTATTTATAAATAATTTATACTGATTTCTGATGTACAATAATGCTTTCATCTCCTAAAATCCTTTCGGCATCAAGTATGATGATTTGATCGGCGGTAACTCCCCGTAAATAGCCTGCTCCTATGCCATTTGTTGAAACAGGTGGTGTTTGTATATCTTCAATTTTTATGGTGCACGAGTCATTTATAATGTCGGCAAGAATCCCAAACTCCATTTTTTGGTTGCGGATGATAATTACTTTGTTGAGTTCTCCTAACCCTTTTTGGGGCAGGTTAAAGAATTTTTTAAGGTCAATTACCGAAACAATTTGTCCGCGCACGTTACAATACCCAGCACAAAAGAAGGGGTACCGGGCAATACGGTAAAATCTCTCAACGGATAAACCTCGCGGATGAATTTGCTCTCGATGCCATAGGTTTCAGTTGCCAACCCGAAAACAACAATTTCGATACATTCTTTTTCGTCCGTTTCGTCATTCTTTTCAACGGACAAAGCTTGTGCCCTTGCTTTTAATATGGAACGTTTTTCTTCCGGAAGGATAGTTTTCAGATTAAATGATTCTTGCAGAGTATTTACCCTGCTTTTAACTTCGTCCCAATTGATTTTTGTGTTTTGCATTTTGTTTGTTTTTTTAAAACCCACCTCTGTTGTACTGAGATCACAGAGTTGCACGAAGGAATTCTCCGTGTTTCTCTGTGCCTTTGTGGTTTATTTTGTTTGCTTCTGAGTTGTATTATTCATAATATTTATGTATTTGCCTGTAACGAAGCATTGATAATTTCCCTAAACCTTCCGGTGGTCAGGCCTTCCGATTCAAAAATAATATCGTCGCGGTTGTGGTTGTTTAATAGTGTTATAACTGTTTGGTACTGTTTTTTTGCTGATTTAACATTTCCGCGTTGCTGGTAAATATTGCCTAAAGAATAATAGGCAAGAATAAAGTCGGTATCGAGATATATGGCACGCTTTAGTGATGCTATGGCATCGTCGAACCGGTTGTTTTCCTTTAGGATTGTTGCGTACAGATAATGCAACCGCAGGTCGGTTTTATTGGCTGCAATTGCTTTTTCGCATAATTTTAATGCTTCCGTTAGTTTTCCCCGGTTGGCATAATCCTTTATCAACAGTAACTGTTCCTCGGGTGTTTGCTCCGTTTTACTGAGTTTGCCGGTTGCACTTGGATAATTGCCTTGCAGGTATGGTTTTAAAGATTCTTCATAAACCGGAACAATTTGTTCCTGTATCCCTGCCGGCACAAAGGCCTCTTTTCCTATTTCATGGGGTTTGGGTAACGGTTTAAACAATACTGGTTCAACTGAGGTCCCATATAAGGGAAAATCGCTATGTTTTTTTACTTTAGGAGTATCCTTTTGGTACAACATCATACCCGAGATATTTATTGGCACAAAGTCGGGAAAGTTCTGCATCGATAGCTCGCTTGCCGAAACTACCAGATAACCACCTTGTACCAACGAATTATACAATCCCCGCACAACTTGCCTGAAACGGTCCTGTGTGAAATACATCAATACGTTCCGGCAATAAATTATATCCATTGCGTTGGTATTATTAAGCACCGATGGATATATATCTTCGGCCAGGTTCAGATACTCGAATTTCACCATGTCCTTAATCCGAGGGATAATCTCGAACCTATGATTTGGTTTTTTAACAAAGTAATCATCCTTTAACCATTGGGGCGCACCCCGGAATGACCATTGGCCATATTCCCCCGCTTTTGCTTTATGAAAAATCCGCGGATTAATATCTGTGGCAATAATTGATATATCCCATTCTTTAATATCGGGTATCGTCCGGTTTAAAGCAATTGCAATAGAATAAGGTTCTTCGCCGGTTGAGCACCCTGCACTCCATATCCGTATCCGCTTCTCTCCTTTTTGTTTTTTATGAATTAGCTTTGGGATAATAACTTGTTCCAGAGCTTCAAAAGTTTGTGGTTCGCGCCAAAAATAGGTTTCGTTAACGGTAAGGTTAGCAGCCAGTATTTCAATACTCTCGCGGGTAAGGGGCGAGGTAATAATAAACCGGATGAACTCTTGCACATCGTTATACCCGAACTCTTTTGCTGCAGTTTTTATGTTACGCTCCAAATCGGCCCAACGCTCTTTTGGGAAATTCAGCGCCAGATTAGTGGTAATAAAAGCGCTTAGCTGGGATATAGTATCTTCGGGAAGAGTAAGTTTCATTTTCAACCGATATAATGTGTTTCTTGCATTACTTTCTGCTCGTCGATAGCCATAACAATATTATTTTCAACCTTGGCAATGCCCAACAGGTAATCTGTACAAGGCAGTGTTTTTTCAGTATCTACTATTTCACAGCATCCAAGCTTATGGATACCGGTAACCGAGTCAACTATAAAAGCAGCTTGCTGCTCATTTATTCGTACAATAATAAGCTGATCGGATAGCTCAATCGGGCATACAGGCAGGTTAAATAGTTTGCGTATATTAACAACCTGTATTACCCTGCCATGGAAATTAATTACACCCATAACAATTTGAGGGGCCTTTGGCAGTAAAGTAATTTCCACAATAGGGATAACACGTTCAACAACCGATAAATTCAACGCATAACGCTGTTCATCGAGGTTGAAGAGAACAATTGTTTGGTTTTCAATATTTTTGGAATTGTTCATTGTATCCTTCTATTCATTGCGATATAAGTTTAACTATCAAATTTGCAACTGAGGCCTTCCATGGCCGCAATACAGGTTCAGTTTGTTTGGGCTTTAAACTGTCAAGGAATCATTGAGAACTTTAAATCAATTCACCTGCTTCCACAAATTTTTGCAAATAAGGCAGTAAAACTTTTAACTGTCCTTGCGTCAGGTGCATTCGGGCATTTACATGTTTCCCGTTAATGTCTTTATCAACCCCCAACCATATTTTATTTTCTACTGCGGCGTTACTCTTTTGTAAGCTGCATTGTTGTTTGTAATTGTCTTCGAACGAAATTTTGGTTAACCCTTTATCCAAGGCAATATTTGTATTAGCAATAGTGTTCATAACAATCCTTTTAAATATTTTAACTCGATTACTTATTAATCATATTTGAAGGATTGATCTCGCTTTTTCAAATACTATACTTAATAACGGGATAAATTATCGTATTTTGTTTAATTTGGATAAAACCCGAATCTCCAAAGCCTTCAATTTTCCCCGTCCTTGGTTAGGCCGGCCCACCAGCCAATCCAAATAATCAAACGGACGGGGTAATTGATGTGAGTTAATTTAATCCATTCTGAAATCAAATCCTGTTCATAGTAGGCTAGTTGTTTTATTCCTAAACAATTACTACCGAATTTTCGCTTTTAAATTCGTTTTGCACTTGCTTATCTGCATCGGGTTCGTTCTGCCATATACGGCCATCAATAAGATATTTGAACTGGTATTCCCTGTCTTTTTTAAGGTCAATGGAAACTGAAAACTCTCCGCCTTTGAGTTTTTTCATGGGTGTGCTTTCAATGTCCCAATTGTTAAAGTCACCAGCCAGGTTCACTTGGCTTACATTGCTAGTAATGTCGTTAGCCAGTTTAAAAGTTACTTTACATACTGGTTTTGTTTCGTTGTACTGTTTTTTTAAGCTCATGATGTTTAATTTTAATATAATATAATATTGGGTTGCATTATTTTATACTCCGTATCAATGAATCTGTTTTAGGATAGCCTTACATTCAGCAAACCTGAATTCAGACACCCTTACGGCTAATATCCTAAAAAAAATGAGTGTATAGTTTTTCATCGTTACCCTGTAGAAATGGAAATTTTACACTTTCGTCAACTTTTTTACTTTTCTTTAGGCGGTTTGCCATTTCCAAGTAAATTCTATCCTCACTGTAATATTCCTCTTTAAGTGAATCCGAATTATGAATTGCTTCTTTTTTAGTCAACAGGTCTGTTTTCAAAATGTGTTCTGTTCTCATAATAAATGTTTTAGAATTATTATTCGTGTAATTTTGTTAAGCAACTTGGTAGTAAACCGCTTTAATTTTTGCTGCTGCTTTGTCCCATGTAAGCTGGTTAACTTCCTTTTTGCTGTAATTTTTCAAATGGTTCGCTAACGAGGTATAATTTAGCACCCCGTAAATGGCATTTGCCAAAGCCTCAACATCCCAGAAATCAACCTTTATGGCATGTTTTATTACTTCCGACACCCCCGATTGTTTCGATATAATTACCGGTACATTGCACTGCATGGCCTCTAGCGGGGAAATGCCAAATGGTTCCGAAACCGAGGGCATAATATATAAATCGCTCATGGCGTACATACGATAAACATCGTTGCCTTTTAAGAACCCGGTAAAATGAAATTTATCGGAAATATTTAACCGGGCGGCATATTTTACCATGTCTTGCATTAAGTCGCCACTGCCTGCCATAACAAACCTAACGTTATCCATTTTTTGCAAAACCAGGTGGGCTGCTTTTACAAAATATTCAGGACCTTTTTGTTTGGTAATTCGCCCCAAAAAAGTCACTATTTTATCGGTTGTCCCCAGCTTCCATAGATTTTTAACGGAACTGTTATCGGTTAGTTCAACGCCGTTGTGTACTGTCACTACTCTTGATGCGGGTATCTTATATTTATTGATAACAATATTGCGGGTAAAATCGCTTACAGTTATTACCTTATCGGCAATGGCCATTCCCTTTTGTTCAATGTCATATACCTGGCGGTTGTGGTTTTCGCCGCACCGGTCGTATTCCGTAGCATGAACATGTACCACTAGGGGTTTGCCCGATACTTTTTTAGCTTCAATGCCGGCAGGGTAGGTTAGCCAGTCGTGTGCATGGATAACATCAAATTGTTCCTTACGGGCCAGCTCCGAGGCTACTACTCCGTATCGCGATATTTCGGCAAATAAGCTGTTTCCGTACTGTCCACTGAACCCAAGTTTCCCCCGCGAAGCATTTCTAACTGTTCTGGCTAATTTTTCTTGTTGTTCGAATAAGGTTTTTTCGAATTGCTCAGGGGTTGTATAGGCTGAAATATGCTGGTTAAATTCATAAAACTTGCTCATTTCTAAATACTTCTGCTTTGCTATAATTTCGTGGGAGAGTTCCACTTCGCTGGCTCCAATAAACTTCATGCCTTGTGTGTTTTCGTCGCCATAAGCTTTGGGTACAACAAAAGTGAGGTTAATATCATTGAAGGAAACCAATCCCTTGGCCATGCCTTGACAAGCGGTACCCAGCCCACCTGAGATGTTGGGAGGAAACTCCCAGCCAAACATTAATACTTTCATAATTTTTTTTAGTGTTTAATTTGTCCTTATTCTATTTTAGCAGATCGGAAGAATTAACACGTTTTACTATTTGGCTATAAGCAAGACAGCTTTATTTTAAGCATTTTGCTTTTAAGCGAGAGTAAGTGTAAGAGAGAACGAGAAATTAGAATATTCTTATAACCTTTTTTAGGTAAATTTTAAGGGAATGTAATTTACAACAATTATGCGCTTATTTAAAATATAATTTCTTATTTTGGTCAAATTGTTATATGATATAAAACATGCATTTGAAGTTTTTATTAACATGTTAAAATAAATGATGTTTATAAATAAAGTGACTACATAGTTCTATTATGACATAAATTACCTGCTGTGTCAATGTTTTGCTACGTCCACAAATTGTTAGTCAGAATTATTTACTAATTCTACTTACACTATTTATAGTCTCAGAATTAAAAGGTAATTTGAAGTTGTAATGCTGCAAAGTTATTGTCAATACTGCTTCCTTCTTCGTCTTTAAATGTATAGGCAACCTGAAGGGTCGCATTTTGATTGATAAAATAATTGACCCCCAGGGTGATGTTGGTTGAAATATTGTCGCTTATATCCAAATTCATGTCATAAGAATCGTATCGCCCGGCTACTTGTATTTTGTTTGGTAATACAAATGCAGCTAGTTGTGCATAATAACCCGATTTTTCTACTTTTCCATCGGTAAAAGCAATGTATTCTGCCGTTAAGTTGAAAATTTTATAGGTGTAGCTTAATTCACCAGCAAGCCGTTGTCTCTTACCCAATTGTTCAGAAGCCGTTTTGTTGTTTATGGTTAATGAGTCAGGAGTCCAACCTGAAATAAACGAACCGCCTAAATCAAGTCCTTTAATGGGATGAAGTACAATTCGACCAACTAAGTCTTTTGCATCATTCAAATCCGATTTATTAATACCCGATCCATTAAAAACACCTAAACGGTATTCAATAAATTTAAGGTCATTGATAGGCAGGAAACTTCCGAAAACCGAAATACCTATATCACGCCCGTTGTTATCACCCAAAACGTCGCCTTTGCGGGATGTGCAGGCCTCAACCACTTGTGACCTATCAGCCAATACTAATTTTGTATTTGAAGTAATATTGTTTAACGAAACAGGCAACAACTGCTGACCAATGGTAAAATTAAACTTTTCGTTAATTTTAAGTTCGGCATATACATCTATGATTTTTGGGGAACTAGCAAATTCAGTCTGCATACGGTAGCTCAAATAAGGAGTAATTGCCCCTTTAATATCAACATAAGCACGACGAATATCAAACCCATCTACTTTGCCATCTTCATCAAAGTGCTGATAACGCATGTGTCCGTAACCACCAATTTGTAAAGCTTTACTGGAAGTTATCTGGAACAATTTTTTCTTTGCATCCTCTTCCTGCTGTTTAATGGAAGCATCAGCCCTTAATGAATCAACTTGTCCTTGCTTTAACGTACCGCTTCTCACTAAAACGTTTAATATGTCATTCGTTGTTTGCGATTTAACGAATAAACCTATTGTTAAGAGTGCTGTTAAAATGTAAATATTTTTCATAATTGGCTATAAATGAGTTAAAAAAAATAGATTTTTTGATTTAAAAAAACCACTCCCATTTTACCGGGAGTGGAAATGCACAGTGATTTAGGGGTCAGCTGTTGCATGAAGTATTTTTACATCTTTTCAAAATTACTATCTTCTGTTTCGTCGTGGAACATATTTAATTTAGTGCCTTTTTGCTGAGCAGTTGATTCCGATGTTTTAGTTTGTATATGTGCCACTTTGGTGTGTTGGTTTGCATGTTGCATGTTAGGTTTTTTTAATTGCGTTTTGTTTTTCCGTTGGTTTGTATTTCCAATGTTGAAAAAAGATACAATCTCCTTTAACTGTTCTGCTTGTCCGGCCAATTCCTCAGCACCCGAAGCTAATTCTTCCGATGCGGCAGCGTTTTGCTGTGTAACCGTGTTCAATTGCTGGATGGCACTGTTAATTTGGTCGGCACCGTTGTTTTGTTCCTGCGAGGCTGCTGCAATTTCTTGTACCAGCTTAGCTGTTTTTTGAATTTCGGGGGTTAAATCGGCCATTAATTTACCAGCTCCTTCAGTAACTTCCACACTGCTTTTCGACAAAATTCCGATTTCATCGGCTGCAATTTTGCTACGTTCAGCCAGTTTGCGTACTTCGGCTGCCACCACGGCAAAGCCACGTCCTTGTTCACCGGCACGGGCATCTTCAACAGCGGCATTCAATGCTAAAATGTTGGTTTGAAAAGCTATGTCGTTAATAATGGTAATTTTTTGTGCAATTTCTTTAATGGAAACTAAGCTCTCCTTCGATGCCATGCCCACTTTGTTTACGCCATCGAGGGCAATGGTTGATATTTTGTCGGTTTGCAAAGCATTATCGGTATTCTGCAAAATATTGCTGGTCATCTCTTCCATCGATGAGCTAACCTCTTCGGTTGATGAGGCTTGTTCTGAAGCACCTTGTGACATTTGTTGCGAAGTAGCACTCATTTGATTGCTGGCATCGGCAATGTTGTCGGCGCCGTTCATAATGCTTTCCACTACCTCTTTTAATTTATCGGTCATGGCAATTAACGAAACTGCCAGTTGGCCTACTTCATCTTTTTGGTACACATCTAACTGGGCAGTTAAGTCGCCATTGGCCAGTTTGTCGGCAAATACTACCCCTTTGGCCAAAGGTTTGGTAATACCCTTGGAAATTACAACCCCAATTATTATGGCAAAAACCATGGCAATTAAACTAATGGTTGTCATAAGTGTAATTGCCAATGTTGCAATTGCAGTGTTATCATTATCGCATTCTTTTCCAAATTCCACCTTGTGTTGCTCCAAGGCCTCCAATTCTTCGGTAACTTTACTGTTAACTTCATAGGCATCGCCCTTCATTAGCGCTACAGCCGATTTAATATCACCGGCTTCCACAAATTTTTTCATTTGGGGAATGTACGACAGGTATTTATCGAGGTTATTCTCCAATTCTTTCATGCTGGCATGTTCCTTTTCGGCAACAAACGTAGCATCCAAATCTGCTGCGGCTTCGTCGAACTCCTTTTTGTGCATAAAAATACGGTCGTAGTAACCTTGTTGCTTCTGTGCATTTTCTTCATAAATAAAATCGCGCACATTTATCCTAACCCTTTGGTAGGCTTGATTCATTGTACTTATATCTTCTAAAGGAATTATTGCTTTTTGGTACATTAAGGTACCTTCATCTTCAACTACTTTTATTTTTGAGATACCAAAGAAACCAACTATTGCGGTAATTACTGCTAGCAAAACATAGCTAACTAATAATTTAGTCCCGATTTTAACGTCACTTAGTTTCATAATATTTAGTTTTAATTGTGGTTATATTCTTAATTTATTGCGTTAACTTGATTCGGCTAGTGAGGGTGTGACTTTTTAACTATCAGCAACTTAACTAATGTATAAAGCGATACTAAAATGGAGAGTCACGCCCTCACTCGCAATTGATTGGTAGTTTATCTGTAGATTTAAGGTGTTACTGAAAATAGGTAACTGTGCCGGTTTCCAATAAGTATTTGGCCCCTATTACTTTTATTTTGCCTGATTCAATAAGGTGCTCCAGGAGTGGGTCTTTTTCAAGTATTTCAACGGCGGCCTCCACATTTGCATCGGTAACCCGGTCGGCAAGGTTATCTTCATTATCCGAAACCGATTTTGCTTTTAGCACGCTGGGTAAAATGCGACAACTGATAGATGGAATGCTACCCGGTATTTCGCCGCCGGCAATGGTGGCTTTTACCGCCCCGCAGTTTTCGTGGCCCAAAACCACCACCAAAGGCGATTCAAGGTGCTCCACGGCATATTGTATGCTGCCCATCTCAATGGAGTCAATAACATTTCCTGCTACACGTATCACAAAAAGGTCGCCCAGCCCCTGATCGAATATTAGCTCTGGCGGAACTCTTGAATCGGAGCAGGTAACAATAACAGCAAAGGGTTTTTGGCCTTTGTCTTTTAAGTCCTTTTTCTTGTTTGTGCTAATGTCGTCGGGCAAAGGTTGGTCAATAACAAACCGTTTATTGCCTTCTTTAAGCAGTTGTAAAGCTTCATCGGCCGATTCTACGTTATTGTCTCTGGCATATACTTTGGACACTTTGTCCTCGTTTTGTGATTCTTTTTTGGGCTGGTTGCACGAAATGGCGAAAATTGTTACGCTAACGGTAAGGAATACTATTGTTTTTTTCATGAGTACAAAATATTTAGTTATGAATCGGACAGTTATTATTAGGTAGTAAGGTTTTCGGAATGGAAATGCTCAACCTCCAGTATTTCATCAGCCGAGAACACCTTGTCCATGTTCAGGATCATAATAAAACCTTGATCCTTTTTGGCCATGCCCTCAATGAATTCCGATTTATATTTTGTGCCTATCGAAGGGGGTTCCTGTATATCGGCTTCGCCCAATTCAATAACTTCGTCAACCGAATCGACAATGGCACCCAATTTAGCAGCCACTCCGTTAACATGTATGTCCAAAACCAGAATACCGGTGCTTGGGCTCATCTCGGTTGGGGTCATCCCAAATTTTATGCGGGTATCAATTACCGGCAATACCAAGCCACGCAGGTTTATTACCCCTTTCATGTAATCAGGCGCTTTTGGTATGTGGGTAATAGGCAACATCTCCAATATATTCAATACTTTGCTCACGTTCGATGCAAAATATTCTTTACCTAACCTGAAAGTAAGATAAGTGTTTGTGATGGTGTGTGTTTCGTTGCTCATGGTAGTTCCTCCTAATTTGTTATTTTGTTATAATTGTTACTTTCTATTTCAGAAGTTGAGTGATTTGCTTTTACAAATCGCTCAACTTGGGTGTTTATTAGGATACCCAATAGTCGGAACCTTGAGGAGTATTTTTAGGGTCAAGTACTCTCATCCCATTGTCAACCTCGGTTTCCATTTTTTTTATTTTACCATTGATAATGCTATCGTGCACCGTAACGGCTTTGTTAAGGATTATTTCCCATTCGGTAATTCCAAATTCTTCGTGTTTGTCAGTTACTTGAAGCTTTGGTTCTTTTTTGTTCGCCGTTTCAAACCCTAACTTTAGGGTAAAATGAGGGCTTTCTGTTGTGTGTGTGTTGTGTCTCATGGTAGTTCCTTTTATATTGTTAGTGATAGTTTGTTTCTTTACAAACATTACATAACCAAACATTTAGGGAAGTATAAATGGCCTTGGTGTACCTCTTTAATGGCTTGTTCAATGCAATCAAATACATCCGATTTGTACACGCATCCTTTAAACCCAACCCTGATAAGTTCTGCGTGAAAAACTTGCTCAACATACATGGTAATGGCAATTACTTTTAAATTCGGAAATTGCTGCAAAATCCTTTTTGTGGTTTCAATACCATTCATTTTTTTCAATACAATATCCATTAATATTATATCGGCACTATGAATTGTATTTAACGCTAAAAATTCCTCACCACTCGATGCTTCATCAATTACTTCCATTTTAAGTTGTTCTTCCACGAAATACTTTAAATCGTTTCTGAATTGGTAGTTATCGTCGATTAAAATTAGTTTCATTTTTTTAAGATATTTTTCTTAGTTAAAATTACACCTAGTAAAGGTCTTTTAATAGGGGGTATTATCTTATTTTGATCAGGTTATGTCCTAAATTTAAATAGGATTTACCCTTATTCGCAAGTGAGAAAATCCTTGTTTTGAGGTTTTTGGAAAAGGGAAGAGTGGAAAGGTAATGTTGTCATTAGTAACGAAGTGAGGAATCTCTATTAATCAACGAGAACAGTACATATTAGTATTAGCTTCTAGAGGAACTAAGCAAAGCTAACGGAAGTTAATCCCTTACCTTAGCAAGACCTGTTATTCGAAGTCATATTCTTTCAGTATTCCAATTGCTTTTTAGTCAAAAATAGAACACTAAAACTTACCTTTAGAATTCGATAAAGAAACCTTTTATAATTCACTCTCCTAAATCAACATAGAGCTATATTTTTTAGTGTGGGTTATTGCCGGTTACCCCTTAGTCGGGGCGCGACTTAAAGTCGCACTCCGACTTTTGGTTAACCGGCGAAGCTCCATCGGAACTCAAATATCGTAAAAAAAAATAATAATAACTTACACTTCTTCCGGGCAATTGTTTTCATTGCTGTGGAGATTGTTTTACTAAGTTTTAGTTACATTTTTTCGAACCCGCTATCCTCCGTTTTATCGTGAAACATATTCAGTTTGGCACCTTTATGCTGAACGGTTTCTTTTGCCATTTCATTGGGCTTCTGCATGTGTGCCACTTTAGCGGGTTGTTCAACATACTGTATGGTTTTTTTTGTTTGTATTTTGCTTTTCTGTTGGTTTGTGTCTGCAATCCTGAAAAAAGCTACAATTTCCTTTAATTGGTCGGCTTGACCGGCCAATTCTTCGGCCCCTGAAGCTAATTCTTCCGATGCGGCAGCGTTTTGCTGGGTAACAGTGTTTAATTGCTGTATGGCGCTGTTGATCTGTTCAGCCCCATTGTTTTGCTCTTGCGATGCCGCTGCAATTTCTTGTACAAGTTTAGCTGTTTTTTGAATTTCGGGTATCAGGTCGGTCATCAATTTGCCGGCGCCTTCGGTAACCTCCACGCTGGTTTTTGAAAGTATCCCAATTTCATCGGCAGCTATCTTGCTGCGTTCGGCCAGTTTGCGCACCTCGGCTGCTACTACGGCAAACCCACGACCTTGTTCACCTGCCCGTGCGGCCTCAACTGCGGCATTAAGTGCCAAAATATTTGTTTGGAAAGCAATATCGTTGATAATGGTAATTTTTTGTGCAATTCCTTTAATGGATATCAAGCTCTCCTTCGAAGCTACACCTACTTTGTTCACGCCATCGAGGGCAATGGTCGATATTTTGTCGGTTTGCATGGCATTGTCGGTATTTTGGAGTATGTTGCTGGTCATTTCCTCCATCGACGAGCTTACCTCTTCGGTTGACGAGGCTTGTTCCGATGCCCCTTGCGACATTTGTTGTGCAGTGGAGCTCATTTGCATACTGGCATCGGCTATGCTGTCGGCAGCATGTTGTACATTTTCAACCACTCCAGCTATTGAGTTTACCATAACCTGCAGCGATTTTATTAATTCGTCTTTATCGGAACGCATCTCAAGCACAATAGTTAAATCACCATCTGCCACCATTTTTGCTTTTTCGGTTATATTGTTAATCGCACCAATCATTTTATTTAAGTTATTCTTAATGGCATTGAAGTCGCCATTATAGTTATCGGTTATTATGGTTGGCATATCACCTTTCGAAATGCGTTCCACATAATTGGCTGCCATATTCAATGGCTCAATTACTGCATCAAGTGTATGGTTAATACCTTCAGGGATAGCGCGAAATTCAAAATTCGTTTCTTCCGGATTCGCCCTTGTATTAAGTTTTCCTGCAAGGGCTGAATCTACAAGTTTCTTTGTTTCATTAAGCAACGACTTAATAACATTACTAATACCCATAATAATATAAAAACCTATTATTAAAGATAAAATTACTGCTATTATGAAAAGAATATAGGTAGCTTTTTGAGTATTAGCATTAATTTGAATGCCCTCAGTATCTAACTGATTCGATATTTGTAATTGCAGGTCGATTATTTCGCTTAATTTGGCAGTAAGCGGATCAATTGATTGATATAATTTATCTTTGACAAACACATCGAGGGCTTTACGGTCTTCTTTATTTATGATTTGTTCCAGTTCATTAACAACCAGATTAACAGGTTTCATTAAATCCTTTGTTTCGTTGACTAATTCTAATTCCTTTCCTTCAATTTTTGTCAGTAAATATTCATTCCATTTCTCATTTACCATTTTTATCGCCTGATCAACGGAATTTTTAGTCTCTAACCATGTAAAATTCCCATTTCTAACTTTATGGGTTGCATCTACAATAAAAACGGCATAAGCATCTGAAACTGCTTTTAATTGCTCCAATGGTTTTACCCTATCAACATACATTGAATGCATATTGTTATTAACCTTATTAAGGCTACTAATACTGAAATAACCTATTATGGCTAAGAAAACTAGCATGATACTAATCAATGCTATTAGTTTTGTCCTGATTTTCATCTTATTAAACATAGTCTTAGGTTTTAATTAGTATTATTGTTAATCAATTGTTTTTCTCTCTTATCCGTATTCCGAATCTCTATGAGTTCCTCATCTGTAAACACTTTATCCATTTTAAAGTTCATAATACAACCCTCATCCTTTTTGGCCATCCCCTCAATAAAATCCAATTCTAATTAAAATTAGGCATAGCAATTGGGGTTTAAAAGAGGGTTATATCTTATATTGTGTAAGTATAATCCTAAAAATAAATAGGATTTACCCTTATTCGCACGTGAGAAAATCCTTATTCTGAGGTTATTGGAATAGTGAAAAATGGAAAGGTAATGCTGAAAAGCATATAAATAGAGCATAAAGGGGTTTGTCATTTATTTATTGACGTATGCAATGTTTTAATTGTTAGCACATTGATGTGTAATAGGGTAACAAGGTAGCAAGGTAACAGGGTATCAAGGTGAAAAAATGGGAAGGAGAGGGAATGGGGAGTTTGAAAGATGGAAAAATGGATAATTGGAAGGATTAAAACATAATCAGGAAATTAATTCCCATTTTTCTTCCGTCATTCCAATTTTCCACAATTCCTAATGGTTTTAAAAAGGATTTATCCATATCTATAAGCGACGAATATGTTAAGTTGAACCCATGTTAATAAATACATATTGCTCTATTACTACTAATTAGCTTGTGAAATGCCAGTGGATTTCAATATTATTCTAAACAGATCAACAAGAACTTACACTTCATCAGGGAAGTTGTTTTCAGTGCTGTGGAGATTGTTTTGCTAAGTTTGTAGCAAATTTATCGCTATAAATCCTCAGGCACAAAAAAAACACAACCCCAAAGTGGGATGAACAGTAAGCAAAATTGTTCATGCCGTTTGGGGTTGTTACTGTTTTAACTCCATTTTTTCGAACGCACTATCTTGTGTTTTATCGTATAAAATATTTAGTTTAGTGCTTTTTACGAAAATGTTGATGCCATTGCTTTAGCTTGGCTATGTGCCACTTTAGCGGGTTGCTCTACATGCTGAATGGGTTTTTTAATTGGTGTTTTGCTTTTCAATTGATTTGAGTCTGCAATCCTGAAAAACGATACAAATTCCTTGAGTTGTTTTGCCTGGCCTGACAATTCTTCAGCACCAGCGGCCAATTCTTCTGAAGCTGTTGCGTTTTGTTGAGTTACCAAGTTTAATTGCTGAATGGCACTGTTAATTTGATCTGCTCCATTATTTTGCTCCTGCGAACCTGCGGCAATTTCCTGAACCAGCTTGGCTGTTTTTTGTATTTCAGGGGTCAAATCGGCCATTAATTTACCAGCTCCTTCAGTCACTTCCACGCTGCTTTTCGACAAAATCCCAATTTCATCGGCTGCAATTTTACTGCGTTCAGCCAACTTGCGCACTTCGGCAGCTACCACGGCAAATCCGCGGCCTTGCTCACCAGTACGGGCAGCTTCAACAGCGGCATTCAATGCTAAAATGTTGGTTTGAAAAGCTATGTCGTTAATAATGGTAATCTTCTGAGCAATTTCCTTAATTGAAACTAGGCTCTCATTGGCGGCTATTCCTACTTTATTCACCCCATCGAGCGCTATGGTCGAAATTTTGTCGGTATGCATGGCATTGTCGGTATTCTGCGAAATATTGGTGGTCATTTCTTCCATCGATGAGCCTACTTCTTCGGTTGACGAGGCTTGTTCCGATGCCCCTTGTGACATTTGTTGTGCGGTGATGCTCATTTGTTTCCCAGCGGAAGCAATATTGTCTGCGGCCTGAACAACCGAAGATACTACATTTTTTAACGTTTCGGTCATATCCTGCATAGTACCATATATTCCTGTTTTTTTTCTGTTTGTATCAAACCTAATAGCAAGGTTCCCGTTAGCAATTGCCTGGGTAATGGTAAATACTTCGGCAGGTTCACCTCCAATTTGGGCAATAAGCTGGCGGATTATTAAAAAGCAAAGAACACAGGTAAGAATAACAATGACAATACCTGTAAGAATGAGCATTAGAAAGCGGTTGCCAATAACTTTTGACACATTTTTTTCATACGCATAATTTTTTTCAATGGCTATTTTTACCAATTTGTCGATAACAGCCCGATGTTCTTCATAAATTACTTTTAAATGTGTGTTCGCAATCTCTTGTGCTTTTGCTCTGTTCCCATCAAGTAGGGCAGGGAAATACAAATTTTCGGCGGTTTCGTAAAATAATTTTGCCGGGTGGTAGGACTCCGTTACTAACAATTCTTTCATTTGCCCATCCTTCAATCCATTGACCCAGAATTCATGGCGGGTATAATATTCGTCTTTCAATGTTTTGAAATGGGCAGTTATCTCTTCTATTTATGCATTGTTCGTTTCCTCTAACGATTGAAAAACTAGCAGATACGACTCAATGATATATTCAGGAGGAGGCAGTATGTCAGCAATTATATCTTTGCTCTGGATGATATTGCTATATATCGATCCATTAATTCCGATAGTTTTTATTGCATTTGTGAACATAATTCCAAACACTATTAAACCAATAATAAAACAAAATGTTAGAAAGTACAACTTTACTGACAATTTTAGATTTACAAAATGTTTCATACCCTCACTTGTTAAATTAATACTTATCTATATTTTTTCGAACGTGCTGTCTTCTGATTCATCGTGGAACATATTTAGTTTGGCTCCTTTGGTAGGTGCCGATTTTACCGATGTTTTGGTTTTTTGAGCTGGTGTGGCCGCTTTTGTTTCCAGAACAGTATGTTGATAGGATTTTTTCCCGTTCATTTTTGTTTGTGTGGTATTGCCGATTTGAAAGAACGATACAATTTCTTTTAGTTGTTCTGCCTGACCTGACAATTCCTCAGCACCTGCGGCTAATTCCTCTGAAGCTGCTGCATTTTGCTGAGTAACCGTGTTTAATTGCTGTATGGCGCTGTTAATTTGCTCAGCTCCATTATTTTGCTCTTGCGAGGCTGCTGCAATTTCCTGAACCAGCTTGGCTGTTTTTTGTATTTCAGGTGTTAAATCGGCCATTAATTTACCTGCTCCTTCAGTAACTTCCACACTGCTTTTCGACAAAATCCCGATTTCATCGGCTGCAATTTTGCTGCGTTCGGCCAATTTGCGCACTTCGGCAGCTACTACTGCAAACCCTCGTCCTTGTTCACCGGCACGGGCAGCTTCAACAGCGGCATTCAATGCTAAAATGTTGGTTTGAAAAGCTATGTCGTTAATAATGGTAATTTTTTGGGCAATTTCTTTAATTGATATCAAGCTCTCCTTTGATGCCATACCCACTTTGTTAACCCCATCGAGGGCAATGGTCGATATTTTGTCGGTTTGCAAAGCATTGTCAGTATTCTGCAAAATATTACTGGTCATTTCCTCCATCGACGAGCTTACCTCTTCGGTTGACGAGGCTTGTTCCGATGCACCTTGCGACATTTGTTGAGCAGTGGCACTCATTTGATTGCTGGCATCGGCAATATTGTCGGCGCCGTTCATTATGTTTTCGATGACTTCTTTCAATTTATAGGTCATTTCTTTAAGCGAATTGGCTAAAATACCTATTTCGTCTTTTTGGTTTACATCTAACTCTGCGGTTAAATTGCCATTGGATAACTTGTCGGCAAATTGAACTCCTTTTGCCAAAGGTTTGGTAATTGAATTGGTAATCAATAGCGCAATAATTATTGTAAATAAAAGGGCTATAAGAATGGAAATAATAATTACAACCCGGGCACTTGCCGATTGTTTTTCATCATCCTCAATCATAACATTGGTATTGTTCAGGTTATTTTCCAATGCAGCAACAAAAGTTTTACCCATTTTGTCGGATATTGGTACCATACGATGGTATGTTTCATCGTACTTTGCCATTAATTGACTTTTTTCTTCAGTATTTGTTGTTTGTGAAAGTGTTTTAATCAACCCGTCTAAATCAACATAAATAGCTCTCCAGTCGTTATATTCTCCTTTTAATTGTGCAATAAGTTCCCTCCCTTTTTCACTCTGCCGAGGTCGGTTCAGTATGTTTCCCCAATGTTCGTCAACCACCTTCCAAGTTTTGTTTCTTTTCTCTAATACATTTGCAAAATCTGATTGCGAATTGGTTTCACCGCCATACATAAAAACCTCTAAGGTTTGGGATCGGATGACCATCCGTTCGCCGTCCATTTTTAAAAAGTCAATCAAATCGGGCATACGGTTTAACCCAATATTATGCAAGTTTGAACTTAAGGTTGTGATTGTGTAAAAGGATAAAGAAAAAATGGCAATCATAATTATAATTAATGTGCCAAATGCAATCCAAAGCCTACTTCCGATTTTAATGTCTTTTAGTTTCATAGTTTTAATTTTTAGATTATATTGTTAGTGATATTCTTCATTTATTTTTAGCTTTTGGCTGATTCATTGCCAGAATTGGCTTGGGTTACTTCGAGTATTTCGTCCGAAGAAAAAACCTTGTCCATATCGAGCAACATAATGAAGCCGCTTTCTTTTTAGGCCATACCTAAAATGAATTCCGATTTGTATTTTACACCGATACTGGGAGGCTGTTGAATTTGAGATTCATCCAATTCTATCACCTCATCCACTGAATCAACTATGGCACCTAGTTTTACTTCTTTACCCTCGATGTGGATATTTAATACTAAAATAGCCGTGTTGGTATCCAATTCTGTAGCTGGCATCCCAAATTTTATCCGGGTATCAATTACCGGTAGCACCGTCCCGCGTAAATTTATGACACCTTTCATGTATTCAGGGGCTTTGGGAATTTGGGTAATGGGGAGCATCTCCAAAATGTTCAATACTTGGCTTACGTTTGAAGCAAAGTATTCCTTACCTAACCGAAAAGTTAAGTATGTGTGAGTGATAGTGTGTGTTTCGCTGCTCATGGTAGTTCCTCCAAATTTATTTGTTTGTAATAATTTTTTGTATATCCGTTCGTGGTTTCAATATATCCAATAGTCAGAATTTTGATTGGTATGATTCAATTCATCAGTTGATGTTGGTTTTTTAGTAACGGTTTCAGGTTTTTTGGTTGCTGGCTTAGTATCTTCTTTACTAAAATGCAGGGTTTTGTTTAAATGGATTTCCCAATCAGTAATTCCAACTTCCGGGTATAAGTCCACTATTTGTAATTTTGTTTCCTTTAAGCTCACTAGCTCTTTGCCTGGCTGTATAGAAAAAGCTGGACTTTTTTCAATGTGCATTTTCGTACTCATGATCTTTCCTCCTAATTAGTTGATAATGGGTTCGTTTTTTACATTTTTAGTTTTGTCGGAAAAAACAGGTGTCCCTGGTAAACCTCTTGAATGGCATTTTCAATGTTTTCAAAAACATCCGATTTGTAAACACATCCCATAAATCCTATTTTAATAAGTTCGGCATGGAATATTTGTTCTATATGCATGGTTATGGCAATAATCTTTAAGTGCGACATCTTTCGTAATATTTCTTTAGTAGTTTCAATGCCATCTAATTGTTTCATAACAATATCCATCAGTATAACATCAGCTTTGTGAATGGTCTCCATGGTCAAAAATTCTTCGCCACTCGATGCTTCTCCTATCACTTCCATCTTAAGATGTTCTTCCAGATAAAATTTAAGGTCGCTACGGAATTGGCTGTTGTCATCAATTATAATAAGTTTCATGGGTTGTTTTATTAGTAAGTAAAATTAAAGGTAACTATTGGAGTTTTATAGGGGGTAATTGCTGATTATTATTTGAAATACCCTAAAAAAAAATAGGATTTACTCCAATATAAAGAAGGGGAAACCCTTAATGAAAAAAGGGTTTACAGTAATCATACACTATATATTGCAGCCAAAGCAGAACTACTCAGCAACAAATGAAGGTCGAAAATATATTGTCAATTAACAATAAGCAAAAAAAAATGAAAAAATGGGGATACTTTCCTATTCAATACCGGGCAAGGCATAGGGTAATTCAAAACAAATTAAAATTCGGTAACTAACTTATTTTTTATGGCAAATAAAACCAAACCCAACGTATTTTTTGTTTCCGTTTTAATCAAAAGTTTTGTTCTATATCCTTCAATGGTTTTTGGGCTAAGATGTATTATATCAGCTATTTCAACAATTGATAACCCTTTGCATAGGAGTTGCAACATTTCCTTTTCCCGATCGTTTAAGTCAAGGCTTAATTCCAACTTACTTATTTGGTTCGGAACTTTGAGATCGTGAATGATGGTAAGCAATAGGTCCTGCGAAAAATAACTCTCACCATTGATTATTTTCTGGATGGCATTTTCCAACTCCTCTTTTCCGGCAGTTTTCAGGATAAAACCTTTGGCACCGGCATCAATAAAACGGGTATAATATTTATTGTCACCGTGCATCGAAAGGATGAGTATTTTAATATCGGGATGCAGTTCCAAAGCTTTTTGGGTTGCTTGAAGGCCATCAACAATGGGCATATCAATATCCATTATTACCATATCAGGTACTTGGTATTCCAGCAGGTCAAGAAATTCTTTCCCATTTCCAGCTTCTGCAATTACCTCCCCAATATGCTCCATTTCAATTAACAATTTGATTCCTTCTCTATAAAGTGGATGGTCGTCAACAAGGATTATTTTGCAATTAGGACTCAAAGGTTGGTCTTTTTTCATCATTTTTTGTAGTATAGAATGTGTAAAAGCTTATTCAAGTGTGAAAATATTAATTATTAACGGAATTGACAAATCAAAGGTGAGGGTTTTGATTTATCTTAAAATGAAATTTCCATCCAATCATTGACAATTCAGCGCCTGCAATATTCTATTTCTTTGTGCCCTTTTTTATTTCCTTTATTTTCTTTGTTTCAGGTAGATAATTCTCAGGTGTAATCACATTTTCACCACTTTCTTTCTCTAATTCCTTCAAAGCATTTCCAGCTATTTTACCTCCTATTTGCGCCGCTATTTTATTCTCAATAAAACCATTTGCATTTTTAGCTCTGGTTACTTTTGTTGTTGATGCTTCGCCTAACATTGAGAATATTAATTCAAGGTCTGTCATGTGGTCTCTCGAATTTTGACTGTTTAGACCTTTTACTTTTTTATACTCGGAAGGAGTTAATCCAAAAGTTGCTTTAGAAATTTCAGCTGTAAGAATCGCATATTCTATTTGTTCTTTTACACCTCTATTTTTCCATTCCTCTGTTAATTCCTCCCGAATAGCAATGCTACGCATACGTTTCTCAATCCAGTCATCAGAATAGCCTTTCAGTTTGTATAGTTCACGTGTTCGCTGTGTTGCCAATTCAGGATTTTCAATCTCATCAAATCTATCAGAACCTACTTGAGCCAACCATTGTTTAAACGGCTCAGCTTTAGGAGACGGTATTGATTGAATAATACGCAATAGACCCTTTGCATCAGCACAATCAGTCTCATATTTTTTCCCATCTGATGAAATCATCTTCAGTTGTACGATAATTTCGTACAACTGAGAAAAACCCTCAGAGTTAAGTTTTCTTTTAAGGTCACTCCAATATCTTCGTGGATTGTTACTTTCTGTGAGAATTTCAATTATATCAATTATTGCAAAATACCATTTTTGCTCTGATTCACTCCATTCAGAACGAATTTGCTTGCTTTCAAATAGTTTAATATTGCTCATTATCTTATTTTTTCGAAAACTCAAAAATACTCATTTCTCCTGATTTCAAGAATCTAATGAAATTAATTCCTTGGTATCTGTAGGGTTCCAAATTTGCATTTATATTCAACAATAAAGTACAAGTATGTGCTATGTATTATATATTCGGAGCATTTTTTTTGCGTGTGCATAACTATTTGCTAATTGGAATTTACCTTTGGATTTATAGTTTATAAATAATAGTATTTACTAAGATCCTTAAATTCCGAATTGTCTTTAGTTTTCAATTACCAATGGTACCTCTATGGTTACTTCCAGTCCTTTTCCGGGCGAACTTTTCATTTTAATTTTTCCATTTAAGCTGTTAACCCGGTACTGAATATTCAATAATCCCCGTCCTTTGGTTTTGGGGAGTTGTGATTCTATATCAAATCCTTTACCATTGTCATGGTAAGTAAGGCGAATTAGTTGGTCAAATTCAATGTGTTGTAAACTGATACTTATGTCTTTTGCTTCTGCATGTTTCAAACAATTGTTAATGAGTTCCAAAGTAATCCGGTACAAAGCAATTTCAACATTTTTGTTGAACCTTTTTTCAATATTTGATTGTAAATTAATTTGGATGTTGTTCATTTGATTTAATCCTTCTACATAGTTTTGAATGGCTAAAATTAATCCAAAGGTATTCAGCGATTGAGGACTTAAATTGTTTGATATTTCCCTAAGGGTAAGTATGGCTTCATTGATGTTATGGTTTCCCTTCCCGGAGAGGAAGAGTTTTTTTTCAGGGTTTTCAGTTTTGGCAATCCATTGAAAATATAGCTTTATGCTTGACAGTAGAGGACCCAATCCATCGTGTAACTCCCTTGAAAATCGGTTCCGTTCCCGTTCTTCGCCTTCAAATACAGCACTCATGATTTTGCGTTCGGTTTCTTTCTTTTCGGTTATGTCTTCTTTTACGGCAACATAATGGGTAATTTTGTTAAATGTACTGAAGACTGGGGAAATAAGAGCCGATTCCCAGAATTGCGTTCCATCCTTTTTTTTGTTACAGAATTCACCTTGCCATATTTTACCGCTTGCAATGGTTTCCCATAAATTTGAATATTCTTCCGGTGTAGTAATACCTGTCTTTAATACCCTTGGATTTTTTCCCAGAACTTCGGCAAGGGTATAACCGGTTAACTGTGTGAATTTTGGATTTACGTACTCAATAGTACCTTGGGTATTTGTAATTACAATGGAGGTAGGGTTTTGTTCAATGGCATTGGAAAGTATCCGGAGTTCATTTTCCATTTCTTTTTGTTCCGTTACATCTTGAATAACTCCAATTACCTTTTTAGGTTTACCATCAGAATCTAGTTCCAGTTCACCCATAGAATGAATGGTTCGCAATTCGCCCGTGTCAGCTTTATTAATTTGTAATACCGTATCGAAGGGAATGTTGTGTTCCACTAGGTTTTTTAACCCTTCAAGTATTAAGGTGCGGTATTCAGGCAGTATAAGCCTTTGCGTTTCATCTAAAAGAATAGTTAGGTTGGAGCTTTTAATTCCATAAATACGCAATGCTTCGTTGGAAGCGGTGAGTAATTTGATTTTTAAATCGAGCTCCCAATTACCTACCTTTGCCATTGCTTGTGCTTTTTGCAGTTGTTGTTTTGTTTTAATCAGCTCCATTTCTGCTCTTTTTCGTTCACTTATATCACGCGCAAAAACAAGAAAATGGTTTTTTTCAGGCCAATAACTGGTACTAATTTCAACATCTACTTTTTCTCCAAATTTTGTGGTGTAGCAGGATTCAAAAATTCCATACCCCCGTTCCATTAAGGATTTCATGTGTAACACTATTTCGTTAGCAGTTTCATTTGCTTCAATAGTACTTAAGGGTAAGTTGGTTAATTCAGTGGGAGTATAACCGGTGAGTTGGGACATTTTTTTTGTTGCTTCCACAATAATTCCCTGTTTGTTTAGCCTAAAAAATCCATCGGGGGTGGTGGCCAAAATCACACTCATTTGTTCTGCTTGTTCTCTGATTATGTTTTCTGCTTTTTTTCGCTCACTAATATTTCTAAATGTTCCCATCAGGCAATCCTTTTCTTTATAGAATATCTGGGAGGCTAATATTTCAACGGGTATGGTAGTCCCATCTGAACAAATTACTTCGCTTTCAATTGGAGTTAGGGGATCCGATTTTTTTAGCTCCTCCTTATGTCGTAGAAATGCATTTTTGGAATCGCTACCTATATATGGATGCAAGGTAGATTGATTCAAACCTATAATTTCATTGAGTGGCTTTTTCAATAAATGCTCCGCTGCATAATTGGCATCAAGTAAAGTTCCTGTTTCTATATCTGCAATAAATATGGCATCGGCAGCATTTTCAAAAAGACTTTTAAGTTGCCTTTGGTTTTCATGCAGTGCTTCTTCTGTTTTTTTTAGTTCTGAAATATCGGAGAAGAATATTGTAATCCCTTCTTTTGAAGGATAAATACGGTTTGAAAACCAACGATCCCAATGAACGAAATAGTCTTCAAAAAATATAGGTTCTTGTGTTTCAAAGGCTTGAAGGTAAGCTTTTGCAAATGGAGTATCTTTTACTTCAGGATATTCCATCCAATAATTTTTTCCAATCAGTTCTTCAGGTTTGCGATTTAAATGTTTGGCTCCAAATGTATTGACATAGTTACAATTAAAATTTTTATCAAATGCCACAAAACCGTCGCTGACACGCTCCATCATTTCATTTAAAATATTCTTGGCTTTGGCCGGTTCCTCTAGCGAGTTAGTTACTCTTGCTAAGAGTGTTTCCCGCTCATTCTCCGCTCTTTTCCGTTCGGTAATATCTAAAACGGTGCCCCGTGCCCCGGTAATTTTATCGTTTTTAATTATGGGAGCGGCAGATACGATAACCGGAAAGGTAACACCTGATTTCCTTTTTAAAGTATATTCGCTGCTTAATGCAATTTTTTCTGTCAATATTCGCTGCAATCGTTTCATGGCTCTATTGCTATCCCCATCAACAACAAAATTTATGAAATTGGTATTCTTTTTAAAGTCATCGGCACTATATTCCAACCATTTTATAACAGTTTGGTTCACAAAGGTAATGGTGCCATTCATGTCGATTTCAAAAACCCCTACAGGAAGGGCATCTGCCATTTCCCTATATTTTTTCTCGCTTTGTATTAATTCTAGCTGTGCTAGTTTTTGTTCCGTAATATCGCGGGCAGTTCCTACACTTTTTATGGGTTTACCCAATTCGTTATAGTCCATTCTGCCTTCAGCCATTATGTAATGAACCGACCCATCAGTATGTACAATACGGTATTCTAACGATGGGGAATCTCCATTTTGAAGGTTTACATTCATACTACGTATAAAAGATTCCAAATCTTCAGGGTGAATTACCTTAAGAATTTCTTCAGGTTGCCCATTATAGTTATTGGGGTTGATATCGAATACCCGGAACATTTCTTTTGACCAGGTTACTTTATTTGAAACCAAATCCCATTTCCAACTCCCTGTTTTACTAATACGTTGGGCTTCGGCTAAATTTGCTTCACTTTCTATAAGCGCTTTTTCAGCCCAAAATCTTTTATTCTCATTTCCAATTTCTTTATCGATGCGCTTGAGTACTTCGGGCAGTTTATCGAGAAAATACCTGTTCTTAACCAAATAGTCCATGGCTCCCAATTTCATCAAATCCACAGCAATTAATTCATCGCCTTGGCCAGTGGTAACAATAAACGGTGGAATGGGTTTGTTTGCACTTTTCAAGTTGGCTAAAAGTTCATGCCCATTCATGTCACTGAGGCTATAATCCATAATAATGAGATATGGAGTATTGGTATTAAGCCAGTTCATGGCTTCCATTCCGGTATTCACTGACACGGTTTGGTAGCCCCATTTCTTTACTTTTTCGGTTAGTAAAATGTTGAGACCTACATTATCTTCAACAATGAGGATTGTTTTTGCATCTGTTTTCCGTTCCATGGAATTATTATTATAGATTAATTCATAAATTATTCAAGGTCAGAGGTAATTTATATTTTCACTATCTGAATAAACAATCCTAGGTGTTTCAAGGTTACAGGGTTTCAAGGTTTCAAGGTTGCCAGGGTAAACATAAAGGTGCTTCCTTTTCCTGGTTCGCTTTTAACCCAAATTTTTCCACCGTGTTTTTCAACAAATTCCTTGCAAAGCAACAATCCCAAACCTGTTCCAAGTTCGTTTGCTGTACCGTGTGTTGAATAGGTTTGCGAAACATCAAAAAGTTTGTTCACTTCTTTTTGATTCATACCAACACCATTGTCGGAAACCGAAAAGGTAATGTTTGAATGTTTTTGTACGGCATTAATGGTAATAATTCCTCCTGGGTTAGTGAATTTTATAGCATTCGAAATCAGATTTCGCATAATGGTTTTAAACATTTCTATATCTGCGTATCCTTTTGTGTCGTCGGCGGCCAATTGTGTTATAACAATGTTCTTTTCATGTGCATTTTGTTTCATCATTTCAATTACATCATTGCAAACCGATTTAAAATTGAACTCATGGGGTGCAAACGGAAGTTTGCCCATTTGTGATCGAATCCAGGTTAAAAGTTCTTCCAGCAAATTAAACGTGTTATTCGCTGTGGCATTTAATATGGCTAATTGAAATTCAATTTTTTCTATATCGTATTTGCGGATATTTTGGGTTAATAAATCAAGGAACCCAATGATGGTTAAAAAGGGACTTTTTAAATCGTGGGCAAGAATGGATAGAAACCTATCTTTATCGGCATTTAAATGTAAAAGTTCACTATTCTTGTTGTTTATTATCGAAAAATAGTAATACGTTTTTTTGTAATATAACAACAAAGCAATTATCCCCAAAATTAGGACAAGAAAGTGGTAAACCCCATAAATGAATAATTGGGTACGCACTACCTTTTGATATAGAGTTGCTGGAAACGAAACACTAATGCCACCGCGGATACTGCCCAATTTGTAACCCTGTTTTGCATGGCAATTCATGCAGTTTTCTTCTGTCACTAATGGAGCCATATAACGGTATTGGAATGAAGAATTGTATTTAACTAATTCCAAAACTTCGTGAGAACCTTTTTCGAATGATTGCAATGCTTTGGTCTCCCAAGTATCAGCTTTATTTGCCATTCGTATAGGGTTTAGGCTAGTAATGTGAAATTGAATATCGTATTTTGCTTTATTAATTTCAGAAATTTGCCGGGTCATATATGCGGGATTAATTTTTGTAAGCTTCATACCTTCCACAGTGATTAAATCCCTTAATGAGTCTTCGAGATATATATTTGGCTGAGTAGTTTCCGTAACCGGGACATATACACCGTAGTGTTGTGCGTTCCATGCCCTGGAGGTTAATAACTGTTCAAAAAATGCCTGCGATTTATTTAGAACTAATTCCTTATTGTTCGAAACAATTATCAGGTAAATCAAAGCATAGAAACCCGTTATTATTAAGGTCCAAATGATTATTGACCAAACTAAATATTTTTTCTCCATAATTAGTGAAATTTAACCCTATTATTAGCACCATGGTAATGTAAATGAAAACTTGCTCCCTTTATTCACTTTGCTTTCCACCCATATTTTACCCCCATGCTTTTCTACAAATTCCTTGCAAAGTAGCAGTCCCAATCCAGTTCCAATTTCGTTTTGAGTTCCAATAGTTGAATGTTTTTGTGAAACATCAAAAAGTTTGCTTGCTTCTTTTGGTGTCATTCCAACGCCATTGTCAGAAACTGAAATGGTAATGTTTGAAGGATTTTGTACTGCATTAATGGTAATAAGGCCACCGAGGTTGGAAAATTTTATAGCATTCGATAACAAGTTTCTCAAAATGGTTTTAAACATGTCAATATCAGCTAGTACCATTGTTGATTCTGCTGCTAATTGTTTGATTGATATATTCTTAACGGATGCATTATGTTTTAATTGTTCAACCACTTCGTTGCAAATGGTTGTAAAATTGAATTGAATTGGATTAAATGGTATTTTACCTGTTTGTGATTGCACACAGGTCAATAATTCCTCTAATAAATTAAAAAGGTTTTGAGCCGAATCGGATACAATGCCAAGTTGGTACTCTATTTTGTCAATATCATAGCTGCGGACATTTTGGTTTAATAATTCCAGAAAACCCAATATGGTTACAAAAGGGCTTTTTAAATCGTGTGCAAGAATTGACATAAACCGGTCTTTATCGGCATTCAATTCAGTTAACATTGCATTTTTTGATTTTATTTCAGCCTCGGAATGCTTTCGTTCTGTAATATCATGGTAATTTCCTAAAAATCCTTGAATATCAGGATCATTCAATAGGTTAACTACGGTAATCTCTATCCATTTGTAATTTCCATCTTTACATTGATAACGGCATTCAATTGTTCCTGTTGCGTTGGGAACATCTGCAAGAGTGTTAAGAAATTGCTGAGTTATCTGTCTGTCGTCAGGATGAACAATTTCCCAAGCGCTATAGCCAATAAGATCTTCGGGTTTCCATCCAAACAATTTTTCAAGATTTGAACTCTTGTACCTGTTAATTCTATCTTTGTCGATAATTACTATCACATCGCCAATATTTGCAACCATTTTACTCTTTGTGGATTCACTTTTTTTAAGTGCTTCTTGAGCCTGTTTATATTCAGTAATGTTGCGGCCAATACCAACGAGTCCAATTATTTGTCCATTTTGGTTGTGCAATGGAAGTTTTGAGGTGAGGAGCCACCGTTTTATCCCATTCTTATCAAATATAAATTCTTCTCGGTTAATCACTGGTTTGCCCGATTGCATTACCAATTGATCGTCGGCAAAGAATTTTTCTGCAATTTCATTTGGGTAAATCTCAAAATCATCTTTTCCTAAAACCTCTGACTCTGATTGAGCGCCCATTGTTTGTATTTCAGAAAAATTAGCAAGTGTCTTTCTACAAGCTAGGTCTTTAGAATAAATGGAATCGGGAATATTGTCAATTAACGTGCGAAGCAATAACCGCCTATTCTCGAGAGCTTCATTAGCCTTTATTTGTTCGGTTATATCCTCAACAATACCTACACCCCCTTTCATGAGTCCATTATCTGTCAGCAAAGGTTTAAAAATAGCTTTTACGGGAGTTATTTTTCCAGTGGTTGCCGAATGGTAATTCCCTTCGTAAACGGTGCCAATACCATTTATGGAATTTTGAATGGCTGACACTATTTGTTTATCGGGTAATGTCAGCATTTTAAGTCCTATGAGCCGTTCTTTGCTTGTTCCAATAATTTGGGCAAAATTTTCGTTACAGGCTCTTATAACACCGTTTTCGTCAAAGGATAATATGCCTATTGGTGAATTCTCGAAGATTAACCGGTACTTTGCTTCACTTTCTTTTAGATTCGTATTCACTTCAATAAGCTGTTCTGAGGCTTGTTGAAGTTCAAGTAGGTTTTTTATTTTTAATTTAAGGGTAATTTCAGTGAAAGGCTTTTGAATAAAGTCGTTTGCCCCCGATTCTAAGGCTTGAATAATTTTCTGTTCATCGGTTGTGGCACTTATAAAAACTACGGGGAGTCTATTTTGGTTGAACTTTTTTCTAATAATTCTAACAATGTCCAATCCTGTAAAATCGGGAAGTTCCATATCTAACAAAACCAGATTAAAATAGGAATTGTTTAGGTACTGTAACCCCGATTTTCCTGTATTTGCCAATGTTGCATGATAATTCTCAGTAATTAAAATTGAAGAAACATATTCAGCATAAGTTTTGCTGTCTTCAATAATCAATATTTTCAGGTCCGACTTTAACACTTTTATAGTATTGACAATGAATATATCAAAGTTACTATTTTATTATTCTAAAGAACAGAGAAAATTACCGATAATTATTTCAAGAAAGCACTAAATAAAATAGGTTTTTTCCTTATTTTGATAAGGGAAAAACCTTAAAAAGGGACTTTTTTAAATCGTGGATAAGAAAGGATAGAAACCTATCTTTGTCGGCATTTAAATGTAAAAATTCACTATTCTTGTTGTTAATTTGCAAAATCCGGTAAAAGTGGTCACCCCAAACCGGAACAAAGTGGTCAGGTCTGCCGGATGAAACTCATACCTCCCACGGTGAGCAAATCTCTCAATGAATCAATAAGATATAAATTTGGTTGTGTTCTTTCCGTAACCGGGACATATACACCGTAGTGTTGTGCGTTCCATGCCCTGGTGGTTAATAGTTGTTCAAAAAAGCCTACGATTTATTTAGAACCAATTCTTTATTGTTGGAAACAATTATCATGTAAATCAAAACATAGAAAACCGTTATAATTTAATGTCCAAATGTTTATTAGTTAAACATTTTTTTTCATAATTAGTGAAATTTAAACCCTATTATAAGTACAATGGTAATGTAAATGAAAACTTGCTCCCTTTATTAACTTCGCTTTCCACCCATATTTTACCTCCCATCATTTCAATGTATGATTTTGCAATTGACAAACCAAGACCGGCTCCCTGCCTTAACTTCTCATCTTCAATATCGGCCTGAATAAAGCGTTCGAATACTGCTTCCAGCCGGTCCTTGGGGATACCAATACCCGTATCTTTTACAAAAAACTGTATATGGTTTGCAGGTAGCTTACCCACAAAAGAGTATCCAAATTCGATAATCCCCGTTTCGCTGTATTTAATGGCATTTTCAATAAGATTTGTTAGTATGGCATATATCTTATCGGGGTCAGTTTTAATAGTTGCTTGGTTTGCCGGCAAGGCATTTTTATAGAATAGTTTCATCCCTTTAGCTTCAACCTCTGGTTTGTAGCAGTTATAAATAAATTCGATTTGCTCGTTTATGTTTGATTCCTTTTTCTCAACTTTCATCAATCCGGCTTCTATTTTCGATATATCAACAATATTGTTTATAATGTTGAGCATACGCCTACCGCTTTTCTCAATAATGCCTAAATATTCAAGTTGCTGTTGGCCGGTAATATCCGGCTCCTTAAGTATTTCGGCAAAGCCTAGGATGCCATTCATGGGGGTGCGTATTTCGTGGCTCATATTGCAAAGAAAGGCAGTTTTGAGCCGGTCGCTTTCCTCGGCGTGTTCTTTGGCAACAATTAATTCTTGTTCGGCCCTCTTACGCTCGGTAATGTCGCGGGTTACTGCCAGTAAAGCTTTCGTGTTTCCGGCAGAACTGCTATACTTTAATTGTACGCTTGTTGTTTCCATCAACAGCCGCTTCCCCCCTAGTCCCACCATGGCAAACTGGAGATGGCGGGTTTCTCCGCGTAAAACACCTTCTATCATTTCATTGAAATAGGCCTGATCTTCTTCGGCCACAAAATCAACAACCTTCTTGCCTTGCACTTGTTCTAATGTGGCTTGTATCATCTCCAAACCAGCGGGGTTCATCTCTAAAAGGCGCCCTTCGTGGTCCAGCAACTTAACACATTCAGGTTCGTTTTCAACAATGCTGCGCCAGCGTTCCTCGCTCTGGCGCAATACTTCCCCTGCCAGTTTGCGCTCGGTAATATCTCTATTGCTCACCCTTCTTCCAAGGAACTTATTATTCAAATCAAAAATAGGCCTACAGATATGTTGGAGGTATATAATGGAATTATCTTTTTTGATAATCCTAAATTCCACATCGTCAACCGCATTTTTGTTCCCGTTAAAATCATTTTCATGGTGTGCCCTCATAAATTCTTTATCATCAGGATGCGATATTTTATCCAATAATAAAATGTCGGTCATAAATTCATCCAAGGAATATCCTGTAACCCTTTCACATGAGGGTGACATATAAATTATTTTGTGCTCTTGGTTTTCCCAATATTCCCAGTCATAGGTAAAATCGGCAATGGTACGGAATATTAGTTCACTAGCTTCTATCCTCTTATTTGCTTCTTTTTTTTCCTCAAGGAGATTGATTTTTTCTAATGCAATACCAACTTGTTTGCTTACGGAATTAAGGAAATCAATTTCTTCGCATTTCCATTCTCTTTTATGATGGGTTTCATTGAGCACTAATAAATTGTAACCTTCGGCATAAAATGAGAATGGATACCACAGGGCGCTTTTAATTTCCATAATGTTGTGTAATATTTTATCGGAATTATCAAGTAAAAGGACTGGATTTATTTCATCGAAATGGCTAACCAAATAATGCTTTGTTTTGTTCATTTCAGATATTCCGCTAATAAATATGTCGATAGGATAAACTCCTTTTGTAGGTTGAATGTCTTGATATTTAGGATTCAACCATTCGCTGGCAGCAGTTAGTTGATTATTACGAAAATTTACATCATAAATTAAACAGCGGTCAACCCCAAGCGTTTCCCCTAAAATGTGGGTTGTTTTTTCTATTATGGTGGTACTTTCCTGTGTTGAAATTATTACCCCGGCAATGTTATTTAATGCATTTGCAAAACTCAATTGTTGTTGAATAGAAGATTCCATTTTTTTCCGGTTGGTAATATCTCTTGTTATGGTTAGTATTCCTATGGGCTTTTGCTCAAAATCCCTTATAAAAGATGCCACAAGCTCAACCCATATAATGGAACCATCTTTACAATATTCTTCAAGTTCAATGGAAACAGTCCTTGATGGATCTTCTTTTCCGGTTTCCTCCAAAGCTATTTGTTTAGTAAACGATTGTTTTGCTTTTTGTAGCGATGGAGCGGTTAATACTTTATCCAAAGTATGTTTAATTGCTTCTTTAGTTGTATATCCGCGCAGTTTTAGTACCGAAGGGCTTACAAAGGTGCAACGAAGATTGAGATCATAAATAGATATGGTATCGGCGGTATTTTCGGTAATCAAACGATATTTCTCTTCGCTTTCTCTTAGTTCCTGCTCTTCATGTTTGCGCTGGGTAATATCGTGTTGAATGGCAATAAAGCCTATTATCTCGTTATTCTGGTTCCGAATTGAATTTGCCGATCCCTCGATGGTTAGCAACCTGCCATCCTTAGTTTTATTTATTAGTTCTCCTTTTAAAACTTGGTTGCTAAGGATCGTGTTCCAGAAATCTTTATAATTGTCATCATTCATAACCCCACTTTTCAATATTCTTGGAGTGGTTTTACCAATTACCTCGTCGGGAGTATAACCATAAACCGCAGTGAATTCGGGATTTATATAGGTTATAGTCCCATTTATATCGGTTATAATAATTGCTTCGCCCGATGTTTCAACGGCTCTTTTAAGCTTTATTATTTCATTATGCACTTGTTTTCGCTCGGTTATATCAAAAAAGGTTACTACCGCTCCCACAATAATTTCAGAATCATAAATGGGTACACAGGTATAATCAACATAAAAGCCAGTCCCGTCCTTTCTTATAAAATAACTTTCGCCCTGATGCTTTTTGCCATCTTTAAGGGTTTCATATATAGGACAATCCTCACACGGGGAAGCTGCTCCATTGGCACTGGAATAATGCCACAGGCTATGGCTGTTTTTACCAATCATCTCTCCAATTTCATAGCCAAGCAAATAAGCGGCCTTTGGATTAACAAAAGTATGGTTGCCGTTGCAGTCAATTCCCAATATGCCTTCACCGGCACTCTCTAAAATCATGTTGCTTTGATTTTCAGAATGTTTCAGTAGTTTTTCTGACCTTTTGCACTCGTTAATGTCAATATTGTATGATGCCTTTAAAGCATTATATTCTTGCTTTAATTTCAGTAACTCTTTTATGAGTTCTTCCTTGGTTTTTGACATGTAATTATTCATTTAAGATCCGAATTTGAAGTTATATCTAACAGAAAAAACCCATGTAAAAAATTAAAATTTCAATATTATTAAATCGCATGTTTTCAACAATATAGCGTTGTAATGCAATAATATTCAAAACATGATGCTACCCAAAGTTACACTGTTTTTAGAATAATGAAAGAATATTTTGTTACATGCAAAAAAGCAAGTACGGAAATGTATAATTTGAATAGGAATTAATTATGAGTCCAGTGTAATGGAAAATCATTACAATTATCCCAAAAACTCAACACAAAAACTGGTTTTCGTGCTTACTAAACAGTCGGATTATAATAAAAAAAGCCAGCTTGGTAATTTCAAGCTGGCTATTCAATAGGGTCAAATTGCGTTATTTTAATTCCTTCAAGTAATTTACAACCTGAATCACAACATTTTCTGGAGTATAGCCTAATTTTTCATCTAAAACGGTATAGGGAGCCGAATAGCCAAAATGGTTCAATCCAATTGACTTTCCAATTGAACCTACCAAACCTTGCAGGGTAGATGGCAATCCGGCAGTTAGTCCTAAAGTTGGAACACCCGCCGGAAGAACTTGATTCTGGTAATCTTTTGGTTGGGTTCGGAACCGTCCTTCTGAAATGGCTGAAACCACTTTTACTTTCAAATTTTTATCTTTCCGCAGTAATTCAGCCCCGGCCACAAGGGTAGCAACCTCGGAACCATTAGCTACCAAAATAATATCGGGGTTTGTGCAGTCTTGTACTGTGTATGCGCCTTTTTCGGCTTGCAGTGCCGATTCATAGTTTGATTTTCCTTCAACAGGTAAATCCTGAATATTTTGCCGGGAAAGGATTAGTGCTGTCGGTGTTTTAATGTTTTCCATGGCCATTTTCCAGGCAACACTGGTTTCAAATACATCAGCCGGACGCAAAGCCAACAAACTTGGGTTGCCGGAATGGTTATGCAATTGCTCCAATAAACGTATTTGCGCTTCCTGTTCAATAGGTTGATGGGTTGGTCCATCCTCGCCAACACGGAATGCATCGTGGGTCCAGATGAATTTTACCGGTAACTCCATTAATGCCGACATGCGCACGGCCGGTTTCATGTAATCGGAAAACACGAAGAACGTTCCACAAGCGGCAATTACCCCTTCGTGCGCTGCCATTCCATTGCATATGGCTGCTAAGGTAAGCTCCGCTACGCCGGCCTGTAAAAATTTGCCGGTAAAGTCGCCTTTGGTAAAAGCTTTGGTATTTTTTAAGTAGGCTTCGGTTTTATCGGAATCGGCTAAGTCGGCCGAGGCTACAATCATGTTATCCACTTTATCGGCCAATTCTGCCAAAACATTTGCCGATGCAGCCCGTGTGGCTTGATTTTCTTTTTGGGCAATGGTGGCATAATCTACTTTTGGGGCAGCCCCGCTCAAAAAGTAATCCAATTTAGCGGCTAATTCCGGATTGGCTTTCCGCCATTTAGCTTCTGTTTCTTTATGGTTTTTAACCCATTCTTTTTTAGTTTCATGCGCTTTTTTATAAAGCTGGATTGCTTCATCAAAAATCACAAAAGGGTTTTCCGGGTTTCCGCCCAGGTTTTCAATGGTTTTGTTAAACGATGCCCCAGCAGCCGATAAAGGCTGACCGTGTGTTTTTGTCTGTCCTTCAAAACTGTCGCCCGTTTCCGTTATGCAACCTTTCCCCATACATGTTTTACCAATAATTATGGTTGGTTTTTGGGTTTCGCTATTTGCTTTTGTCAGGGCTTGGCGTATTTGGTCGGCATTGTTGCCGTTAATGGTAATTACATTCCAACCCCAGGCTTCGTATTTCATGGCGGTGTTTTCCGATGTTACCGCACTGGTTTTGGTCGATAACTGAATGTCATTCGAGTCGTAAAACATAATTAGATTCGATAAACCCAAATGACCCGCAATTCGTCCGGCACCTTGCGATATTTCTTCCTGAATTCCACCATCGGAAATAAAAGTATAGGTTTTATGGGCCATCCATTCACCAAAACGGGCTACTAAAAAGCGCTCCGCAATAGCGGCACCAACTGCCATGGTATGTCCTTGTCCCAATGGACCCGAGGTGTTTTCAATTCCTCGTGTGGTATCTCTTTCCGGATGCCCTGGTGTGATACTTCCCCATTGCCGAAAATTTTTTAAATCCTCTAACGTAAACGTACCTGTAAGCGCTAACTGGGAATACAACATAGGCGACATGTGGCCCGGATCTAAAAAGAAACGGTCGCGGAACGGCCAGGTGCGATCGGATGGGTTGTAGTTTAAAAACTCGCTGAAAAGAATGTTTATGAAATCGGCTCCGCCCATGGCTCCTCCCGGATGACCTGATTTGGCTTTTTCTACCATTGAGGCCGATAAAATTCGGATGTTGTTTGCAGCTCTTTCTGTTGATTGTTTATTCATAATTCTATAATTTATTTTTCAATCAATTGTTTTATTATATCATACTATTTAAAGGAGTCTTAAGAAGTGAAATCTAGTAAAAAATATATCAGTTTGTAAAAACATTTTTCTGATACAAAAATATCAATTATTCAATAAGGTTTTTCCAATTGTGTGCAATTGTCCATATTTTAATAAAAATTGATATTTATGGCTTAATTCTCCTAGCGAAAAACAGGAAATATTTGAGTTAATACCATTAAAAAACGGGTTAGAAGAATGGATAGCGAAGAGTTTGAAAATCAAAATTTATTTACAACCGATAAGTGAACTGAATTATATGTCAGGGAATAAATTGGAAAGTGAAGCAATAATTTCAGTTTTATTCCAGGGTTTAACAATGTATTTGTGTATCAACGATTCATCAAGTCCCATTTCCTTTGCTTCAGAAATGTAATAAGCGGAAAGCATCAAGCAAATTTTATTGGGCGATTTATGCTTAATTGATTTAATTAATTCAATGCCGTTCATTCCAGGCATTTTTAAGTCAGAAATAATTACTTTAATATCCTCCTTTTCTAAAATACTTAAAGCTTCAGGTCCTGAACTGGCAAGAAAAAGTTCGTATTCTTTTTGAAAATTGAATTTGAAAAGTTGCAGATTGATGAATTCATCATCCACATATAATAACTTATTTTGATTCATGGTTTGAGTGATGTTTTTGTAAAAATATAAAATATTTGCAATTTTATATTATTCAGGATTCAAATTCTACGCCTTTCCAAAAAGCAATGTAATTAGCAATGTTTTTGGTCTGACTATAAGGTACTGGATAGTACCAAGCTGCATCGAAATTAATTTGACCTTTTACCGTTAAGTGATAATAAAAAGCTCTTCCCTTAATGTTGCAAGTGGTATAAGTGTCGCTTTGATTCAAATATTCCATTCTGATTGAATCGGGCGGAAAATAGCAATTCCCGTCAACCTCCAATGTTTGGTTGCTTTCCGCAATAATCTGACCGTTCCAAATGGCTTTCATTACTTATTATTTTGAGCGACTACTTACATTTTATCTAACATTAGTTTTGGTGAAATGTTTTGAAGCATGGTTTATTTTATTACCGTTGACCCTGCTTTTAAAACTTAAAAAACTCCATTGCTTAAAATTTCTGGTTCAAATACATACCACTTTATTTGAAAATATCATTCAATACATTACTTTTGCAAAATGAATTATATATATTAATGTTAAAGTCATCAAAATTGTATTTCATGGTTCGGTTTCTTACAAAATTCTTTTTTCTAATATTGCTTATTTTAGTAATATCTTCGTTTTCCACGAATACGGCAATGGCTGGTGATGCCTCAAAATGGGTGTTAGTGACTAATGACGATGGAATTGAAGTGATGGAGCGTTGGGTTACTAACGAAAAGAACGTGAAAGTTAGGGAACGGTCGGGTAAGATGAATTTAAATTGTTCAGTTGACGAAATACTTGCTTTGATATCAGATGCATCGAAAACCCATTTGTGGATGAAAAATGTGGAATCGGTTAAGGTTATTAAAAAGATAAGCCCGGTAGAATGGTATGTACAAACAAATTTGGATGCTCCTTGGCCTTTTGGAAAGCAAGATATGGTTTCAAAATATGTAGTAAGCAAAGATGCATCGAATTCAAATGTGTTAGTATTTATTTCGCCTATTAATAGTTTGCTGCCAAAGCAAAAGGATATTGATAGGCTTGATACTTTTAACGCTAAATGGGAAATTGTTCCTTCCGATAATGGAAGAGTTAAAGTTATATTCACAACAGTGTCCACCATTCCACCAGAATATCCTGCTTGGGCTCAAGACCCAGTGGTGCGCAAAGTGTTTTTTGCAAATCTTCGGAATTTCAAATCAATATTAATGCATTCTTAAGTTGCGTTGATTTGTGCACATAATAATTAAAAGTAATAGTATGAAATTAGAAAACATTGAAATAGGTATTGGAATAGGCCCTTTAAGGTTTGGCATGGAGCGTGAAGAGGCGAAGAAATTAATGGGTGAACCCGATGAGGTTGAAGAATATGATGAAACGGAGGACATGTTAGGTCGGTCAGAGATATGGCATTATGATGATCAAGAGATTTCTTTGTCGTTTGAAGAAGGCGAAGAGTGGACCTTGGTTGCCATTGCTACCAGTTCAGAAGATGTAACCATTGCCGGCAAAAAAATGATAGGATTGGCCAAAGAGGAAGTCTTTAAATTTGCTACCGAATTTCAATTAGGTGAAATGGAAGAAGAGCAATTAACCGATGAGGATGGTATTTCATCCACCGTGCTTTCTTTTTATGAATCAGGTATGAACCTTTGGTTCGAAGATAATTTATTGTCCGAAATACAATGGGGCGCTCTTTGGGATGAAGAAACTTTAAATTAAATAAAAAAAAACCAATCACCGGATTGGTTTTTTTTTGCAAATGAACTAGAGATTAGAAATTAGAATTTAGAAAAGATTATAATTTAACTTCTGACTTCTCAAATCTAATCCCGATAGCTATCGGGACAAGTCTCAAATCTAAAATCTAACTTCTAAAATCTAAGAAATGGCTCTTCAGTGCGGAATAGTGGGGTTACCCAATGTGGGAAAATCAACCTTGTTTAATTGTTTATCGAATGCCAGGGCGCAGGCGGCAAATTTTCCGTTTTGCACCATTGAACCTAACGTGGGGGTTATTACGGTTCCCGATGAGCGATTGAATAAATTGGCTGCTATTGATAATCCTAAACGGGTGATTCCAACCACAGTTGAAATTGTGGATATTGCCGGATTGGTAAAAGGAGCCAGCAAAGGAGAGGGGTTGGGGAATAAGTTTTTGGCTAACATCCGCGAAACCGATGCCATTATTCATGTAATACGCTGCTTCGACGACGATAATGTAACTCATGTTGATGGCTCGGTAAACCCGGTGCGCAACAAAGAGATTATTGATATTGAGTTGCAATTAAAGGACTTAGAAACGGTGGAAAGCCGCATTTCAAAAGTTGATAAAATTGCTAAAACCGGAAACGACAAAAAAGCAGCAAAAACCTATGAATTATTGGTTAAATACCGCGATGCTTTGTTAAAAGGCTTATCGGCACGTACCGTGGATATTGACCCTATTACAAAAAAAGAGTATTTGTTCGATTTGTTTTTGCTTACTGATAAACCCATCCTTTACGTTTGCAATGTGGATGAAGCATCGGTAAAAACTGGGAATAAATATACCAATGCTTTAATGGATGCGGTTAAAAGCGAAAATGCCGAAGTGCTTATTATTGGAGCAGGAATTGAGTCGGATATTGCTGAGTTGGAAAGCTACGACGAACGCCAGATGTTTTTGTCCGATTTGGGATTGGAGGAAGCTGGGGTGGTTAAATTAATCAAGTCGGCGTACAAGTTATTGAAATTGCAAACCTATTTTACAACCGGAGCCGATGAAACACGTGCCTGGACTTTTCGCGAAGGAATGAAAGCCCCTCAATGTGCCGGAATTATACATACCGATTTTGAAAAAGGGTTTATTCGCGCTGAAGTTATTAAGTACTTCGATTATGTAACCTTAGGCTCTGAAGCAGCTTGCCGCGAAGTAGGTAAAATAGGCATTGAAGGTAAAGAATACGTGGCACAAGATGGCGACATTATGCATTTTAGGTTTAATGTGTAGGCTCATTATAAATGAAATATGAAACCGGATCTAGCATCCGGTTTTTTTTTAAATAGGATTAGGATAATTTCTATCTTTGACACTTTGTAAAAACTACTACTATGCAAAACATTTTTTTCACCTTATCATTTCTATTCCTGGCTGCGATATCTTTTTCACAGCAACCTTTACAGATAATGCTTGCCCAGCGGGGCGAAGTTGTTGTAAGTGTTGATACGGTTTACCTATCCCAAATTCCATCAATTTATTCCTGGTCAATTGATAAACAAGTGAACGGTAAAGCAATAATTTACTTGAATGCCAAACAATATGAGATATTAGTTGGACTGAATATTCCATTTATTCCTGAGCCAATACCATCAATGCGGGAAGAATTTAAGATGGCTTCTCAAATGGAACAAATGGCTAGTTGGGATTCATATCCCGATTACGATATGTATTTGTCAATGATGAAGCAATATTCGCTCGATTATCCGGATCTATGTAAGTTGGATACCATTGGAGAAACGGTAGAAGGAAGATTATTACTTGCCTTAAAAATTTCAGATAATGTGCGGAACCTTGAAACAGAACCTAAGGTTTTTTATTCCTCATCAATGCATGGCGATGAACTGACAGGTTATGTGTTAATGCTCCGGTTGGCTGATTATTTACTTTCAAATTACTCCCAACCCAACATAAAGGGATTGGTTGATAATCTTGAAATCTACATCAACCCATTGGCAAACCCTGATGGCACCTTTGCAGGAGGGAACAATACGGTATATGGTGCAACACGGAGTAATGCCAATTATGTTGATATAAACCGGAATTTTCCGGATCCTATTGCAGGAAGCCATCCCGATGGTGAAGAATGGCAGCCAGAGACACAGGCTATGATAGCTTTTATGAAAAAAACCAATTTTTCTCTTTCAATGAACTTTCATGGCGGAGTAGAGGTGCTCAATTATCCTTGGGACACATTTAGTAAACGGCATGCCGATGATGCATGGTTTCAATTTATTTGTAGAGAGTATGCTGATACTGTGCATAAAACGGATCCAAGTTATATGACCTTTATGCAAAATGGAATTACTAATGGATATGATTGGTACCGGATAACCGGAGGGCGACAGGACTATGTAACGTACTTTTTACATGGTCGTGAAATTACCGCCGAATTGAGTGATGAATATATATTAGAGGCCAGCAAATTGCCCCAAATGTGGGAAAATAATTACCGTTCCTTATTGAATTATTTGAAACAGGCTTTGTACGGTATTCATGGTTTGGTTACTGATACAAATGGAAATGAGTTAGTGGCAAAAATTTCTATTGCCGGGCACGATAAAGATAGCTCGCAAGTTTGGAGCCAACCTTCCGGTGTGTTTTACCGTTACTTAAAATCTGGAACTTATGATTTGACTTTTGAATCAAATGGTTTTCAATCAAAAACAGTAGCCATAGCTGTTACCGATTTTCAACAAACCACCGTTGAGATTCAATTGGATAAAACGGTTGGTATTTCAAGCAAACAGCAAAACCAATTGCTTATTTTCCCCAACCCGGTAACTGATATTCTTTATGTGGAATTAAATCAAGAAATTTCAAATCCGGTAAAAGTAGTTGTTTATTCGGCTGACGGTAAGCAAGTGTTTTCAAAATCCTTTGAAAAAGAGGAGGCAAAGTCCTTGCTAACTCTTGATTTGTCGTCACTAACAACTGGCATCTACTTTATGGATTTAGAATATGCCGGTAACCACGATTTTGCAAAGTTCATGGTTCAGAAAGAATAAGTGTGATGAGTTAAACCAATAACAATCCACATTCCCTGATAATAGGGAACCAAGGTGTGGAAGTCAATTCATGATTGAATTTGGTAAGAAAATCTTGATCCATTTCACTAAAAGTAATTTTCACGTCATTTTTATAGCTTGTTTTCTCAATAAATTCATGAACCCATTTGGCTTCATTAACTGACAAATCAATTGATTTGGATGCTTTTGGATTATTGAAAAATATTTTTGCTGATTCACCATTTATAGCTGTTGTGGTCTCTCCGCCAATCCAAGTTAGCTGCTTGCTTTCTATATTGCGATGGTTTTTGTTTTTCAAATAGTGGCTTATCAGTTTTGGTGGGATATTGGGAGCCGGTACTTTAAAATCGAACCATTTTTGAACAGGTGTTTCAAATGCGATTTTGTGCATAAAATTGTAGGTGGCTTTGGTCAAGCCAAAGCTATAGTCGGGCTGGTTTTGTGCTACCGGATCATGAAAAATTAATTCATTATTGGCAAAAGTTCCTTTTAGGTTTCTATTTAATGTGATTCCAAATTTGTCGGGATTCTTGCCAACTGGACTGTGACAGGTGAGTGCAAAACGGTGCCAGAAAGCCGATTGTATCAACCCTTTTTCAAAAAACTGCCGCACTACCTCGAGTGAATCAATGGTTTCTTGCTGTGTCTGGCTCGGGAAACCAAACATCAAATAGGCATGAACCAAAATACCGGCTTTTGAAAAATTTTGGGTTACTTGTGCTGCTTGTTCCAGCGAAACCCCTTTGTTCATCAATTGCAACAGCCTATCGGATGCGGTTTCAATGCCGCCGGTTACCGCAATGCACCCCGATGCGGCCAATAACCGGCATAAATCGGCTGTAAATGTTTTTTCAAAACGGATGTTTCCCCACCAAGTAATTGACAATCCTTCTTTTAGAATTTCAATGGCCAGGTTTTTAAGCAAAGCTGGTGGGGCAGCTTCATCGGTAAAATGAAAACCGGTTTGTCCCGTTTGTTGGATGATTGCCTTCATTTTAGCAATAATGGTAACTGCAGTAGTTGAATCAAACCGTTGAATATAATCGAGCGAAGTATCGCAGAAAGCACATTTAGCCCAATAACAGCCGTGTGCCAGTGTCATTTTGTTCCAATAGCCATCGGTCCAGAGTTTATGCATGGGGTTTACATTCTCTACCAGCGAAAAGTAGAGATGCAAGGGTAATCCAGTAAAATCGGGAGTTCCGGTTTCCGAAAATGGAATGTGTGAAATTGTTGGGTTATGGAACCAAAAGACCTGTTGGTTTTTTAATGCCATGGTGTTTACTAAATCCTCTTCCCCTATTTTTCCATCAAAATAACCCAATAATTGCAAAAAGGGTTTTTCACCGTCGTCAAAAACCATATAATCAACAAATTCAAAAATGCGAGGGTCGGTCAATTCTCGCAGTTCTGTTGTTATGTAGCCTCCACCCAAAACTATTTTGATATTGGGATGCGTTGATTTGATATGTTTTGCACAAATTAGAGCCCCAAAAACATTTCCGGGAAATGGAACGGTAAACCCGACAATTTTAGGATTTGTTTCTTTTAAATGGATATTAAGTAAGGTAAGTAGCGTTTCGTCAATGATATTTGTTTGCGGTTGGAAAAGCGATTGATAAATGGGTTCAAATTCCGGTGCAGTTTGCGCCAGCTGCTGTTGGTATCGTATTAAATCAAATCCGGGATGGATATAATTGCGAATAAGGTCGGCAATGTCTTCAATATAAAGGGTAGCCAGATATTTTGCTTTGTCCGTGAGGCTATGGGGTCCAAAATTGGATTCCAGATCAATCATGTTTCTAAACCGGGGACCTTCCGGAAGGTATTCCCGGCCACAAATCTTATAGGCAAGTGCCGGGTTTTTCCCTCTCAAGAATTCTTTTACCGGTTCAATGCTGTTGAGATAAAACGGTTTCATAGCCACCGTCTTTCGGTCAATCCCATCCAAGTTCAACGTTGTGCACATGTTGAATATTTTTTCCAATCCAACGGTTGAAAAAATGGAGTCGATGAGTTCAATTCCCAGATCGGCTTGAAATACAGTCCGGCCATTTTCCTGTAAAAAACCCTTAAGTACTGCCGTGGCCGGATATGGCGTGTTGAGTTGGGTTAGGGGAGGGGTGATAAGAAGAATTGAGTTATTCATTTTTTAGGAATCAGGAATGTAAAGGAACAAAAAAAACCAAACCTTCATTTATAAAAAATGAAATTTGGTTTTTAAATTAATAAGTTCGGTTGTTATGGTTTTTTAACCCAAACCAAAGCATTACATTCACTACGGTTATTGGTTCCTGTCCCGCCACAAGTATTGGTGGCACCATCTGAAATAATACCTTCGGCTGCATATCTAAATATTATTCTATAACCAACTGTTCCACCGGACCAACTGTCAAATGCACTTCCATAATTTGCAGTACCTGTTTGAATGCTAGTATTGGAAATTGCGTTGGCATAACTGGTAAAATAGGTTATTATAGAGGTTGTGTTATTGGCAGCAGTTGAATTAAAAACCCGGTTCTGCTTAAAATATATTATATTTCCAGAAAAAGCACCATTAGACCGTTCTACTCTCATGATTGAAGTACTGTAATCGTCCCTGATAAGATTAATGTCGGCATCGCTAAGCTTGGCAAATGCTGACCCTACTGTGGAAGGGATTGGTGAAATCCCAGAGCTTGCAGTCGTTGGGTTATTCGTATTTTTTGGACCTGTATTTTCCACCAAAGTCCATCCACCCCCATCGGTTGTCATGTCACAGGTACAGGCATAAGCAGGGTTAGCACCTACACCATCAGGATCGATATAGTAAACGCCATCCACTCCCTGGCTGGCTGAATTCGAATCATATATATCTTTGCACGATAATCCGGGGTTGCCAATAACCACTCCGTAGGTTAACGAAGCATCAGCCCAACTGTACCATGTAGCCGATGAAAAATATTGATAATTATTGGCAGTGGTATTATAAATAGTTAACCCTTCGGCAGGTGAATCAATGGCATCACGCTGGGCATCAGTCATTCTGGGTAAAAGTAAGCCTTTATTCGTTGTGGTTCTAACTTCCATTTTTGCCGATGCCGCAATGGTTCCGCTTCCAATTAAAACGCCCTCGGCAGTTGAAGCCCCACCAGCCCCGGCAATACTTGCCGTTGTTGATATTTCATTCCAGTTGCTGCCATTGTAATAAATTATTTTATCAGCCAATGTATTATAATACAGGTGTCCGGCAATTGGTGAAGGCTGCGAACTGGTAACTCTTGGCAAAAGAAATCCTTTAGTAGTAGAATTCACATGCAATATGGCTGAATTATCCGGATCGGCTACTCCAACTCCAACCCCAATATCAGTGCCTGCACCTGATGGATTTATTGCCAACAGCACCACATTCCTATCAATTTGTTGCCAGAGTGTACCATTATAATAATTATGATAACCTCCACTCCGGTTAAAAATAAGTAACCCTTCGGCAGGAGATGGAATTGCATCTCTTTCAGCAGTTGTCATAACAGGAAAGATTACCCCTTTGGTGGTTGATTTGATGTCTAACTCTGTATTTGTATTGCCATCGGAATCATCTTCATTAATGGCTACTTGGCCCAGCAATATAAAACCATTCAACACTATTGATAGTGTTACAAAAAGTTTTAACAATCTAAAATCAGATTTCACTTTTTCTTTCCTAAATTTTACTTGTAGTGTTTTCATATAGTATCTCGTTAGTTTTCAATTATTCAGTAATTATTATTGTTTTTCGCATGATATGGCTATTTGATTTTGATTGTAACAGATAACAACCAGTAGTTAAATTATTCAAATGTTCCATTAATAAGGAGTTGTTTTCATCAATTTCGGTATTGTATTGTATTTGCTTGATAACCATTCCGTTCATATCTATTATTTCCAGAGTAATATTCTCTTTTTCATCGATACCTTTGATTGAAAAGGCTAAATTATCCCCTTTATGATAGGGGTTAGGGTAAAATTCAATTTCATATATAGAATTCATCCTATTTATAACACTTTCAATATTTGATAAAGAATAGTCCCCATTAAAATCTACTTGTTTTAAACGGTAATACGATGTTCCAGAATAAGGATGTAAATCTTTGGTTTGATAAGTAATCAAATTGTGACTGTAGCCTGCGCCATTAATTTCTTCGATTTCTTGCCAATTGTTGGAATTTGGGTTATTAGTTTTTTCAATGATAAAATAATCATTCCCTGTTTCGGTTTCTGTTGCCCAATTTATATCAACAATATTGTTGTTCATGTATGCATTAAAATATAGTAACTCTATTGGTAATGGGAATCCGGATTCAGTTGTGGCAACAACATATTCTGAAAAGGTGGTGTAACCCGTTCTTTGTGCATATCCGGCACCTGAATCGAAAATGCGTCCATTTGCTGAATTTGCAGGGATGGTTGTGGTTGATTCAAAAGTATTCCAATCGGCATAGGTAACAGAACCTGTTGGACGTTTCATAACAACAAACTCATTATCATCAGCATCCGACAAACCAATGATATTTCCTACATAAAGATTGACCCCATAATCACCTGTTGCTAATGCTCCAGTTGGAATTATACTCCATTGGGCTGTTTCCTTGACATCAATTAATAATTTACTCCATTGAATGGCTTTCAAAGGGTCTAATGAGGCGTCATCATTGGGAGGAGTTTCGGTTATTGAAGATACAGATGCGGTAAGAGTTGTTACCCCGGTAACATTATTGTTTAAAAATTCGGCCAAATGATAGTCGGTGGAGTTGGTTCCTTTTCCAATTGGCAATGGGTAAATGTTGGTGTTTGTTGTTATGGATTTTTCAAGAGTACCATTAACGAAACTAGAAGCGGAATATCCTTGTATGTCAGTATTGGCTGTACTTAAACAAATAACTTTATTGGCCCCGGTAGTTATAATCCCATTGGTAAGTGATAGCTGATTCTGAACAGTCATGGAATTTGCTAAAGTAAGTCCGGCTACATTATTAACCGTCAGATTTTCGAAAATTGTAGGAACTGACCCTCCAATTTGCTGCAACAAAGTTCCTGTAAAACCAACGGTTCCTTTTGTGATTCCAGGCAGTGCAACGCTGGCTGTGCCATCATTTGTCCAATTTCCTTTTACCGACAACGTGCCATCTATCAATATGGAAGCCCCTGAAAATATGTTTATATCGCCACTACCCGTAAAAGAACCTAATATAGTTAAAGTAGTTCCGGTCAATACATTGATATCTCCATCGAGCACTAGATTTCCGCCTAAAGCTACTTTAACGGAACCATTATTGGAATTGTTCAAGGTTATTCCACTTCCAGTCAGCGTAGTTGTATTTCCATTGGGTATTTTAAAATAGGAACCTTTTACTTGCAGTTCACTGGTGCTGGGTTGTTGATTATACAAACTGGATGTTGAGTAGCCAATAACATAATTTCCTGCTGATGTAAGCCCCTGCCGTTTGGCTAAAACAGCAGTTGGTGAATATTGTTGTGTGGAAATAGAATGAACACCTAGATTTTGGTAACCTGAACCGATATTAGTAATCAATGAATAATTATCAGCAGTTCCTCCTTTGTCGGTGTGCAAGGTAGAACGTACCGTAACATTGTAATTTAAAGTTCCCGCATCGGGGGTAAACGTCCAATAACCATAATCCAAAAATTCATCCACAGTAACACTATTAACTAAAAGTCCCCCCGGAACCGGGTTTTGGTTACTGTTTGTGAAAGTGGCATCAATATAAGTTAGCCCGGAATAACTATTTAAATAAATACCTGCCAATTCGTAACCTGATGCATTACCAATTGGCAATGAATATTCAATTCCAGAAGAAACATAGCGGCGGATGGTGCCAAACACATATTTTCCATCTCCGTGTCCAACCATACCATCAGAAGTAGCAGTTACGTCAACCCGGTTTGCCCCGGTTGTTATAATCCCATTGGTAAAGGTCAATTGGTTTTGGATGGTTAAAGAATTCGTTAATGAAATGCCTGCTGGATTATTTATTTCAAGGTTTTCGAACAAGGTTTGAACCGATCCACCAATTAGCTGTGATGTAGTCCCGGTAAATCCAATAGTACCATTGGTAGCTCCAACCAAAGCAATACTTGCCGTACCATCATTAATCCAATTACCTTTAAGCGATACTGTTCCATCAACCATAATTGATGCACTTGGTAGAATGTTGACATTACCGTCAGCAATTAAATTGCCGGTTTCAGCTACTTTAATAATCCCATTGTCTGAATTGTTCAGTGCCATACCGCTCCCAGTAAGAGTAGCATTACTGCTTCCAGGTACTTTAAGGATTAACCCTTTTACCCTGAGTTCACTGGTTATAGGCTGTGGAGTGTATAAACTTGAGGCCGAATATCCTATAATGAAATTTCCAGCCGAAGTAAGACCCTGCCTTTTAGCTAAAACAGCAGTGGATGAATATTGTTGTGTTGAAATAGAATGAACACCTAGATTTTGCCAATCTGAACCGATATCAGTAATCAATGAATAATTATCAGCATTTCCCCCTTTGTCGGTGTGCAATGTAGATTGTACCGTAACATTATAGTTTAAAGTTCCCGCATCGGGTGTAAACGACCAATAACCATAATCCAAAAATTCATCCACCACAACACCATTAACCGAAAGTCCCCCCGGGACTGGGTTTTGGTTGCTATTTGTGAATGTGGCATCAATATAGGTAAGTCCGGAAAGGATATTCACATAAATACCTGCCAATTCATAGCCTGTTGCAGTACCGATTGGTAATGTATATTCAATTCCAGGAGCGACATACCGGCGCATGGTGCCAAATATATATTTTCCATCTCCATGTCCTACCATGCCATCATTGGAAGCAGTAACATCCACTCGGTTTGCTCCAGTATTAATTATCCCATTGGTAAAAGTTAGTTGGTCTTGAACAGTTATGGAATTTGTCAAAGTTATTCCGGCTGTATTATTTATCTCAAAATTTTCAAATAGAGTTTGTACTGAACCACCAATTTGTTGCAATGTAGTTCCAGAAAATCCAATTGTACCTTTAGTAGATCCAACCAAAGCAACACTTGCCGTACCATCATTAGTCCAATTGCCTTTAAGCGATACTGTTCCATCTACCATAATTGAAGCTCCTGGTAGTATGTTTACATTACCTTCGTCAATTAAATTACCTGTTTGGGCAACCATTATAGTTCCATTATCGGAATTGTTCAAAGTCATTGCAGCTCCATAAAGTGTTGCTGTGGCACTAGCTGGTATTTTGAACTTCAATCCTTTTATTCGCAGTTCGCTGGTAACAGGCTCTGGGTTGTATAAACTTAACGCTGAATAGCCTATTACAAAGTTCCCGGCCGAAGTTAGTCCCTGTCGTTTGGCTAACACGGTTGTAGGTGAATATTCTTGTGTTGCAATTGAATGAACTCCAAGGTTTTGCCATCCAGAGCCTATATCAGTAATCAAGGAATAGTTATCCGCTGTCCCGCCTTTGTCGGTATGTTGGGTAGAACTTATGTTCACATTGTAATTGATTGCTGAAGTTCCAATGTTTGGAACAAATGTCCAATATCCATGATTCAAGAATTCAGTTACTGCAATTCCATTTACGGAAAGTCCGCCGGGAACAGGGTTTTGATCGCCCTGTGTAAATTTAGAGTCAATATATGTAAGTCCTGTTTGGCTATTTACATAAATGCCGGCCATCTCATATCCGGTTGCCGATCCAATAGGAAATAAATATTCAATACCTGGTGAAACATATCGGCGGTAGTTTCCAAAAACATATTTCCCATTTCCATGCCCTATCACTTCGTTTGCTGTTGCCGCATTTTCCACTAAAAATGCCCCAGTGGTTATTATTCCATTGGTAAAAGTAAGCTGATCCTGAATGGTGAATGAATTCGCTAATGTAACACCAGCGGTGTTATCTATTTCAAGGTTTTCGAATAGTGTTTGAGTTATACCTCCAATCTGTTGTGATGATGTTCCTGTAAAACTAATGGTACCTTTAGTTGCACCAGCCAAGGCAACACTGGCTGTGGCATCATTTGTCCAATCGCCCTTAACAGAAAGAGTACCATCGACCATAATAGCCGAGCTGGATAATATGTTAACATTTTTTTCAGATACAAATGTTCCAACTACCGATAAAGTAGCAGACGAAAGTAGGTTGACATTACCTTCCGTAACAAAATTTCCGTTTAAGGCTACTTTTACAGTTCCATTATCGGAATTATTCAATTCCATACCAGTTCCAGTTATCGTAGCAGTGGCACTCGCCGGAACTTTAAGAATCGATCCTTTTATCCGGAGTTCGCTGGTAATAGGCTGCGGGCTATACAAACTACCTGCCGAGTAGCCAATGATATAGTTTCCTGCGGCAGTAAGCCCTTGCCTTTTGGCTAAAACAACGGTAGGGGAATATTCCTGAGTTGCAATAGAGTGCACCCCAATATTCTGCCAACCTCCACCAACATCTGTTATAAGGGAGTAATTATCAGCAGTTCCTCCTTTGTCGGTATGCTGAGTTGAACGGATAGTAACATTATAATTTAAAGCAGAAGTCCCTGCGTTTGGCACAAAAGTCCAATATCCATAGTCCAGAAATTCATTCACGGCAACACCGTTCACGGTCAGTCCGCCGGGCACTGGGTTTTGATTAACCTGAGTAAATTTAGATTCAATATAGGTAAGCCCGGTTTGGCTGTTCACATATATACCCGCTAATTCATACTCAGTAGCTGATCCAATTGGAAATAGGAATTCAATTCCTGTTGAAACATATCGACGAAAGTTGCCAAAAACGTATTTTCCATTTCCATATCCTAACACTTCGTTTGCCGTTGCTGCATTTTCCACAAAAAAGGCTCCAGTAGTTATTATTCCATTGGAAAAGGTTAGTTGATTTTGAATAGTTACGGAGTTGGCTAAAGTTATACCGGCAGTGTTGTCAATCTCAAGATTTTCAAACTGTGTTTGAGTAGTGCCCCCAATCTGTTGAGAGGAAGTTCCTGTAAATTGAACGATTCCATTAGTGACACCAGCTAATGCTATACTTGCTGTGGCATCGTTTGTCCAATCTCCTTTAACAGAAAGAGTACCGTCCAGCATTATAGCAGAGCCGGATTGCAAGTTAATATTGCCCTCTGATTCAAAAGTTCCAGTTACAATGAGTGAAGCCCCGGTAAGTAGGTTAACATTGCTGTTACATAAAAATGCTCCAGAAACTGAAAGGTTAGCAGCGGAGAGCAGGTTAACATTGCCTTCAGCAACAAAATTTCCGTTTAAGGCTACTTCTATAGCTCCGTTATCGGAATTGTTCAATACCATACTGTTGCCGGTTAAAGTGGCAGTAGCACTTGCAGGCACTTTAAGTATGGTTCCTTTTACATTAAGTTCGCTAGTTACAGGTATGGGGTTGTATAAACTTGTAGGTGAATATCCAATAATATAATCACCTGCTGCAGTAAGTCCTTGCCTTTTGGCTAAAACTACGGTGGCGGAATAGGTCTGTGTTGTAGTGGAATGGACTCCGAGATTTTGCCAACCGCTGCCTGTATTGGTGATTAAGGAATAGTTATCAGCATTACCTCCATTATCGGTATGTAAAGTAGAACGGATGGTAACATTATAATTAATTGCAGAGGTTCCTCCATTGGGGACAAATGTCCAATAACCATAGTCCAGAAATTGACTTACAATAACACCATTTACAGTCAATCCACCAGGTACTGGATTTTGATTTCCTTGATTAAATGTTGCATCAATATAGTTAAGTCCGGTTTGGTTGTTTACATAGATGCCTGCTAGTTCATAACCAGCAACAGTTCCAATGGGAAGGGAATATTCTATACCTGCTGAAACATATCGGCGAATGGTACCAATTATATAATTGCCAATCCCAGGTCCAACCATTCCATCGGCAGTTGCAGTAACATCAACCCGATTTGCTCCTGTAGTAATTATTCCATTAGTAAAAGTTAATTGGTTTTCAATGGTAAGGGAGTTAGCCAAAGTAATCCCAGCTGCGTTATCAATTTCAATATTTTCGAATTGTGTTTGAGTTGTACCCCCAATTTGTTGGGAATTTGTTCCGGTAAAACTAATAGTGCCCATGGAACCCCCAGCCAAGGCAACGCTGCCAGTAGCATCGTTTGTCCAGTTGCCATTTATTGAAAGTGTACCATCAACCATTACCGAGGCACTTGAAAGAATGCTTACATTTCCTTCGACGACTATATTTCCGGTTTGTGTCACTTTCACCGCCCCACTATTGGAACTGTTTAAATCCAATGTCGTTCCACTCACCGTTAGCACGCTACCTGAACCAACTTTTAAAAAAACACCTTTTACCCTCAATTCATCGGCATGAACCAGAAAAACTTAGTAATAATTAATATAAATAGCAGTGCTTTTTTCAATTTTCAATTTTTCACAATATTACGCCAAAATCTCATAAAGGTTCAACCATTTGTTGGATAAATGACTATCAAGTGTTTAATAGTAATGAATGTATAGAAATATTAATCTAATGAATTTAAGAATTATTCAATTCATGAATATCTTTTAGTCCAATTATTTGTCGTTTTTTTTACTTTTGCGGATGAAAAAAAAGAAAGAATGGAACTATTTAAAAAGCTAACAATAGTAAGTGTAATATTATTGATAATTCAAGTATAAATAACCTTTGCCCAAAAACGCAAGGAAATTCCGCCCGATGCTCCCAAACTAATAATTGGCATTGTGGTTGAAGGTATGCGGTATGATTATTTGTATCGATTTTGGGATAATTTTGGTGAAGGTGGTTTCAAAAAAATGATTGAGGAGGGTTCGCTTTGTAAAAATGCCAATTACAATTATCTGTTAACGCAGACTTCGCCGGGCATGGCTACCATTGCTGCCGGTTGTGAACCTATTATACATGGAATAGTATCCGATCGGTGGTATCAGCGGATTCAAAACAACAATACATTTTCCATTTTTGATGAGAAGCAGAAAACACTAGGTGCCGCAACCGATATTTATCCATACTCACCCAAAAACTTATTAACTACTACCTTTTCTGATGAATTAAAACTCTTCAATAATTCACGTTCAAAAGTTATAAGTATTTCTTTAAAGCCTGAAACAGCGGTTCTAGCCGGCGGTCATTTGGCAAATGCTTCGTATTGGTTCGATGACACCTCCGGGAAATGGGTTTCAAGTACGTATTACTTTGATTCGTTACCTGGGTGGGTAAATGAATTTAACCAAAAAAAGTTTGCTGATCTATATTTAACTAGGGAATGGTTACCCTTATTATCGGAAGAAAAATACAGGAATGGTTCAAATAAAGGAATATCAGGTTCCATAGGTTTTACTGCCGATAACAAGTTTGCAAAAAAGGTAACTTCATTTATAAAGAAGGAAGCACAATTTGGCTTACTTAAAGCAAATCCTTACGGTAATTTGCTTACCAAAGATTTTGCACTTTCAGCCATTATTGCAGAGGAGTTAGGTGCCGATGATTTCACCGATTATTTAAGCATAGGTTTTTCTCCAACCTCAAAATTAAGTGAAGCTTGTGGTCCCAATTCGGTAGAACTGGAAGATATGTATATCCGACTTGATGCCGACTTGGAGCATTTATTGCAGTTTATTGAGGAGCAATTCGGAAAGCATAATGTAATGATATATTTAACTGCCGACCATGGTACATCCTATAATCCTGAAGATTTAATGAACCAAAATATTCCGGCTGGTGTATTCAATTCCGAAAGAGCGCTGATGTTATTGGGTACCTACCTGAATGCACTGCATGATAAAGGAAAATGGATTACAGAATATAATAACAAACAAATTTATTTAAATCATCAATTGATTGAAGATGCTAATTTAAAGATTACCGATTTGCAGAATGAAGTGGCTCAATTTATAATCCAGTTTACGGGTGTTGCCAATGCTGTTACTGCTACAACTTTTGAGAAAACTCAATTTACTACTGGGGTATTTTCTACCATGCAAAATTCATTCAACCAAAAAAGATCGGGAGATGTAATGCTGAATCTTGAACCCGGTTGGATTGAAAAAGGTGAATATCTTTCTACAGCAAATTCAGCAAATAACTACGATGTGCATGTTCCGTTGATTTGGTTTGGATGGAAAATAAAACGGGAGCGGATTTCCCGAACCGTTTATATGCAAGATATTGCGCCCTCCATAGCAAATTTCTTAAATATTCCTTTTCCAAATGGATGCACGGGCAACGTAATATGGGAACTCGAAAAATGATTTTTTAGGCGGGAAAAGATTGATTTAGAAATAGAATCGGAATAGCGGGTTAGCAACCGTAGTTTAAGCTATTTTAAACTCGCCATCTAATAATTCAACATTGAAATTTACTTTAGCCTTTAATGCTCCAAAAACTCGTAAAATTGTCTCAATTGTTACGTTTTTGGCATTTCGCTCAATTCTTGATATTTGTGATTTCTGAACACCAATTAGTTCTCCTAATTGAGTTTGTGTTAAATGCCTCTCTTGGCGGGCTTGCTTTATCATTTCTCCTAATAAATCAAGTCTAAGTTCATATTCATACTTATCCCGCTTTTCTGTCCCAACTTTTCCTAGATGCTTATCTTTAGCATCGTCTAAGGTGTAAATTCTCAATTTAGTATTTTCCACGAATGTCATTTTTAGTTATTGTTCAAAATACTGTTTCATTCATTCTCTTTTTATTTGGACAAAGACAATAAAAAGTTCTAATATATATAAACTCACTTCAATTATTATGTTCCGAATTGAGTACAATGATGGTTATAAACCCAGTGCTTATTTATTGCCTTACCGTTCTCCGAATTCAGCAAATACAGATGTAAAATCTGCAATTATTTTATCATTCTGCTCAGCAGCTGTTCCAACAACAACCATATCAGCGCCGGCTTGTAATACTTTTCGCAGTTGGTCAACGGTTTTAATACCACCTCCAACAACTAAAGGAACCGATAGATTGGATTTTACTTCTTGAATCATTGCATCCGAAACAGGTTTTAATGCGCCACTTCCAGCTTCAAGGTAAATTAGCTTTAATCCCAATAGTTCACCGGCAATTGCTGTGGCCGTGGCAATATCGTTTTTAAAATAGGGAATAGGAGATGTATTACTCATATAGGAAACTGAAGTATCCATACCGGAATTAATTAATATATAGCCGGTAGGTATAACTTCAATACCCGACTTCTTTATTTTTATTCCTGACAATACATGATTTCCAATTAAAAATTCCGCATTTCGTCCTGAAATTAATGACAGAAATAATATTCCATCGGCATAAGGTGAAAATTGTACGGCATTTCCCGGAAATAATAACACCGGTTTTGTTGTAAGCTTTTTAATATATTGAATGGTTTGGTCGATGCCATTAATAACAATGCTTCCACCCACTAAAATTAAGTCGGGACCAGGAGTGCAATTGGCTTTATCTATTAAATTAGTAATGGTATTTTCAGTATGTTTATCGGGATCGATAAGCAAGGCAAAGGTTTTTTTACCCTTAGTAATGTTCTCTTTTAGTAGGTTCAATATCATTGTGGAAAGATATTAAAAATCTTTATTACTAGTATGCATCGCTGGTTTTGAGTGTATATACCAGAATGTCATTCTCAATGAGATGGTAATTAAGCGCAAAATCAGTCGTAAAGTCATTTTTTATGATTTTTGCTGATAGGCTTCCCTTATTTTGTTCAATTGTGAATGGATTAATCTCAATGTCCTTAAAATCTAAATCCTTTCCAAATACTTTAAAAATGGCTTCTTTGGCGCTCCAACAAGCGGTCATCAAGGTAAGATTGTTACACCAGACCATCTCAGTTTCCGATAAAAATTTATGAGTAACTTTATTAACCCTCATTGAAATGTGTTCTACATCAATTCCGGGTATGTAATTTTCACTTACTAAAATACTTACAAAATGTTTTGAATGAGTAATACTAATATGTAGGTTGCTTTCATTTAAAAAAGGCTTCCCATGTGCTGTATATTGAATTATTTTCCTTTTTTCAAGCAATTCAGTTAACAAAATACGGGTAGTAAGCCATTCGTTTTTCCGGCTTAGGTTGTTTATTTTTTCAAAGGATTCTTTTTCCGATGGTACAAGCGGATAAACTGATAGAAGCAATTCCAAATCTTCTTCTTTTTTCCAAATGCCAAGTTGGGATCCAGTGTCAATAAACTCTTTAACAATCAGCGACATTTCAGTTCCATTCAAAAGTTTCTACCAACTTATCAATATCTTGCTTTATAAAGCTTAAAACCGGAGCTAGGGAATCTTTATTGGGCAACACATCAAAATACAAAGCACCACGAACAAAATTTTTGGTACTATCGGTCAAATAAAACTGAAGATTTGAGGCTGCATCTCCTTTAATGTCATATACTATTCCGTACACCTTTTTATCGGGTTTAACAATAGCTATTTCGTCAATGGCATCCGCTTTTATGGTGTGTTTATAAACAAAATTATAGGAATCCTGAAAGTAGGTTTCAAAATTCTTGTCAATAACCTTATAACTTAAAAAGACCGTAGCTTTAAATTGAGGATAAACCAAGTCAATCCAATACATTTCCTGTTCCGCTTTTCGATTGTTCAAAAGATAACAATAGGTTGGATATTCAAATTGATACGGTATTTTATCGGGTGTCATCCGGTATTCTTTTTTCGGTAAGTCAATCCTAAAATATCCTCTTGGCTTAGGGGTATAATCTCTTTGACACGCAGAGGTCATGATTATTGCAGTAATAAATAGTAAGGCATTTTTCGGCATAACTTTTTTTTAAGCAGTAAAATTAGGCATTATTCGGAATCTTTCATTGAAGTCGAAAGGTAGTTGACGCTTTTTAAAACCTTATTTTCTTTTTAAAACCTTAGTAGAATAATATATGACCGATGTTCATAAACCTTATTACCTTATTATCAATATATTGAATAAGGTAATAAGGTTAAAATAATGAAATTCAAATATATTCTACTAAGCTTAAAAAATAAAAAAGAATCACTACTAACCGACTAAATTTTTAAGAATAAGGGTTACCGCCCGAAGGTTTCGCCCTAAAGTTGTAGTTTTACTTTGCGAACAAAACTCAACTATGGGCAAAGATATTGAAAAAAATTTA